>JAZSRP010000045.1:0-29297 GCA_045538555.1 Eubacteriales bacterium
TACGATTTCAGTGATATTTTATTCGCCATAAACTGCCGAAGGCAATATCACTTGAACGAAGTTCAAATATCACTGCGTAGCAATAGCACTCGCCGTAAGGCGAATAAAACTGCCCAAGTGTCCTTAAGAACACTTGGGCAATGCGAACCTTATTTTTGTTTTTTGTAATTTGATCAATCAAAAGCCAAGAGGCACTCCTCGATGGCAAGCTCGATTGCGTCCTTGCTGCTCTCGAGGTTGGATGCGATGTCAGCACTGTTGGTGCCCATGAGGCCCTCGAGAATGCCGGCAATGTTTCCAAAGTTGTAAACGATACCAAGGTCATAAACGATGTTGGAGAAAATGTATTTGTCCAGCATTTCTTCACTCTCGTCATCCTTGAGGTCACGCTGCTTGAGAGTGGACTCATAGTATGCGGGGGTGATGTAGTTCTTGGCACCGACTGCCATCAGCTCGATCATGTATGCGCTAAACTTTGCGTCTTCCTCATCAAGAGAGAAAGGAATTGCAACGCAGAAAGCATAAGCAGTGTTGCAGGGGGTGTAATAGGTATCCTGCTCTTTGGTCATAAGGGGCAGGGGAATGAGGCCGAATTCCTCAGCGTCTGCATAAGCGCGGAGCTTTTTGATTGCAGAGAAAGCGCTGGTGCGGAAAAGAGCTCTGTTTTGGCCAAATACGTCAAGAGAAACCTCCCAACGCTGTGCGCCGTCAATAACGTTGCAGTGGTAGCACCACTCATCCTTGAGCTGAAGTTTTTCAAGAATGTTTTTGGCAACGGAAACGGAAGCTTCGTCGTCAAAAGCAAGCTCGGGCTCGTTGTCGGAATTTTTTGTGATATAGCTCTTGCCGGATGCAAGATAGAGCATGGAGGCATCGCCCCAGGAAGCGGAGAGACCCCACTCGTCCTCGTAGGTGTAGCCCTGTACGCCGTCGCTGTCAACGGTGCACTGCCTGCTCATCTCGATCATGGTATCAAAGGTCCACTCGTTGTTTTTCACCATCTCATAAAGGTCGGTTCCGGGGAACTTCTTTTTGAGGATCTCTTTGTTGAAAGTAACTGCGATGGAAACTATCTTGGGCATGATGGAGATATCGCCGGTGGTGAAGTAAAGCTTGTCTTTAATAGAAAGTGCATCTTCTGCACCCTGATCCCACCAGGGCTGATCCAGATGGAGATAGTCGGTGAAATCGTACAAGTTGTAGAGGTATCCCTCCTGTGCAAGAACTGCAGCGTCCTTCATGAAGGGCATTGCCGCATCGTACAATCCGGAGTCGGAGCTTGCGTCAAGCTTCAGTGCCTCGCCCACTGCTTTTACGGGCTCTGCAACGATCTTGATGCCGTAGTCCTCTTCGATCTCGTCGTTTCTCGCTTTGACTGCGTCTCTGAGTTTTGCGTCGGTGGTCTCATATAGATCAGGGTCGACTTCCTCAGAGAAATAGGTGGTCTGAACTTCGTTTGAGGTCACGCAAACGGTAAAAGTGGTTTTTTCGTTCCATGTAAATTCGGGCATGGCAACCACGTATTTGCCTGTTGCGGAATCAAAGCCGGTGGTAACCTGTTGGTTGCTGACAGTGTTTCTGCTGTTGTCGCCGCCCTCGCCGCTGTTGCAGGCAACAAGGCAGGACAGACACAACATCATGCACAAACACATGGCGATGAGCTTTGTGTGCTTCATGTCGGTTCACTCCTAAAAAATATTTGTGATATTGCATTTTACCACTTCTGACTTTTTCTGTCAATAGTGGGTTTGTATTACTCAAGAACGTAGGTTTCGGCGGATTTGATGCCGTCAATGGCGGCGGATACAATGCCGCCTGCATAGCCGGCGCCCTCTCCCAGCGGAAAGATGCCTTTCAGGTTGCTTTGTCGGTCATCGTATCTCAGTATCCGTACGGGAGAGCTTGTCCTGCTCTCCACGGCTGTGATGACAGCACGGGGTGAATCAAATCCTTTTATTTTTTTGCCAAACAGCAAAAATGCTTCACGGAATGAATCGGTTATTTCTTTTGAAAAAAGCTCTCTGATGTCACAATACCTGACGCCTCTGGGGTAGGTGGGCACAATTTCCGTCTGCGTCTTTCCGACGCCCAAAAATTCGCCAAGAGTCATGGCGGGTGCAGAAAAATCTCCGCCTCCCATCAAAAATGCCTTTTCCTCCAGCTTTTGTCTGAAATTCCAGCCGGAAAAGATTCCTTCATCCGGCAGATCTTCCGGTTTTATTTCACATAGGATGGCACTGTTGGCGTTTTTTCCGTCACGGGCGTGCCTGCTCATACCGTTGGTGACCAGACGCCCCTCCTCACAGGAGGCGGCAACCACTGTTCCTCCGGGACACATACAAAAACTGTATACGGTTCTGCCGGTACTGCAGTGGCAAAAAAGCTTGTATTCCGCAGGGGGCAAAAATCTGAGCATATCTCCCTTGCCGTACTGTGCGGAGTCTATATCCTCCTGAAGGTGCTCGATGCGGAATCCTACCGAAAACGGCTTTTGCTCCATATCTGCCCCTGCCCGAAACATCATCTCTGCCACGTCGCGGGCTGACTGTCCGGTGGCAAGAAACAAGGCGTCCGTTTCTATCCTGTCCTTTGAGGTGGAGACGGATGCCAGTTTTCCGTCACGGATCTCAACACCGGTGAGTTTTTCTTCAAACCGAACCTCGCCTCCCAGGGAAATGATCTCCTTCCGCAGGTTGGCGATGACACCTCTCAAAAGGTCGGTGCCGATGTGCGGCTTTGCGGCATAAAGGGTTTCTTTTGGCGCGCCTGCCTGTACCAGAGTGCTGAGTACAAATCTGCCCCGAAAGCTCTTGTCTTTTACCAGTGTGTTGAGCTTCCCGTCAGAAAACGCACCTGCGCCTCCCTCGCCAAACTGAATGTTGCTGTCGGGGTCAAGGGCTCCTCCGCCAAAAAAACGTTCCACGTCTTTTTTTCTCAGATCGCCCTTTTTCCCGCGCTCCAACACTATGGGGCGGTATCCCGACCGTGCCAGCATCAGGGCGCAAAATATGCCCGACGGGCCAAATCCGGCTACCACCGGCCGATACTTCTTTTCCGGTACAGGGGAGGGAAAAGCGTATTCTTCCTCGGGGCAGCATACCGTTCCGCCGCATTTTTTTGCAATGTCGGATTCGGATCCTGTTTTTGGGAACAGATCTACCGAAAAAACGTATTCTGCTTTTCCGTGCCGTGCGTCAAGGGATCTTTTGCGGATCTCGTACAAAAAATCATGCTCGCAAAGACCCGTGGCGGAGCAGATCTCACTCGTGAGGTCACCCTCGCTTTTTGACGGTGAGATCTTTAGAGTCAGCTTTATCATTTGTCAAGCTTTTCCAGATACTTGACGTAGTCGTTGTAGAGACGGATGGAATCGGGATGTCCGCAGAATGCAGTGGTGCCGGGCTTGTTGAACATACCCTGGTACTGGTAGATCAAAACCTCGTCAACATAGGGGCTGATGCTCTGAAGCTGACGCTCAATACGGGACATCTCTGCGGGAAGCAGAGCAGAGCGGTATACGTCGCCCTCAAACTCAAATACTTCCATATCTGCCCAGAGAGCGCTTCTGCCTGCCTTGTCGTGCGCTTTTCTCAGTGCCTCGTAGTAAGCGGCGGTCTGGTCGGGAGTGGATTTGCGGACTCCGATCTCGTCCTGATATGCGATGATGTCAACGTCAAGGTTTTCGAGCTGTGAGATGTATTTGTCGTCTGCAACCAGAATGTTGGTGCCGTAGGGAGCAATGAGGATCTGAGAATCCTTTTTCAGTGAACGTCCAAAAGCGGCGTAGGTGTTGCAGTATTTAACAAAATCGTCGCTGAAGCAGGGTGCGATGCAGGTCTCGTCGGGGAGGTACCAGCCGGCAAATGCGGGGCTGTTTCCGTACAGGGCAAAAAGCTGCTCCATTGCTCTGAATGCGCGTCCGCGTACGGCGTCGCTGGTCATGTTGTCAACGGTGTTTGTCCATGTGCCGTAAAATCCGACGGAAACAAAAACCTTGATGCCGTTGCGCTCTGCGGCACGCATCAGTGCTCCCATGGGATCCTTTGATGCCATGTCGGCAAAGGGATAAATGTCGGTTTTGAAATAGCTCTCCGCATATTCTTCATATACCAGCGAACTGCACATGAGCACAATGTATTTCATTCCCAGAGATGCGATCTCGTCAACCTTGGTCTCCCACTGCTCGTCCGAAAAGGTGCGGCAGATGGGGTTCCAGTATTTTCCCTCGGGGATGTTGTGATGCCAGAATTCAAACCAGGTACCGTTGATGGGTTTCAACATAATAAATTCACCTCAAAATAATTATTTTTGGATCTGTTTATACAATAACATTTATTCCGTTCTTTTTCAATAGGTTTTCAAAAAAAGCGACGCTGTTTTTTTCAAAAAAACTCCGCAGGACAAAACCTGCGGAGGTGTGATAAAATCATCTGTTTCAGCGGCTGCAGATTCCCGACGAAAGCACGGAAAAAAGCTTTTTTTTGTTTTCCTCGCCAAGCTCTGTGAGAGGGGAACGGAGAATGTTTTTGCAGAGCCCCATCTCCTCCATTGCCGCTTTGAGAGGGATGGGGTTTACCTCCGAAAAAAGTGCGTTTATCAACGGCAAAAGCTGTGTCTGAAGCGCAGCGGCGGCTTTTGTGTTTCCTTCAAAAAAAAGCGTGGTCAGCTTTTTTATCTGCTTTGGTGCAATATTTGAGGCAACACTGATGACGCCGGCACCTCCCAGCGATAGAACCGGCAGAATTTTGTCGTCGCATCCCGTGTATACCGGGAGCGAATCCCCGCACAGAGCCAAAACCCGCGCTGTGGCAGAAATGCTTTCGCCGGCATCCTTGTATCCCGCCGCTTTTGGGTGGGCGGAGATCTCCAGTGCGGTCTCCGGCTCTACTGTCATTCCCGTTCTGGCGGGAACGTTGTAGGCAATAAAAGGAAGTCCCGACGCATCTGCCAGCTGTCGGTAGTATTCCACCAGCCCTTTTTGTGTGCATTTGTTGTAATAAGGGGTAACCGCCAAAATGGCGTCTGCTCCCGCGCGGGAAGCGTACTCTGACAAACGGCACGCTCTGGAGGTGTCGTTTCCTCCGGTCCCCGCAATAACCGGAACCCTTTTTCTTGCCTGACGGACAGCAAAAGAAATGATCTCTTTTTTTTCTTCGTCTGCCAGCGTGGACGCTTCACCCGTGGTGCCGCAGACCACCAGTGCGTCGGTGCCTGAGGTGAGCTGAAACTCGATCATTTTTGAAAAGGCGGGATAATCCACGCCCTGTGTGTCAAAAGGGGTGGCAAGAGCGGTTGCCACTCCGGAAAAAAGTACATCCTTTTTCATAAAAATTTTCCCTTTCCTTATGTTTTGTGTTGAAAAAATTTTTTTGTTGTAGTATAATGGTGTGAAAATTGGGGAAGTGTTTCCCTTTCACTAAAAAGTATATTCCCTCATCACCCCTTTTTGTGATGGGAAAAGAGGACAAAACTGACATGGCGGATCTTCTCAAACGCTCATCTTATTTTTATGATCTCCCTGAGGAGCTGATCGCTCAGACCCCTTGGGAAAAGCGCGATTGCTCCCGACTGATGTGTCTTGACAGATACACCGGCGCCGTGGAGCACAAGCACTTTTTTGATATTGCGGACATGCTCAATCCGGGGGACTGCCTGGTGATCAACGATACCCGTGTCATTCCCGCACGTCTTTTTGGAAAAGCAGAGGGCAGAACGGGTGACATCGAGACGGTGCTTCTTTCCCGTGCCGACGATCGTGAGGGTGAGTGTTGGAAATGCCTCACCAGACCCGGAAAAAAGACTCGTGAGGGTGCAGTGATTGTGTATTCTCCGGAGCTTTCGGGCAGAGTGCTTGAGGTGCTGGAGGGAGGTATACGGCTCATAAAATTTGAGTACGAGGGCATATTCAGTGAGATACTTGACCGTGTGGGGCTCATGCCCTTGCCTCCGTATATCACAAAAAAACTTGAGGACAAGAGCCGATACCAAACCGTGTATGCAAAAACCGACGGCTCTGCGGCGGCTCCCACGGCAGGGCTTCACTTTACTCCCGAACTGCTCAAAAAGATCACCGACAAGGGAGTGAGAATCGCTCGTGTTTTGCTTCATGTGGGTCTGGGCACATTTCGTCCCGTAAAAGAAGACGATCTGACCGGTCATATTATGCATTCGGAGTACATCAGGGTGACTCCCGAATCCGCAGAGATCATCAACAGCACCCGCGCGCAGGGCGGACGTATCATTGCAGTGGGGACAACCAGTGTCCGAACTCTCGAAACCGTAGCGGATGAGAACGGAAACGTCAGACCTTTTGAGGGAGAGACCTCCATCTTTTTGTACCCCGGCAAGGAATTTCACTGTGTTGACGGACTGGTGACCAATTTCCACCTGCCCGAGAGCACGCTGATAATGCTGGTGTGTGCTTTTGCGGGATACGACAGCACCATGAACGCATACCGCAAGGCAGTGGAAGAAAAGTACAGATTCTTCAGCTTTGGCGATGCAATGCTGATACAATAAGCTGCGCAATACTTCGTTGCTCCTCGAAAGCGGCTCGACATAGGGTTACTATGCCTTCGCCTTACTTTCTCCGGTGCGCCTCGTCTTGCTTGCTTCTTGTACAGCATCCTATAAACAATCAACTTCGGAGACGCAATGCTGATACAATAAGCTGCGCAATACTTCGTTGTTCCTCAAAAGCGGCTTGACATAGGTCACTTGTCTATGCCTTGCTTTTTTCGGTGCTCTTATCAGTCACGCAATCAATACCAATGTAAAAAAGAGAGACAAAATGCTTCCCATAATATGTGTTATCGGGCCCACGGCTTCGGGAAAAACAAAATATGCCATACGCCTTGCCCAAATGCTGGATGGGGAGATAATCAGCGGTGATTCCATGCAGATCTACAAGGGTATGGACATTGGCACCGCCAAGCCCACCCCCGAGGAGACGGAGGGGGTGCCCCACCATCTTATTGACGTTTGCGATATTCATCAGCCCTACTCGGTTTCGGAGTTTGTGCATCAGGCATCGGAGGCCATACTTGATATTTCCTCTCGTGGGAAGACCCCTATTGTTGCAGGAGGTACGGGGCTTTATATAGACACGCTCATCAACGGAATTTCACTGTCGGAGACGCCGTCTGATCCCGGGCTTCGCAAGGAACTGTTTGATTTTGCGGAGAAAAACGGAGCTTTGGAGCTTCACCGCCGATTGGAGAAGATCGACCCTGCATCCGCTCTTGCCATCCATCCAAACAACGTAAAAAGAGTGGTACGTGCCATTGAGATATTCAAAACCACCGGAAAAACCAAAAGCCAGCTTGATGAGCAAAGCAGAGGTAACAAAAAATACGATGCCCGAGTGGTGATTCTGATGCCCCGCAGCCGCGAGGAAATGTACTCAAGGATCGACCGTCGGGTGGACGAGATGTTCTGCCTCGGGCTGGAAACCGAAGTGAGGGAGCTGTGCAGCCAAGGACTCAGAGAGGCGCCCACTGCATCCCAAGCAATAGGATACAAGGAGTTTTATCCTTACTTTGACGGTGAGTGCGATCTCAGCACTGTCAGAGAAAACATCTGTCTCAACACGAGACACTACGCAAAACGCCAGCTGACCTGGTTTGCGAGAATGGAAAAAAATGAGATCATTGAGGTTTGAAAATATGCCCACACCCCAAAGAAGCATTCCGACAAAAAGTCCTTCTTCCTCTACCCCCAAAAAAAGAGGCGGAAAAGGAGAAATGCTGAAAAAAATTGCAAAAAACTTTTTTGCTCAGTTTGGCACCGCCATTATTGCGGTTGCCATCGTTTCGTACGTTTTTTTGCAGCTGATGCTCAATGCGGGCGCAATCATCGAGGTGGAAAACGCCGCTTACGCCAACGTAAACCATGTGTCTGAGCTGGATGCGTTTTTGTTCCGCAACGAGATGCTGATACCTGCAAGCGGTGACGGAACTCCCTGTTTTCTTGCCGCCGACGGCGAGAAAGTGCGTGTGAACCAAACGGTGGTTGTCACCTATTCCGACCCTGCCGATGCCGATGCCCAAAAGCGCATCAATGAGATCGACAACCGTATTTCCGTGCTGGAAAAGAGCAGTCTTTCGTCCGGCGAGGCGCTCACCAGTGTGTCAAGGCTTGACAGCGAGATAAATATGCTGATACTTTCCATGCTTCGTGATGTGGATTCCAACGCATTGTCAAAGGTGCTGAGAGAGCAGGAGGATCTGCTGATTCTCATGAACCGTCGTCTTGCAATCGTTCAGGCGCACAGCTATGAGGAAGAGCTTAACTCCCTTTATGCCGAAAAGGAACGGCTGTCTCAATCGCTGACGGGAGCGAATTTCTCTTCACAGGCGCCGGTTTCGGGTTATTTTTACTCGTCGGTTGACGGGTACGAAAACACCTTTACCGTTTCTGCTCTTCAGGACCTGACGGTGGAAAAATTCTTGGACTTGTCCAACTCAATGCCCGATGAGAAACTGGTTTCCTCCGCTGCGGGAAAGGTTGTGGTGGGCTCTACCTGGTACGTTGCGGTTGGTGTCAACAAGCTGGTTGCCAGCGGCTACACCGTGGGCCAGCAGAGCGAGCTGACTTTCCAGTATTCTAACAACACCCGCCTCAAAATGACCCTTGAACGCAAGATTACAAAAACGGATTCGGACACCGTGGTGCTGGTTTTTTCTTCCAAAACCATGCCCGACGGATTTGATTATTCCAGACTGCAGACGGTGGAGCTTCCCGTAGAATCCTATGAAGGACTTCGGATTCCCGCATCTGCACTTCGTGTGAACAACGGTGTCACGGGGGTTTATGCCCTGTCGGGCTCGCGGGTGGTGTTTAAGGAGACGGAGGTCATCCACGAATACGGAAGCTACGTCATCTGCAAGATTCCCGTAAACCCCGCATATCCCAATCGTCGCGACGTGGCGTACAGCTCAAAAACATACCTTTCGCTCCACGATGCTGTTATCGTATCCGGCAACGATATTTATGACGGAAAAATATTGACGTAGCGGTTTTTGGGAGAGCTTTTTGTATGAACACAAAGGAACAAATAAAAGAAAATATCCAAAAAATTCTTTCTCTTACAGAGGGGAAAGCCAGACTTCTTGCCGCCACAAAGACCGTCAGCGCAGAGTATATCAACTATGCGGCGGATTGCGGCGTGACGCTTATCGGCGAAAACCGTGTCAACGAGCTGCTGGAAAAATATGATTCCATTGACAGGTCGCGGCTTGAAATACATTTTATCGGCGCATTGCAGACCAACAAGGTCAAGTATATCATCGACAAGGTGACGATGATCCACTCGGTAGACAGAATGGAGCTTTTGCGTGAGATAGAAAAGCAGGCGGCAAAGCACGGGATCGTGATGCAGGTTTTGGTGGAGGTGAACATCGGAAGCGAGCCCACAAAATCCGGCATCAGGCTGGAGGATGTGCCGGAATTTTGCAAAGAAGTGCAAAAATTCCCCCACGTTTTGCTCCGCGGATTGATGGCGATCCCCCCAAAATGCGACTCGGAAGAAAAAATTTGTGTATATTTTGAAAAAATGAGGAAAATATTTGTTGACATATCTCAACAAATGTTGGATAATAAGCATATCAATGTCCTGTCGATGGGAATGAGCGGGGATTATGCCTCGGCGCTGAAATGCGGTTCAAATCTGATCCGTGTGGGCAGCGGGATTTTTGGCGATAGGGTATATCACTGATCACAGAGTAAATAAAAAATTCACATACAATCATTAGGAGGAAACATCATGGGATTCATGAATCGCTTCAGCGAGCTTTTTAAGGGCGAAGAAGAAATTGACGAAAACGAGGAGTACGTAGAGTACGAGGAAGAGGAAGAAGAAGTTCCCGTGCAGACACCTGCCCCCTCTGTTCGTGCGGCAACACCCGCAAGATCCACCGGCGGCATCGCATCCGGCGCCGCTCTTGAAATGAAGGTAATCAAGCCCGAGCGCTTTGATGAGGTCAGAGCGATTGGTGAGCATCTTCTGGCCCGCCGTACCGTTGTTCTCAATCTTGAGGAGACCAACAAGGAAACCACAAAAAGGATCATTGATTTTCTTGGCGGCGTAGTGTTTGCTATTGACGGTCAGGTCAAAAAGGTTGCCAACGCCACTTACGTTGTCACTCCCAAAAACGTTGACGTGTCCGGTGAGCAGGCAGAGCAGCCCGCAGAGACCGCACAGCCCGCAAGACCCAGAGAACTGTTCTGATAAGCAGCCCCTGTTTTGGACGGATTTCTCTATATTCTTGCCACAACGGTCTCCGGATTCATCAGCTTTTTGATGTGGGTGATCTTTGCAAGAGTTTTGTTGGGATATTTTTCCACCGAGGAGTCAAAGGCAATGGTTTTTTGCGTTGCAGTGACCGAGCCCATTGTCTCCCCGGTTCGGAATATTATATCCCGTGTCGAATCTCTGGAGGATTTTCCCATTGACCTGTCGTATATGGCCACTTATCTGATCCTAATATTCATAAAAAGCGCACTGCCGTATTCGTAAAAAAGATACGAACAAGCAGTGCTTTTGGGCTTTCTCGGGAAAATCACTCATTGGAAAGGAAATATTATGCTTGCACCTCATGAACTGAAAAACAAAGAATTTTCCAAGGGATTCAAGGGCTACAACCCCCAAGAGGTTGACGAATACATTGAGTTCCTGCTTGACAAATATACAGAGCTGTACAGAGAAAACAACGAGCTGGAGCGCAAGCTGAGGATAGTTGTCACCAACCTTGATGAGATCAAGGATGAGGAGGAATCCATCCGCAGCACACTCATTCAGGCACAAAAAATGGCTGAAAAGATCATTGCCGATGCCAACGACCGCGCCGATATCATCACAGGTGCCATCAAGGACCGCTGTGACGGAGTTATTGCTGAGTTTAAGCAGCAGCTGATGAACGAAAAAGAAAAGGCGTGGGTAATCCGCACCGCAATAATTGATTTCAAAAAGAAGGTGTATGAGCTTTACGGCAAGCATATTGAGGAGCTCAAAAACCTTAGCGTCAACGAGATTGAGGATATCGTTATCCCAAACGACGACGCCATTGTTGCCAACATTTTTACCGACGTAAAGGGCAGGATCGAGGAGGAGACTCAGCGCCGCAAGAGCGTGCGCGAGCTCAAGCCCGAGCAGTTTGATCAGGAGGCAGAGGAGCAGGAGCCCCAAGCCGTCCCCGAGGAGCCCAAACATACAGAGCCCCCCGTTCTTTCCGAGGAGGCAAAAAAAGCTGAGGACGAATACCTCAAATTTATGATGGGAGACAAAAAGCCCGAGTAATCACGGCTTTTTTGCAAAAAGATTGACATGAAAGATTACAAGGATACCCTCAATTTGCCTTCAACAGATTTTCCCATGAGGGCAAATCTTCCCACCAAGGAGCCCGAAACGCTGGCAAAGTGGAACGAAAGCAAGCTGTACGAAAAAATGCTCAAAAAGAACCTGGGCAAGCCCTCGTTTGTGCTTCACGACGGCCCTCCCTTTTCCAACGGATATATCCACATGGGTCACGCTCTCAACAAGGTATTGAAAGATTTTATCGTAAAATCCAAGTCAATGAGCGGATATTATACTCCCTACGTTCCCGGTTGGGACAACCACGGTCTGCCTATTGAGCGAGCTATCGAAAAATCCAAAAAGGATCTGAACAAGGATATGTCAGTGCCTGAGTTCAGAAAGGCCTGTGAGGATTTTGCAGAGGATTTTATCCAAAAGCAGATGGCGGGATTCAAACGGCTTGGCGTTGTGGGCGATTGGGACGCTCCCTACCGCACCATGGACAGACATTTTGAATCGCAAGAGGTCAAGATCTTTGGTGCCATGTTTGACAAGGGATATATTTACAAGGGACTCAAGCCCGTCACCTGGTGCCCTTTCTGCGCTACCGCAGTTGCTGAGGCGGATATCGAATATCATGACGATCCCTGTACATCCGTTTACGTAAAATTCAAAATAAAGGACGATCAGGGCAAGCTGAGCGGTTTTGACCTTGAAAACACCTATTTTGTTATTTGGACAACCACCATCTGGACTCTCCCCGGCAATATGGCGATCTGCCTGCACCCCCGTGAGAGCTATGCACTTGTAAAGGCAGAAAACGGCGAGACCTATATCATGGCAGAAGCCCTCGCCGACAAAACCATGAAGCTGGGCGGATTTGAGAATTATGAGATATTGGCCACATTCCCCGGAGAATTCTTTGAAAACATGGTGGCTTCTCATCCTTTCCTGGACAAGACCTCCCGTCTGGTGCATGCAGAATACGTTACCATGGACAGCGGTACGGGATGCGTGCACACTGCACCCGGATTTGGTGCAGACGACTATCAGACATGCATGCGTTACGGTATGGACTTGGTGGTTCCCGTTGATGACCACGGCAGACACACCGATTATGCAGGCAAGTATGCAGGACTCAAAACAGAGGAGTCCAATCCCATTATTTTGGAGGATATGAGAGAATCGGGTGCACTCTTTGCATCTGAGAGCATAATGCACTCATACCCGCACCATGACCGTTGCAAAAAACCGGTTATCTTCCGTGCAACTCCTCAATGGTTCTGCTCGGTGGAATCTTTCAAGGATCAGGCAATAAAAGCCATCGAAAACGTTCAGTGGTATCCCGCATGGGGCGAGGACAGAATGGTCAGCATGATCCGCGAGAGAGCCGATTGGTGTATTTCCCGCCAGCGCCGCTGGGGTCTTCCCATTCCCGTATTTTACTGCAAGGATTGCGGAAAGCCCGTTTCTACCCCCGAATCTATCGCAAAAATATCCGAGCTCTTTGATGAGCACGGCTCAAATATCTGGTTTGAACTCAGTGCAGAAGAGCTTATACCAAAAGATTTCACATGCGCCCACTGTGGCGGCAAGAGCTTTGAAAAGGAAACCGACACCCTGGATTGCTGGTTTGATTCCGGCTCTACCCATTTTGCTTCTCTTATGAAGGACACACCCGATCTTTGGCCTGCCGATGTTTATCTTGAGGGTGCAGACCAGTACCGCGGTTGGTTCCAGTCCAGTCTTCTCACTTCTGTTGGCGCACTTGACAAGGGCGCACCTTTCAGACAGGTGTTGACTCACGGCTGGGTAGTTGACGGTCAAGGCCGTGCGATGCATAAGAGTCTTGGCAACGGTGTCGATCCTGCCGATCTTATCAAAGATTTTGGTGCGGATATACTCCGCCTTTGGGTGGCATCATCGGATTATCACGCAGACGTGCGCTGCTCAAAAGAGATTTTCAAGCAGCTTTCGGAATCCTACCGCAAGCTCAGAAATACGTTGCGTATTCTTCTTGCAAACCTGGGCTCGCCCGAGACGGATTTTGACCCCAACAGAGATATGGTGGCCCCCGAAAAGCTCGGAGATATCGACAAATGGGCGCTTTCACGGTTGAACAAGCTTGTGGCGCGTGTCCGCGAGGCATATGACAACTATCAGTTCCATATCGTCTACCACGATATCCACAACTTCTGCTCGATAGATATGTCAAAGCTGTATATCGACATTACCAAGGATACTCTTTACTGCGAAGCAAAAAATGATCCCGCACGCAGAAGCACCCAGACCGCAATGTATATCATCGTTTCTGCTCTGACAAGACTTCTTGCGCCCATCATCTCCTACACCGCAGAGGAGACCTGGGGATATATGAGCCGCGTGGAAAGCGATGATGCAACCAGCGTTTTCTGCAACGAGCTTCCCGCTTATTGCGAGAAATATGATTTTTCCGATATCGAATCTCAGTATGAGAGTCTCTTTGACAAACGCGACAGTGTCATGAAGGCGCTGGAGATCGCCCGTGCCGACAAGATCATCGGAAAATCTCTTGAGGCAAGCGTGATGATCTACGCAAAAGCTGACAGTGAGGAATTTGATCTCTTCAAACGATTTGAATCTATCCTTCCCGAGATATTTATTGTCAGCAAGGTAGGTCTTTCTGCCGACATTGCGCCCGAAAACGCGTATACCGATGAGGAAACCGGCGTTTCTGTGGTGGTTTCGGTTGCTGAGGGCGAAAAATGCGTACGCTGCTGGATGCAGAAGGATGACTGCGCGCCTGATGAGGACGGCCAGCATCTCTGCGCCCGTTGCCGTGGTGCTGTATGATCGCAATAATAATTACCGTTGCCGCTGTGGTTCTTGACCAGCTGAGCAAATATCTGATAGTGGAAAATATGGAGCTTTATTCCGAAGCGCCTTTTATCCCGCACGTCCTTGCTTTTTATCGCACGGAGAACCGCGGTGCGGCGTTTTCCATGCTGTCAGACAGCCGGTGGGTGTTTATGCTATTGTCCACGGTGGCAATGGGGTTGATACTGTTTTTGCTTGTAAAAGAATACAAGCGCCATCCCTTGATGACGGTCGCCCTTTCCATGGTTTTGGGAGGGGGAGTGGGAAATATGATCGACCGTGTCCGTCTGGGCTACGTGGTTGACTTTTTCCGATTTGAATTTGTGGATTTTGCCATTTTCAACGTGGCAGATTCGTTTATCACGGTCGGAGCCGTGCTTTTGGCAGTTTATGTGTTGTTTTTCGAAACAAGGGTGGAAAAGCGTCTTGCTGCCGAAAAAGCGCAAAAAGATCAGATTCGATCGGCAGAGGAAGCGCTCTCGGAGGAATCGGAGCAATGAGCGATTCTTTCAAAAAAACTGTTTCTGCCGAGGATATCTCGGCAACCCAACGGCTTGACAGCGTGGCATCTGCCATGTTTGGCATCAGCCGTTCACGGGTGCAGACCTTGATCTCCGACGGGCTCCTTACCGTAAACGGCATCAAATGCGACAAAAAGCTGATCCTGACGGGGGGAGAGGAGTTATGCTTGGTTCTTCCCGAGGAAAAGGAACTCAGTGCCTGCCCTCAGGAGCTCCCTGTCAGCATCGTCTATGAGGACGACCACCTTTTGGTGGTGGACAAGCCCAGGGGAATGGTGGTGCATCCCGCACCGGGAAACCCCGACGGAACATTGGTCAACGCATTGATGTTTCATTGCAAGGGACGGCTTTCCTCCATCAACGGAGTGATACGTCCGGGGATTGTTCACCGTATAGACAAGGATACATCGGGGCTTCTCATTGTGGCAAAAACCGACGAGGCACACAAAGGACTTGCGGCTCAAATTGAAGAGCATTCATTCACCCGCCGCTATGAGGCGGTGGTGTTTGGAAAAATGAGGCAGGAGGACGGTACTGTCGACGCACCCATTGGGCGTCATCATACCGACCGCAAAAAAATGACTGTCACCCACCGCAATTCAAAAAATGCGGTTACTCACTGGCGGGTGCTTTCCACCACCGGCAGGGTCACTCATCTTGAGCTGACACTTGAGACGGGGCGTACACACCAGATCAGGGTTCATATGGCGCATATTGGGCATCCCGTTATCGGCGATCCGGTCTACGGTAACGAAAAAACGGCTTTTGGGCTCAACGGCCAATGCCTGTTTGCAAAATACATAAAATTTCTTCACCCAATTACGGGCAGGGTGATGGAATTTTGCGCAGAAACGCCCGAATATTTTTTGGAGGTTCTGAGAAAAACAGGACTTTCAGGATCGAAAGAGGCATGAGGATTATGGAGAGGAAAACCATTCTTGAGCTTGCGGAAAGAGCGGCAAAAATGCGGCAGATTGCCATTGATGCCCTTCACCGCGCAAAAAGCGGCCATCCGGGAGGATCGCTTTCCATCACGGAGATCGTCGCTTATCTTTACTTTCACAAAATGAACGTGGATCCCGCCGATCCCCAAAAGGCAGACAGAGACAGATTTGTGCTTTCAAAGGGTCACTGCTGTCCTGCGGTATATGCAGCACTGGCATTGAGGGGATTTTTTGACGTGTCCGAGCTGAAAAAGCTCCGCACGCTGGGCGCGATGCTTCAGGGCCATCCCGACCGCAAGAGCACACCCGGTGTAGATATGAGCACCGGCTCGCTGGGTCAGGGCTTTTCCGCCGCTTGCGGCATGGCACTGGTAGGCAAGCGCAGAGGCGAATCCTACCGTGTATATACCATTCTCGGTGACGGAGAGATCCAGGAAGGTCAGATCTGGGAAGCTGCCATGTTTGCCAATATGTACGGTCTGTCAAACCTGACTGCATTTATTGATTCCAACAGATACCAGATCGACGGTGCGGTTACTGACGTTATGAACCCCCATCCCATTGATAAAAAATTTGCCGCTTTTGGCTGGCATACCATCACCATTGACGGTCATGATTTTGAGCAGATCCACAGAGCCGTTGCGGAATCAGAGACCTGCGGCAAGCCCTGTGCCATCATCTGCAACACCGTCAAGGGCAAGGGTGTTTCCTATATGGAAAACAACTATAAATGGCATGGCAAGGCGCCCAACGACGAGGAATACGCTATTGCCGAAAAAGAGCTTGAGGAAGCATACAACAAGGCAAAGGAGGAGCTGAACAATGGCTGAAAAAGAAGCAACCCGTGCCGCCTATGGCCGAAAGCTGGCGGAGCTGGGAGACAGATATGATTTCTTTGTGCTGGATGCAGACCTTTCGGGCTCCACACAGACTGCCGTTTTTGCAAAAAAATTTCCTGACAGATTTATCAACTGCGGTATCGCAGAGGAAAATATGATCAGCGTTGCCGCAGGTATTGCCGCAACGGGAATTCCCGCTTTTGCATCTTCTTTTGCAATGTTTGCCTGCGGACGTGCCTTTGAGCAGATCCGCAACTCTGTTGCATACCCCAACCTCCCCGTCAAGATCTGTGCATCTCATGCAGGTGCAACCGTTGGCGAGGATGGTGCTACCCACCAGTTCAACGAGGATCTTGCCATAATGCGTGCGCTTCCCGAGATGACCGTGGTGAGCCCTGCCGACTCTGTTTCCACAGAGGCACTTTTGGAGGATATTATTAGATTCAACGGCCCTCTCTATATGAGACTGGGCAGATATGCCGTTCCTCAGCTGTACCGTGCAGGTGAGCAGGAGTTCAAGCTGGGCAAGGGACTTGTTTTGGCTGACGGCAAGGACGTGACCATAGTTGCCACAGGTATTATGGTATATGCTGCCGTTGAGGCACGCAAGATTTTGGCACTTGAGGGCATTGATGCTGCTGTTGTGGATATCCATACCGTAAAACCTCTTGACAACGAGCTGATTGCTTATTATGCAGGCAAGACAGGTCATATCGTCACCGCAGAGGAGCATTCCGTTATTGGCGGTCTGGGCGATGCCGTGGCATCTCTGATTGCCACAGAGGCACCTGCCAAGCTTTCAAAACTGGGAATCAACGACGAGTACGGCGTCAGCGCACCCGCAGGTGTTTTGCTTGAGTATTACGGCCTAAACGCAAACGGAATCGTGGCAAAGGTCAAATCACTTTTGGGCAAATAAATTTTTTGAATAAAACGGAAAAAACCGCAGTTTTTGCGGTTTTTTCCAAATAATCAGGTGTTTGTTATGACTGTTGAACAACTTGCAAAAAAAATGGATACCGTCATCCCGCCCGCACTTTCCGAGCCGTGGGACAACGACGGCATAATGGTGATGCCCGATCCTTGTGCAGAGGTGACGGGTGTATTGTGCGCTCTTGACTGTACCTGCCGTGCAATCAAAACGGCAAAGGAAAAGGGATGCAACGTTATTGTTACCCATCATCCGCTTTTGTTCAAGCCCATCGGAGCGCTCATCCCTACCGACAGTGTGGGAAAAAGAGTGCTGGAATGTGCAAAAAACGGTATAACCGTTTTGTCCTATCACACACGGCTTGACAGCATGGAGGGCGGAGTCAACGATATGCTGGCATCCGTTTTGGGACTGAAAGATACAGAAAGCTTTTTGCCCTACGGACGTATAGGTGACGTGGAGGAGCAGGAATTTGGGGTTTTTTTAAAAAACACTTGTGACGGTCTTGGAATTGATGTTTCACGGGCGTCGGCTGTCAAATCCTCTGACAGAGTACGCCGTGTTGCAGTGGTATCCGGCTGCGGAAAGGATGAGATCGGAGCGGTGATCGCTGCAGGAGCAGACACCTTTGTGACAGGTGAGGTTATGCACAACCACATGGTGGATTGCAGGGAGCTGGGGCTCAACCTGGTGTGCGGAACCCATTATGCAACAGAAAGATTTGTGACAAAAAAATTGGCACGGATTGTAGAAGAGCTTGGTGAACGAGCCGAAATCTGTGAGTTTTTGAGAGAGGAAGAATATGGCATTTGACGGTCTTTTTTGCCAAGCGGTGGCAGGGGAACTGAACGGATGGGCGGGTGCAAGGGTGGAAAAAATTCATCAGAGTGCACCTTCCTGTATGTGTTTTCAGATATACAAGGACGGACAGCACAAAAATCTTGTGGTGTCCGCTTCGGCTTCCCGTCCCGTGGTTGCCGTCACAGATGAATCGGTGGCAAGGCCCGAAACACCCACTCCTATGTGTATGCTTTTTCGAAAACACCTTCAGAACGGCAGGATCGTTTTTTCGGACTGTCCGGAGGGTGAGCGAATCATCAGGATATGCATTGCCTCCTCCGATGAGATGGGGTACGTAAAAAACAAATTTGTAATTGCTGAGATGATGGGAAAATATTCCAACCTGATTCTCACCGAAGAAGAGGGAAAGGTCATATGTGCCACCTCTGTTACGGACATTACCTCATCAGGCAGACGAATAATGGCAGGAATGGCTTACGAACCGCCAAAAAAACAGGACAAAACGCCCATATTTGTGTCGGACGGTGAGATACGTTCACTTATTTCGGCAGGTGTGGGCTGTGAGGGGTCGGGTTATCTTCTTCGCACGTTTCTCGGTTTGTCACCTCTCGTGGCAAGAGAGGTGACGTTTTGTGCAACGGGAAGCACTGATACTGTAATACAAGCAGAAAACGCAGATGCTTTTGTCCGGGGTGTAACAGCACTTCGGGAAAGAGTCAAAAATGCTGATTTTGTTCCCTGTGCCGTCAATGATAAAGACGGCAGGGGAGTGGAATATTCCTTTATGCCCATCACCCAATACGGAAAAGGGTTTGAAACAAGAAATTATGATTCACTTTCGCTGCTGCTGACCGAGTTTTTTGACAAAAAAGAGGAAGCGGTAAACATTGATCGTTATTCCCACGCAATGGTTCAGTCGGTAAACATCCATATTTCACGGCTTCGCAAAAAACAGCAGATATTTCAAAAAGAGCTGGAGGAATGCGAAGGAATGGAAAAAATGCGGATATACGGTGACATTATCACGGCCAATATATACCGCATCAAGCAGGGCGATACCTCTGTTTTGGGAATGGATTATGAATCCGGCATGGAGGTGGAGGTCAAGCTTGAGCCAAACCTGACTCCTGCCAAAAATGCCCAAAAATACTACAAAAAGTATGCCAAAATGAAGCGTGCCCGTGCGGCAGTTACTCAACAGGCCGAAAAAGCCGGGGCAGAGGAACACTACCTTTTGGGTGTACTGGATTTTATTTCCCGGGCAGGCAGTCCCACCGAGCTGGCTGAGATAAAAGCCGAGCTTGCCGAGGGCGGATTTGTCAATGACGGAAAAAAGGGAAGACAAAACCAAAAACAAAAGAAAAAAACTCCTGTGTCCAAGCCGCTCTCTTTTACTACCCGTAGCGGACTGACCGTAAAGGTGGGCAGAAACAATAAACAAAACGACCTGCTGACCGCATCGGCGTCAAAAAACGACCTCTGGTTTCATATAAAAGGATTTCATGGATCTCACGTGGTGCTATTTGTTGACGGAAAAGAGCCGGAAGACAGCGATTATACAGATTCTGCGGCGCTGGCGGCGTATTTCAGTGAGAAGCGCGGAAGCAAAAACGTTGAGGTGGATTATACCCGTATCCGCCACTTGAAAAAGCCCAACGGGAGCGCACCCGGTTTTGTTACCTATGAAAAATACTGGTCGGCGGTGGTGGATGCCGTCAACCCGTTTGAAGAAAGATAGAAACAATGGATATGATGGAACGCAGCATCCCCCTCATCGGCGAGGACGGGGTTGAAAAACTGAAAAAATCGGCCGTGCTGGTGATGGGTGCAGGAGGCGTTGGAGCCGCTTGTATTGAGACGCTTGCCAGATGCGGTGTGGGCAGAATCGGGATTGTGGATCATGACGTGGTGTCCCGTAGCAACAAAAACAGACAGCTTGTTGCACTTTCCTCAACGGAGGGAAAAAAGAAATGCCATGTTGCGGGAGATCGGGTCATGGATATCAACCCCGATTGCACAGTTGATGTGTATGACATGTTTTTTTCAAAAGAAACAGCGGCCACGGTGCCTTTTGATAGCTATGATTACGTTGCGGACTGTATAGATACCGTCACGTCAAAAATACTTTTGATACAGACCTGTTTTCAAAAAAGCGTGCATCTTATATCCTCCATGGGCACCGGAAATCGAACCGATCCTTCATGTATTACGGTTACGGATGTATTTTCTACCAGCAACGATCCTCTTGCCCGGGTGATGCGAAAAGAGCTGAAGTCCCGTGGTGTAACGTCGCTAAAGGTAGTATGTTCCACAGAGCCCCCGGGACCTGTATGCAGCGGCAGAGACGGCACGGGGAGAGCCACGCCGTCCAGCATTTGTTTTGTTCCCGTAACAGCGGGAATCAGAATGGCGTATGAAATAACAAAGGAGATATTATGTCAAAGCTGAGATGGAAGGGCGGAGCGCTTCTTGCTCCTGTTCCTGCGGTGTTGGTTTCCTGCGCTCACGGCGGGAAAAGCAACCTGATCACAGTGGGCTGGACCGGTATAACCTGTACCAAACCGCCGAAAATATACGTTTCGGTGCGCCCTACCCGTGCTTCCTACGACCTCATAAAAAACAGCGGGGAATTTTGTGTCAATCTCACATCCTCCTCCATTGTCAGAGCCGTTGACCTGTGCGGAGTAAAAAGCGGCAGGGATTGTGACAAGTTTCGGCTTGCGGGGCTCACTCCGCAGCCCTCGTTTGATGTGAACTGTCCCTCTGTGGCAGAATGCCCGGTGACGCTGGAATGCCGCGTTACCGACATCATTCCGCTGGGCAGCCATCACATGTTTTTGGCAGATGTGGCGGCGGTGTCCGCAGATGAAGAGTTGGTGGACAAAAACGGACGGCTTGAGCTGGAAAAGGCGTCTTTAATGGCGTACTCCCACGGCGAATACTTTTCGCTTGGAAAAAAGATAGGATCTTTTGGTTTTTCCGTAAAAAAGAAGCGGGGTAAAAAATGAAAAACGTGTACATTATCCACGTGGGAGATTTCAAAGAAAAATGGTTTTCGGAGGCGGAAAAAGAATACATTAAGCGTCTGATGCCCTTTTGCGGTTACAAAACGGTTTTGATAAAAGAAGAGAGCACTCACGGGGAGGGGAGCCAAAAGCTCATTGACAGGGCGCTGGAAAAGGAGGCGGACGCCATCCGCAACGCCATTCCGAAAGGCACACGGAAAATAGCGCTGTGCATTGAAGGCAAGCATGTTGACAGCGTGGGATTTTCACGCATAATGGGTGAATGGCCGGAGGATATTTGCTTTATTATCGGTTCCAGCTTTGGACTTGATGAAAAGCTGAAAAAAGAGTGCGATCTGCGTCTGTCTATGTCAAAAATGACTTTTCCTCACAGATTGGCGCGGGTGATGCTTGCAGAACAGGTTTATCGCGGTTTTTGTATTCTCAACAACAAAAAATATCACAAATAAAAAGAATAATCTCCTTTTTTTGAGCCACACTAAAAACGGCAAGACCAACAAAAAGGAGATTTTTTTATGTCAAAGAAAAACAAAAAAGAAAAAACCGCATCTCAGCAAAAAACTCAATCCGCTGACTCCAAGGCGCAGGCGACAAATCTGCTGGAGCATCCCTGCAGCAACGGCAACTGCAAAAAGAACCGACTTTTTGATTTTGACTGAGTGAGAAAAATACGCTTCCGCGATTATGCGGAAGCGTAGATTTTTTTTATTTGATATCCTCGATGATCTCCTTTGGCGGAAGATCAAGTACCTCGGGATGCTTCATGGTGCTCTTGAGGTGCTTGAGTGCGGCGGCGTAGGCATATCCGTCTGCGATGCGCTCGTCAGTGGTGATGCGGTAGTCAACGCACTTGAAAGATTTTACGGTGCCGTCAGTTTTCAACTCATTTTTGGTATATTTGACACCAAAGGCAAAGAAAATGGGAATGTTGCCAAAATTGTACAAATGGTGGTAGATAGGCGGAATACCCAAAGAACCCATAGAAGTGATGGCAAAGCTGCCGTGGAATGGGCTCAGCTTTGTGAGTTTGCGGGGAAGCCATCCAAAATAATCAAACAGGTTGAGGAACCAGACGGTGGATTTCAAGAACAGACCGGGGATATAGTTGAGCACCTTTGCAAGTGAGTCAAAATCACTCTCTGTGTTTCTGTATGAGTCAATTTCCTCGGTGGTGATGCGGTATACGTCCTCAGCGGTGGCGTCGCGTGGAAAAAACAGCTTGAGCACAGTCTCGGGAGCGTCAATACGCATCTCGCGCTTGATGGTTATCATTACCTCCACGCAGTTGCGGGCATATATACGCTGACCGCGTATAAAGCGGTTCATCTCCGGATGCTGTGAGATCATGCGGACAAAAGAGGCCAGAAATACGTGCATCAGCCCAAAGCTGGACAGGCCCTCCTGCCTTTTTTTGAAAATATAATCCTCGGCAGCGGTGATGTCCAGAGTGTCGGAGATGTAGTTGGAGGCATCTCCTCTGGTCTTCATGATATACGGGGCGACGCGGTTCATCGGCTCGATCGTTTTGATCTTGCGCCCTTCTTTTTTTGGGATTTTTTGCTTTTTTTCTTTCATCGTACACCTCAAAAATGGGGGAGTGGTGAAAACATCTTTTGAATTATATCACATTCTTGATGATTTTGCAACAATTTATCAACAATTTCCCGTGGGCGCTTAAAAAATGTGAAAAATCGGGTGATTTTACTTGAAATAGTTTTTGATATATGTTAAAATCAATTGTCAATCAATAATAATTGGAGGCACACTATGAAGATCACCAGATTGTTGAGCGTTCTTATGGTGCTTTGCATGCTTTGCGGCATCTTTTTGGTATCCTGCAAGGACGACTCGGATACAAGCGACGGAGGAGATACCTCCGGCACCGCATCCACCAATCCCTATTTTGACGATGCGACTCAGCAATACGTTGCCAGCACCAGCGGCAAGAACTATGAGGGTAAGACCTTTACGTTTCTCACCTGTGGTGTAAACAGCGTGCAGGAGTCTGAGATCCTGTTCAATACTTATGAGGACGGTGCAGATGCACAGCTTCCCACCGTTGTCAACGAGGATCTCAAGCGCAGAGCCGAGCTGGTTGAAGAAAAACTGGGTATCGTCATTGATGAGACTTACGTTTTTGACCTTGCCCGCAAGAATGCCATTATGGCAAACACCATCCGTACCGGAAATATGTCCGGCACTGACGAGTATCAGGTTGTAGTTCCCTGTCTGTATGACGGTGCAACTCTTGCAGTTGAGAGCCAGTTCCACAATCTTATGGAGGTTGAGGGACTTCAGATCGAGGCACCCTGGTGGAACCAGACCTTTAACGAAGGTATGACCTATGCAAACCAGCTTTATTACACCATCGGTGATATCGGTATTGTCAACAAAAACAGTACAGCATGTTTGTTTTTCAACTACGATATGTGGTATGACAGAGGATTCAACACCACGTATGAGGGTGATCCCTATGATCTGGTGAGAGAAAATAAGTGGACCCTTGACGTTGTCACCGAGGTTTCCCTCACTATCTCAAAAGACCTTGACCGCAACGGCACCATCAACTATGATGACGAGTTTGGCTGGGCAGGTCAGCTGGACGATATGTGGAGCATCTTTTATGCATCGGGTGAGAGAATTGCAAAATCCGACGCAGACGGATTCCCCATGATCTCCATGTACAATGAGCGCAGTGCCAGCATTATGGAAAAGCTGCAGGAATTTGTGCAGAACGATGATTCCTATGTTTCGGCAAACGATTATTTCAACGTTGTCAACTGGCCCTGTGAGCTGACAAAGGCAGCTTTTGTTGAGGGCAGATGCATGTTTTTCAACGACGCTGTAGGAACCGTTGTTTCTCTCGGCGTGATGGAAAAGCACTTTGGTATCGTTCCTGTTCCCATTCAGGATGGTCAGGATCAGTACTACAGTCTTGTGAACCCCTGGACTTCTACCTGCTTTGCAATTCCGTTCAGCGTTACTGACGACGATCTCACCATGGTTGCCGACGTTCTCAACGTGATGGGCGCTATCAGCAAAAACACTGTTGCAAATTCCTACTACGAGATCGCTATCAAGAACATGAAGGTTCGTGACGACGAGAGTGTGGAGATGCTTGACAATTACATCATCCCCAACCGCGGTTGTGATATCGGTATGGTATATGCATGGGGCAAGCTGGATCTCCTGCTTCAGGATATGGCTTCCAAGCCCGTGGGCACATTTGCTTCTGAGTTTGATGCAAAATCCGAGGCAGCGCAGACTGCGCTTGATGAGACTATCGCATTCTACAAAGGCGAGTAATTTTTATTACAAATTACAAACAGGGGGCGGCGGCTACACCGCCGCTCCCTTGATTTTTTTAAAAAAATAAAGAGAGGAACAGGTATGAAATTTTCGGAATTCCCCTACAGACGTGTTGAGACCGCCGAGGTAAAGGAGGCCTGCAACGCTTGCATTGCAAAGCTCACTCAAGCTGCCGATTACGCCACCGCAAGAGAGGCGTTTTTGGAATACGATAAGTACAACTCAACTGTTGACACCTACGGTGCCATCAGCTACGTGCGTCATACCATCAATACCAACGACAAGTTTTACTCTGACGAAAATGATTATTGGGATTCTGCATCTCCCGAGATGCAGGAGAGCAGCATCGCTTTTATTATGGCAATGCTTCAGTCCAAGTTCAGACCGGAGTTTGAAAAAGAATTTGGCAGTGTAATGTTTATCAACGCAGAGCTGGCGCTCAAATCCTTCTCTCCCCAGATTGTTTCGGATATGCAGGAGGAAAACGTGCTGGTGTCCG
This sequence comes from Eubacteriales bacterium, assembly GCA_045538555.1. Lineage (GTDB taxonomy): Bacteria > Bacillota > Clostridia > Oscillospirales > CAG-382 > Coliplasma. Next base: position 25,020 of record JAZSRP010000045.1, read on the forward strand.
ATTATGCCAAGCTGATTGCGGGAGCACAGATCGATTTTCAGGGTGAAAAACGCACCATTGCGCAGATGTCTCCTTTCAAAACGTCTGCGGATGATGAGGTGAGACGTGCCGCTTGGCTGGCGGACGGCAATTTTTATGTTGAGAATGCCGAAAAACTTGACAACCTGTACGACTCTCTGGTCAAAAAACGTACCGAGATGGGACGCAAGCTGGGCTATGAAAATTACACTCAGCTTGGTTATTACCGTATGCACCGCAACTGCTATGATATGGAAGACGTGTCCAAGTTCCGTGAGGCAGTGAAAAAATACATTGTTCCCATTGCGTATGAGATCAAGAAAAAACAGGCAGAGCGCACGGGTGTGGGTTTTCCCCTCACCTTTGCCGACGACGTTTTGGATTTTCGCAGCGGAAATCCCCGCCCTTGCATTGACAGCGACGGAATCCTTGCCAACGGCAAGAAAATGTATGAAGAAATGTCCGAGGAGACAAAAGAGTTTATCGGCAAGATGTTTGAGTCTGAGATGTTTGACGTTGTTGCCAAGACCGGCAAAGCCGCCGGCGGCTATTGCATCGGACTTCCCGACTACAAGCTTCCCTTCATTTTTGCCAACTTTAACGGTACACAGCACGACGTTGAGGTCATCACCCACGAGGCGGGTCACGCTTTTGCGGGATATATGTGCCGAAACATCGTTCCCGGAATGAACAGCTCGCCTTCTCTTGAGTCCTGTGAGGTTCACTCTATGTCCATGGAATTTTTTGCATGGCCCTGGGCAGAGCTTTTCTTTGGCAAGGATACTGACAAATTCCTGTATTCACACCTTGCCGGCGCCATCACCTTTATTCCCTACGGTACAATGGTTGATGAGTTCCAGCACATCGTGTATCAAAACCCCGATCTCACTCCCGCAGAGCGTCACGCAGAGTGGGCGCGTCTGGAGGGCATCTACCGCCCCTGGCTCAAGCTAGACGGCAGTGCGTTTTATGGTGAGGGCAAGGGCTGGCAGAGACAGACTCATATCTATGAGAGGCCCTTTTATTACATCGATTACTGCCTGGCACAGAGCGTTGCGCTCCGCTTCTGGGCATTGATGCGTGAGGACCGTGAGGACGCATGGCAGAGATATCTTGCTTTTGTAAAAAAAGGCGGCACCGAGACTTTCAAGGGTCTGATCGCAGGTGCAAATATTGAGACCCCCTTTGGTGAGGAAGCACTCAAAAAAATCGCCAAGGCCGCACAGGAGTTCCTTGACGGCTTTGATTCCTCAAAGCTTGTGTGAGGAGCCGAGGTATGAGGATTTTGTCTTTTGGCGAAATACTGTTTGATATATTTGATGAAAAAAAAGAGATCGGCGGAGCTCCCTTCAACTTTGCCGCACATTTGTCACAGCTTGGGGCAGAGAGCTATATGGTGTCCTCTTTGGGCAATGATGAGAACGGCAGAGACGCCCTGGAAATTGCCAAGGAGCTTGGCATAAAAACCGACTATATCTCTTTCAACAATTTCAAAACGGGCTTTTGCCGCGTAACTCTACAAAACGGGATCCCCTCTTACCGACTGGCGGACGACACCGCCTATGATCATATCGGCAGACAGTGCCCCAAGGGTAAATTTGATGCTTTGTATATGGGGACACTGGCATTGAGATCGCCTGAGTCAAAAAAGACTTTTGAATCACTGTTGAGATGCGTAAATACAAAAGAAATTTTCTTTGACGTAAACATTCGCGGAAACAACTATACAAAATCTCTTTTGACCGAGCTTTTGTCCGTCGCCACCATTCTTAAGGTCAGCGAGGAAGAGATCGGCGTGTTTGGCAATGGCAGAGACGTGGTAAAGATATGCCTTGATTTGTCTGCAAAATACAAAAATCTCAAATACATTGCCGTAACCCTCGGCGGTGACGGAGCAATGGTGTTTGACCGCAGCACAAAAAGTGTTTTGTTTTCCGAAAAGCCCAAGGGAAAGGTGGTTTCTACCGTTGGAGCGGGGGACAGCTTTTCTGCCTGCTTTTTGTACAACCTCCTGTCAGGAAAGCCCGTTGGTGTCTGCCTCGACAGGGCGGTTGCTCTCAGCGATTACGTGGTGACACAGCTTGGTGCAGTTCCAAGCTATCCCGCAGAACTGCTTGAAAAAATCAAATAAACCGAAAAGAACGGCAAAACAAGTTGTGTTGCCGTTCTTTTTGTGCTCAAAAATCCGCTTTATTGTATGGAAAACCCGCTCCGAATCGGGTTTTTTCGTGATAAATACCAAATTTTTTTTCTTTTGTTGACAAACGGTTTTTACTGTGCTAATATCCATTGGAAACAAAAACCATAATTTTTTTTATAATAAAAGAGAGCTTGTTATGGAAAACATGCACACACTTCTTGGCCTCGCCGTTGCGTTGATGGCAGGTCTGCTTATGTCCAGGGTAGTAAAAATTTTCAAGCTTCCCGCAGTTACGGGTTATCTCATTGCGGGGATTCTCATTGGCCCCTACTGCTTGGGCGCTCTGGAGATACCGGGGCTGGGATTTGCCTCCCATGAGGCAGTCAAATCCAATCAGTTGCTGTGCGATCTTGCGCTGGGGTTTATCGCTTTTGCTATTGGCAATGAGTTTAGAGTCTCTCAGCTAAAAAAAATCGGCAAGCAGGCAAGCATTGTGGGTGTTTTTCAAGCAGTGGTGGCAATGCTTGTGGTTGATGCGGTATTGGTCGCAATATCATTTGCAGCGCCGGATCAGATTTCTCTTTCTGCGGCGATCACCCTTGGCGCAATTGCAACCGCAACCGCTCCTGCTGCAACGCTGATGGTTGTACGTCAGTACAAAGCAAAAGGAAAGCTGACCGATATTTTGCTGCCGGTGGTTGCCATTGACGACGCAGTTGGCCTGGTGGCGTTTGCCGTGTCCTTTGGAATCGCAAGAGCGCTTACGAGCGGTGCAGTCAGCATCATTTCTGTGCTGGTGGAGCCCCTTCTCGAGGTTGTTCTTTCTATCGCGCTGGGCATTGTCATGGGATTTTTGTTCAGTGCAATGGAAAAGTATTTCAAGTCAAACAGCAAGCGTCTCACACTTTCCATCACCTTTGTTATGCTGACGGTGGCGCTTTCTATGCTCAAATTCAGAGTGGGCGGAGTACATATCGGATTTTCGTCTCTGTTGGTATGCATGATGCTTGGCACCGTATTTTGCAACGTGTGTGATTTTTCCGAGGAGATCATGCAAAAAACCGACAAGTGGACAGCTCCTATTTTTGTTCTTTTCTTTGTTCTCAGCGGCTCGGAGCTGGAGTTTGGAATTTTTTCAAACATCACAGTGGTACTCATCGGCGTTGCATACATTGTGGCACGCTCTGTGGGAAAATACTATGGTGCGGGTATAAGCGCAAGAATGTCCAAGTGTGAACCCTCCGTCGTCAAGTATCTTGGGATTACGCTTCTGCCTCAGGCGGGAGTTGCGCTGGGAATGTCTGCCACCGCCGAAACTCTTGACCCCGTGGCGGGAATGATAATCCGCAATATAACGCTTTTTGCAGTATTGGTGTATGAGCTTGTGGGTCCCATGCTCACAAAGATCGCTTTGACAAAATCCGGAGACATCATCCCAAAAACCGTTGCGTATATCGGCGAGTCAGACGACGAATAAAAACAAAAGAATTTTTTACCTTTGAAACAACAAGAAAAGAGAGAACGATATCGGAATTTTCCGATTTGTTCTCTCTCTTTTTTTGTTGAAAAAAGCGAATAAACGGAGCAAAATCGAGGTGAAAGAAAGTGGAAGTACACCATTCTTATTCTTTCTTCGACAAGAAGTTTTCAAGATTAATTGCGTGATGATACTTGATTGATGCTTTTTTATCTTTTTCAATCATAAGTGTCGTCAGATCAATATCATTAATTGCGGCGATAGCGACAATGTAGTGTATCATATCCACAAGTTCAATACCCAATTGCTCCTGAAGATCATTTTCGTCAGAGGCTTTACGGCCGGCTCGCTTGTTCAATACTTCGGCAACCTCTCCAATTTCCTCTACCAACTTCATAAACATACTTTGTTCAGTGGCCCAACCAATGTAACGGTCTGCCAGATATGCCTGCAGTTCATCAATAGAAATCCTCATTTTGTATTCTCCTTTGCGGTATTAAGTGATGCAATCAGCATTCGCTTGATTTCTTCTGCAAGAGAAAGGAGTTCATCGAAGTTATACTCTATCAGATTTGTTCTTTTTAAAAGCGTAAGCCAATAAATACTTTCTCCCGTTTCCTTAAGAGAAATATGGAGTTTGGAT
>JAZSRP010000004.1:0-159204 GCA_045538555.1 Eubacteriales bacterium
TACGATTTCAGTGATATTTTATTCGCCATAAACTGCCGAAGGCAATATCACTTGAACGAAGTTCAAATATCACTGCGTAGCAATAGCACTCGCCGTAAGGCGAATAAAACTGCCCAAGTGTCCTTAAGAACACTTGGGCAAGGAAACGCCTTTTGTTATTGCTATACCGGATTATTCGGAAACCTCGGTGCTTGCCTCGGCGGAAGCGTCGGCAGAAACCTCGGCGGAAGCATCGGCAGAAGCATCGGCAGAAGCATCAGCAGAAGCATCGGCAGAAACATCAGCAGAAGCATCGGATGCGGTAGAGGTAGTAGAAGTGGTGGAAGTGGTGGAAACGGTCACGCTGGAGCCGGTGTTGGAAGTGTCGTCGGTTGCCTCATCTGTGGAGCAGATGATGTACAGCGCCAGAACCAGAACCACAAAAATGATTGCAACGATAAAGGTGGCTTTCTGAAGTTTTTTGGACTTGGAAGCCAGATTGTTGCGTGAGAGATAAGACTCGGATGCGCCGGTGCCGGCAATGGAGTTGCCCAGACCGTGCTTCTTGCTCTGCTGCATGCTGATGAGAACGATTAGAACAATGGCAAGGGCAAAAAGAACGCCGCCGATGATGTATTCGAGAACTGTCATAAGTAAAAAATTCCTTTCAAAACACTTTTTTGCACGGAAAAAAAGGTGATTCCGCCGCAAGTACATTAGATGTTATCACAAACCGCCGCAAAATGCAAGATAAATCACAAAAAATACAAAAATTTATATTTTGTTCACACCCAGTTCATCAGAACTCACGGGTGTTTGTGTTTTTATCCACGGGTTTTTGGGGTTGGGTCGGTTTTTTGGGATAAGTTTTGTCTTTTTTTGACCTGACTTTTTTCACGCCTCTGACGATTGCCATGGCGATGGAGAACAAAACGTACAGAATTACAAGGGCGGCAATGACCTTGAGCACGGTCATCATCACGTCGCCAAAGAGAAATCCTTTTACGTTGTCAATGGCAGTGAGCATTCCGCTGGAATCCACACTGTCCTTTGTGACCAGAGGCACCGTTGCCAGTTCCATGCCGTTGAAGCTGTACGTCACCGTGCCCACACGGGTGCCCTTTGCAATGGGGGCATCGACGGTGTTGACCGTGGTGCCGCCAAACTCACTCTCGTATACCACGTTTTTGTCGTAGGAAATGGTTTTTGTGATACTTTCGGAGCTTGCCTCAAGGTTGATGAGACTCTCCACGGTGGTTTCGGGAACAACGATCACGTGGTCGGTGGAGCTGCCAAGATTTACGTGAAGCTCGTCTACGATGTCGTTTGGGGAGGCAACAGTCATGTATTCAAACGAGGACAGGGACCAGTCAATGAGCTTGTTGATATCCGTGTATGCATTGCCCTCGCCAAAGGAGCGGTTGCCCTCGGGGTCAACCTTCATTCCGGTGGCACACATGACCACAAAAACGTACGCTCTGCCTTCTTTTTCGCAGGCGGTGATGAGGCAGTAATCGGATCTGGAATTCTTTTGCCCCGCGATCATGCCGATGGCCCTCTTGTTGAGAAACCCGGCAACAAAAAAGTTGCTTTTCAGATAATTTTTGTTCCTGACGGTGCTTTTTCCGTTAAAAAGAAAGGATTCTACGTCAGAAAGCTTCACAAGATAATCGTATTTGTAAAATGCTGCGGCAATCTTTGCTGCCTCGTCCGGGGTGGTGGTCTGGGCTACAGAATCCAGTCCCGTTGCGTTGACAAACTTTGTTTTTGTCAGCCCGAGGGATTGGGCTTTTTTGTTCATACGGGCAACAAAATCGGCAATACCTCCGCCCAAAAATGCTTCGCCGCAGTAATATGCCAGCACCGAAACCGCATCGTTGGCATTTGCCACAAGAGAAGCAGAGAGCAGGTCCCGCACGGTGTAGGTGCTTCCTGCCGACAGACCCATGGAGGGTGCGCTGATGTCACCGATGGGACCCACGTTTTCCAATGACTGTGAGGTGACGGTGACGGTGTATTCGTCCATATTGACGCCCCGCTCTGTGAACAGGTCGTGGATAACCATGGTAGAAACCAGCTTTGTAACAACAGTGGGAGCCACCTGCTCACCGCCCCGTGAGGAATACAAATACTGTCCGTTGTCTACGCATAGGGCAACCAGTGCGTTGCCCGAGCTGATATCCGGCTCGGTTTCTGCCGCACTTGCGGGCAGAAACGTCAGAACAGAGCATAGTATGAGTACCGCAAGCAGTGCGGAAAGTATCCGTTTTTGTTTCATTTTTTTCAGACTCCAAAAAGAATTTCTTTTGCTTTTTCCGCATCAAGCCGTGCCTGCCGCGAAAGTGAATCAAGGGAATCAAATTTTGTTTCAAAACGCAAAAAGTCAACAAAAGCAATTTCTGCCGTCATGCCGTACAGGTCACCGCAAAAATCAAAAAGATGGGTCTCGCACAGCACCTCGTCACAACTGCAGACTGTGGGTCTCACGCCCAGATTTGCCACGCCGGAAAAGGTGGTTTGGCCCACTTTGCATTTCACGGCGTATACGCCCAGCGGAGGCAGAGTCAGCTCCCTCGGGAACTGCTGGTTGAGGGTGGGGAGTCCCAGCGTTCTGCCGATGCGGTTGCCGGATATGACAGGGGCGGAAAAGCAATACTCCCTGCCCAGCAGGCGGTTTGCGTTTTTCAGGTCGCCTTGGGAGACGAGCTTTCGGATAACAGTGGAGCTGACGGGAGCGCCGTTATCCAGAAACGGCTCTGCCTGAACAAAACCGATGCCCTGACGGAAGCAGAGCTCTTTCAGCACCGAGGCATCGCCCGATCTGTCTTTTCCAAACCGAAAATCGTATCCGCACACTACGTATTTTGCGTCCAGGGTGTCCTTGAGAACGCTGCACACAAACTCCCGGGGAGTCATATCGCACACACGGGAAAAATCCGCAACGCAGAGCCCGTCGGCATATTCTGCCAATAGCTCCCGCTTTTTTTGGGGTGTTGCCAGCCCTGCGCCGTCTTTTTTGCGATAATCGGAGGAAAAACTGAACACCAGTGCGGTCAAACCGCCGTGCTGTGCCTGACGCTTCAGCGTCTCAAGCAAAAGACGGTGCCCCAGATGCACTCCGTCAAAATTTCCCACCGTCACCGCACAGCCCTTGCCGGGAGAGTGGGTATCAGAAAAATATTCGATGTCTACAATGGGTTTTTCACGTTTGTTTTTCATAACTATATTATAATACATTCAACCGTGGTTTTTGTCAACTTTATGCCGTATAATTTTCTTTTTCGGGAGTAAAAATAAAAACAAAAAACCGAAAAGAGATATACAATGGAACACTCCACACATCCTCCTTTTGACTCCGTGATTCTGGCAGGCGGATTTGGCTCCCGAATGTCGCCTCTCACCGACAGTATTCCAAAACCGCTTCTGCCTGTTGGCGGGATTCCTGCTTTTTTGCGAATCCTCGGTTCTCTGCGCCGCCACGGGTTTGTATCCACAGCGGTCACCACCATGTATCTGGCGGATCAGGTGGAGTCCTGTGCCGTTCCCACTGACGGATCCACGGTATTTTTCAGAGAAAAGGATCCGCTGGGCAGTGCCGGTGCAGTAAGGGCGCTCAAGCCCCTTTCGGGGGAGGTGCTGCTGATAATATCGGGAGACGCGGTGTGTGATTTTGATTTTTCCGCCCTCAAAAAAGAGTTTTTGGCAAGCGGCGCTTGCGGTGCGGTTATTTTGAGGCGGAGCAGCCGTGTGCAGGAATACGGTTCCGTATCGTTAAAAGACGGTTTTATAACCGCATTTTGCGAAAAACCCTCCTGCCGTGACATTCTATCGGATCTTGTAAGTACCGGAATCTATTTTTTGCGGTCGGAAATGCTCTCGCTCATACCCGAAAACACGTTTTTTGATTTTGGAAAAGATCTGTTTCCCATGCTTGTGAAAAAAGGGGTTTCCATTCTGGGCGCCATAGCGGAGGGAAGCTGGTTTGATATTGGCAGCTTTGGAGCATATTTTGACTGTAACATGCATCTTTCGGGAGGGAAAAGCTGTATTGGAAAGGGCGTGCGGATACATCCGTCGGCTTTGGTGGAAAAGAGCGTTTTGTTTGACGGAGTGCAGGTGGGAAACAGTGTGGTAAAAGGAAGCATTTTGGCAAAAAATACACTGGTGGAGGACGAATGTACTATACTTCCCGGATGTGTCCTGGGTGAGGGCTCGGTGGTAAAAAGGGGAGCGTTTTTAAACAGCGGAACGGTTTTGCCTCCCAAATCAACGGTATGTGAAAGCGATACGGGGAGCTGGTTTTGCTCTCTCGTGAGAGAAATGGAATTTATTGACGATGGTGTGATGATTTGCGACAACGACGAAAATGAGTTGGGCAAAGCACTGGCAAAATACAGTCCGCTTGCCATCGGATGCGACGGAAGCGCCGTTGCCTCGCTGAAATGCGAATCCCTTGCACTGTCCGTACGGGATTTTGGGGGAGACTGCGTGGTGTGCGGAGAGTGTTCTCCCACGCTGATTGCCTTTGCTGCACGAAATTTTGGAGGCGGAGCCCATCTTTCACTGACCGAAAAAGGGATTGCCCTGCGGTTGTTTGACCAATGCGGGCTGCCTTTTTCTTCCGAAAAGCTGCGGGCGATCCCCCGCAGAATGGCAGAAAAAATACTTCCGCCCGCAAAAAAGGGCAAACAGGCAGTCGTAACTCAAAAAAAGCTGATGGAAGAATACTGCCTGATGCTGAGGAGCGAGCTTCCGGACGTGGAACGTGTTACTTTGGGAGACGTATGCGGAGAGGGGAACGAATTCTTTTGCAGGGTGGTGTCGCTTTTGGGCACAAAAACCGATCCGGAGGGCGATCTGTTTTTTGTTTCGCCCGACGGAAAAAGCGGGTATGCACTCACCTCAGACGGCAGAGAGGTGTCTCACTGGCACTTGTATCTGCTGTGCTGTCTGCTGGAGGAACGTAAAAAGATTTTTTTGCCATCCTACACTCCTGCCTGTGTTGAAAGAATTTTGCGTGATTCGGGAGCGGAGGTTTTGTTTTTTGGAGACGGTGACAGCGAGGAACGAAACTCCTCCGCCTCTGACCTTGCCCTGCGGGACGGTTGTTTTTTGTGTCTCAAGCTGCTGTGCCTTTTGAAAAAGAGGGGGCTGTCCCTCTCCTGCGCCCTTTGTTCTCTGCCGCCCTTTGCAGTGACGTCTCTTGAGCTGCCCTTTGAAAAAGAGCGGATCCCGTCTCTCCTGGGAGAGTTGAGAAAGGGAAAAGGCCGCCTTGCGGGATTTGATTTCAACAAGGCGCGTGTAAACGTGATGCCCTGCGCAAGAGGGATCAAGCTGTACTCCGAGGCAGTGAGCTTTGAGATGGCGGAGGAATTTGCCATTGAGGCCATCAACGAGCTTTTGAAGCTGTAAAAAAACAAAAAAAGCCCAAGTGCCGATTGCGGCTCTTGGGCGATTTTTTGTCAGGGTATTTGTCCCGCTTCCTCTGCTCTGCGAACCGCTACAAGACGGTCAAAAAGCGCGATGTGTGCAAAAGCGCCTGCCAGCGCTCTCATGGAAGCGATCTCACGGGTGTCTGCGTCTTCCAGTGTCTTTGGAGGAAAGTCGGTGGGTGACACAGCGGATCTGACGGCATATTCCACCTCGTTGCAAAAAATATCATATCCGTCGCACACCTCAAAAACACGCATCATTGCGGCAATGGAATCTCCGATCTGCCACAAGCTGAACATTCTTTTTCCAACACATATCACCACCAGCTTGGCAAGATGCTCGCGGGAATATTTCTTTTTGACGGGAGCGTGCAGGATACCTTGTTTTACGTAGTTATTCACCATTGATGAGGTAATCATGGGCTCCCCGCTCTGGGCAAAAACAGCCAAGCTCTCATTGAGAAACCCGATGACCTGATCGATATACAGGTCAAAACCCGGCAGCTCGCCCCATCTGGGGCAATGAAAGGACAGCATGTCCTCAGCTTTTATCGTCATTTTTCAATTCTCCACACAATTCATATCTCTATTTTAACACAAAAACAGGTTTTGTCAACACAATTCGTTTCAAAAACCACGCAAAAGCGCGCTTTTTGCAATTTTTTGAAAACAAAAACAGTTGACACAGAGAGAAAAACCCTGTATAATAGTTTTGAAAACCAAATGTATTTATTCAATCCTATAACCAAGGAGAATTATTTATGTCAAAGAAGAGAAACAAGAGGCAGGTTGCTGCATTTGCCAATATCAGAGATATGCTTTATCAGGCAGAGATGGAGGCAGGAGACAAGATAGCGTATAAATACAGAGCGTCCGACGGAACAGCGGTAGAAAAGACTTTTCGCGCTTTCCGTGAGGAGACGCTTCATATCGGAACCGCACTTTGGGAGCTGGGTTTGTCCGACAAGCACATTGCATGTACCGGCGAGAACAGCTATGACTGGATCTGCGTGTATCTTGCGGCACTTCAGAGTGCAGGCGTGTTTTGCCCGGTGGACAAGGATCTGCCCGATACGGATTTTCTCAACGTTATCAACGGCGGTGAGAGCAGTATCGTTTTTTGTGACAAAAAGCGTGAGGAGACGTTCCGCCGTCTGCGTGATCAGCTCCCCAATGTAAAATATTTTGTCTGCTTTGACAGGGATGAAGACGACGGGGAATTTCTCTCGTTCAAAAAATTCAAAGCCCACGGCAAGGAGCTGTATGAGGGGGGCAACCGTGAGTTTTTCAAGAGCACCAGAGACACAAACGAGCTGAAAATGCTTATTTACACCTCCGGTACCACGGGGCTTGCCAAGGGAGTTATGCTCTCTGAGCACAATGTTTGCTCCTGCGTTTACTACGGACTGCAGGTTGCAAATATCCGTGAGGTCGGTTTGTCGGTATTACCCTATCACCATTCATATGAGTCTGTTCCCGGACTTTTGGTGGCGCTTCACAATCACTCCACTCTCTGCATCAACGACAACCTCAAGAGAGTGCTGAAAAATCTGGCGCTCTACAAGCCCCAATACATATACCTTGTTCCCGCATTTGTGGAGGTTATTTACCGCCGCATCTGGTCAAACATCGAGGAGCAGGGAAAAACAAAGCTTATCAAAACCGCCATCAAGGCAAGCAACGGCCTGCGAAAGGTCGGCGTTGATATGAGAAGAAAGCTCTTTGCACAGATCCACGAGGCGCTGGGCGGAAAGCTGGAAAAAATCGTCTGCGGCGGTGCACCTATCAGAGCCGAGATCGGTCAGTTTTTTGATGACATCGGCATCAATCTGTGCAACGGCTACGGTATCACCGAGTGTTCGCCTCTTGTCAGCGTAAACCAGGAGCACAACAACGACTGCACCACAGTGGGATTTCCTCTTGAGTGTGTTGACGTCAGGATCGCCGATCCCAACGAGGACGGAGAGGGAGAGATCTGCGTCAAGGGTGATATTGTGATGATGGGATACTACAAAAATGCCGAGGCCACAAGCGAGGTGTTTGACGCCGACGGATATTTCAACACCGGCGACTACGGAAAGATCAACTCCCTGGGTCAGCTCATTATTACCGGCAGAAAGAAAAACATCATCATTCTCGGAAACGGAAAAAACATCTATCCCGAGGAGATCGAGGGTTATATTGGTTCCGTTGCCTATATCACCGACGTTGTGGTATACGGAGAGAAGGACGAGCACGGCCACGAGGTTGCTCTTTGTGCAGAGGTGACCGTCAATGCCGACATGCTCAAGGATATGGACAAGGAGCAGATCCGCACAAGGGTAAAATCCGATATATTCAAGGCGTGTGAGGTGCTTCCCTCCTACAAGCAGATCACCAAGGTTGTGGTGAGAGAAACTCCCTTTGTAAAAACCACCTCAAACAAGATCAAACGCGACAAAAACGGAATGCCTCTTTGATAACAAGCCCAAGTGCAATATCTGCGCTTGGGCTGTTTTTTCGGCAAAAAAGAACTACTCAAAAAAGATCAACAGTCATTTTTGAGTAGTTCTTTTGTATCAGAGATTATTCCGCCTCTCCAAAAAACTTGTCTGCCAGAGCAGCGGCTGCCGCACCAAGCAGAGGAGCTACGATAAATACCCACACCTCGCAAAGAGCGGTTCCGCCCATAAAGAGAGCAGGTCCGAAGGAACGGGCGGGGTTGACGGAGGTTCCGGTAAATTCTATCCCAAATATATGAACCAGAGTCAGCGCAGTACCGATGGCAAATCCGGCGTAGGAGGCGTTGTTTTTCTGACGGGTGACACGGAGGATCACCAGCACAAATATAAATGTGAGGGTGGCCTCAATGAGGATGGTACCCAGATAGCTGTCAAAATCGCCGCTGCCCACGATGCCGTTGGTGCCCATGGAGCCGTAATTTTCCTTGAAATGAAGGAGATAGAGGAACAGTGAGCCAAAGATTCCGCCCGCAAACTGGGAGACAACGTAGCCCGCAAAATCCTTGAATGAAATGTCGCCTCTGATGAGCATTGCCAGAGAAACGGCAGGGTTGACGTGACAGCCGGAAATGCTGCCAAATGCAAAGATCAGAGCGGTGAGGGCGATGCCAAACGCCAGTGCGGTGGTGAGATAGGAAACGTTTACAAAGGGGAGGCAATGGGACAGAGCGGCGGTACCGCAGCCAAAGATAACAAGAAATGCGGTTCCCAAAAACTCCGCCAGATACTTGGAGAGGGTCTTTTTCATAACAGTTACTCCTTTATTGTGGAATTGTGGTTGAATTTTGTATGCAGATCAATACGCCTTTGCCCATACGACGCCGTGCTTGGCTTCTTTTCCGCAACAGACGCATTTTTTGCCCTCGTAGGCAACAGCGTCAAAAATACATCTTGAGCCAACCCCGGTCTCTGCCTTGACACGGTCCTCGCACTCCTCGTCACCGCACCAGGGAGCAAACACAAACCCGTCGCCCTTCTCGGCAAGGACGGATTTGATCTCCTCGATGCTGTCGCATGCGTAGGTGTGCTTTGCGCGGTTCTCCAGAGCCTTTTTGAACATATCGTCACGTGCCTTTAGGAGAGCTTCTTTTACGGTGTCACCGATGTTTTCGAGAGAAACCACGGATTTTTCACCGGTAATACGTGAAACGATGACGCAGTTTCCTGCCTCGATGTCTCTGGGGCCCAGCTCTATCCTGACGGGAACACCCTTCATTTCGTATTCGGAGAACTTCCAGCCGGCGCTCATATCCGAATCATCCAACTTGACGCGGATGCCTGCGTTGATCAGCTCCTCTTTGAGAGCGTTGCAGCGATCAAGCACTCCTTCCTTGTGCTGTGCAATGGGTATGATGACGGCCTGAACGGGCGCAACTGCGGGAGGAAGTACAAGTCCTCTGTTGTCGCCGTGGGTCATGATTACTGCTCCGATGAGACGGGTGGTGACGCCCCATGAGGTCTGGAAGGGGTGGACTTTTTTGTTTTCTTTGTTTGTGTAGGTGATGTCAAATGCCTTGGCAAATCCGTCGCCGAAATAATGGCTTGTGCCTGCCTGAAGCGCTTTTCCGTCGTGCATCAGCGCCTCGATTGCGTAGGTTGCCTCAGCGCCGGCAAATTTGTCGCTGTCAGTCTTGCGGCCCTTGATAACGGGCATTGCCAGATCTTTTTCGCAAAAATCAGCATAGATGTCCAGCATCTGCTTGGTCTCAACGATGGCCTCCTCGGCGGTGGCGTGAATGGTGTGACCTTCCTGCCACAAAAACTCACGGGTACGGAGGAAGGGACGGGTGGTCTTTTCCCATCTCACCACGCTGACCCACTGGTTGTACAGCTTGGGCAGATCACGGTAGGAGTGAATGATGTTGGAGTAATGCTCGCAAAAGAGAGTCTCGCTGGTGGGACGTACGCAGAGACGGTCCTCCAGCTTTTCACTTCCTCCGTGGGTGACCCATGCCACCTCGGGGGCAAATCCCTGCACATGGTCCTTTTCTTTCTGAAGCAGACTCTCGGGGATAAACATGGGCATACATACGTTTTCGTGGCCGGTTGCCTTGAAAGCGGTATCAAGTATGCGCTGGATGTTTTCCCAGATAGCGTAGGCGTAGGGACGGATGACGAGGCATCCTTTTACGGAAGTGTATTCAATAAGCTCTGCTTTTTTGACAATGTCGGTATACCATTGGGCAAAATCCTCCTCCATGGGAGTGATTTCTTCCACAAATTTCTTTTCCGCCAAAATATATCAGTCCTTTCGATGAAAATTTACTGTTTGTTTTGCGTGAGGGTGTTGCATTATTTAAAAAAACAATTATAATATAATCTTGTAAAAGTATAACAGATTGGGAAACGGTTGTCAATCAATTATAATCGATTTATTCCGTTTCAGGAGGAATTATGCAAAAAATCAAAAATCTTGTTCTTCTGCTTTTGGCAGCAATGATCGTTGTGACCGGTTCGGTATTTGCCGTTCTGGCTGAGGGTGAGAGCTCCACCGTTACGGAGGAGACGAGTGATCCCGGCACAGAGTCCACAGAGACCTCTGCTCCCGACGATCCATCCACATATTACACCATCAAGCTTTCTGCTTCTCCCTCGGGCAGTGTTTTGTGCTATTTCAACGGCAGCGCAGACAATGCGTCCGAGTTCAAAGGCACTGAGGAGACCAATCTCCCCATCCGCCTCACCGCAGCAGAGGGCTACAAGCTGATATCTGTGCGTATCGGAGTTTTGGAGTTTGAAGTAGTTGATGGTGTCTGTGAGATGAGCCCCAAGTTTTTCCTTGGCGAGTCCTACACCATCTCCGCAAAAACCGAGGCGCTCCCTCCCCCTGCAGAAAAATGCACTCTCACTGTTTCTTCCAAGGGAATTGAGGGAATCACCGTAAACGGCCAGCCCTACGCAGATGCAATGGAATTTGATTCCGGATCAGAGGTGACCGTTGCTTTTGGCGATCCTGCCATGTTTTCCGATTCTTTGGCAAAGCTTACTGTCAACGGAGCACCTGCCTCCATGACTTCCGGCAATGCGTATACATTTGTTATCACCGGAAACACCGACGTGGTGATGAAATACAACGTGGTGACTCTTTCCTTTGCGGTGAGCGGACCCGGAACCGTTTCTGTTGACGGAGTGGAGTTCTCCGTGGATCAAGCAGAGGGAAGTGTATCAAAGACATTTGATTTTGTCACAGGCCAGAGCGTCACATTTACCGTCAGCCCCGCATCCAACTACAAGCTGGGCACGGTGGGTATCGACGGTGCGGGATTTACCACCTCCGGAAATACATATTCTTTTGAAAACCTTGACGAGGATACTTCCGTAAACCTGACCTTTGAATACGCAGGCGGAAGCATCGTTGAAACAAAATACAACATCACAGTCAACGTGGGCGCAAACGGTGCTGTCACCATTGACGGAGTTACCGTTACGGGCACCAGAACCATCACAAAAACTGCGGGTCAGTCTGTGGTGTTCAACATTTTCCCCGACACGGGATATGAGCTGACCTCTTTCCGCGTGGGCGGTGCAGAGCAGACGGTTTCCAACGGCACCTACGTGCTTTCTGCCATCGGCTCCGACCAGACGGTTGCCATCACCTTTGGCGAGATTGTGGCGCCTCCCATCGTCACCGACCAGCCCATCGGCATTGCGGATATCAACTGGAATGCCGCAAGGATCATCATTGATATCACAAATCAGACCAAGATAAAGCCCGAGGTTTTTGAGCGTATTGCAACGCTTACATCCAGCGGCGATACAGAGTACGTTATGTTCAGAGGCAACAACTGCATCTGGTACGTGCCCTACGGCGGCAGAGTCACGGGTTATTCCGCAGAGTACGGCGACCTCGACGTCACCGCCGTCACCTCCGGTGCAACCTATGACAAGATAACCTCTGCTTTTGCACAAAATACCGAGGCAGACCTCAAGTTTGCTATCTTTGCATACGAAAAGGGACTTCAGTTCCCCGGCGGAACCCTGGCATGCTTCAACGTAGGTTCTGATTTCTCGGGCAAATTCATGATGTACCTGCTGTTTGACGCAGGCAACAACAGCTTCAGCACAAAGGATTCGGCGTCCGATGCGGTTCTCGTGGGAACCAACGGCTGGACCGGCACATATGCTTATGATAACGAAAAGAACATCGTGCTGACACAAGACATCGACGACAGCTACACCATCACCGCAGGTGCAGGTGCAGGCGGTCTCATCAACCCCTCGGGAAGCAACAGCATCAATGCAGGTGCAGACAGTTCCTATACCGCCACCGCCAACCCCGGATTTGTCATCAAGCAGATATTGGTTGACGGACTTCCCATTGCGGAGGCAGTGGGACAGACTCAGTATACCTACACTTTTTCAAAGGTTGAGACCAACCACACCATCATCGTGGAATTTATGACGGCGGACGGCGGCAACGTAGGCGGCGCAGACGATGGCGGCAATGCAACTCTCATTGTCACTCTGGTGATCATCTTTGTGGCAGTTGCAGGTGCAGCGGCGCTGTTTGTAGTGAAGTGGCGTCAGGAAAAATTTTGATGATCGGATCGAGTTTTGATGAAAGAATTTTTTGAAAAAGCGGTTGATTTTGCAAAAAACAATCTGATCTCCCTGTCGGTGATACTTGCGGTGCTGGCAGTCGGAGCGGTGTGCCTGATCTCCCTGGGCGGAGACGAGCAGGAAGCGCTCCAATGGCCGGAGACGGAGTATACGGACGGAGTACCTGTTTTTGAGGGCACGCCCGTTGCCGTTACAGAGAACGACAGCAGTGTTGCAATATATTTTGACGGGATCCACAGGGAGCAGGCAGACAAATATGCGTCAGAGCTGGAGTCCTCCCTGAAAAAACCTTCCGGCAGCTCCCCAAAGGGGTATCCAAAAACATTTTTTCTTGATGACAGAAGCGTGACTCTGCATTACAATGCCTCGGAGCTGAGCTTTTCGGTCACCATTGCAAAAAATATCAATGACCAAACATTTTCTTCATCGGAGGAATCCAAATGAAAATCAGCAATTCCATAAAAGCAATCATAATTGACGGCACAAAGCTTCTTACCGTTCAGATGCGCTCCCCCGAGGGCAAGGAATATTACACTCTCCCCGGCGGCAAGCAGCGGGCGGACGAGCTGATGCTGGACGCTCTCAAGCGAGAGGTAAAGGAAGAAACGGGTTATATCGTGGAACCTCAGAGTCTGCTTTTTATACGCGAGGGATTCAATGAGGAATCTCACAGGATAGAGTTTATGTTTATCTGCAAGATCGCAGAAAAGGCGCCGGAGGGCGAGCTTTCCTACGATGCAAATCAGATCGGCACAAAATGGCTCTCCATTGACAATATCCGCCATGAGGAGCTGTATCCCGCAGATATGCGTACCATTATCAAAAACCATTTTTTGGGCAAGAAAAACGAGATCTATCTCGGCGAGATGAAATAAAAACATTTTCAAAGAGAGGGGAGGAACTGTCATGTCGGGATTTTTTATCGCAGAAGAGAAAAACCCAAAAAGCGTTGAGGAATATCTGAAAAAATGCTCCCTTCACGGTGTATATCCCCACGCAGTTCAGATCGTAAGAGGCAAGGAGCCGGTGCTTCGGCTCTGCTTTGAACCCTATGATTTTGAGGACAGGGTATATTTGTATTCTATCTCAAAATCCTTTACTTCGGCTGCATTTGGCATTTGCTGTGACAAGGGATTGCTGTCACCCGACACTCTTGTCAAGGATATTTTTTGCGACAAGATGCCTCAACCCCTCACGCCTTATTTGGAAAAGCTGAAAATGAGCGACCTTTTGTCCATGCAGAGCGGACACTCTGCATGTGCTATGCCGTTTATGAAAAGCGCAGAGGACTCGCTTGCCACGTTTTTTGAAAAACCCTTTGATTATGAGCCGGGCACAAGATTTGTGTACAGCACCGGCGCTACTTGCATCTGCTGCGCGGCGGTAGAGCGTGTTACGGGGAAAAAGCTGGTGGATTTTTTGGACGAGCACCTTTTTGCGCCTCTGGACATAAAAAAGCCCCAGTGGATGGACTGTGCAGACGGGCAGACCATGGGCGGAACGGGAATCTACGTTTCCTCAAACGATCTGACAAAATTTGGCATAATGCTTCTCAACAAGGGCGTGTATAACGGAAAACGAATCCTCAGCGAGGAGTATATTGCCAACGCCACCCGTCCTCACTCCGTGGATTCAAACAACGGATCCCCCGATTGGATCAGCGGATACGGTTTTCAGTTTTGGATGAACACAAGAGGCGGTTTTCGAGGAGACGGTGCCTATGGTCAGCTGTGCATGGTGTTTCCCGAGGAGGACACCGTGTTGACATTTCTTGGAGAGTCCTGCAATATGCAGCAGGAGGTCACTGATCTGTACGAGCTTTTGGACGGGCTGGAATCTGCTCCTCAGCAGACAGATCTTGATTTTGATGCTGTGCTGAAAAGTTATTATGCCTCCGAGCCATCGGATGAGACCGACGTGGATGTGTCTTTTGCCGTGGAGGAAAACCCTTGCGGCATAAAAAATGTGCGCCTGTGGGGAAGCGGTGTGATCCATGTTGTGCTGGAAACAGATTATGGCACCCGTGAGATCGCCTGCGGCAGAGACGGTTATATTCCCAATCGTGTTATGCTCAAATATCTGTCCCCCTCCATCAACAGCTTTGACCCTCGGTTTGGGAAAGTGGAGCCCGTGGAGGTGTACGCCGCCTACGGCAGAGACGGCGAGGGAAATGCCGTGGTTACTCTCCGACATCGCAACACTCCTCATATCCAGCGCTGGGTGTTTGATGAAAAGTCAGGGGAATGGACGATCGGACTTATTACGGGTGAGCTTTTGTGCAGGAACCTGAAGATCAAAAGATCAGAGATGCCTTCAGAAGAGTGATTGACACAAAATCAAAAAGGATATTGCAAACCGGTTGCAATATCCTTTTTTTATTTGTCAAATGAGTGTGTTTTTTTCAGCACCGAAAGTGCGGCCAGCATCACAAAAGAGGAAATGGCAAGCAGCACAAATGCCACCACAGCCGCCGCATCGGGGTCTGTGTGCTGAACGGGCGCGGCAGGGGCGGGGTTTTGTGCCGGAACTTCGGATTCCTCCGCCGTTTCTCCCCACACCGTCATACAAAGCGAGAGGGCGATCACCGCCAGCGCGCATACAAAAAACAGGGCTCGTTTCATTTTTCCGTCGGTCCTTTCACAAAAAGATTTTTCTTTCTGTGAGTATTGACGTTTTTTTGTTTTTTTATTCTTTTTTCAGTCCAGCTCAAATGCGCCTGTATAAAGGCGGAAATACTGTCCTTTTTGCTCCAACAGATCCACGTGGCTGCCTCGCTCGATTATCCTGCCCTTTTCAAGCACCATGATAACGTCGGAGTTGCGAACGGTGGAAAGACGGTGTGCGATTACAAACACGGTTCTGCCCTTCATCAGCCCGTCCATTCCTGCCTGAACGATGGATTCCGTGCGGGTGTCAATGCTGGAGGTTGCCTCGTCAAGAATCATAACCGGCGGGTCAGCCACTGCGGCACGTGCAATGGAGAGCAGCTGCCGCTGTCCTTGTGACAGCCCCGAGCCGTCCCCTGACAGCACCGTGTCGTATCCCTGAGGCAGCAGGCGGATAAAACCGTCTGCATTGGCAAGCTTTGCGGCGGCAATACATTCCTCATCGGTGGCATCAAGCCGACCGTAACGAATATTTTCCATCACCGTGCCGGTAAAAAGGTTTGTGTCCTGAAGCACGATGCCCATGGAACGACGCAGATCGGATTTTTTGATTTTGTTTATGTTTATGCCGTCATATCGAATCTTGCCGTCGGCAATATCATAAAACCTGTTGATAAGGTTGGTGATGGTGGTTTTTCCCGCACCGGTAGCACCCACAAACGCCACCTTTTGGCCCGGCTCTGCGTATAGAGTGATGTCGTGCAAAACGGTTTTTTCCTCGGTATAACCAAAATCCACCTCGGTGAGGCGCACGTCGCCCTTGAGCTCGGTATATGTGAGAGTTCCGTCAGTGTGGGGATGCTTCCATGCCCACAGTCCTGTGCGCTCATCGGTCTCTGTCAGGTTGCCGAGGGAATCGTATTTTGCATTTACGAGCGTGACGTAGCCCTCGTCGGACTCGGGCATCTCGTCCATCAGCTCAAAAATGCGTTTTGCGCCTGCCATTGCCATGACCACTGAGTTTATTTGCTGTGAAACCTGAGTAATGGGGTTTGTAAAGCTCTTGCTCAGCTGGAGAAATGAAATAATGGCTCCCAGTGTCAGTCCCACATCGGCATACACCGCAAGAACACCTCCCAAAAGGGCAATGAGAATGTACTGAAGATGTCCCAGGTTTCCCATGATGGGCATGAGAATGTTGGCAAAAACATGGGCGTTTCGCGCATTGACGCACAGCTCTCCGTTGAGCGCGTCAAATTCCTTTGATGCCTGCTCCTCGTGGCAAAACACCTTGACCACTCTTTGGCCGTTTATCATTTCTTCAATATAACCGTTGACGGAACCGATGGAACGCTGCTGCGCCACAAAATATTTTCCGCTTCTTCCGCCCACGGTTTTTACCACCAGCATCATCAGACCCACTGTAAACAGCACAAAAAGTGTGAGCCACACGCTTTTTATCAGCATGGCAACAAAAACCGAGGTGATGGAGATGACCGAGGAGGTCACCTGAGGCAGGGACATGGAGATAAGCTGCCGCAGGGTGTCTGTATCGTTGGTGAACCGGCTCATGGTGTCACCGAAATTGTGGGTGTCAAAATACTTGATAGGGAGCTTTTGCATTTTTTGAAACATGGTGTCCCGAATCTTTTTCAGCACTCCCTGAGCCACCGGAATCATCAGTCTGCTCTGGAGATACGTGCAAAAAGCCCCGCAGGCATACACAAGAGCCATGGTAAGAATGGCATTGAGCAGAGCAGAATAATCCCTGCTGCCCTCTGCGGTCATGGGCTTTATGTAATCGTCAATAAGCGTCTGCAAAAAGTTTGCACCCACAACTCCCGCCAAGGCGGAGACGATGATGCACACCAAAACCGAGACAAGATACCATTTGTATGCGGAGAGGTATGAAAGGATGCGCTTGATGGTTTTTGCATCGGGCTTTTGGTTGGGGACACGAACCCCTTTCATAGGGCCTCTGTTCATCTGTCTTCCTCTCCTTTCGTCTGGGAGTCAAACACCTCTTTGTATATGGGGCTGGTTTTCAGCAGCTCGTCGTGTTTTCCCACGGCGGTGATGACACCGTCATCCATGACCATGATCATATCACATTCCTGCACTGAGGAAATTCGCTGAGCAATAATAAATTTTGTTGTATCGGGAATGATCTCTGCCAGAGCGGCCCTCAGCTTTGCGTCGGTTTCCATATCCACGGCGCTGGTGGAATCGTCAAGTATCAGTATTTTTGGGTTTTTCAAAAGAGCTCTGGCGATGCAGAGACGCTGCTTCTGCCCGCCGGAAACGTTGCTGCCTCCCTGCTCGATATAAGTGTCGTAGCCGTCGGGGAAAGAGGAAACAAAATCGTGGGCGCAGGCGGCCTTGCAGGCGGCGACCATCTCTTCATCGGTGGCGTTTTGGTTGCCCCAACGAAGATTTTGCTTGATGGTTCCGGAGAACAAAACGTTTTTTTGCAAAACCATTGCCACGCTGTCCCTCAGTGTGTTGAGGTCGTATTCTCTCACGTCCACACCGCCCACACTGACGCTTCCCTCACACACGTCATAGAGTCGGGGAATCAGCTGGACAAGAGTGGATTTTGAGCTTCCCGTGCCTCCGATAATACCCACTGTGGAGCCGGAGGGAACGGTAACGCTTGCGTTTTTGAGACAGTATTTGTCTTTTCCCTGTGAGTAACCAAAGCAGACGTTGCTAAACACCACCTCACCGTTTTTTACCTCGGTGACGGGGGAAGGAGGATTTGTTATGGTGCTTTCCTCGTCAAGAACCTCGCAGATACGCTCCGCAGAGGCACGTGCCATTGTGAGCATAACAAAGATCATGGAAAGCATCATCAAGCTCATGAGGATCTGCATGGTGTAGGTCAACAGACTGGTGAGCTCTCCTGTGGACATTTGCGTTCCGCCGGAGCCGATGATCAGCCGTGCACCAAACCAGGAGATAAGCAGCATGCAGGCATATACCGTCATCTGCATGAGAGGGGAGTTGAATGCAAGCACCCGTTCTGCTTTTGTGGAATCGTCGTAGATCTCTCCGGAAACGTCAGTAAATTTTTTTGTTTCAAAATCCTCACGGACAAATGATTTTACAACACGGATGCCTCTCAGGTTTTCCTGTACGACCCTGTTGAGACGGTCGTATTTTTTAAACATTCTTTCAAAAATGGGGTGTGCCTTGCGAATGATAAAAAACAATCCTGTGCCCAGCACGGGAATAGCGCCCAAAAATATGAGGGACAGCCGCGGATTGACTGAAAAGGCCATCACAAGAGAGAATACCAGCATGGCGGGACTGCGGACTGTAATGCGAATGATCATCTGAAACGCATCCTGTACTCGGGTGACGTCTGTGGTCATACGGGTCACCAGACTGGCGGATGAGAATTTGTCCACGTTTCCAAAGGAAAATCCCTGTATTTTTGTGAACATATCCTTTCTCAGATTTGCGGCAAATCCGGTGCTGGCAATTCCCGCAAACCGCCCTGCGGTTGCACCGAAAAACAAGCTGATCACACAGCATACCGCAAGAACGATGCCTATCTTGAGGGTATAATCCATATCTCCCTTGTCGATGCCGTTGTCAATAAGCAGTGCCATCAGCGCAGGGATAATAACCTCCATTACCACCTCAAACGTGATGGTAAGCGGTGCAAGAATGGCGTATTTTTTGTATTGGCGAATACTCTTTGCAAGCTTTTTTATCATTATTTTGCCCTCCTGTGGGGAAACAAAAAAATTTTTTGGCATATTACCATCTATTGTATTTCCTTCAATTTTATTGTCAAGAGAAAAGCAAAAAAAACCGTGATAAACACGGTTTTTTTACAAAAAGTTCATTGGATAACTTCAAAAAGCATGGGAATGATAACGGGACGGCGCTTGGTCTTTTTTCTGACCGCCTCAGCCATGTCGTCCCGCAGACGGGACTTGAGGGTGGGCAGATCATCAATGCCCTTGGAAAGAGACCGCACCAGCGACGAGCGCGCCACCTCCAAAAGCTGATCCAGCAGCGTCTCGCTCTGCTTTTCGTACACAAACCCTTTTGTGGTAATCTCCGGAAGCACCGAGATGCAGAGTGCGTCGGTGTCGATTCCGGCAGTGACTGCGATGATGCCGCCCTCTGACAGGAGTTTTCGGTCACGGAGCACTGCGCCTCCCACGTCGCCTACGCCGCTTCCGTCAACCATGACGGTGCCCCATTCTACCGTATCTCCGGATTTGAAAGAGCGCTTTGTCAGGTTCATGGCTCTGCCGTTCTCGGGGATAATGATGTTTGGAGACGGGGTGCCCAGCTGTCGGGCAAGCTCGGCGTGGGCGGCAAGATGCTTGTACTCACCGTGGACTGGAACAAAATATTCCGGTTTGACCAGCGAATGTATCAGCTTGAGCTCCTCACGACAGGCGTGGCCCGAAACATGAACGTCATAGTTGCTGTAGGTGATGACGCCCGCTTTGCGCTTGTAAAGCTCATTGATGATCTTTGTGATGAGTTTTTCGTTTCCGGGGATGGCGGAGGAGGAGAGAACCACAAGATCGCCTGCAGACAGAGTGACAAAATTGTGCTCACCAAAAGCCATTCTGTACAGTGCGCTCATGGGCTCGCCCTGACTTCCCGTGGTCACCACCGTCACTTTTTCGGGTGGGAGCTTGCGTATGTCGGCAATATCGATCACCGTGTCCTCTTTTACCGTCAGGTATCCCAGCTTGACAGCTGCCCGAAATACGTTTTGCATGCTTCTGCCGGTGATAGCAACCTTTCGCCCGAATTTTTCCGAGGCGGTGATAATCTGTTGTACACGATGAACGTTTGAAGAAAAGGTGGCAATGATGATGCGCCTTGACTCGTTGTTGAAAATGCGGTCAAAGCTCTCTGCCAGACTGCTCTCGCTGGGCGTAAAGCCCGGTCGCTCTGCGTTGGTGCTGTCGGACATCAGCAGCTTGATACCCTTTTTTCCCAGCTCAGCAAAGCGGGACAGATCAATGGGTTTTTCACCGATTGGTGTAAAATCCACCTTGAAATCCCCTGTATGAACGATGCGTCCGCAGGGAGTGGTTATACAAAGGGCACATGCGTCGGGCATGGAGTGGTTGACGTTGATAAATTCCACGCCAAAAGCACCCAGCACAACCGACGATCCGCCTCTGACCTCGTTGAGGGAGGCGTTGCGAATCTGGTGCTCAGCCAGCTTGAGCTCAAGAATGCCGATGGTGAGCCGTCCGGCAAATACGGGCACGCTGCCGAATTTTTGAAGAAAATAAGGCACTGCTCCTATATGGTCCTCATGCCCGTGGGTGATGATAAGCCCTTTTATTTTGTGGGCGTTTTTTTCGAGATAAGAAAAATCCGGTATAACAAGATCCACCCCCAGCATATCGTCCTCGGGGAAGGATACACCGCAGTCTACAACAATGATGTCGTTTTCGTATTCAAAGAGGGTCATGTTCATGCCGATGCCGTCAACACCGCCGAGAGGAATGATCGTGACCTTGGATTTTCCGCCTTTTGATCTTGACTGTGCGGCGCTTGCGGATCCCTCGTCAAAAAAATCGATATCGTTGGGCAAATATTGCGGAAAAGAAAGGGAGGTGTCCTTTTGTTTCTTTCCTTTTGCGGTTTTTGCGGATTTTTTTGTTTTTGGTATTTTTTGGGTCTTGGTTGATTTCTTTGCGACCTTTTTTTCTTCTTCGTTTTTTGTTTTCTTTTCTGTTTTTGCTTTTGCCATAAAAAATTCCTTTCGTGCTTTTGTGCACAAAAATATTATGCCCCATATACCGTCTTTTGTCAAGATGTGAATAAAGTCATATAATGTAGTATAGTTTCCGCAGAGGGGAAAATGTCTTGACTTTCGACACAGCAAATGTTATCATAACAACAGATATAACCGAGAGGTGTTTGATTTATGGAGAAGCTCTGTGTTTCCGGCGGAAAGCCGTTGCTCGGAACAATAAATATAGGCGGCATGAAAAATGCGGCGCTGCCCATTCTTTTTGCCACCATTTTGGTCAATGACGTCTGCACTCTTGAAAATCTTCCCGACGTGCGTGATATCGAAACTGCACTTGCCATTCTGAAAAGCATGGGCGCGGAGGTGGAGGTGCTGTCCAGAGGCACCTACCGTATCGATACCCGCAACGTTCGCTGCGGCAGTGCGCCTCTCGATCTGGCAAGGCAGATGAGAGGATCCTATTACGTGCTGGGAGCGGAGCTGGGCAGGTTTGGCAGATCGGCCGCGGGGCTTCCCGGCGGCTGCAAGCTGGGTGACCGTCCCATTGACCAGCACATAAAAGGATTTGAAGCACTTGGCGCCACTGTCATCATCGGCAACGACGCCATATCCTGCTATGCAGACAAACCCCTTGAGGGCACCTCAATATATCTTGACGTGGCATCTGTGGGCGCAACCGCAAACATCATGATGGCGGCAGCCGGAGCTCAGGGGCTGACCGTTATTGACAACGCTGCCCGTGAGCCCCATATCGTTGACCTTGCCAACTTTCTCAACTCCTGCGGCGCCAATATTTCCGGCGCAGGAACCGAGGTTATCAAGATCAGAGGCACGGACTCCTTCCACGGGGGCACCTATGCCATCATTCCCGATATGATAGAGGCAGGCACCTACATGATCGCCGCCGCCGCAACAAAAAGCACTCTCACCATCGCAAACGTTATTCCCCGTCACCTTGAGACAGTTACCGCAAAGCTTCAGGAGATGGGAGTTGAGGTGGAGGAGGGCGACGATTCTGTCACGGTTTCCTACAAGGGCGAGCTTAAAAAAGCCCGTGTCAAGACCGATTATTATCCCGGATTCCCCACGGATATGAACCCTCAGTTTTGCGTTCTTCTCTGCCTTGCAGACGGTCAGAGCATGCTGACGGAGAGCGTTATGGACAACAGGTTCAAGTATACCGACGAGCTGTCACGTATGGGTGCAAGGATCACCATTACGGGCAGAAACGCCACCATTGACGGCATTTCCGAGTTTACTCCCGCCAACGTGCGTGCAGTGGATCTGCGGGCGGGCGCCGCCATGGTGATTGCCGCTCTTGCCACCAAAGGCACCACTGTTATTGACGATATACACCATATCGAGAGAGGATATGAGGATATCGTAGAAAAACTGCGCTCTGTGGGTGCAGACATCCGCCGCTTGTCGGATTCTATGTGATTTTTTGTGCTCCGCTTCTGGATTTTTGAGGCGGAGCCGTTTTTATCAGCAAACTTTTTTGAAAAACAGGAGGATACAGCCGTGCTGAAAAAGATCGTTTCGTTTGTCGCATCTCTTGTGCTTGGTGCATCAATGTGCGTATGCCCCGGTTTTGCCGACGGTGAAAAGAACTATGATTTTGACGATACTATGGATATTGCGGGTTTTGACACAAAGGTGACGGCGGGGATCTACGTTTATCCCAACAATACCGAGTCACCTCGTGTTATCTCCGCAGATGAGTACGGGTTTAACACCACGCAGCTGATGGTGTTTAACAAAGACGGAAGACTCATTGAGTGCGGCGCAAACATCTTTGTCGGAGGTCCTCAGATCTCTGTTGCCGTTCCTGCGGGAGGTTTTTTGGTGGCGCTGGCATACGGATCGCCAAAAGCGGCATTCAAATGCTACTCCACGGCAATGGAGGGCGCAATGCTCTACAATGCCACCATGTCGGTGATCTTTCCGGTTTTTGGTTCCTATGACCAAAAGACTTCCAAGCTCCGTCTCTGCTATGATGCGCCCTCTGAGCCCTCGGAGGATGCCGTCAGGTTTTTGTTTGTGGGCAACAGCTCCACGTATTTTAACGGAACTCCCATCAAATTCAAGGGACTCTGCCAAGCGGCGGGAATTGAGGTCGTGACGGATTATTGCACCTTTGGCTCTGCGTATCTGTACGAGTTTGCCGACGAAAACCACGAAAGAGGCAAAAAGCTCCGTGACATGCTTTCAAAAAACAAATATGACTACGTGGTGCTTCACGATGCGGGGGGAGCGGATTATTCCGATGCGGACCCCGCTCTGGACAAAATTTTGCCTCTGGTTGAGGAAAACGGCGCAACGCCTCTGCTCTATATGCGTTATTCTTCCAACTCTGACCCGTCAAAGCGTATAAACAGTGCAAAAAAGCATCATGTTACGTATACGAGAATTGCCGCAGAGCGTGATATTCTTTGCTGCCCCTCTGCTCATTCGTTTCTCATTTGTACCGACAAATATCCCCACATAAACCTCTATGCAGACGACAACTCCCACCATTCCAAGGAGGGAAGCTATCTCATCGCCTGCACATGGCTCAAGACGTATCTGGGCGTTGACCCAACAGGAAATTCCTATACTGCCGATATGGATTCCGATACTGTTGCGGCATTGCAGGAATGTGCAGTTTCTGCCTGC
The DNA here is from genome assembly GCA_045538555.1 of Eubacteriales bacterium. Taxonomy (GTDB): domain Bacteria; phylum Bacillota; class Clostridia; order Oscillospirales; family CAG-382; genus Coliplasma. The sequence goes on from JAZSRP010000004.1 coordinate 23,477, forward strand.
AACTGGGAATACGTGTTCCCCGGCGACAGCCACAAAAAGACCATTGACGGCAAGGAGTATTACAACCACGCATTTGGCAAGTCCTATATTCCCAGCGGTCAGACATACAGCGGCGAGTGGAGCGATACAGGCACCAACGGAAAACCCCTTGGCCGCCTCACCGACGGACTTGTTGCTCTGAGCGGAAGCAATACGGAGATCGGCGCTTACAAGGGGGAGATTACCTCCGTGGTGGTGGATCTGCAAAATCCGGAGTTGCTCAAGCAGTTTACAACAGACTTGTTTGGAAACGGCTCTTGGGGCATACCCGATCCCGAGGCAGCGACGGTGATTTTTGAGATCTCCGACGACGGAAAAACCTTTTCACAGCCGGAGGGTGAGCTGAAAAGAGAAGTGTCAGAGGAAGAAAACTGGAAAAAATGCATTTTCACTTTTACCTGCCCCGAGACCGTGGAGGCAAGGTATGTAAAGGTGACCTATCAGCTGTCCGGCGGAGCATTTTGCTGGGCAAGCGAGATATCTGCATACGGCGAGGCGAGAGAACCCGAGGTTCCGCAGGAATCTGAGCCGGTATCACATGAGCAGCAGAATCAGAGCAGTGAGCCCGGCTCCAAAAACAGCTCCCTTCTCATGTGGGTGTGCGTGGGCGTTTCTGTTGCGGCGATTCTTGCGGCATTGACGGTCATTGTGGTGAAGGTTCTCAAAAAGTAAAAAAGACTCAAACATTGGTCAAGAACCGGTATAGCATTTGTTGTATACACAAATGCAGTTGGGCGGCAGCCCAAACCTGCTGACAACAAAAAAGAGAAGATTCGCACTTGTCGAGTCTTCTCTTTCTTTTTGTACATTGAATCACGCCAAACTCGGGCGGATTTTTTAAAAAAACTATGCGTTTGCCGCCACGTCAAGGGCAATGCGGATCATGTTGTCAAATCCGCGCTCTCTTTCCTCGGTGGAGAGCTCCTCGGTTTTGAAAAGATGGTTGCTGATGGTGCAGATGCAAAGCGCTTTTGCGTGGGCCTCTGCTGCCAGCATGTACAGAGCGGCAGATTCCATTTCCACGGCAAGAACGTCCATTTTTTTCCAGCGGTCTGCGGTGTCTGCAGGGCAATAAAAAACGTCAGTGGAGTAAATGTTGCCTACTTTCACATCGATCCCCAGCTTTTCTGCGGCCTTGTCCGCCGCTTTGAGGAGAGAATAATCCGCAATGGGAGCAAAAGTGCCCGGCAGATCGTACTGCCAGCCAAAATTGCTGTCGGAGCAGGATCCCTGAGCAATGACGATGTCACGAAGATCCACGCTGTCGGAGATGCCTCCCGCACTTCCTGCACGAATGATGTTTTTTACACCGTATACGTTATAAAGCTCCCACACGTAGATCCCGATAGAAGCCATTCCCATGCCGTGTCCCATGACAGAGATACGTTTTCCGTTGTAAGTGCCGGTGTAACCCAGCATCCCGCGAACCTCGTTGAAGCAGACGGGGTCTTCAAGATATTTTTCTGCAATATATTTGATCCTCAGAGGGTCTCCGCACATTACCACGGTTTCGGCAATATCGCCGATGTTTGCAGAGTTGTGAGGTGTTGCCATAAAAAATTTCTCCTTTTCGTAACTGTGATTCGTTCAGTGTCTCCAAGCGCCCAGATATGCTTTTTGAGTTTCGGTGAGGGTATCGATCTCCACGCCCCAGAACCTGAGCTTTCTCATAGCGACGTCAACGTCCACCTCTCTGGGAACTTTTTGAAGCTTTTCTGTGATATTACCTTTGTTTTTTACAAGAAACAGTGCTGACAGCGCCTGGATGGCAAAGGACATATCCATGATCTCAGCGGGGTGTCCGTCGCCTGCACAGATATTGACCAATCTGCCCTCTGCAATGACGTAAACGGTGTTTCCGTTGGGGAGACGGTAGCCGATAATATTATTTCGTGCCTCAAATGTATCCACGGCATACTCGCGGAGCGCTTTCATATCCACCTCCACGTCAAAATGTCCTGCGTTGGTGAGGATAGCGCCATCCTTGAGGAGGGGAAAATGCTCTGTGGTGATAATTTCGCAGTCACCGGTAACGGTGCAGAAGAAATCACCCTGCTTGCACGCTTCTTTCATGGGCATAACGTCAAAACCGTCCATGACCGCTTCCATTGCACGGATGGGATCTACCTCGGTGACAATAACGGAAGCGCCCAGCCCCTTTGCTCTCATTGCAACGCCTTTTCCGCACCAGCCGTATCCTGCAACAACCACCTTTTTGCCCGCAACGATCAGGTTTGTGGTGCGGTTTATGCCGTCCCAGACAGACTGACCCGTGCCGTAACGGTTGTCAAAAAGATGCTTGCAGTCGGCATCGTTTACCAACACCATGGGAAATTCCAAAACTCCCTCGCGTGCCATGGAATGGAGACGAATGATGCCGGTGGTGGTCTCCTCACAGCCGCCGATAACGTTGGGGAGGAGCTCACGGTATTTTGTGTGGATAAGGTTTACCAGATCACCGCCGTCATCAATGATGATGTTGGGTCTTCCCTCGGAGATGACCATGGAGATATGACGCTCGTATTCCTCATCGGAGCAACCGTGAAAAGCATACACGTTGAGCCCGCCGTGAACCAGCGCCGCAGCCACGTCATCCTGCGTTGAGAGGGGGTTGCTTCCGGTGATGTACATCTCTGCGCCGCCGGATGCCAATACACGGCAGAGGTAAGCGGTTTTTGCCTCAAGGTGCACTGACAGGGCAACTCTCAGGCCGGAAAATGGCTTTGTTTCCAAAAATTCCTGTTCTATATTGCGGAGAAGATCCATGTTGGATTTTACCCACTGGATTTTTGTTTCGCCGCTTTCCCAAAGTGAAATATCTCTGATCTCGTAGCTCATATTCAGATGACCTCCGCAATTTTGTTGATGTTGTAAAGAAGTTCTTCCTCGTCGATGGTGAGGAGCTGCCTGTTTTTCATGACCACCCTGCCGTCAAGGATAACAGTATCGGTCTCGGAACCGTCGCAGCAGTAGCAAACGGCGGCGTGGTAGTTGCGCAGGGGAGTCATCTGGCAGACGTTTGTGTCCAGCAGGGCAATGTCTGCTTTCCAGCCCTCCTCAATTCTGCCCAGATTTTCGATTCCCAGCGCTTTTGCTCCGTTGACCGTGGCAAATTCCAGCGCTTTTTTTGCAGGGATGGCGGTGGAATCGTAGTTTGTTCCCTTGTGGAGAAGGGTCATATAATTCAGCTCGGCAAACATGTTGAGAGAGTTGTTGGAGGCAGCGGAATCGGTGCCGATACACACGTTGACTCCTGCCTGATCAAGCTGAAAGATAGGTGCGATACCGTTGCCAAGCTTTAGGTTGCTCTTTGGGTTTGATGCAACGCTGACGCCGTATTTTGCCAGGATGGAGATATCGTTTTCGGTAAGTTGAACGCAGTGCGCAGCCAGTGTTTTGTTTTCAAAAAGTCCCAGAGACGCCACGTACTCGGTAGGTGTGCAGCCGTGATCTCTCATGCAATCGGAAAACTCCGCCTTGCTTTCGGACAGGTGAATGTTGAGAGCCAGACCCAGCCGCTGCGCCTCGGCAGAAACCTTGAGCAAAAATTCTCTGTCGCAGGTATATATGGCGTGGGGAGCCAGCATAAATCCGATGTTTTTGTACTGCTTGTACTTCTCGATCTCGGCAAACTGCTCGTCGAGACGGCGCTGACCGCCATCGCTGCCGGTGAGACCGCGGCTGACAACGGCACGCATTCCGCAGTCAACGGCGGCTTTTGCGGAGGCGCCGGGGAAAAGGTGCATGTCGCAAAAGGTTCCGCACCCTCTGCGAATCATCTCTGCGCAGGAGAGGAGAGAACCCCAGTATGCCTGCTCGTGGTTCATTTTTTCTTCTCTGGGCATCACGCCCTCAAAGAGCCATTGCATAAAGGGAAGATCGTCTGCGGCGTTTCGCAAAACGGACATGTATGCGTGGGTGTGAGCGTTGACAAAAGCGGGAATGGCAAGCCGTCCCTGCCCGTCTATGGTGTCATCGGGAACAAAATCCGCAGGAGGGTTTCCGATAGAGAGGATGATGCCGTCCTGTATGGAAATATCGGTGGTGAACATAGCGTCGTCCTTGGGTAGAATGACGTTTTTGATCAAAAGATTCATAAAAATACCTCCGAAAAAGCTCTGTTTCAAAAGCCAAACAGGCAATACACAGTCATTATACAATGAACTTTTGACAAAATCAATAAAAATCCGAAAAACAGTTGCCAGACTCAAAAATGTGTGATACAATGTATGTGACAAAAATTTGCTTTTGACAAGCAGGAGTTATATTATGTTCAGAATTTTGACAAAGGAGTCCCTCAATCCCACCGTTTCACGCATGGTGATCGAGGCACCCGCAGTTGCAAAAAAGGCCAATCCCGGCCAGTTTATTATCCTCCGTGTAGATGATGAGGGAGAGAGGATCCCTCTTACCATTGCTGATTTTGATCCCCGGGCAGGTACCGTCACCATCATTTATCAGATAGTCGGTGCCACCACCCGTCTGCTGGATTCCAAAAATGCAGGTGACTGCATTGCGGATTTTGTAGGACCGCTGGGCAGACCCACTGAGACCGAGGGTCTCAAAAAGGTTGCCGTCATTGGCGGCGGCGTGGGCTGCGCCATTGCACTTCCCGTTGCAAAAAAACTTCATGAGCAGGGCTGTGAGGTTCACTCTGTTGTAGGATTCCGCAACCTTGATCTGGTTATTCTCGAAAAGGAATTTCGTGCCTGCAGCAACAAGTATCTGCTGATGACCGATGACGGAAGCGCAGGCGAAAAGGGACTTGTTACCGACGCACTCCGCAAGCTCATAGAGAGCGGCGAGCAGTACGACGAGGTCATTGCCATCGGTCCGCTGATAATGATGAAATTTGTATGCAAACTCACAAAAGAGTTTGGCATCCGCACCGTGGTGAGCATGAACCCTATCATGATCGACGGCACGGGAATGTGCGGCGGCTGCCGCCTCACCGTTGGCGGCGAGACAAAGTTTGCCTGTGTTGACGGGCCTGAGTTTGACGGCCATCTGGTGGATTTTGACGAGGCCATGGACAGGGGATCCATGTACCGTGATTTTGAGCGTCACAAATATGAGGAGACTTGCAATCTTCTCAACAAAAAGGTTGACTGAGAGGAGGTACGGAAAATGCCAAATATGTCATTGAAAAAGAACCCCATGCCCCATCAGGAACCCAAGGTGAGGGCCGGAAATTTTTCTGAGGTTGCCCTCGGTTACACAGCCGAGCAGGCGATGGACGAGGCGCAGCGTTGTCTCAACTGCAAAAACAAGCCCTGTGTTTCGGGCTGTCCCGTAAATATTTCTATTCCTGATTTTATCGCTCTTGTTGCAAAGGGGGATTTTGAGGGTGCATACGAGGTGATCACCCGTTCCAGCTCTCTGCCCGCAGTGTGCGGCAGAGTCTGCCCTCAGGAATCTCAGTGCGAGAGCAAATGCGTAAGAGGCATCAAGGGTGAGCCCGTTGCAATCGGCAGACTGGAAAGATTTGTTGCCGATTGGCACAACGAGAACTGCAAGTCCATGCCGGATTCTCCTGCAAAAAACGGTCACAGAGTTGCCGTTGTGGGCTCCGGTCCGTCCGGTCTGACCTGTGCGGGCGACCTGGCAAAAAAAGGATATGACGTCACTGTATTTGAAGCGCTTCACGTGGCAGGCGGCGTGCTGGTGTACGGAATCCCCGAGTTCCGTTTGCCAAAAGCCATTGTTGCCCGCGAGATAGAGACTCTAAAAGCCCTTGGCGTGGAGATTCGCACCGACTGCGTCATCGGGCGTACCGAGTCGGTGGACGAGCTGTTTGACGAGGGGTTTGAGGCGGTATTTATCGGCTCCGGAGCAGGACTTCCCAGATTTATGGGAATTGAAGGCGAAAACCTCAAGGGAGTTTATTCCGCCAACGAATTTTTGACAAGAATCAACCTGATGAAGGCGTACCGCGAGGAAAGCACCACCCCCGTTTACCATGCAAAAAAGGTGGCTGTCTGCGGCGGCGGAAACGTGGCAATGGACGCGGCCAGAAGTGCGCTTCGTCTGGGTGCAGAGGAGGTATACATCGTGTACCGCCGCGGTGAGAGTGAGCTTCCCGCAAGAGCTGAGGAGGTAGAGCATGCAAAAGAAGAAGGGATCATCTTCAAACTTCTCACCAACCCCACACGCATCCTCAAGGGCGAAAACGGGTTTGTCTGCGGAATGGAGTGCGTGGAGATGACTCTCGGAGAGCCTGATGCATCGGGCAGAAGAAGACCTGTGGTAAAAGAGGGCAGTGAGTTTGTGCTTGACGTAGATTGCGTCATCATGGCCATCGGCACGTCTCCCAACCCGCTGATAAAATCCACCACCGACGGACTGGAGACCCAAAAATGGGGAGGAATCATCGTCAACGAGGACGGACTTACCTCCAGAAAGAGCGTGTATGCGGGCGGTGACGCCGTCACGGGTGCCGCAACCGTCATTCTTGCAATGGGAGCCGGAAAAACCGCTGCCGCTGCCATTGACAAAGAGCTCTTGGCAAAATAAAGAAGAACAAAAAACAAAAAGGCGTTTCGAGCGAAACGCCTTTTCTATTGCATTTTTCAGTCGACTTTGGGAAGGTTTTTAAAACTGTTTTGCAGCTCCTCGTCAGTGGGAACGTAGTCGGTCATGCGGTTCTCTCTGAAAGCGGAGTAGGCAGACATGTCAAAATAGCCCGTGCCTGTCAGACCAAAGAGAATAGTCTTTTGCTCGCCGGTTTCACGGCATTTTACTGCCTCGTCGATGGCCACGCGAATGGCGTGAGAGCTTTCGGGAGCGGGAAGAATGCCTTCGATACGGGCAAACTGAACGGCCGCTTCAAACACCTTTGTCTGCTCCACGGATCTTGCTTCGTCAATAAAACCGTCGTGATAGAGCTGTGACAAAATGGGGCTCATGCCATGATACCGCAGACCGCCGGAGTGGTTTGCAGAGGGCATAAAAGTGCTGCCCAACGTGTACATTTTTGCCAAAGGCGTGACGTGTCCGGTATCGCAGTAATCATATGCAAACGTGCCTCTTGTGAGTGAGGGACAGGATGCAGGTTCTACTGCGATGAAGTAAGGATTTTTTGTACCCTTGATCTTGTCCTCCATAAAAGGAGCCATGAGTCCGCCCAGGTTTGAGCCGCCGCCGGCGCAGCCGATGACAAGGTCGGGGTATACGTCGTATTTTTCCATTGCGGTTTTTGCTTCAAGACCGATGATGGTCTGGTGAAGCATGACCATATTGAGCACAGAACCCAGTACGTAGCGGGTGTTGGGCGTATTGAGCGCTGTTTCCACTGCCTCGCTGATGGCACAGCCCAAGGAACCCTTTGTGTCGGGAAAATCTCTGAGCATCTGACGGCCCACGTTTGTGGTGTCCGAGGGGGAGGCAATAACATTTGCGCCGTAGGTCTGCATCACAGCTTTTCTGTGGGGTTTTTGCTCGCAGGAGCATTTTACCATATAGACTGTGAGATCCAGACCCAGATATGCACAAGCCATGGACAAAGCGGTGCCCCATTGACCTGCACCCGTTTCGGTGGTGAGTGAGGTGAGACCCTGTTTTTTTGCGTAATACGCCTGAGCGATTGCCGAGTTGAGCTTGTGGCTGCCGGAGGTGTTGTTCCCTTCAAATTTGTAGTAGATGTGAGCGGGGGTGTCCAGAGCTTTTTCCAGACAGTATGCTCTCACCAGAGGACCGGGACGGTACATACGGTAAAAATCCACAACCTCGCCGGGTATGTCAATAAACCGATCCGTGTTGTTCAGCTCCTGACGTGCCAGCTCCTCGCAGAACACGGAGGTAAGGTCGGACAGCTTGGTGGGCTGCAGCGTATCGGGATTGAGAAGCGGAGCGCAGTCCTGCTTCATATCAGCACGCACGTTGTACCACTGCTTGGGCATCTCCTGTTCTGAAAGATAAATTTTGTAGGGGATACGGGACATCGTTCTGTCTCCTTTCTTAAAAAATATTGCTACAATGATATACCAAAACACTTTTTATGTCAAGGAAAAATAAAAAATATTCCCTGTTTTTGCCCCAAAGTTTTTCAAAAAGAAGGTTGTTTCTTATTTTTTTGACAAGAAAAGCTTTTTTGGGTTTAAAAACAGGGAGGTAATTGGAGGAAAAACGTCAAAACTGCTTTACAAACCGCAAAAAATATGTTAATCTCAGTAGGATAAAAGATATATCACAGAGATATATTCTGTTTTTTTACAAAAAATAAAAAAACTCCCGCGAGAAACGGCTTGCAGGGATTTTTTGAAGGAGAATTTTTTATGAAATGTCCGTCCTGCGGCAACCCCGAAAGCAAGGTTATTGACTCCCGTCCCTCTTCAGACGGAAGCTCCATCCGCAGAAGAAGAGAGTGCCTGGAATGCAAAAAGCGCTTTACAACCTACGAGAATATTGAGACGCTGCCTCTCATTGTGATAAAAAAGGATCACACCCGTGAGACTTTTGACAGGAACAAGATCCTCAACAGCATCATCCGCGCCTGCGACAAGCGTCAGGTTACCCTTTCTCAGATGAACAATGCGGTGGATGAGATCGAGGGCGCGCTCCAAAACTCTCTGCAAAACGAGATCACCTCACACCAGATCGGTGAGCTTGTGATGGAAAAACTCAAGGGACTGGATGAGGTTGCCTATATCCGTTTTGCATCGGTATACCGTCAGTTCAAGGACATCGGAGCGTTTATGGACGAACTGAAAAAAATGCTTGCGGAAAAATAACGCCGGCAAATTGATTTTTTGATTTGGAGGAATCGTTTTGAAAAAGAACATATTCGGCGGTTTCAAAAAATACGTGGTTTATCTCATCGACCTGCTCATCACGGCCTGTGCGTATATTCTCTGCTCCGTCCTTGACGCGCAGAGCTTGTCGGGAGGACTTTTTAACAAAAATTTCCTTGTGCATGCAGGTGCGCTGATTCTGATTGCCGCATGTGTCAGATTTTGGGTTTACGGATACAACCGTGTGTGGAGATATGCGGTTGCTATGGACTATATCAAGTTTGTGGCGGTGGAAATACTCACCTTTGGCCTCTTTTATCTCATTGACCGCCTCAACGCAACCTATTTCTTTGTGAGCGGCATCTCCCATGCGGATATTCTTGACATTCTTGCGGTGTACGCCGTTTCAACGGTGGGCGTTTTGGTATCAAGATTTGTGTATCTGCTCATCGTGGGCGGCCACGGTGCCTCAAGCGCAAAGGAAAAATCAAAAGCCATCATTGTGGGTGCAGGTGAGGCGGGCGTTTTGCTTGCCGACGAGCTTTTGGGACATGAGAGCCGTTACGTGCCCGTGGCTTTTGTGGATACCGATGCAGAAAAGATCGGCAAACGCATCAGAGGCATCCGTGTGTGTGCAGAAAGCGATGGCGCCGGTTCCATTGTGCAGAGATTTGGCGCCGATATTGCCATTATTGCCATTCCCTCACTGGCGCTGGAGGAAAAAAAGCGTCTTGTAAAAAAATTTGCGGATACCGGATGCAAGGTTCGGATCTATGATTATCAGATCAAGCTTGACAACAGCAGCGAGACGTCCGACAAGCTGAAAATGCGTGAAGTAAAGATCGAGGATCTTTTGGGCAGAGAGACAGTGTCTCTTGACAGCGCAAAAAGCCGTGAGTCTTTTGCGGGAAAAACCGTTCTTGTCACGGGTGCAGGCGGCTCCATCGGCAGCGAGCTCTGCCGTCAGATTGCAGATTCCAACGCAAAAAAACTGGTCATGCTTGACGTGTACGAAAACGGGCTGTACGACGTACAGCAGGAGCTCAAGCGCAAGCATGGAGCCAGTCTCAGCATCGAGGCGGTGATCGCCACGGTTTGTGATACAGTAGAGCTTGACAGAGTGTTTACTGCTTTCAAGCCCGACGTGGTGTTCCACGCCGCCGCACACAAGCACGTTCCTCTCATGGAGGATTGTTGCCGCGAGGCGGTGATGAACAACGTTTTCGGCACCTACAACGTTGCCAACGCCTGTGAAAAATACGGCGTGGAAAAAATGCTTCTCATCTCCACCGACAAAGCCGTTAACCCCACCAACGTTATGGGTGCCACAAAGCGGTTTTGTGAGATGATTATTCTCAGCAAAAAGGATTCCAGGACCGACTACGTTGCAGTGAGATTCGGCAACGTTTTGGGTTCCAACGGATCTGTTATTCCGCTGTTCAAGCGTCAGATATCCGAGGGCGGCCCCGTCACTGTTACGGACAAGCGCATCGTGAGATATTTTATGACAATTCCGGAGGCGGTGAGCTTGGTGCTTGAGACCGAGACCATGGCCGATGACAGCGAGATATTTGTACTGGATATGGGTGAGCCCGTCAAGATCCTTGACCTTGCGGAGAGCTTGGTGACACTTTCGGGCTACCGTCCTTACAAGGACATTGATATAATTGAAGTGGGACTCCGCCCCGGCGAGAAGCTCTATGAGGAGCTGCTCATCAAGACCGAGGGATTGCAAAAAACCGCAAACAACAAGATTTTTGTGGATCACGACGCTCCCGTCAGCAGGGAGGAGCTGGAGAAAAAACTCATCCGGCTTTCTGCCGCCTGCGAGACCAACGATAATGCAGAGATCCGCAAGGCGCTTTGCGAGGTGGTTCCCACCTATACCCCCACAGACAACGCAGACAGCCGAAAAAACGCTTCTTTCCGCAGCTGCGGTGTTATGGGACGTCCCGAAGAACGCTGACAAAAAATCAAAGATACAAAAATGCTCCACAAACGTTTTTTGGGTGTTTTTACGCAAAAACCGTTGCGGGGAGCATTTCTGCCGTAAGGATATTCCGGTGCGGCATCCTCAATGCCCGTCTTTCAAGGGCGGTGCTGCGGGCTCTCATTTTTTATGAGAGCCGTCATTATCAAAAAAAACAACCCGGAGGTGGTCAGATAAATGGAAAACAGAATTTTTGACCGTGACAAGGAGTGTATGCCCCGAAAGGAGTTGGAGTCACTTCAGCTTGAACGTCTCAAGTCACTTGTGGATTACTGTGAGAAAAACTCTGCGTTTTATGCAAAGCGTCTTGCCGATGCGGGAGTTACCGCCGACAAAATAAAATGTCTTTCCGATATTCAGTACATACCCTATACCACAAAAACCGATCTTCGCGATACTTATCCATTTGGTATGTTCAGCGTACCAAAGGAAAAGATCGTGCGTATCCACGCTTCATCCGGCACTACCGGCAACCCCACCGTTGTGGGGTATACCCGCGAGGATCTTGAGAACTGGTCTGAGCAGGTGGCACGTATTGCCATGGCGGGCGGCGCCCATGAGGGCACCGTGGTTCAGATCTGCTTTGGCTACGGAATGTTTACGGGAGCGCTGGGACTTCACTACGGTTTGGAAAAGATCGGCGCGTCTGTGGTTCCCACCAGCTCGGGAAATACCGAAAAACAGCTCAAATTCATGCGTGATTTTGAGACCGATGCCATTGTTGCCACTCCTTCGTACTGTATGTATCTTGCAGAGGCAGCGCGCTCAATGCAGGAAAAATATCCCATGAGCCAATACAAACTCAAGGTTGGACTTTTGGGCAGCGAGGGCTGTACCCCCGAGATGAGAAAAGAAATTGAAACTCACTGGGGTACCGGAATCTTTTGCACAGACAACTACGGAATGAGCGAGCTCAACGGTCCCGGAATGTCCGGAGAGTGCTATCTCCGTGACGGTCTGCACATCAACGAGGACCATTTTCTCTGTGAGGTCATTGATTCTGCCAGCGGAAGCGTGCTTGACAAGGGCGAGACCGGAGAGCTGGTGGTGACAAACCTGACAAAGCGCGGTCTGCCCATGCTGAGATACCGCACCAAGGACATCACTTATCTCAACTATGAGCCCTGCGCCTGCGGAAGAACCGGCGCAAGAATGCACAAAATCATCGGAAGAAGCGATGATATGATCAAGGTTCGCGGCGTCAACGTGTTTCCCTCACAGGTTGAGAGCGCGCTTATCGGCGTCAACGAGATCAGCCCCAACTACCTGTTGGTGCTGAGGAGAGAGGGTTATTCCGACTCATTGGAGGTCAGGGTAGAGCTTATAGACGGCGGTCTGCTTGACAGATACGGCGAGCTTGTGGCTCTGCAAAAGCGTATTCACGACAACATCAAAAATATATTGGGCATTGAAATAAAAGTAACTCTTGTGGAGCCCAACACCATCGAGCGCTTTACCGGCAAAGCCAAGAGAGTGCTTGATCTCAGAAATCAATAAAAAAGGAAAATTCGGATATGGAAAAAAAGCTGCTTCTCGGCAACGAGGCCGTTGCCAGAGGACTCTATGAGGCAGGTGTGAGGGTGATCTCCTCATACCCCGGAACCCCCAGCACAGAGATTACCGAGGCCGCATCAAAGTATGAGGAAATGTACTCGGAGTGGGCACCCAACGAAAAGGTTGCTTTTGAGGTTGCCACCGGAGCATCCTTTGGCGGCGCAAGATCTTTTTGTGCAATGAAGCACGTTGGTCTCAACGTTGCCGCAGACCCTCTTTATACCGCATCTTACATAGGAGTAAACGGCGGCATGGTATGCGCCGTTGCCGATGACCCCGGCATGCATTCCTCCCAGAACGAACAGGATTCCCGCCGCCACGCCATCGCCGCAAAGGTTCCGATGCTTGAGGTGAGCGACAGCAGAGAAGCACTGGAATTTACAAAAAAAGCATACGAGCTTTCGGAGCGTTTTGACACTCCCGTTCTTCTCCGCCTTTCCACAAGGATCAGCCACTCCCGTTCTTTGGTAGAGCTGTCCGACAGAACAGAGGTTCCTCTCAAGGAATACAAGCGAGACGTTCAGAAAAACGTTATGATGCCCGCCATGGCAAAAAAAGCCCACGTCAAGGTAGAAAAGAGAAATGCCGATATGACAAAATGGGCTGATACCGAGGCGTTTGAGCAGGGCATCAACAAGGTGGAATATTTCTCTGACAAGATCGGCGTCATTGCCGCAGGAAGCACCTACATGTACGCCCGTGAGGCGCTGGGCAACAACGCCAGCTACCTCAAGCTGGGTATCGTCAACCCGCTTCCCGTTGAGGCGATCAAGGAGTTTGCCTCCAGGGTAGAAAAGGTTTTTGTTATCGAGGAGCTTGACGATATCATCGAGACTCATTGTGTTCGGATCGGAGTCAAGGTGACCGGCAGAGAAGTGTTTTCACCCTTTGGTGAGTACAACCAAAGCATCGTCAGAGAGGCAATTTTGGGTCAGAAGACCGATTCTCTCTCTTTTGACGGTGAGATTCCCAACCGTCCCCCCGTTCTTTGCCCCGGATGTCCCCACAGAGGTCTGTACTACGCTCTGAAAAAGTTTGGACTTTACGTCAGCGGCGACATCGGATGCTATACACTGGGCGCACAGGCGCCCCTGGCAATGATGGATACCTGTGTTTGCATGGGCGCATCCGTCAGCGCGCTCCACGGATTCAATACCGCAAGAGGAGCAGAATCTGCAAAAAAGAGTGTTGCGGTCATAGGTGACTCCACTTTTGTGCACTCCGGAATCACAGGACTTATAGACATCGTTTACAACAAGGGCATCTCAACGGTCATTGTGCTGGACAACTCCATCACGGGCATGACGGGCCATCAGAACAACCCTCTCAACGGATATACAATAAAAGGCGATCCCACCTCTGCCATTGATCTTACCGCACTGGCACACTCCATCGGTATCAAGAGGGTGAGAGTGGTTGATCCCTTTGATATCAAGGGCACTGCCGAGGCAGTAAAAGAAGAGCTGGAGGCGGAGGAGCCCTCGTTGGTGATCTCCCGCAGACCCTGCGCTCTCCTCAAGAGCGTCAAGCCCAATCCTCCTCTGTACGTTGACGAGTCTGCCTGCGTGGGCTGCCGTCAGTGTCTGCAGGTGGGCTGCCCCGCGGTTTCTCAAAAAATCAAATTAGACGGCAAGCTCTGCGCCGTTATCGACCCCAACCAGTGCGTGGGCTGTGAGGTTTGTGTTCATGCCTGCAAGCTCGGGGCAATAAAAGGAGGAGCAAAATAATGAAAGATATCAACATTCTTATCGTCGGTGTGGGCGGACAGGGAACTCTTCTTGCCTCCAAGCTGATGGGAAAAATTTTTATTGACCGCGGCATGGACGTGAAGGTCAGCGAGGTTCACGGAATGAGCCAGAGAGGCGGTTCTGTGGTGACGTACGTGAGAGCGGGAGAACATCAGGTGTTCTCGCCCGTTATTGACAAGGGCGAGGCAGATATGATGATCTCGTTTGAAGCACTGGAGAGCGCAAGATGGCTTCCCTTCCTCAAAAAAGACGGAGTGATCGTCTCCAACACGGCACGCATTGACCCCATGCCCGTCATTATGGGCAACGCACAATATCCCGACAGGGTTTTGGAGCGTATTTCGGATATGGGTGCCAAGGTAATCAGCGCAGACGCTCTCTCCATGGCTGTGGAGGCGGGAAGCGCAAGATCCGTCAATATCGTTTTGCTGGGTATAGCCGCAAAAGCACTGGGATTTTCCTTTGAGGAATGCGTCAACGCCATCAAGGCAACAGTACCTCCAAAAACCGTTGACGTAAACATAAAAGCATTTGAATCGGGATATAATTTCAACTGAAAAACCAACCGCTTTTCTTCAAACGGCGTGAAAACACGCTCTGTGTCAAGGGCGCAAGTCCTGCGACAGCAAAAAACGCAAGAAGGAGAAACAATATGTACATCAAACAGCTTTCGGTTTTTGTCGAAAACAAGTCCGGCAGACTTGCCGAGATCACCGCACTTATCGCTTCTGCGGGCATAAACATCAGAGCGCATTCCATAGCTGACACCACGGATTTTGGTATTCTCCGTCTGGTGGTAGACAAGCCCGACCTTGCTCAAAAAACTCTGCGTGATGCAGGGCTGACAGTATCTCTCACCAATGTTATCGCAGTGGGGATCCCCGACAGACCGGGCGGATTTGCGGAAACAATGAGCGCTCTTGCAAAAAAAGGTATCGGAGTGGAGTATATGTACGCATTTATTTCCAAGGATACCGACAAAGCATACCTTATCATGCGTTTTGTTGACAACGAAAAAGCAGCAGAGGCGCTCCGTGAAGGCGGCTGTGAGATTTTGGACGAGAGCAGCGTATATATGCTTTGATCTGCATTGAGGGGGACGTTTTGCAAAAGGAAATTCCTTCTTGCGTTACGTCCCTTTTTTGCTTGAACAGTTGGGAGTGGATGTTTTTATGACCGAAACCCAAAAATTTTATATTTCGCTTGTAAAATGCGCTCTCAACGGTGAGGAAAAACCAAAAATCCTGCCTGACGGAGCGTCCCTTGCCGGAGTTTGCGCTCTGGCACGGCTTCATATGATGGAATATGCCGTCAGCTCTGCCCTGTCACAGGTGGAGGGGATCGAGGATCAAAAGGATTTTTGTGATCTGCGGACCCATGCCTTTGCCGAGGTTACCAGACGTGATGCGTGTATGTCGGAATACGACGGAATTTGTGCCAAGCTGAAGGCGGGCGGAATCTCATTTGCTCCTCTCAAGGGGATGTTTGCCAAGGAGCTGTACCGCGATCCGTATCTGCGCTCCATGAGCGATGTGGATATTTTGTACAGCGGCAAGGATCCAAAAGAAGTGATGAAGCAATCGGGATACAGTGAGGAGGCCCACGGAAACGTGGTGCGCTGCTTCAAAAAACCGCCGTTTTTTTGCTTTGAATTTCAAAAGACATTGTCCCGAGAGGGAGAGGAGCTGGGCACAGAGTACGACGATCTGTTTTTGTTGGCAGAAATGGTTGACGGATCGGAGCACCGCCTCAAGCCGCAGTATTTTTACGTTTATCACGTTCTTCATGCCGCACGCCATTATTTTGGGGGCGGTATGGGGCTGAGATCATTGGCAGACCTTTTTGTATTTCGAAAAAAATACGGAGCTCAGTTTGACGGGTTTGCAAAAAAAGAGCTGGAAAAGCAGGATCTGTGGGGATTTTGCCAAAACCTCAATGCACTGGCAGAGTATTGCTTTGGTGACGGAGAGGGAGATGAAAAGCTGAGATTGATGCTGAAATATATCCTCAACTCCGGCGCTCACGGAAGCGAGCGGTTCAAGTTGGAAAAGCAGATGGGCGACAGCAAGAATCGAAGCGGTTTTTGGCTGAGCAAGCTGTTTCCGCCTCTTTCGGTAATGAAAAAGGCATACAAAGCGGTCAACGCCTGTCCTCTCTTGCTCCCCGTTTTTTGGGTGTGGCACAACCTCAAGCGTTTGTTCAGACCCGGCACCGTAAAAAAGAAAAAGAATATCGCCGCCAACGCCAGCCAAGCAAGCGTGGAAAAGCTGCAGGAACTGTACCGCATCAGCCGTGAGGGCTGACAAAAAAATCTTTTGATCAGGAAACGAAAGAAATGGAACAAAACAATCAAAAACAGACAAAAAAAGGGCTTATTGCCGAGCTCTTGAGATACTGCGTAGCGGGCGGAACCGCTTTTGTGTGCGATCTTGGCGCAAAAACTCTGGCACATTCGGTGATACTTCCGGAGGAAATGGGCAGCTTCAGTATTTTTGGATTTGTAAACGAAGTAAGGGTGGCGCTTGCCACAGCCATCGGATTTTTGGTAGGGCTTGTGGTCAATTATCTTATCTCCATCTTTTTTGTATTTACCTCCGAGAGCCAAAAAAAGCAGGGCAGGGGGCTGGTGCCCTTTCTCATATACCTTGCGGTTTCCATCGTGGGACTTGGGGTAAATATGGCAGTGACACAGCTGGGCTGCAATCTGCTGTCGGTGACAAAGGATGATACCGTGCTGTTCATGGCAGTGAGCTGTGTGGCGGCGGGAGTTGCTTTGGTGTGGAACTATATAGGCCGAAAGGTATTTGTCTACAAAGGACAGTAAAACAACATCAAAAAGCTGCAGAATCACCTGTGGCTTTTTTGTTTTTTAGATGGAAAAGATACATTTATGCATAAAAATATGCAAAAATATACAAAAGCTGAATACAAAGGGAGATTTTTTGGGCAGTGTATAGTGTTTTTGGGCAAAAATGACAAAACCGGAGGTAAAAAACGTGAAAAGTTTATAAGCCGGAAAGGGAAAAACTGTTTGGTTTCTCTTGACAATATGCAATAATAATGTATAATTATAACATCAAAAAAAGAAAACCGCATGCGGAGGTATATCATGGCTGCTAAAAAAATCAAAAAAGTTGTACTTGCATATTCCGGTGGACTGGACACGTCCATCATTATTCCCTGGCTGAAGGAGAACTATGACAACTGTGAGGTTGTTGCTGTTTCGGGTGATGTGGGACAAGGCACCGAGCTGGACGGACTTGAGGAAAAAGCCATCAAGACAGGCGCTTCCAAGCTTTATATCGAGGATCTCAAGCAGGAGTTTGTTGAGGACTATGTGTTCCCCACAGTCAAGGCAGGCGCCGTATATGAGGGCGACTATCTGCTGGGCACCTCTTTTGCACGTCCCGTTATTGCAAAGAGAATTGCGGAGATCGCAATTGCAGAGGGCGCTGACGCCATCTGCCACGGCTGCACCGGCAAGGGCAACGATCAGGTCAGATTTGAGCTTGCCATCAAGGCGTTTGCTCCCGAGATGGAGATCATTGCTCCCTGGAGAATCTGGGATATCAAGTCCCGTGATGAGGAGATCGACTACGCCGAGGCACACAACATTCCTCTCAAGATAAACCGCGAGACCAACTATTCAAAAGACAAAAACCTGTGGCATCTCTCCCACGAGGGACTGGATCTTGAGGATCCTGCAAACGAGCCCCAGTACAACAAGCCCGGTTTTTTGGAGATGGGTGTTTCTCCCGAGATGGCTCCCGACAAGCCCACCTACGTCAAGATCTCATTTGAGCAGGGCGTTCCCGTTGCCATTGACGGCGTAAAAATGAATGGTGTTGAGATTATCGAAAAGCTCAACAAGCTGGGCGGTGAGAACGGAATCGGTCTTGCCGATCTTGTGGAGAACCGTCTGGTGGGTATGAAATCCCGCGGTGTATACGAGACTCCCGGCGGAACCATTCTTTACCGTGCACATCAGGTGCTTGAGACTCTTTGCCTTGACCGTGACACTCAGCACTACAAGGAGCTGATCGCAGCACGCTTTGCAGAGCTGGTTTATTTTGGCCAGTGGTTCACTCCTCTCCGCGAGGCACTCTCTGCCTTTGTTGACAAAACTCAGGAGACCGTCACCGGCGACGTTACCCTCAAGCTCTACAAGGGCAACATGATCAACGCCGGCGTTACTTCTCCTTTCTCTCTCTACGATGAGGAGATCGCAACATTTGACGAGGACGACGTTTACGATCAAAAGGATTCGGCGGGATTTATCAACCTCTTTGGTCTGCCCTGCAAGGTCCGTGCAATGATAAACAAAAAGAACAAATAAAGCATATAAAAATTTTTTCACAAAAAAGGTGTAGCTTTTTATGGACAAACTTTGGACAGGCAGGTTTGAAAAATCACTTTCCGGCGATGCGGACGATTTCAACACCTCCCTCCCTTTTGACAAGAGGATGTACCGTCAGGATATTTTGGGTTCTGTTGCCCATGCGGAGATGCTTTGCAGATGCGGCATTATTTCTCAAGAGGACAACACCGCCATTGCCGACGGACTTACCGGTATACTTGAGGATATCGAGAGCGGAAAATTGGTGATCCAAGGAGCTGAGGATATTCACTCCTTTGTGGAGGACGTGCTTACTGCCCGTATCGGAGATGCAGGCAGACGGCTTCACACTGCCAGATCCCGCAACGATCAAGTGGCGCTTGACCTGCGCCTCTATCTGCGTGACAGATGCTCCGATATTCAAAAGGGACTCAAAAATCTCATTTCTGTCATCTGCAACAAGGCAGAGGAGAATACAGATACGGTTATGCCCGGCTACACCCATCTTCAGAGAGCGCAGCCCATTGCATTTGGCCATCAGCTCATGGCGTATGCCTCAATGCTGGTGCGTGATATGGGCAGATTCTCCGACTGTGTCAAGCGTATGAACGTTTCGCCCTTGGGCTCCTGCGCTCTGGCGGGAACCACCTACAGCACTGACCGCAGCATCACCTCTTCGCTGCTGGGGTTTGACTCACCCTGTATCAACAGCATTGACGGTGTTTCTGACAGGGATTTTGCGGTGGAAACGGCTTTTGCCTGCTCAATGGCAATGATGCATCTCTCCCGTTTTGCGGAGGAGGTCATTTTGTGGTGCTCCTGGGAGTTTGGGTTTGTGACTCTTGATGATTCCTATTCAACAGGGTCATCCATCATGCCCCAGAAAAAAAATCCCGATATTGCAGAGCTGGTGAGAGGAAAGACCGGCCGTGTCTACGGCGATCTCACCACTCTTCTCACAATGTTGAAAGGGATTCCGCTGGCATACAACAAGGATATGCAGGAGGACAAGGAAGCAGTATTTGACGCAGTGGATACGTTGGAGACATGTCTTGCTGTGTTTGCTCCCATGCTTGATACAATGACGGTCAGACCCGACAGAATGAGAAAAGCCGCTCTTGAGGGATTTATCAACGCCACCGACTGTGCGGATTACCTCACAAAAAAAGGGGTTCCGTTCCGCACTGCATACAAGATCACCGGCAGTATCGTGGGCTGGTGCATCAAAAACGGAAAAACACTTGAAAGCATGACCATTGAGGAGTATCAGAGCTTTTCATCCGAGTTTGACGAGGGAATATACTCTGCTACGGATATGGACGAATGTATGAAAAAGCGTTCGTCTCACGGCGGCACCTCCCCCGACTCCGTAAGAGCACAGATACAGCAGGTCAGGAGGATCATTGAATGACAAAAGTTTTTATTGACGGAGAGCACGGCACCACCGGACTTCGGATCGGGAGCCGATTGGCATCCCGTGAGGACGTCACGCTGCTGAGCATCGATCCTGAGAGAAAAAAGGATCCGGACCTGCGCCGCGAGCTTATACACAGTGCGGACATTGCCTTTTTGTGCCTCCCCGACGAGGCGGCAAGAGAATCCGCATCACTTGCAGAGGGCTCGGATACGGTCATTATTGACACCTCCACCGCTCACAGGACTTCAGAGGGCTGGGCATACGGATTTCCCGAGCTGTCACACGCTCATTTTGAAGCGGTGAAAAACGGAAAAAGAATTGCCGTGCCCGGCTGCCACGCAGGCGGATTTGCGGCACTGGTATACCCGCTGGTAAAGTGCGGTATAATCCCCAATGATTATCCCATCTCCGCCTTTTCTCTCACGGGATATTCGGGGGGCGGAAAAAAGATGATCGGCGAGTACGAGTCGGAGGAGCGTGAGCTGCTGCTTGATGCTCCCAGACAGTACGGACTTGGCCAGAACCACAAGCATCTGCCCGAGATGCAGTATATCTGCGGGCTTGCAAAAAAACCGCTTTTCAGCCCTATCGTTGCGGATTTTTACAGCGGTATGGAGGTTAGCGTTCCGCTGTACGGCGAGCTTTTGACAAAAAAGCTTTGCCCCAAAGAGCTGACGGAATTTTATTCCGATTATTACAAAAACGGGCTGGTTGGCGTGCGTGCGGAATCCGATCTCAACGAGGGCGGATTTTTGAGCTCCTGCGGATTGCAAAACAGCGATCGAATGGAGATCACTGTTTGCGGAAACGAGGACAGAATACTGCTGATATCCAGATTTGACAACCTTGGAAAGGGCGCCTCCGGCGCAGCCATCGAATGTATGAACATTTCGCTGGGACTGCCTGAGGGGTATGGACTTGAAATATGAACGTGATAAAATTTGTTTCGGGCGGGGTTACCGCAGCAAAAGGTTTTCGGGCTTCGGGTGTTCATTGCGGTATCCGTAAGAACCGTACAAAAAAAGATCTTGCACTTATTGTCAGCGACAGCCCTGCTGCCGCTGCAGGTATTTATACTCTCAATCTGGTAAAAGGCGCACCCATTGCAGTCACAAAATCAAATATTGCCAACGGCTATGCGCAGTGTGTTATCTGCAACAGCGGCAACGCCAATACCTGCAACGCAAACGGAATTGAGATCGCAGAGCAGATGTGCGCTCTGGTGGAAAAGCATACCGGCATTCCCAAAAACGACGTTATCGTCGCATCCACGGGCGTTATTGGCCAGCCCCTTGATATCACTCCCATCTCAGAGGGAATGGAACCTCTGTGCCAAACTCTTTCTGCAGACGGCGGAGCCGCAGCGGCAGAGGCCATCATGACCACAGACACCGTCAAAAAAGAGGTGGCGGTGGAGTTTGTGCTGGACGGAAAGATCTGTCGTATGGGCGGCATTGCCAAGGGGTCCGGAATGATCCATCCAAACATGGCAACAATGCTGGTGTTTATTACCACCGACGCCTCGGTTGCGCCAAAAATGCTTCAAAAAGCACTTTCTGCCGATGCGCAGGAGAGCTTTAATATGATCAGCATTGACGGTGACACCTCCACCAACGATATGGTATGCGTGCTGGCAAACGGCATGGCCGGAAACAAAACGGTGGATAGCGAGGGTGATGATTTTGAAATTTTTAAAAACGCATTGGCAGAGGTGACAAAACAGCTTTGCCGCATGATCGCCACCGACGGAGAGGGTGCCACAAAGATGATCGAGTGTAGAGTCACGGGCGCAAAAACCAAGGACGATGCCAGAACGATCGCAAAATCCGTTATATGCTCAAGCTTGTTCAAAGCGGCAATGTTTGGCGCAGATGCCAACTGGGGCAGAGTTTTGTGCGCCATCGGTTACAGCGGAGCGGATACTGACATCAACGGAATCGGAGTGGAGTTTTCTTCTTCTGCAGGAAATATTTGCGTATGCGTTGACGGAGCGGGAGTAGAATTTTCGGAGGAAAAGGCAAAGGAGATTTTGCTCCAAAAGGAGATCACCGTAAACGTCACGCTCAAGGACGGCGGATATGATGCCACTGCCTGGGGCTGTGATCTTACATACGATTACGTGAAAATAAACGGAGACTACCGCACATGACAGACAACAATACAGAAAAAGTTCTTGAGCTTTCCAATGCTCAGAGAGCATCGGTGCTGATTCAGGCACTTCCGTACATAAAGCGATACAGCGACAAGATCATTGTGGTAAAATACGGCGGAAACGCAATGCTCAATGATGAGCTGAAAAAAGCCGTTATGGGCGATATCGTTCTTCTTTCACTCATAGGCATCAAGGTGGTACTTGTTCATGGGGGCGGCCCCGAGATCACGGAGTTGCTGACAAAAATGGGCAAAAAGAGCGAGTTTCGCAACGGTCTGCGTGTCACCGACGAGGAGACCGCAGAGGCGGCACTGATGGTGCTGGCAGGCAAGATCAACAAGCGGCTTGTGGGTTCGATTCAGAGCATCGGCGGAAAAGCCGTGGGGCTCACCGGAATGGACGGCGGTCTCATCAAGGCGCGTCCCCTTGATCCTCAGCTGGGGTTTGTGGGTGAGATCACAGAGGTAAACACCGAGCCCATCACCGATATGCTTGAAAAAGGATATATCCCCGTGGTTTCTACCGTGGGATATGACGATGAGGGCAACTGCTACAACATCAATGCGGACACCGCAGCATCACGGATCGCAGGTCAGCTCAAGGCAGAAAGCTTGATCTCAATGACCGACACGGTGGGAGTTCTCAGAGACAAGGACGATCCTTCCTCGCTTATCAGCGTTATTGACGTTTCGGAGGTTCCCATGCTGATCCGTGAGGGAGTTATTTCCGGCGGAATGATCCCAAAAGCAGAGTGCTGCATCGAGGCCATCCGCAGGGGAGTGCACAAGGTATTTATCATCGACGGCAGGATTCCCCATTCCATACTGATCGAGGTGCTGACCGACGAGGGTATCGGCACAATGTTCCGGTGACAGAATATGGATATAAAACAAATTGACAAAAGCTACGTTGCCAACACCTACAAGCGGTTTGATCTTTTGATCACCCACGGAAAAGGCGAGCTTTTGTATGACGAAAACGAAAAAGAATATATTGACATGGGAAGCGGAATCGGCGTAACTGCATTTGGTGCTTGCGACCCTGTGATCAAAAAAGCCGTGACGGAGCAGATGGAGCTGGTACAGCATACTTCAAATCTGTATTACACCGCTCCCTGTGCACGTCTGGCAGAAGTTCTCTGCAAAAAAAGCGGACTGAAAAAGGTGTTTTTCGGCAACTCGGGTGCTGAGGCAAACGAGTGTGCCATCAAAACCGCCCGCAAATATTCTCACGACAGGTACGGTGACGGCAGAAACGTTATCGTCACCTTGGTCAACAGCTTTCACGGCAGGACCGTCACCACACTGGCGGCAACGGGTCAGGATGTGTTTCACAAGGATTTTGGACCTTTTACCCAGGGGTTCCGTTATTGCAGAGCAAACGACTGTGATATGCTGACGGAAATGCTGATGCAGGATGACGTCTGCGGTTTGATGTTGGAGGTGGTTCAGGGCGAGGGCGGAGTTATGGCGATGGATCCTCAGTTCCTGTCGCTTGCCCAAAAATTGGCTGATGAGAGAGATATAATACTTATCGTTGACGAGGTTCAGACAGGCAACGGAAGGACGGGAAAATATTTCTCTTATATGCACTATGACCTGCACCCGGATATTGTCACCACCGCCAAAGGACTTGGCGGCGGATTCCCCATCGGCGCCTGCATTTTTGGCGAAAAGACCGAGTCAACTCTCGGATTTTCCGACCACGGCTCTACTTATGGCGGAAATCCCGTGTGCGCCGCAGCGGCACTGGCGGTTGCAGAGCGGATCGACGAAGCTTTTTGCGCTGAGGTACAGCGCAAGGGCCGGCTTGTCCGCAGTATGCTGGAGGGTGCGGAGAATATAAAATCGGTTTCGGGTCTGGGTTTGATGTTGGGTATTGAAACAACAAAAAACGCAGGTGAGGTGGCAGCAGAATGTATGGCACGGGGTGTGCTGGTTCTGACTGCAAAAACCAAGGTCAGGTTGCTTCCTCCTCTCTGCATTTCTGATGAAAATCTCAAAAAAGCGGTAAACATCATTTTGGAGGTTATTGCACGATGAAGCATCTTCTCAAGCTTTCTGATCTTTCCGAGCAGGAGATAACATCACTTCTTGCGCTGGCAGATCAGCTGAAATACGAAAAAAAGAACGGCATTCCTCACAGATTGCTGGAGGGCAAAAGTCTGGGAATGATTTTCCAAAAATCCTCCACCCGCACCCGCGTTTCTTTTGAAGTGGGAATGTGTGAGCTGGGTGGTCACGCTCTGTTTCTCAGCCCCCGCGATCTTCAGATCGGCAGGGGAGAGCCGGTTCAGGACACGGCGAGAGTGCTGTCCAGATATCTTGACGGCATCATGATACGCACCTTTGAGCAATCGGAGGTGGAGCAACTGGCAGAGTACGGCAGTATTCCCATTATCAACGGACTCACCGATTATGCACACCCCTGTCAGGTGCTGGCAGATCTGATGACCATTCGTGAGCACAAGGGCACCATCAGAGGGCTCAAAATGTGCTTTGTGGGTGATGGAAACAATATGGCAAACTCGCTCATCGTGGGCGGTATCAAAATGGGAATGACTGTGTCCGTGGCTTGCCCGAAAAACCATCAGCCCGACGGGGCGATCATGGAATGGGCGTCACAGACAGGTCGTTTTACCTGCACTGATGATATTTTTGAGGCCGCAAAGGACGCCGACGTGCTCTATACCGACGTGTGGGCATCTATGGGTCAGGAGTCCGAGGCGGAGCAGAGGAAAAAAGAATTTGCATCCTACTGCATTGATGACAAGCTGATGGAGGTTGCCAAGAGCGACGCAATGGTGCTTCACTGTCTGCCCGCTCACAGAGGTGAAGAGATCTCCGAGGGTGTGCTGGAAAAACACGCAAACGAGATTTTTGACGAGGCAGAAAACCGCCTCCATGCTCAAAAAGCGGTCATGGTCACCCTGATGGCAGACAAGAAAAACTGAACAAAATCAAAAAAGGAGCTTTGATTGGCAAAAAACCAAGGGGCTCCTTTTGTGATTGTTGACAAATGAGGTTTATTTTTGTATTATAATATAATAAAACAATTGTTTTTTTGGAGATGCCCATGGAGAAAAAGTGGCAACATCATATCAGTTCAAAATCCCGATTTGGCGGATTTCATCTGCGGGAGTTGTTTTCGTGCCGTGATATGATCGCTCTGTTTGTAAAAAGAAATATCACCACCACCTACAAGCAGACGGTGCTGGGGCCATTGTGGATATTTATCAATCCCTTGCTGAGCACCGTGGTGTACAACGTGGTTTTTACGGGGATTGCGGGGATCTCCACCGACGGCACCCCATCATTTTTGTTTTATCTTTGCGGAAACTTGATCTGGACTCTGTTTTCGGGAATCATGACCGCAAATTCCGGTGTGCTCACGAGCAATTCCGCATTGTTTGGAAAAGTATATTTTCCACGGTTGTCGGTTCCCGTTGCCACCTGTATCACAAGATTTTTCCATTTTTTCATTCAGCTTTTGATGCTGGTAGGATTTTTGGTATATTTTTTGCTGTCGGGATACAACGTTAACCCAAATCTCAGTCTGCTGCTCGTTCCCCTGCTGATGCTTCAGACTGCTGTTCTTGCAACCGGCGTGGGTCTGTTGCTGTCTGCCTTGACGGCAAAATACCGTGATCTGTCGGTGCTGGTAGGGTTTGGAACCCAGCTTTGGATGTATGCCACACCGGTGGTTTATCCCTTGTCCGAGGTTCCTGACGGGCTCAAAAATATTATTATGCTCAACCCCATGACCTCCGTTGTTGAGTCGTTTCGGCATGCGTTTACGGGAAACGGAAGTATTCCCTGGTGTGGATTGGGCATCAGTCTTTTGGTGACGCTGTGCCTGTTTTTTGCGGGTGTGGCAGCGTTTAACAAAGTTGAACGCACCTATCTTGACACAGTTTGAGAGGTGGCGGAATGAAAGAAACGGTAATCAAGGTCTGCGGTGTCAGCAAGCAGTACAGATACGGCGTCATTGGCCGAAAAACTCTGGGCACCGACCTGAGAGAAAAGCTGGGCGGTATTTTTAAAAAAGAAAAGGATCCTGCCTGCACAGATAAAAAAGATCGTTTTTTTGCTGTTGACAGGGTATCCTTTGAAGTAGAAAAAGGCGAAAAAATTGCTATCATCGGCGGAAACGGCGCAGGAAAAAGCACTCTCCTGCGGCTGATTGCCCGCATCACGGCTCCCACGGAGGGAGATATATACATCAACGGCAGGATCTCCAGTATTTTGCAGATCGGAACGGGATTTCACGGAGAGCTGACAGGACGCGAGAACGTGTACCTCAACGGCACCATATTGGGAATGACAAAAAGCGAGATCGATGCAAAAATTGATGAGATAATCGAGTTTTCCGAGTGCGGGGACTTTATTGACACCCCTGTGAAAAGATATTCCAGCGGGATGTTTGTAAAACTGGCATTCTCCGTGGCAGTTCACCTTGACAATGAGATTTTGATCATGGACGAGGTCTTGGCAGTGGGCGACGTTCGCTTTCAACAAAAATGTATTGCCAAGCTCAACGAAATTGCCACAAACGAGGGAAAGACAATCCTTTTTGTCAGCCACAACATGAACAGCGTTCGGCAGCTTTGCAGCAGAAGCATCGTGCTGAAAAAGGGAAAGATCATTTTTGACGGCGACGTATCCGGCGGAATCGAGAGATACATGAATATCAACCGAGGAGACGGAGAGAGCTTTTATGATTTTACACAGGAAAAAAGAAGCGGGATATTGTCTCTTCCAAACACTCTTGTCAGTGCCGAGGTTCTGAAAAACGACGGAAAAACATTTCCTGTCAGAGTCAATCTCCGCTCCACAGAGGACGTAAAAGGCGCACGGCTCTCTTTTGTGGTGGCAAGTCCCGACAACCATCCCATTGGTACGGTTTCAGGCAGTGAATTTGATCTGAAAAAGGATGAGGAAGCATCTCTGATCTGCCGCCTGCCTCTCCATTGTCTGCAGGAGGGTGTGTATGCAGTCACTCTTGCGCTGTCTGCAAGGATGGACAACGGACGGGTGCTGGGGCTTGACAGGGTACAGGGTGCATTTGTGCTTCAGCGCACACAGCCCGACGGGGAGCTGAAGCTCAATACCTCCATGTTTGGCGCAGTGGTGTTTCCCGAGGCGGAAACCGTGGTGGAATCAAAGCGAGTCATAATATGAAGTGGATTATCTCAACAGAAAATGAAAAATGGAAAGAAAAACAGGATTTCTCTCAAAAGAGCGGAACAGAGATCCTTTGCAGACAAAGGGTGAGATGAGCTCAAACACCACCGCATTTCGCAACCCCGACGGGACGGTCACTGCTGTGGTGCTCAACCCCTTTGATATTGAAAAAACCGTCACACTGGGCGGAAAAAACTGCGTTTTGCCCCCAAGGTCCTTCAACACATTTGTCATTTGATCAAAAAACAAAAAAGCTCCCATGGCAATTGCCATAGGAGCTTTGTTTTTTTATGCTTTGAGACTTTCAAGGGATGCGCGGAGCTTGTCAGCCACGATCTTTGCGTTTTCCAGCTTTTGACGCTCTGCATTTACAACCTTTTCCGGCGCACGGGCCACAAAATCGGCATTTGCCAGCTTTCCTTCCGCTCTGGCAATCTCGCTCTCGGCGTTTGCCAGTTCCTTGGTGAGACGCTCACGCTCTGCGGCAAGGTCAACCATATCTGCCAGAGGAATAAAAATCTCACACTCGCCGGTGACGATTCTTACACAGCCCTCTCCTTCGCATTTGTCTTTGAGCTCAATGCCCGATGCGGATGCAAGACGTGCAAAATACTGGTCTTTGTCAGCAAACAGTGATTTGTTTGCAGTGACGATAATAACGTTTGCCTTTCGGGAGGGGGGAACGTTCATCTCTGCTCTGCGGTTACGGATGGCTCTGATGGCGTCAATGACGATGCCCATATCTTTTTCTGCATCCGGAAAATCCAATTCACCGTCAAATACGGGATAATCGGAGATCATGATGCTGTCACCCTTGTGGGGCAGAGACTGCCAGATCTCTTCTGTAATAAAAGGCATGAAGGGATGAAGCAGCTTGAGGGTGTTTGACAAAACGTACACAAGAGTGCGCTGGGCGGCTCGGTTGGTATCAGATCCCTTGTCGGAAAGACGGGGCTTGACCAGCTCAATATACCAGTCGCAATATACGTCCCAAACAAAATCATACAGCTTGGAAACCGCAATTCCCAGCTCGTATTTGTCCAGATTTTCTCTCACTTCTGCAACCACACGGTTGTATTTTGAGAGAATCCATTTGTCTTCCAGCGCAAGGTCGTCGAGGCAGACCTTGTGGGTGTCCACGTCCATATCAAGGTTCATCATCACAAACCTTGCGGCGTTCCAGATCTTGTTGGCAAAGTTGCGGGACGCCTCAAATCTCTCGTCGGAGACACGCATATCGTTTCCGGGAGAGTTTCCGGTTGCAAGCGTAAACCTCAATGCATCGGCACCGTAAATCTTGATAACCTCAAGAGGATCGATGCCGTTGCCAAGTGATTTTGACATTTTTCTGCCCTGTGCATCACGCACAAGACCGTGAATAAACACATCGGAGAATGGTTTTTTGCCGGTGTAAGCAAGACCCGAGAATATCATGCGGGAAACCCAGAATGTGATGATGTCGTATCCCGTGACCAAAGCGGTGGTGGGATAAAACTCTTTGAAATCGGGTGCGTTCTCGTCGGGCCATCCAAGTGTGGAAAAAGGCCAGAGGGCAGAGGAAAACCAAGTATCCAGGGTGTCGGGATCACGGCGCATCTCACGGCCGCACTTGGGACAGACGGCTGACTCGTCCTTTGTCACCACGATCTCCTCGCAATCATCGCAGTAGAATGCGGGAATGCGGTGTCCCCACCAAAGCTGACGGGAAACACACCAGTCACGGATGTTTTCCATCCAGTGGAGATAGTTTTTTGAAAATCTGTCGGGTATAAAGCGGATATCTCCTTCTTTTACCGCATCGATGGCTGCTGCAGCAAGGGGTTTCATTTTTACAAACCACTGCAGGGATGCTCTGGGCTCAATGGTGGTGCCGCAACGATAGCAGGTGCCCACGTTGTGCTTGAGGTCCTCCACTTTGACAAGGAAACCGCCCTCCTCAAGGTCTTTTACAATGGCTTTGCGCGCCTCGTATCTGTCCATGCCCGCATATTTGGGGTAGTTGTCGGTGATCTTTGCATCATCAGTGAGCATATTCTCCAGCGGGAGATCGTGACGGAGACCAACCTCAAAGTCGTTGGGGTCGTGGGCGGGAGTGATTTTTACCACGCCGGTACCAAAATCCATCTCGACGTATTCGTCTGCAACTACGGGGATCTCTCTGCCCACAAGGGGAAGAATCAGTGTTTTTCCGATGAGGTGTGCGTATCTCTCATCCTTGGGGTTGACTGCAACAGCGGTGTCACCCAGCAGAGTCTCGGGACGGGTGGTGGCAAGATAAACGTACTCGTCACTGTCCTTGACGGGATAGCGCAGGTGCCAGAAATGACCGGCCATATCTTTGTATTCTACCTCTGCGTCAGAGATAGAGGTGAGGCAGTGGGGACACCAGTTGATGATCCTTGTGCCTCTGTAAATAAGTCCTTTTTCATAAAGACGGAGAAAAACTTCTTTTACTGCCTCGGAGCAACCGTCGTCAAGAGTAAATCTCTTTTTTGACCAGTCGCAGGAGGAACCCAGCTTTTCCAGCTGGTCGCAGATGCGGTTGCCGTAAACACGGTTCCATTCCCATGCGCGCTCCAAAAATCCTTCTCTTCCCAGATCCTCTTTTGTGACACCCTCTTTTCTCATTGCCTCAACGATCTTTGCTTCGGTGGCAATGGAAGCGTGGTCGGTGCCGGGGAGCCACAGGGTATTGAATCCGCTCATGCGCTTGTAGCGAACCAAAATATCCTGCAGAGTATTGTCAAGGGCGTGGCCCATGTGGAGCTGTCCGGTGATGTTGGGGGGAGGCATCACGATAGAAAATGCGGGAGCGCCTTCCTTGTGGGAGGGTTTGAAATAACCCTTTTCTTTCCATTCGCTGTACAGCCGATCCTCAAATTCCGAGGGGTTGTATTTTTTGTCAAGTTCTTTTTTCATATCCGACTCCTGTTATTTGTTGAGAGAGTTCATAACCAGACCTGTCTTGAGCTTGGGGTAGAAATAAGTACTCTTTTGGGGCATCTTGTCACCTGCAAGAGAAACAGCTTTTATCTGTGATACCTTGGTGGCGTTGATAATAAAGGAAGCGGTTGCTTTTCCGTCTTTTACGGAGTCAATGGCCTCCTGCTGTGAGCGTGTGTATCTCAGATTGATCTGATTTGCCATATTCTCACGATCGATACCCAGTGCGTTTTCCAAAATATAGTGGTGCAGAATACTTACGTCCAGGTCGCTGTATGCCTCGCTGCGATTATCAATAATCTTGCCTGTGAGGCAGCCCTTTGCTTTGAGGATCACGGCATCATCTCCGCCGGTATAAAGAGCAAAGGTGTGTCCGTCAATGCCGGATTTCAGGTATTGGGAGATTTCTTCCAGCGGAACGATCTCTGCATCAAAGCTGTCGCTGCACTTGTCAATGACCGACTGTCTGCAGACGGGCATATCTACGATCATTCTGTGAGTGGGAAAAACTACCAGACCGGGATCGTCTGTTGCCACAAGGGTCATCATCATGCAGTCGGCATTTGTGCCTTCGAGCAGCCCCTGTGATTTCAGATGCCTTTTGTAGTTGAGTGCAGTCTCGTACCTGTGGTGTCCGTCTGCAATAAACAGCTGCTTGTCTGCAAAGAACTCCACGATTCTGGTAATGCTGTCCGCATCGGTGATCTTCCAGAGTGTGTGGGTCACACCCTCGTTGTCACAAAATCTTGCAATGGGTGCACCCTCTGCGGCTCTGTTTGTTTCTGCTGCAACCACGCCGGACTCATCGTTGTAGAGAGAATAAACCGACGAAAAATTGCAGTTGGTGGCGCACATAAGGTTGAAACGGTCGGTTTTTGCTTTTGTGAGCGTCTCCTCGTGAGGAAGAACCACTCTTTCCGAAAACTCACAAAGCCCTACCTGACAGACGATTCCGGTGAGAAAATACTCCTGCCCGTCCACAGAAAATTCCTCTCTGTAAACAAAGATGCCTTCCTCATTGTCACGGGCAATAATATCCTCTGCCATCCAGCCCTTCAGCGTTTCTCCCGCAACGGCATATCTGTCCTCTCCAACGGGGAGCTCAAGACGGACAAGGTTGTAGGGGTTTGCATCGATGAGCTGTTGCCTCTCCACATCGCTTATGATGTCGTAGGGAGGGCAGACGCAGGTGCTGATATCGCCTGCTTTTTCTGTGTATCTCAGTGCTTTTATGGGTTTGATAACTGCCATTTTTTGTTTCTCCTCTTGTATGAATGTATCAAAGCTCTGTCAGCTTTGCAAAATTTCCCATTAAACGCTTTGTTGTTCCCGATTCAAACTCGATCTCATACAAAACGTCGTTGCCCATGGGGGTGGATTGGGTAACAATACCCGCGCCAAACATGGGGTGCTTGATTTTTGTGCCCACAGAAAAGAATTTTGTTTCCTGCTTCTCCGAGCGGTGGATGCTTTGGAGAAAACGATTTCGGCTCTCGGAGTGCCGTGCAGCATAGGCGTTGGCAGGTGACGGCAGATGGCCGTTTCTGTCCTTTTGTACTTTTCGGTCGCAGACCTCCTGAGGAATTTCGTTGGCAAACCTGGAGATCTGTCTCGTTTCGGTTCTGCCGTACAGCATACGGGAACCGGTGTGTATCAAAAACAGTTCTTTTTTTGCTCTTGTCACCGCAACGTACGCCAATCTTCGCTCCTCTTCCAGTCCTCTGTCTCCGTCGGATAGGGATTGCTGGCTGGGGAACAGCCCCTCCTCAAATCCCGGCACAAACACCACGGGAAACTCCAGTCCTTTTGCGGAGTGGACGGTCATGAGCACCACGGAATCGTTTTGGTCATCATAGGTGTCCAGATCGCTGACCAACGCCAGCTCGTTGAGAAATGCAGACAGGGAGGGATCGGGAGAGGTCTCCTGAAAGGTGGCTGCGTTGGAAACAAGCTCCATCACGTTTTGCTCTCTCTCTCCGCTGTCGTCTTCTTCTGCCAGCATGTTTCTGTATCCGGTGGCATCAATAACACGTGTCACGGTGTCCGCAACGGTGTTTTGAAGCGAAAATTCTTTCAGCTCTTTTATCAGATCGCCAAATTTTTGAAGCTTTGGAGCCACTCGTGCCAGCTCTGTGTATTTTGAGGCATTGGCAATAACAGAAAACATTGATACGTTTTCATCCCTTGCTATGCGAGCGATTTTTTCCAGCGTTGCGTCGCCGATAGAACGCTTTGGAACGTTGATGATGCGTTTGAGACGCACGGTGTCGGAGGGGTTGGCAATAATGGACAGATATGCCAGCACGTCCTTGACCTCACGGCGTTCAAAGAATTTTATGCCGCCGAAAACGCGGTATGGAATCCTGCGTTTTACCAGATAGGTCTCCAACGTGCTTGAAAGTGCGTTGACACGGTAAAGTACGGCAAAATCCGAGTATTTTGCGCCCTGAGCAACACGTGATTGTATCTCGTCAGCCACAAAAGTCGCTTCCTCTGCTTGTGTAAAAAGCCGTTTGATATGTACGGGCTCGCCGTTTCCGGCATCCGTCCAGAGATTTTTTCCTTTGCGGTCCACGTTGTTGCCTATGATCCCGTTGGCGGCAGCGAGAATGTGGCCGGTGGAGCGGTAATTCTGCTCAAGACGTATGACCTTTGCGTCATCGTACTCGCAGTCAAATCCCAAAATATTGTCAATGGTGGCGCCTCGGAATGAATAAATTGACTGGTCGTCATCGCCCACCACACACACGTTTTGCTTGTTTCCCGCCAAAAATCTCACCAGTCTGCTCTGGGACGGGTTTGTGTCCTGATACTCGTCAACCAGAATGTAGTCAAACAATCTGTTGTAATATTCCAGCACGTCGGGACATGTGTCAAAAAGTCTGTTTGTAAGCATGATAATATCGTCAAAATCAAGCGCGTTGGCTTCTGCCAGCCGCTGTTGATACAGACGGTAGATCCTGCACATTTTTTGGAGCCGAACGTCTCTACCCGCAGTATCTTCCTCATCCTCCGGGGAGTTGCCCCGTTCTTTTGCAGTGGAAATAAAATGAAGAGCAGCGCGGGGAGGCAGGGTGCTCTCTGCGATTCCCAGCTCCTTGATGATGTCTGTCACAAGCTTTTTGGAATCATCCGCATCATAGATAGCAAAATCGTTTCCGTATCCCAGATGGTGAATGGTTCTGCGAAGAATGCGCACGCAGACGGAATGGAATGTTCCTGCCCACAGCCCCTGCGCACTGTCGCCTAAAGCAGTGTTGAGTCTCTCCCGAAACTCGCTTGCGGCTTTGTTGGTAAATGTGATGCACAAAATGCTTTGGGGATCAGCTTTTTTATAGGCGCAGAGATCAAGTGCAGATGCGATCAGCTGCCTGTTGCCGCTTTTCAGTGCGGATTCCATAACGGGAATCAGCTCGTCTGCGTTTTTGGGAGTGTGCTGTGATGATGATGCGGAGCCGAACCTGACCAGATTGAGGATCCTGTTGACGATCACCGTGGTTTTTCCGCTTCCTGCACCTGCCAGCACCAGCAGGGGGCCTTGGGTGGTATAAACGGCCTTTTTTTGCATATCGTTGAGAAACCCGAAATATGCATCAAAAAGCCGGGATTTCAGTGTGTTGAACAAAAGGTCTGACATCAAATGTATCTCCATATGAGTAATAAATGTATTATATTACAAAACGATATGAAAATCAACACAAAAATTGGATTTTTAGCATCCTCTTTCGTTTGATTTCAAAAGGATCGGAGATCGTTTTTTGTGTTGCAAAAACAAAAAGGGTGTGATATAATTCTGTTGGATAATCCAATCAATACAAAGGAGTATTCAACATGAAAGGAACAAAAAGATTTTTTGCATTTTTGCTTGCACTCGTTCTGTGCGTGACGCTGATTCCTTTTGCTGCATTTGCCTATGGATCTGCGGACAAAAAGCTGATCATCACTCATATCAACGAGCCGCCCTCACGTGAGGGTACTGCGGTTATTGCCTCAGGTGCTTTGCACAAAAAGCTGGGCTCTCTCGGAACCTTTGCCTGGTGGAAGGTGATAATCTTTGACTGGGACGCCGATGAAAAGGTATACAAGGTGGTTTCGGTCTATCAGAACTCCAACAACCAGGACAAATCCACCGTGGAGATCCCCGAGACGGGATTTGCTTACGGTATCTGTATCGGAAACGATTATTCCGCTTCCGGCGGAATCAATTACCGCACCCAAAAGGTGATGGATTCCTGCAATTATATCACCACTTCAAATATTCCTGCAGGCACCAAGGCATACCTGTACAACACGGATCTTGCCAATGCAGTGATGCAGGACAACGGAAAGCTGTGGCACGATGCTGCCTATGAGTCCTATTCATACATCAAGCTGGAGACACCCGACGAGGGAAAAACAGCATACGATCCCAACGAGGTGATGCTGCTGGGATTTGATATTGTTCCCACGGATATCAACAGCATCAACTACCAGACCCAAAAGAGCATTATTCTTACGGATGACACCGGATACTATACCACTCAGCCCTCAGGCAAATACGAGTGGTGGACCACAGTTGTTTTTGAGTGGAACGATTTTTCTGAGTACCAGCCCTCCTACGTGGTTTCCTCCGTCAGCCGTACACTGGGAAACAATGCGCCCAAGCAGCCCATCATTCCCGCCAACGGATTTGCGCTTCTTGATTGCGGTGCAAACACCTCTGCCACAGGCAATCTGAGAGAGGGAACCGTCTGCTGGCTTTATGACATTGATCTGGAAAAAGGCACTTTTGGAGCTTCACCCAAGATCAGAGCAAACATTCCTCTTGAGGGCGTCAGCGCATACGATCCTCAGATCACTCCTCCTCGTCTCACCACTCCGGACATCAATGAGAAGGACCGTGCGGGCAACGTAAACACACTGGAATCGGGTATCACTGTCACCTGGGATGCCATCAGCGGAGCCGATGGGTACAGAGTTGCCATCAACGATGCTTCCATCAATCCCGACGGACCTCTGAAGGTGCTTCCCGTCACCGTTCCAACAAATGAATACACCGTTCCCGCAGATATTCTTGCTGTGGGCGGCTCCTATACCCTGTGGATCTCTGCTTTTGGAGAGGGCTACACAGACAGTTTTTGTGAAAAAGCAACCATCAAGTGCGTCAGTGAGTCTGCTCTCAACACCTCGCTGAAGGACAAAACCATTGTTGCCTTTGGCGACAGCTTGACAGAAAGAACCGGATACGTCAATATGCTGTACGGTTATCTGGGAAATCAGGTCATCAATGCGGGTATTGGCGGAAACACCACAATTCACGCAAAGAGCAGGTTTGATGTTGACGTTATTGATCAAAACCCCGACGTTGTTATTATCTGCTTTGGTATGAACGACCAAGCAACTGTTATTTCTACAAAAAAACCCAACGTTTCTCTTGAAACTTATACCCAAAACCTGAGAGAGTTTGCTTCCACACTGACCCAAAAAGGCGTTGACGTCATCTTTATGACACCAAACCCTGCCTATGACGCAACGGGATACTACAAGCCCGGTGAGTACGGTCTGGACTATGCAGGCGAATATATGGACGATTTCTGCAACGCAATGCGGGAAGTTGCTCTTGAGTTCGGATGCGGTCTGGTTGACATCAACTATGAGTGTGATTTTGAGGATATGTCAAAATTCATGGCGTTTGGCGACGGAATCCACCAGTCCACCGAGGGACATCTGCGCTACGCTGAGCTGATCTCCGACTATCTGTTTGCCGCATATGACGATGTGGACAAGGCAACAATGACCGTCACCGCCAAGGATGAGGACGGAAACGTTTTGGGTACCTACACCCACGTGGGCAAGACAGGAGCGCACATCACTCTTGCAACACCGGTTATAGAAGGTAAGGTCACTGCTGACGCGGACATAAAAACCACATTTGTTGACGGAGCGGCCTTTGAGTTTGTATACGAGGACGAAAACCTTGTGCCCAAAACCGAGTCGGGCTATACCGTCAACGAAGAAAAGGGATACGTGCTTGGCGTAAAAGAAAGCACAAAGGCAGGGGATTTCAACAAGTCCTTTGCAACCGAGATCACCGTTTGCGGCAAGGACGGAAAACAGCTTTCCTCCACCGATATGGTTGGCAACGGATGCACAGTTGCTTTCGGAGGCAAGACCTATACGGTCATCGTCAAGGGTGACATCAACGGCAACGGAAATATTGATTCCACCGACTACCTCATGCTCAAACGAGCCATTCTGGGCACCTACAAGCTGGATGAGATCGGAACTGTTGCAGGTGCGGTCTCAGACGGAGTTGCTCCGGCAGCTGCTGACTATATCAAGCTGAAGCGTCACGTTTTGGGAACATTTGATATTTTTGATTGATTTCGCGGCTTCTGACTCAATATTCGATTAAAAACAAAAAACCGCACGTGCATCAAAAAATGCCGGGCGGTTTTTTTGAAATGTATTTGCAAATCAAGAAAAGCGCTGTGCCTCTGCGGACACAGCGCTTTTTTGCTGCAAAAAATTGTCAGCCATTAATAGGCCAGTCGGTGATGGCACCTGCGTCCATCTGAACCATAAGCACAACGTCGGCGCCGTCAAATCTGCCGTCGCCGCTTACTTCGATCGCGTCAAGGAGCGCCTGATCGATCTCAATTACGGTTGCGTCAACCTGACGTGCAAGAACAAGGTCGTTGCCGTCAAAGGTACCGTTTCCGTCGATATCGCCGAGGATAACGGGTGGAGCGGCTTTTTCCAGACCAAGGATCGCATTGTTGATGTCAGCGGTTGCATCGTCAACCTGATCCTGCTGTGAGATGGTGCATCCGCTGATGTCAACTGCAAGTGCATCTGCAAGTATTTGCCAGGTCTCGGGGGTGTAGTCGGATTCTTCCAGCTTTTCCGCCTCTGCCACTGCCTGATTGTAAGCAGTAAAATCAGCATCAAGCTCTTTCAGAGCAGTCATTGCATTTACAATCGCTCTTGTTGCGGCATCCACTGTGGATTGGAGGGGACTTGATGTTTTGTCCACCTTTATTGCCAATGCGGTTTCCAGTGTTGCCCAGGTTTGTGCGGTGTAGTGTGCCTCGTTCAGCTCTCCCGCCTGCTCAACTGCCTTGTCGTATTCGGAAAAATCCGCTGTGA
Source organism: Eubacteriales bacterium (assembly GCA_045538555.1). Lineage (GTDB taxonomy): Bacteria > Bacillota > Clostridia > Oscillospirales > CAG-382 > Coliplasma. The sequence continues at coordinate 60,696 of JAZSRP010000004.1, forward strand.
CGGGACTGAGTGAGTCAATTGCGGCAAGGATGGAATCGGTGACACTGTCCAGCAGATACTGATCGGATTTCTTGATGTTGGAAACGTCAACTGCCAATGCGGATTTGAGAGAGTTCCATGATGAAGCGGTGTAGTCGGTTTCTACAAGAGAATTTGCTGTTTCCACGGCGGCGTTGTACTCGGTATAATCCGCCTCTGCAATAACCAGACCTTCAATTGCACTGTAGATCGCGGCGGTGGCGTCATCCACTTTTTGCTGATCTTTTGCAAGAAGTCCGGAAACGTCCAGCGCCAGAGCTTCTGCCAAAACCGCCCATGACTGTGGAGTGTATATAGATTCGTCAAGAACACTTGTATCCACGATTGCCATGTTGTAATCGGTATAATCTGCATAAACCAGATTTTCCTCACGAACCACGGCAAAGGTTGCATCCTCAAGGTCATTTGCAAACACGGCTCTGAGGGATTCGTTGCTGACAGAATCCAGAGCGGATTTTACAGCATCAAGCTCGTCTCTGCTCTCTGCTGCGCCCTGTGAGCTGAAAGCGGACTGCGCGGTATTTGAAAGTGAAATAAGGTTGTTTCTCAGAGTGTAGCTGATCTTTCCGCTGTTGTATGCCAGATCCACTCTTTGTTCAAACCTGTCAAGAGCGATGTTGAATGTTTCTTGGTTGTCAAGGGTGGGGCATGTGGTGCGTGTTGTAAAGATGGTATCCTGAAGCAGATCGCCGCAGTTTTTGGAAAGATATTGCTCTATCTGGAAATAAACTGCGCCTTCGCAGCCCGTATCCAAAAGACTCTTTGTCTGGCGTCTCATGTCCTCGGCATCAAATTCGTCCATAAAAATGCCAAGTCCGGGGACTACCATGCATCTTTCGCCTGCGCTTTCAATGAACTGCTTCATCTGTGATACGTATCCGTCACCGTATGCCATGGGATGGATCATATCAAGCCATTCGTAGGCAAGCCAGATCAAGCTGTCCTGATAGAGAGTGATATAGCTTGTCCAGGGCTCCGGTCCAACGTCTGCCGAGAGGATGACGTCCGGAGCAACCTCGTTGACCAGCTTCCTCATCTTGTGAACAAAATCAGTGACGGTCAGGATCCTGAACATCATAAAATCGTTCCAGTACTCTGCGTTGGTGTTGTAAGTGATCTCTGTGTCTGCGTACTGGGGATAAGCGGCTTTGAATTTTGTGATTGTGGCCTCATCGTAGCCGTAGTCATCGGTGTCGGTACGGTCGCGGTATCTGATATAGTCCATCTGGAATCCGTCAATGTCATAGGTTTCCAGAATGTATCTGTAGCTCAGAAGAAGGTGCTCAACGGCCTCGTCATTGGCGGGGCTGAGGAACATCATGCCCGATGACTCGTTGGAGTAGAGTGCGCTGCCATGGTTGGTGAGACTGCGCCACTCCGGCTTTTTGTATGCGATGGATTTTGAAAAATAAGTACGTGTGGTGGTTCCGGAATAGAAAACGGGCATCCAAACGTGAAGCTCCATGCCTCTGCTGTGGCAGGAATTGATATATGCCTGAAGCACGTCAAATCCGTAAAAATCGGGGTTGTGCTCAAACATGCTGTATGCAGGCATAGGCATGATAGTGGTGCAGGCGTACATGGTCTCAAGGCATATCATGTTGATGCCTGCGTCATAGCAGCGTTGAACGTAGTTGTCAACCTGGGTTGCGGTGGTTTGGGTGGGGCGAATCCATACTCCGCGGTAGTCAAGAACGGGCGTATCGCGGAATAGGTCGGCAACCAGGCCGTAATCCTCTGCCAGGGTGTTGACAGTAGTCTCGTTGAAAGAGCCGTATCTGTCGTACTGAGTCATGATGTTGCTGTATCTTGTTTCCAGAGAGGAGAGCTGGGAGTCTGCAGTGGAATCATAGATATAGCACAGTGCTTTTGCGTTGTCTCTTGCGGCAAGCGCTTCGTTTCTTGCAACGTCAAGAATATACAGGGGAGCGGTCTCGGAGTCCACAAATGTGAGAACCTTGGTCTGCTGGTTAAATGTGCACAGCATACCTGCGGTGACGTTTGCGGAGAGCCAGTCTGCCATGGTGCCGTGGCCCGAAACAACAAAGCTTCCGTCACCTGTGGGGATGGTGCTGTTGTTTCCGCCGGCATAGGAGACAACACCGTTTGTGACGGTGACCTCATATCCCCAGGCGTTGGTGCCTGTGGTGGTTCCGTGCTGGGAGTTGTACACTACGAGATAGTCTGTGTAGCGGGTACAGTTGATGCCTGTTGCCGTTTGGGTAAACGTGGTTTCGGCAGCAAAACTTCCCATGGGGATCACGGAAAAAAGAACAAAAAATGCGAGCAGCAGCGGTAAAAACCTCTTTTTCATTTTGGTTCCTTTCTAAAAAATATTTTATTTTTTCTTCTTGTTGAGGATAATAAATATAATCAGAGCAATGATTGCGGCAACGGAGACGGAAATGCAGATGATGGGAACAATATTGGAGGGTTTGCTGTCATCTCCGGTCTGCTCGTCAGAGGGATTGCTCTCTGCAGGGGCGGAAACGTCCTGAGTGACGTCATCGCTTTCTGAGTCGGGAGAGGAGAAATCCGGAACATCGGAGAGGTCCAATTCCTTGTCGTATACTCTGCACACTTTGATGGCGTATTCGATGTCTGCAAGAATCACGTCTCTTGCGTTTTTGTCCATCTCTGTGCTGTTTATCAGCGAAACAAGTGCGTTGTACTCGGAAGAACCGATAGAGCAATCGGATGCGGTGCCCTTCAATGCGTCAATGGCAGAAAGGATGGCGTTTGCATCTCCGGTGATGGCGCCCTGAGGAACGATGATGTCGTTGATGCGTTTTTTTGCATAGTCAAGCATGGTGGCTACGGTTCTCTCGGGGTAGAGTGCGGGAGGAAGCGCGGTGTCACGGTATGCACCGTTTTTGAGGAGCGCGCCTGTGTTTTTGGACAAGTATTTGCCTGATTCGAAAAATACGGATCCGTCGGTGCGGAGTGAAATGTTGTCCGAAACCTGATCCTGCATATCGTTGGGGGTCAGCTCTGCCATAAAGATACCCAGACCGGGGGCAATAAAGGTGTTGTTTCCGCAGTTTTCTACCTGCTCCTCGATCTCGTCCTCAAATCCGTAACCGTATGCCATGGGATGGAGAAGGTCGATATAACCCTTTTCAAGCCATGTCATATAGTCCTGGTAGTTGCTCTGCTTTGCCTCGTTGGGCTCGGGAACAACGTCGGCAGAGAGCAAAACGTCGGGGGCAACCGTGTCAACCAGCTTGCGGATTCGGGCGACAAAATCCGTGATAACATCGCAGCGGAACTGTACCCAATCCTTCCAGTAGGGAGCGTATGTATTGTAGGTAGGTGTCACACCGTATTTGTCCGCAAATGCCTGGAGCAGATCCTGGTTGTAGCCAAGATCCATCTCGGCGGTACGGGAATAAAATCTGATATAGTCAAGCTGGAATCCGTCAATATCGTAGTTTTTGAGAATATATTCGTAGGTTCCCAGCAGAAATTCCTGAACCTCTTTGTTGTAAGGGTTGAGCATTGCGTATCCCTCAGTGTCAGCGGGCATTGAGCCGCCGGTGGAGGGTTTTGAGAGCCATTCCGGCTTTTTGAAAGCAACGCTGCGGGTATAATAGGAGTGGCCGCCGTCTGCAACGTAAAAGATGGGAAGCCAGATGTGAAGCTCCATATCTCTTGCGTGGCAAGCGTCAATGTATGCCTGCAAGAGGTCAAATCCTTTCAGAGAGGGATTCTGTTCAAAAAGACTTCCCTCGGGCATGGGCATGATCATGGTGCAGGCATAGAGAGTCTCAACGCTGATCATGTTGATGCCGTTCTTCTTCAGCTCGTCAACGTATTCTTCCACGTCCTCTTTGTTTTTCTGTCCCTCCGGTCTGATCCAGACACCGCGGTATTCCACGGGACGGCTCTCGGAGAGGAGAAGCAGGGTCTGCTTGGAATCCTCGTTGATCTGCTGACAGGATTTTGCAAAAGCGTTGGCATTTTTGTCCTTTTTCAGCTTTGCGGAAGCATCATTCAGAGCGGTTTCCAGAGCGTTGATGGAGGCAAGCGCCGCATCAAAATCAATGAGGCGGTACTCTGCCTGCGCCTTAGCGTATTCCTGTTTGACAGCGTCAATAGTAAGCTGTGTGCCGTATTTTGCGGAGTCCTCGTCATAGGTGAGAGTGAGCTCCTGTTTGGATGCAACGTAGGAGACCTTCATTCCCAATACCACGTTTTCCTTGATCCATTCGGAGGAAGCGCCGTGTCCGGAAATAACAATGCTGCCTGCTCCCTTGGGGATGGCGTTGTTGTTTCCGCCGATGGAGGTGACCACGCCCTCGGTTACCACAACCTCGTATCCCCAGTCGTTTGTCTGTGTGGTTGCTCCGAATTTTTGGGTATAGATAACCAAAAAGTCAGCGTCTCTGACACAGTCGGAGCCATTGTATTTTTTTGTGATGGAATAGAACAGCTCGGGCTCGATGGGCTTGTCGGAAACGGTGACGGTTCCTGCGTCGTTGACATAAACATAGTCGCCCAGCGAGATATTTTCTTTGATCCAGGTGCCCATGTTTTTGCCGCCCTCCTCAGCCATGTCATGGCCGGAGAGAACAAAACCGTTTGAGGGAATGTTTGCATCGCCAACAAAGAATTCGACTGCAACGTCGTTCTCGATGACAACCTCGTAGCCCCAGTTGTTGGTTTTTGTGGAGGGGCCGAAATCGGGGGTGTAAACAATAAGCTGGCCCCCGCCTCTGACGGAGTTGAATCCGTCGGCCTGAACCTTGGTTTCTTTTGCGCTTGCGGACAGAGGAACCGCCGCCAGCAAAAGCATCAGGGTGAGAATCATGCAAATGATGCGTGACAGGTTTTTCATGAGATGTTCCTTTCGGTTGATTATATATTTTTTTCTTAACTTCAAATTAAATCAGACGTTAAATCTGAAAAGTACCACGTCGCCGTCCTTCATGACGTACTCCTTGCCCTCACTGCGGACAAGCCCTGCCTCTTTGCAGGCGGAAAGTGAGCCCTTTTCTGCCAGAGTGTCAAAGGGAACCACCTCTGCACGGATAAATCCGCGTTCAAAGTCGGTATGAATCTTTCCTGCCGCACCGGGTGCAATTGTGCAGTTTTTGATAGTCCATGCACGGACCTCCGGCTCTCCTGCGGTGAGAAAGCTGATGAGTCCCAGCAGAGCGTAGGACGCCTTGATGAGTTTGTCAAGTCCTGTCTCGGTGACGCCCAAATCCGAAAGGTATGCCTGCTGCTCCTCTGGATCAAGCTCGCACAGCTCCGCCTCGGTCTCGGCGCAGACGGCGATGATCTGGGAGTTTTCGTTTTTTACCGCCTCCTTGAGACGGCAGTAGTAGGGATTTTCTTCAGGATCTTTTGCCAGATCCTCCTCCGAGATGTTTGCACAGTAAATCACAGGTTTTCCCGACAAAAGGGGAACGGTTGCCAGCAGTTCGCTCTCCGATTCCGTGAGGGGAATGTTGCGTGCGGGAACACCTCTCGTGAGCTGGTCACAGACTTTTTTGAGAATTTCGGCAGAAACAAGTGCGCTCTTGTCGCCTTTTGCCTGTTTTGTGTATCTGTCGATCTGACGCTCCAGCACCTCGATGTCCGACAGGATAAGCTCTGTGTTGATGGTATCCACGTCCCGCTCCGGGTTGACCGAATCCTCCACGTGCACGATCTTGCTGCCGCCAAAGCAGCGCACAACGTGTACGATGGCGTCCACTTCACGAATATGTGCCAAAAATTTGTTACCCAGCCCCTCGCCCTGAGAGGCGCCCTTTACCAGTCCGGCAATGTCAACAAACTCTACCGTGGCATAGGTAATTTTTTTTGGGTTGTATATCTCTGCCAGACGGTCGATACGCTCGTCGGGGACGGGCACAATACCCACGTTTGGATCGATGGTACAAAAAGGATAGTTTGCGCTCTCTGCGCCCGCCTTTGTCAGTGCGTTAAAAAGTGTGCTTTTGCCCACGTTTGGCAGGCCGACGATACCCAGTTTCATTTTGCTCTCCTTCTACAAAAAAACACGAAAAAGTCAATAAATGCCAAAAATATAAATATATTTAATCAAATAATTATATAACACAACCCGCCGATATGCAATATATAATTTTTTGTAATATTTAACGATATGTTAATTTTAATAAAAATATCAAACAGTTTTAAAATAATCATTGACAATCAAGGATATAAGTGGTAATATTTTGAGTGAAAAGAGTTTTTATTAAAAAATAAATATATGAATGAAAGAGGAAACATCATGGTCACAAAAATACTTGTCATCGATGACGATACAAACATCTGCGATCTTTTGCGCATGTATCTCGAAAAAGAGGGGTATGAGGTTCGTACAGCCAATGACGGGCAGGAGGGCATCACCGCTTTTCGGATGTATGAGCCCGACCTTGTTTTGCTGGACATCATGATGCCAAAAAAGGACGGCTGGCAGATATGCCGTGAGATCAGGGAGCATTCCTCCAAGCCCATCATTATGATCTCCGCAAAGGGTGAGACCATTGACAAGGTGCTTGGTCTGGAGCTGGGTGCCGACGACTATATCGTCAAACCCTTGGATATGAAAGAAGTTTTTGCCAGAGTAAAAGCAGTGCTTCGCCGCTACGCAAAGCACGATACCTCCGACGGAGAGCTGATCAAGTTTGACAACCTCGAGATCTCCCTGCAAAAATATGAGCTCAAGGTAAAAGGCAAGGTGGTCGACCTGCCTCCCAAGGAGCTGGAGCTGATTTATTTTCTGGCATCCAATTACAACCGCGTGTTCACCCGCGACCAGCTGCTTGACAAGGTGTGGGGCTTTGATTATCTTGGTGACAGTCGTACGGTTGACGTGCACATCAAGCGCCTGCGTGAAAAGCTGGACAACGCATCCGAGACATGGACTCTCAAGACCATCTGGGGCGTTGGCTACAAATTTGAGGTTATCTCCGAGAGCTGAACAAAAAACGATAATAGCATCAAAAATCATTCTTCTCCAAAAAATGCAAAAAACCATTGACATTTATTTTGGTGTATGATATGATTTTTGGGCACGGGGCATTAGCGCAGTTGGGAGCGCACAACACTGGCAGTGTTGGGGTCAGGGGTTCGAATCCCCTATGCTCCACCAGAAAAAAGCATCGACTTTGTCGGTGCTTTTTTCAACTAAATCCACCCTTGCGGGTGGGTGAAATCGCCTTCGACGATGAAATCCAACTTCGTTGGATGAAATCCGCCTCGACGGCGGATGGGTGGATTTAATTTCATCTGAGGCAAAGCCGAAGATTTCATCAGCTTTAGCTGATTTCATCCTTGCGTCAGCAAGGATTTCATTTTATGTAAGAGTTCGAATTCATACGCAAAACTGCCGAAAATATCTTTTTTGTGGCCCATAGACATGTAAAAAACCTCTTTTGTCTACCGGACAAAAGGGACTTTTTTCAATGATATCCGTTCCCTTCGGTCACGGATGATATACCCTGCGGGTGTGATATCTGCTTCGCAGATGATATACGCTTCGCGTATGAAGGAACGGATATTAAATCATGCTTGCGTAGCAAGTATATCATATCGCGCAAGCGATATGTCATTGAAAAGTGTGTTGTTTTGTGATATAATCGGTTGAAGAAAAAAGATCGGGGAAGCGAAGCAAATGAAAATTTCCACAGAGATCAGATCCTCTGCTCGATACGTGGGTGAGGAAAAAGCGGTTGAGCTGGTTGCAAAAGCAGGTTTTGATGCATGGGATTTTTCCATGCTGTGTATGGTGAATTATGATTGGGGAACGGGACGTTGCTCTCCCTGCTCCCATCCTCTGGCAGGAAAGGATTATGTTTCATTTGCAAAAAAACTGAGGCATATCGGAGAGGAATGCGGTATTGTCTGCAATCAGTCTCATGCGCCCTATCCCACCTATTGCCGTGATATCAGAGACTGCTTTGAGCGATCCTTGGAATGTACCGCCGAGGCAGGCGGAGAGATATGCGTCATCCATCCCGACAATTACAAAACCGCTGCCGAAAACGCAGAGATGTATTTTGAGCTGCTTCCTGTTGCAAAGCAATACGGCGTAAAAATAGCTGCCGAGAATATGTGGTCGTGGAGCAACGTGACAAAAAGCGCCTCTGCTGCCGCCTGCTCGGATCCAACGAGCTTTTTGGAGCATCTTGAGCAGGTGAACGACCCGTTTTTTGTTGCCTGCCTTGATATCGGCCATGCAGAGCTTTTTGGTCTTGATACGGATGCCTGCAGTATGATCGAATCGCTGGGAGCATATCTTCAGGCCCTTCATATCCACGACAATGACAAAAAAGGCGATCTTCACCTTGCGCCTTTTTCGGGGATGCTTGACCTGCCCTCCATTGCCTGCGCTTTGAGAAAAAACGGTTATAGCGGATACCTGACACTTGAGTCCTGCTCCCACCTGAACGGCTTTGATGCCGACACGGTTCACATAGGACTTGGGGAGCTGTATTACCGTGCAAAGCGGTTTGAAGAGTTGGTTGTGGGATAATTTGGTTTTTTTGAAAAAGCTATTGACACATAAAAATATTCGTGCTACATTAAGTGTGCTACTGTAAATAGCACACTTTTGTTATTTTTGAGGTAAAAGAGATGTTTGTGATTGACAACAATAGCAAGATGCCTGTTTTTGAACAAATAAAAACACAGATGCTTGCGTTGATATCCGCAAAAGTGCTGAAAGCGGGGGACAAGCTTCCGTCCATCCGTTCCGTTGCCGCATCCACTCATCTCAATATCAATACCATCAAAAAGGTGTTTGGGGAGCTGGAGCGTGACGGGGTGATCGTCACCGTGGTGGGAAGCGGCAGTTATGTTGCGGATACGGCACTTCGAAACCCAAATATTCTCAAAAAAGCGGAAAACGAGCTGACCGAAGCGCTGCGGACAGCCAGATCCGCCGGAATGACAAAAGATGAGGTTTTTGAAGCGGTAACAAAAATTTTTGAGGAGGAAATAAAGTGATATATGCGGAAAATATCTGCAAGAGCTTTGACGGTCAACAGGTTTTGATAGATGTTTCCTTTTCTGTCAATGATTGCTCCATATACGGACTTGTGGGGTACAACGGGGCGGGCAAGACCACTCTGCTCAATATTATTTCCGGGCTTTACAAAGCAAACAGCGGCAGGGTTTTTTTGGACTGTAAAGGAAAAAAACAACAGCCGTTTGACAACCCGGACATAAAGCGAGATTTGTTTTACGTCACTGATGAGCCGTATTATTTTTCTCATGCAAGCATGATGTCCATGAGAGATTATTACAGCGGTTTTTATCCCCGCTGGAGTGACAAAGGGTTCAAAAGGCTGGCAGAAGTTTTTGGGCTGGACGTGAACAAGCGGATATCGGATTTTTCAAAAGGCATGAAGCGTCAGGCTGCAATGGCGATGGCATTGGCATCCAGACCTGCCTATCTGTTTTTAGATGAGAGCTTTGATGGACTGGATCCCAATATACGGACTGTTGTATGCAATCTGCTCACGGAGTTTATTGCAGAGACCGAGGGAAGTGTCATTGCCGCATCTCACAATCTGTATGAGCTTGAGCACATATGCGACACAGTGGGAATTTTAAACGGAAACACCATGATCTACTCTGACGATATCGATACTATCCGTCAAAAGGCACGCAAATTTCGTGTTGCGGTCAATGGCAAGATTGATGAAGAAATATTAAAGCATATAACTGCAAAATTTTTCAAAAAAGAAGGCAACATATGCACTTTTCAAAGCAGTGATAATGACGAAAAGGTGAAACAAGCTTTTTCACATTACGGCGAAATATTGATTTTTGAAAGTGTGGGAATGGGCCTCAACGAGATTTTTGTATACGAAACGGAGGAAAAAGAGAATGAGATCCAAGGCATATTCACAAAATAATCCGTTGCGGCATCTTGTTTTTCATACCGCAAAAAGGTATTTTTGGCTTCCGATTGCGGTATTTGGCATCTCCTTAATTGCATTTGCGGGAAGCGAGATTTTGAGCAGCGGCACACGGCTTGGATATATACAGAGACTCTCAAACATCAATTATTATTTCAAAAACGAGCATCTCTGGAGATATTTTCCGTTTTTATTGCTGTTGATCTCCGTTTTTTGCGGAAAAACCATGTTTTCTTTTTTGTTCAGCAAAAAAGAATCCGCAATGTATCTTTTGACAGGTGTATCGAGACGGGCATTGTTTTGCGTGAGGTATACTTTTGGCCTTGTCTTTGCGCTTGTACCGTCTCTGATATCATTTTTTGTTTTGCTTCTGATGGGGTATTCCAACGTGGGACAGCCGCTGTCGTTTTCAAAAAACACATGGCTGATACTTGCATCGCTTGCTTTGCTGATACTGTGTTTTTATACGGTGAGTGTTGTTGCCTCAGTTGTTTGCGGCAGAAAACTTGAGTTTTTTGCAGTGTGCTTGGTGTTTTTCTTTGGACCTTTAGGCGTGCTGTTGTTTGGGGCAGCGGTGCTGAGCCGTTTTCTTCACGGATTTGAATACAGCATCGTGTCTGACAAGATGCATTCTGCGGGGATTTTGGATGTTTTGAATGATTATTCCGCGCTTTGCCCCGTGATTGGGTACGCAAACGCTTTTTCCGAGTATGCATCGAGCGGGTTTTCAAATTCCGAACTGCCGCTCCTTGATCAAAGCTATCTGATATCCGGTCTTGCGTGGATGGCGGCTGTATCGCTGGTTCTTGTTGCGGCAGCCGGGTTTTTGTTCAAAAACAGAAAGGCGGAATTTTGCGGAAAGAGCAATAAATTTCCTGCTGTCACCGCCTTTTGCGGATGTGTGATTGCGTTGGGCATAACGGCAGTCATTCTTTCGTGGACAGCCAAGCTTTTTGTTCTCTACGCAGTAGTTTCTGTCACTCTGATATTCCTGTTGGTCTATTTTATATTTGACGGAAGTATCAGACGTATGGCAAAAGGGCTCAAAACGGCACTGCCTCTGGTTGCGACAGTACTGATTTTTGTGTTTTTTGTGAAAGCGGACCTGTTTGGGTATTCCTCACGGGTACCCGATGTTGACGAAATTCTGTCGGTCACCGTGCAGTACAAAGGTGATTACCGCGGAAGCGGATCCATGTCACAGTCTATGGCGCACGGCTTTTATTCAACACATGTTGATGAAGAGCATTGGCCTGCCCTTACGTCAAGAGAGGATATTCAAAATGCGATTGATATACACAAGCTCATAATAGAGGACGGATCACTGATAAAGGATGACGGTTATCGCTCAAATTACGGCGATACTGCGGTGAATGTATATTACACGCTGACGTATAAGCTTTGTGACGGCAGCGAACTTTCCCGAAGCTATCCTGTGATGAAGCTCAGTACGCTGTATGCTACCCTTTCCGTAGACCGGACGGAAGCATTTTCTCAAATGAGATATGACAGAATGAAAAATCTGTTTTACCATCATCATTACGAAGATGAGGAAAAACGAAAAGAATTTGTTTCGATCTTTGATTTTTATTGTACCGATAACATGGGGGCAGAAAAGACGTTTTTGATTTTGACCGATGAAGAAAAAGCACAACTCACCCTTGCTATTGCGGCTGACAAGAAAAATGCAACCACTGATATGAGATATCATCCGCAGGAGGAGTGTCTGGGGATACTGTGGCCTGTGGAAAACCGGAACAACAGCTTTGGTACCGATGAGAACATATTTAATATCACCAACAACCGAATTTATATTTATTCCACGGATACCAATACGCTTTCTTGGTTGGAAACCAAAGGGCTGAGAGATGTGTTTGAATCCAAGTACACCGTAACGTCTGTTACGGTTTATACGGCAGATCATTACAAAAACGCTTATTGGAAAAATCGTGCCATTGACAGATATTTTGAGTCGATACAGTTGGATCAGGCGTTTTTAAACGGCGCATATTCATCCCAAGAGACTGTCACAGATCCCGCAAGAATTGATGAGATATTGCAAAAAGCAAGATCTTCATACTTTACGGACACGGGAAACAGGTATGCGCTCATCACTTTGAAAAAAGAAAACGGGATAGAGATGACCGTGACAAAATTTTTGGCAGACTAAATATCTTGCAGCAACAAATACCAAAGCAAAAAACCGCAGGAAACACCTGCGGTTTTTATCTTCTGCCCCTCCAAATATAAAAACAAAAGACACCAAAAAGGTGTCTTTGTTTTTATGCGAAAGAGCGACCAAACGGCGTATAAGTAGGGGTAAAAACGGCCAAAAGCAGTGTAACAAATTGCAGCATATTTTCACTATAATTTCTTAATTAGGATATGTCTATTATCTTCACAAACAAAGGTAGCATCAAAATTATGTTGATTATTCCATCCTCTGATTTTAAATGTGTCAACGATCGATAAAAGTCTTGTTAAACCATAATACCCTGTAAATTGTTCTAATTTTTCATAAGACAAATCGAGTAATTCTTTTGAATCGATCTCCGAACCAAAACAGTTCTGCCCGTTTTTAAAAAATTCTATTGCAAATTTGTTGCCTGCAATTATTTGGTTGATCCATTCAATAACATCTTCTTGATCCATTAAATGGCAATGCTGAAAAGAGAAACAAACGCAGAAAGGCGTAAAATCATCGTCATCGTAATAATAGACGGTTACATTTTCTTCGTAAAAAGGATTGACGAGGATGGCTTGAGTGAAATCCCCCGAAAATTGTATATCATATTCTGAAAATGCACTTTTAAGGAATATGAGTTTATTGTCTGTCAGCCAAATCACCTCTTTGAATACATTGTATCACAGATTTCAATGATTTTCAATGAAATCGCGCAAAGCGCGATGAAATCCTCACTTCGTTCGGATGAAATCTGCTAACGCAGATGAAATCAAATCCACCCACCCGCCGTCGAGGCGGATTTCATCCCCGCAGGGGATTTCATCATCGGAGATGATTTCACCCATCCGAAAGGGTGGATTTAGTTGAAAAGAAACACCATTTGTCCGGTAGACAAATGGTGTTTCTTTTATGGTGCGGCTGATGGGACTTGAACCCATACGGTTGCCCACACGCCCCTCAAACGTGCGCGTCTGCCTGTTCCGCCACAGCCGCATATTCCATCCATTGCGCCTGCATGATGCGAGGGGTCTGCCAAAAGGCGCAACATTTATTATACACAGATAATTTGGTTTGTCAACCCTTTTTTGCAAAAAAACAAAACAAGTTTGTCAGATGTCAAATATCACCGTTTCACCCTCCTCGGGCAGCACGGCGGGGATGGGATCCAGCTTCAGCAGATCAAGCTTGAATTTTTTGCAGGTATCCTCTGCGTTTACCGCTCCGTTAAAAAAACAAATACACATATCAGACATCTTGATATTAACGCCGTGCTCACAGCAGGCGCAGATGCTCCGTTCCTCCGATTGTTTTTTTGCCTTTTTCAACGGTATCCCTCCTTTTTTCTTTTCTTTTTTCAATATAACTCAAAAAAATCCTTTTGTCAACTCAATTTATCATTTGCCACAACCGGATCACCAGCGCCATCAAGGCGCCCTGAGCTGTTTTTAGGGCAATACAGGGAGCGACCGAGAGGGATTTTCCCACACAGCTTTTTATTTGTGCCGCAACGGAAATTCCTGCAAACCCCACAAAAAAACCGCACAACGGAAGCCCCGATGCTCCCATTTTTGCCGCCTCCTTGCATCCTGTGGAAAATTCAAAAATTCCAATCACCGCAGTTTTCCACACAGAACCGCAAAAAAACCGTGCTGCAGCACTTCCCAGCACCGAAAAAAATATTACGCAGGAGCACACCGTCAGCATGGTGATGCCTCCCTCACGCACAGAATCCGCAACGGATACCCTTTGCCCTTGAGTTAAAGATGGTGAGAAAATCGGTTTTTTTCCAAGCATTGATCTTTTCATCAATACGGATGTTGCTGCACAAATCGTCCACTGGATAGCCAACAGAAAAAATCCCGTTTTTGTGCTGCCAAAAAGCTCTGCTCCCAAAAATCCGTTTACAAAAGAGAGCGAAGCGTTGTTTGATATTGCGATCAAAAATTCTGCGGTTTTCTTGTCCGCCGCCCTGCGGTCAAAAAGCTCTTTTGCCCACACCGCCCCTATGGGAAATCCGCACACGGTTCCCAGTACAAACAAAAAAGGGGCGATCCCGGTTTTTTTTGATATTTTTTCCATCAGTGCCGATGAAACCATTGTGCGGGACAGCACCAAAAAAACAAAAAGCGACGGAACCAGTCGATTTACCGAAAACTCCATGGCGTCCGCAGTTGAAAAAAACGCTTTTTGCGGAAATATTGCAAAGTATAGCAACACAACAAAGGGCCATAGCTCCAAAATTCTTGCGCTTCTTTTTGTGATCGTTTTCATAAAATCTCCCCCGAGAGAGTATATTGAAGCGGTGATGGTTTTTATGAAAAAAATGGAAAAACTGGCTCAAGCTCTGAAAAACAGCCGAGAATCACGGATTTTTGTGGAGCTGAGGGGCAGAAACGAGCTGGTTGCGGAGGGCTTTTTTCACCTTTCGGTCTATACGGACAGCGTCATTGAGGTGCAGGGCGGGGAGCTGCGGTTAAAAATATGGGGCCAAGGGCTAACCATGAAGCACCTGGGAGAATCTACCATCGGAGTTGCAGGGAGGATCGATGGGGTTGAGTATATATAGGATATTTCATTGCTTGTTTGGACAGTTTGGCTTTTGCGTGGAAAAAAAGGATTTTGAACGTCTTTTGAATCTTTTGTCAAGAGAAAAAGCGGTTTTTTGGGATGCGGTGTCGGGAGAGCGGGAGTGTTTTTTTTCGGCATCGGTATTCTCTGCCGAGCAGGTAATGCGAATATCTGAAAAACACGGCATCAATGTAAAAAAAGTGTGGGGGAAAGGGATTCCCGTGTTTTTTTCCGCTTACAAAAACAGAGTGGGACTGTATCTTGGGCTTTTTATTTTTTTTGTATCGTTGTTTGTGTCACAGCTTTTTGTGTGGAGAGTGACAGTGACGGGAAACCTGACTGTAACGGAAAGGGAAATAACAAACAAGCTGTCGGAGATGGGGATCGGCGTAGGAAGCTTTATTCCCTCCATACATGCAGGCAATGATGCCAACACACTGTTGCTTGAGTTTGACAAACTGTCGTCTGCTGCGCTCAATCTGGAGGGGACCCATCTTTTTGTGGAGGTGTTGGAACGGACTCCGCCGCCTGAGATCGTTGATACGTCGGGTTTTTTCAACGTGGTGTCGACCCATGACGGGGTGGTGCTTGACGTGGTAGCTGCAGAGGGCACCCCTGAGGTGCGGGTTGGTGAAACGGTGCAAAAGGGGCAGTTGCTCATAAATTCTTTTATGGAAGGAACAAACGGAACCTTTCGGCCCACTCACGCAAGGGGAAACGTGATGGCAATGGTGGAGCAAAAATTCAGAGTGGAGATTCCTTTGATTCAGATTCAAAAAAAATATACGGGAACCACCGAGACAAAAAGCACGGTTGCTCTTCTCGGACGGGACGTGGATCTGTTTTTTGATTTGATACCGCCCTTTGAGTTTTGTGATGTGTTGGAAACGGAAGAGGAGCTGACTCTTTTTGGATTTGTGCTTGTTCCCGGAACTATTTCCCGTGTGACCTTTTTTGAGTACGTGCCTCGGCAGGTGGTGATCTCACACACAGAGGCGGAGCGGTTAGCCATGGAAAAACTGGACGATCTGCTGGAGGAAAGCGGCGGAGAGGTCATCAGCTTGGACACGGATACCGTTTTTGACGAAAAAAACGGCGTCTGCATTCTCACTGCAAACGCCGCCTTGAAGTTGAATATTGGTGTGGAAACACCGTTTTTTATTGAAACAGCGGATTAAAACACCTGTGCCAGATTTGACAGTGAGCGAACAAAAATGTTCATTCCGTCAACAAATTCCTTCATTGACATGTATTCGTCTCTCTGGTGTGCGCCGCCTCTTGCGTCTCCGAGATAGCCGCGTTCGGACATGATTCCGGCGCCAAAAGCCACGGTGTTGGGAAGTGCTCTTGCATAGGTTCCGCCGCCCATGGTATACGGGGTGCAGGGTATACCCAGTACGCTCTCACACGCTTTTGTAAGAGCCACGATGCGTTTGTCCTCAGCAGAGACAAAATATCCCTCCGATGCGGACAAAACTTTGAGCGAGAATCCCAAGGGCTCCACGGCGCTGCGAATTTTTTCCGCCACTGTGTCAGCGGGGTTCTCAGGCAGATAACGAATGTTGAAATTTTGTATCAGTCTGCCGTTCTCAATCCTGACAACTCCGCCGATGCAGGTGAGGTATCCAAAATCCTTGTTGGACTGTGCGATGCCCAGTCCTGCTCCCAGATATTCTGAGCAGACGGAGGAAAGAAAACGAAACTTATTTTTGTCGCATTCGGAATCAAAAACATTGTTTTCCAGCAGGTACTGAGCCAGCATTCCGATTGCGTTTTTGCCTTTCTCGGGCATGGCGGCATGGGCGGCAAGCCCTGTTGCGGTGACGGTGATGCCATTGTCTGTCTTTCTCAGCTCAAAACCTTCTTTTTGGGGCAAAGAATCACGGTTTTTGACAGTTGCGGAGGCAAAAAACGGCACTGCGTTTGAAACCGTTCCGCCGCTGATATCCGCAAGACAGTCAGGAACCTCACCCAGATCCACGTCGATGCAGAGAATGCCTTTTTCGCCGATGCAGACGGGATACTCGGAGTCGGGAGTGAACGAAAACTCGGGTGCTCTGCCGCTCTCGGGTGAAAAATAAGCCAAATCGTTGCACCCCACCTCCTCGCCGCTGCCTACGATGAGGCGCACGGAAAAGGGGAGTTCAATATTGTTTTCTTTCAAAAAACGGAGAGTGTAGAGCGACTGTATAAACGGCCCCTTGTCGTCGTGGGTACCTCTGCCGATGAGCAGGCCGTCTCGCACGCAGAGCGAAAACGGATCGGTCTCCCATCCCTCTCCTGCGGGTACCACGTCAAGGTGAGTGACGATGCCCACCTCACGCTCCTTGTTGCCAAAAATGATGCTGGCACAGCTGTAACCGTGGTTCTCAAACCGAAAACCATATTTTTTTGCCAGCTCCTCTGCCTTGTCAATGGCTTGTTTACAGGCCGTGCCGTAGGGAAGCCCGTCTGCGCCCTCAACTGCCACAGAGTGGATGGAAATAATGTCTCTCAGGTCGTTGACGGCCTGATCCAAAATATCTTTTTGTGAAAAATATTGAGACGCTTTTGCGGAAATGTCCATATCGATTCCTCCAAATAAAAACGGATGGGTCAAAAAATCATTTCAGCTCTTCCTTGAGCTTTGAAAGTGCGTCGCCAAAGCTGCGCTCTGTCTGGGCAAGGGACTCGGTCATCTCGGATTGCTTTTTTCGGATGATCTCTGCCTGCTGGCTCAGCTCGGCGCATTTTTTCTCTGTATTTTCAATGATGGCGGCTGCCTGTCTGTTTGCGTCGTCAATAATGGCGCGCTCCTTGCATTCCGCCTCCGTTTTTGCCGATTGAAGTATAAACGCCGCTTCTTTTTCTGCGTTTTTTACGATCTCGGCGGCGCGTCTGTCTGCGGTGATCATTTTTTCACCCACCTCGGCGCACAAAAGCTCGATCTCGGTTTGCTTTTCCGCCAGCTGTGCGGCATGCTCCTGCCTGAGGGATTCCATCCGGTTTTTCAGTTCCTCAATGATTGCGTTTGCCTTTTCCAGCTCGGAGTCCCTGCGTGAGATCTGCTCGTTGAGCTCCTGCTCACTGCGGGAATATTTGTCACTGAGCCCGATGATAAAGGAATCCACCTGGTCGGGATCATAGCCCCGAACCGATTTTTTGAAATAAGTTTCTGCCAAAAATCAGCACCGCCTTTCAAAAGAATTTATAGCATACCCCAAGGGATTTGTCAACATTTTGAAAATTTGACCACCAGTGTGTGAGGCAGAACTTTTGTCAGAACGCGATAGAACTTGTAAATAAATTTGTTGGTATAGACAGCTCTACCTTTCATAGCTTTTTTTATGGATCGCTCTGCAACCGCTTTGGGGTCGCAATAGGGCAGAGACGCAAACATTTTTGAGTTTTTATCCGTAATATTTGCTACAGGCAAAAATTCTGTATCCATAGGTCCGGGGCATACCGCTATCACGTTGACCCCGGATTTTTTCAGCTCCTGGCGCAGGCCCACCGACAGAGAGCGCACAAACGCTTTTGTAGAGGAATAAACGGTCATATTTGGAGTGGGGGCAAATGATGCGATGGAAGCCACGTTGATGATGGCGTCTCCTTTTTTCATCAGCTTGGCACATTCTGAACAAAGGGCGGCAAGAGCGCCGCAGTTGAGCGACACCATATCCCGCTGTGCCTCCCAAGAAATATTCGTCATGGCTCCCAGCTTTCCAAACCCTGCGTTGTTGACAAGCAGGCGGATGCGGGGACGTTCTTTTTTGAGCAGTTCAAAAAACGCCGTGAGCCCCTCTTTGGAGGCAAGGTCACAGCACACAAGTCTGGTTTTTGCGTTTTTGTTCAGCTCGGCAGTGATTGCAAGTCGTTCTTCTCTCCGCGCCACCAGCCAAAACTCGTCATCGGGAAACATTTTGGATGCTGCAGCAAAATACTGCGCTCCAAGACCGGATGAAGCTCCGGTAATAATAATCGTATTCATATTTTGCTCCTGTGTGAGTATTTATGATTATATATACCATTTATACAATACCACAGATTTTTGGTTTTGCAACATTTTTTAAATAAGGTGTGACGGTCTTGGTTGTTGGAATTTTGAGAGATGCGCTGTGGGGTGTTCCCACTGTAATGCTGGTGGCGGTTTTTTCGGTATATTTTACCCTCATTCTGTTGAAAACCAAAAAAATATCCTTTTTCGGCACCCTTCGTGACCTCCGTGCCTCTTTGTCAAAAAAAACAGCAAAAGAAGGAGAGGTCACTCCCTTTTCTGCCGCCGCAACAGCCCTTGGCGGTACGGTTGGAGTGGGAAGCATTTTGGGTGTGGGGTATGCGGTTTCCCGCGGAGGTGCGGGAAGTATATTTTGGATGTGGGTATGCTCTTTTTTTGGCATGGGGCTCAGATATGCAGAGGTTCATGTGGCGCTGGGCGGAGAAAAAAAAGGAGCACACAACCGATTGCGAGAAAAAGGTTTTTTGAAAACGTCGGCTGTATTTTGCGTTTTTTGTATTTTGTCTTCATTTGGCACAGGAAATATGATACAGACCGGCTCGCTGTCTCAAATGGCGGCAGAATGGGGAACAAAAGGAACAACGGTGGGTGCTGTTTCTGCGCTGTTTTTGATTTTTGTGCTTTTGGGAGGCAAAAGGCGGTTGACACGGATCAACACTTTTTTGGTCCCCGCCTGCTGTCTCTGCTACATGTTGCTTTGCATATCGGTGCTGTGGGTGGGCAGAGAGAGGATCCCAAATGCGTTTTTGACTATTCTAAAGGACGCCTTTTCGGGCAACTCGATATTTTTTGGAGTATCGGGCGCGGGTTTTTTGACGGCAGTTCGTGAGGGGTTTGCCAGAAGCGTTTTTTCCACCGAGGCAGGCATGGGATCTTCATCACTTGCTCATGCGGATGCCGGCGATACCACGCCCGATCTGCAGGGAAAATGGGGAATGGCAGAGATATTTTTTGATACCTTTGTGATATCCACGCTCACAGCGCTGATGCTGTTGTCTGCAGGCGGCACCGACGTGACGGGAGCGGTAAGGGAGGCATTGGGAAACATTGGCGTACGGCTGATGATGATACTGACGGGGGTATTTGGCATCGGGGCGGTGATGAGCTGGTGCATGTATGCGGAGAGCTGTATCGTTTTTTTGGGCGGAGGGAAAAAATCACTTTTGCTCTATCGTGGATTGGCAGTGGCGGCGGCTTTTTTTGGTGCGGTGATACCCCGGGGGTTATTGTGGGAAATATCGGATATTTTCAATGCATTGATGCTGTTTCCAAACCTGTTTTTGATGTTTGTGTGCAGAAAAGAAATTTTTGGTTTTGACAAGGAGGGCAATAAAAAATGTGGAAGAAAAAGGATCTGACAGCTCTTTTGGATGAGTTGGAAACCACAAAACAGGGGCTTGACCGAGATGAAGCGGAAAAACGGCTCCGTCGATACGGAAAAAACCGCCTGGAGCAAAAAAAACAAAAAAATGCTGTGATGAGATTTTTTTCCGCAATGTCCGATCCCATGACGCTGGTACTGCTGTGTGCTGCGGTGATCTCTTATTTTACTTCCCGCCTGTCGGGGGAGGGAGCGGCGGATTCACTGATGATACTGACCATAGTTGCGGCAAATGCGATCATTTCCGTGATACAGGAACAAAAGGCAGACAAAGCACTGGAAGCACTGAAAAAAATGTCTGCTCCCACCTGCCGTGTCATTCGTGACGGAGTCCCAACCACCGTGCCCGGTGAGGAAGTGGTTCCGGGTGACGTGATAATACTTGACAAGGGCGACGTGGTGCCCTGTGACTGCCGTGTGTTGGAAAGCTACGGTCTTGCCTGCAACGAATCCTGTCTGACGGGAGAGTCGAAAGAGGTGCACAAAACCCAATTTCGGACAAAAAACACCGACGAATCCGCAAACTGCCTTTTTGGCTCGTCGGGCGTAGTGCTTGGCAGAGGTGTGGCAGTGGCGGTAAAAACCGGAATGGAAACCGAGGTGGGGAGGATCGCATCGCTTTTGTCAGGGAAGGAGGAAAAAACTCCGCTTCAGAAACGGCTGTCCTCTCTCAGCGTTATGCTGGGAAAGGTGACGGTGGGTATATGCGCTGTAATTTTTTTGTTTTCGCTGTTGAAGGGAATGGAGCTGCGGGAAATGTTTATTACGGGAGTGAGCTTGTCGGTGGCGGCAATTCCCGAGGGACTGCCTGCTATCGTAACGGTGGTGCTGTCGGTGGGGGTTCAGACAATGGCGGGAAAAAACGCCATTGTAAAAAAGCTTCCCGCAGTGGAAACTCTCGGCTCTGCAGACGTTATTTGCTCCGATAAAACGGGAACTCTGACCTGCAACAGAATGACTGTCACGGAAACAATGGGTGATTCGTCTCGTCTTGAAACTGCTTTTGCTCTGTGCAACGATTGCTCGTCACCTACAGAAAACGCATTGGCGGAATACCTGCCCAAAACCCGTTTTGATGAGCTGCAGCAACAGTTTCCCAGAGTGCTTGAGATTCCGTTTGATCCAAAAAGAAAGTTTATGATCACCGTGCACAAGAGCGGATCGGGATTTTTGTCGGTGATAAAAGGAGCGCCCGACGTGATCTCATCATTTTGTGCGGGGAAGAAAACAGGGTTTGAAAACGAGGGAGAGGAGATGGCGTCAAGGGGACTGCGTGTCATGGGTTTTGGTCTGTGCGAAACGGATAGCTTGCCCAAAAATGCAGAAAAACTGACATACCGTCCCGTGGGCATCTGCGGAATCACCGATCCCCCGCGCCCTGAGGCGGCAGGAGCAGTAAAAATATGCAGGAATGCCGGTATTCGCACGGTTATGATAACGGGAGACCATCCGCACACCGCACGGGCGATTGCCAGATCCGTGGGGATTGCGGAGGAGGGCGGAATGGTGCTGACAGAAAAAGAGGTGGCAGCCGCAGACCCCCGCCAAATGCAAAAGCTGGTAAAAAAATGCTCTGTATTTGCCCGTGTAACACCCGAAAGCAAGCTAAAGATCGTAAAAGCTTTTCAAAAAAACGGATGCACCGTGGCAATGACCGGTGACGGTGTCAACGACGCCCCTGCTCTCAAGCGGGCAGATATCGGATGCGCCATGGGAAAGAGCGGCACTGAGGTTGCCAAGGAAGCGGCGGACATGATTTTGACCGACGATAATTTTGCCACTGTTGTCAGTGCGGTGCGGGAAGGAAGAGGGGTATATCAAAATATTCGCAGAGCGGTTCATTTTTTGCTTTCCTGCAACGTAGGAGAGCTTTTTACGGTATTTCTTTCCATTCTTTTATCGTTTCCCTCTCCTTTGTCTGCTATTCAACTTTTGTGGGTAAACCTCACCACCGATTCGCTGCCCGCAATTGCGCTGGGACTGGAAAAAACTCATGAGTCGGTAATGAAAAACCGCCCAAATCCAAAAAGGTCCCCTTTGTTTTCGGCAGGTGAAACGGTGAGAATGCTGATGGAAGGACTTCTGATAGGCGGTTTGGCCGTAACCGCTTTTGCTGTGGGAAAAGCGGGAGGCGGATTTCAAAAGGGCCGTACCATGTGTTTTTTTGTGTTGGCGGTATCCCAGCTTTTTCATTCTTTCAATATGCGCTGCGAGTGCAGTGTTTTTTCAAAAAGAAAAAAGAAAAATCCGTATCTTCCCATAGCTTTTGCCGTCTGTCTGTCCATGATGCTTTTTGTTGTTCTGGTGCCCGCCGCAAGGGAGCTTTTTGGTGTGTCGGCGCTGGAAAAAACGGATTTCTGCATTTGCTTTTTCCTTTCTGCAGTACCGTTGGCGGCATGTGAAATTTACAAATTCTTCACACAAAAAACTTCATTCAGACACAAAGCGTAGATAAAATATTGCCTTGGACAACAAGGAAAAAATGTTTGTTGTCAAGGGAGTTTTTTATGGACAAAAATATCATAAACCAAGGCGAGTTTATCAAGCTTGCCGGCAATGATCGGCTCAGGATCAAGGGCAGATACTCCGTCAAGGATGATATGCTTGCCTTTGACTGGAGCAACAGCGGATTTTCATTTGCATTTTTTGGCACGGGATTTTGCATTTCTTTGGGCAGGTACGGCGCAGATATTCCCGCATACGTAAAAATCGTGATTGACGGCAGCCGCAGACAGCGCTTTGCGGTGGTCAACGGCTCCGAGATGCTCATTGTTGAGGGTCTGTCGGAAAAACGTCACAGAGTGGATGTGTTGCGTGTCACTGAGGGCGAGGATCCCCTGCTCTTTGACAGCATCTCTCTTTTTGGACAGAATGCAGCGTTTCGCAATCCTCCCTTCAACAGCCCCAGACGTATTGAGTTTGTGGGTGATTCCATTACCTGCGGCTACGGTGTTTTGGGCAACAGCAGCCATCCCACCTATCAGACTTATCAGCAGGACAGCACGTATTCTTACGCTTATCTCACTGCAGAAAAATTTGGGGCGGATTCCCGTCACATCAGTATTTCCGGAAAAGGCATCGTTTGCAACTGTGAGGGCAACCGAGAGGACGTAAAAACCGGTGAGTACTGCAACTGGCTCACCCGAAAGGGCGGAGAGGTCACCGACGGCTGGCAGCCGCAGGTGGTGGTTATCAATATCGGCACAAACGATTCCGGCGGTCCCGCATCGTTTGAGGAATTTTCGGAGGCGGGCAGAGAGCTGGTGGCAAAGCACCGCGCAAAATATCCCGATGCAGATATTATCTGGCTGTACGGTATGATGAACGGTTATTATTGCGACACTCTCAAAAACCTCATCAAGGATATCAACAAGAACGATCCCAAGGTACATTTTGTGTTTGTGGACAACATTGCCGACAATCCGTCTGAGATAGGCGCAAACGGCCACCCCAACGTTCACGCAAGCGTCAGGGTGTCCAACATTCTTTTCAAAAAGATTCGTGCTCTCACCGGCTGGAAAAAAGCGTCACCAAAGGATGTCGAAGAATAAGCATAATGTAACAAGGACATGGAGATATTTCCATGTCCTTGTTTTTTTGCAAATATAATTTTCTATGAAAAAAGGCAAAAAAGTTTTTTGTCAGTCTTCTTTCGGCTCAGCGGTGACCTCGCCGTCGGATTCCTCGGTGCTCTCTTTGTTTTTCTTGCGGTTGTCCCACATATCTTTGATTCTTGCAAAAAGATCGGGGGCCTTGTCAATAACACCGTTGATGCTGTCAATGGCTTTGTTTACAGGATCATTGGGCTGTTGGAAGCTGTCGGGGACTTTCAGGTCAATGACACGGACACGACCGTTTTCTACTGCCACAAATCCCATGGGTGTGACCGACACTCCGGCGCCGTTTCCGCCGGCAAAATAACTGCTTCCGTCTGCTTTTGGCGTCTTGCCGCCAAACTCAGAACCGCCTGACGCAAATCCCACCGAAACCTTTGAGAATGGGATCAGAGTCACGTCGCCGGGGAGAATGATGGGTTCACCGATGACTGTGTTTACGTCCGCAACGCTTCCGATCTTGGACAGCGCGGCGTCAATTATCTGTTTCAATGGCATTTCGTTCATTATTCATGTTCCTTTCAGCGGAATTTTTTTGTTTTTTTGGTTCTCCCTGTGAAAAAATCTCTTTAAGCTTGATCAGCCCCGTTCCTGCGGTTACCGCCACGGACAGCCACCATATCAAGGGGGAGGATATGATCAGCTCAAAAAAAGCATCGGTGTTGTCTGCAATAAAATCCGGATTGATCTCAAAACACACAGAGTTTTTCTTTTTTGAACGTTTTTTCAACCCCTGCAAAAAAGCGTACAGGTTGCCGCAGGCACCCGAGATGCCGCCATACATTACTGCGGCTACGGCGGGATCCTCGTGAGCGACCGTGATTTTTACGGTTGCTTTTTCCAGTTTGAGATGTTTTTTGAGCTTTTCAAACAGCTTTGCCAAAATATCTTTGACCGTTTCGATGATCAGCTTCAGCGGAGGTCGTTTTTTTGTTTGTTTTTCGGGATCAGAATCCGTTTTTTTCTTTTTTGTTTTTTTATCTGTCTTCTTTTTTGATGCCTTTTTCGGCTTGTCCTCACTGCTCCATACCGCAAGGGAGAAAAAAAGGTATTTTGCAACTACCGTTACGTCTCCGCAGTAAGAAATGCCGATCTTCAGTGGTGACAAAAGCAAGAGGACAAAAAAGAGTATGATTCCTCCCGTTATCCAAAGGGCGGTCAATCCCTGCCTCCGTTATCATAGTCCTCATCGGTGAGAGGAAGTGTGACAGGAGTGTTTTCTTGATCAAACTCCAACGATTGCTGACCATCTGAAAGCGGAAGCTCGGTCTCGGGCAGATCCTTGATGCTCTCCAGCCCAAAGCAACGGAGAAAAGCATCGGTGGTGCCAAAAAGAATGGGTCTTCCCGGTGCGTCAAGAACGCCTTTTTCGGCGATAAGTCCTTTTTCGCACAGGGACGCAACGATAAACGAGCTGTCAACGCCCCGCACCATCTCGATAAAAGAACGGGTAACCGGCTGGTTGTATGCCACGATGGCCAAAACCTCCAGAGATGCTTTTGACAGCGGCGGTGCCTTTCTCAGCTCCAGCGCCCGCTTGACGTAGTCAGCCACAAATGGCTTGGTGCAGAGCTGATAGGCATCTTCCACGGTGATGAGGTTTATGCCGCACTCACGGTTGTCGCTGTATTTTTGTTTGAGCACCTCTGCTGCCTCTGTGAGTCCTTGACGGTCAACGTACAAAAGCTCGCACAGACGGTCAAAACCCACGGGGCTTCCGCAGGCAAAAAGAATGGCCTCAAGAGCAGCGGGGGTTTCATTATTCATACTCATCTTCGGTCACCTCCGTGATTTTTTCGGGTCGGGAGACAAAACGAACGATTATTTCATCCTCGTTCTCGCCTTTCTCTGCGTCAATGTATCCGTCCCGAAGTGCTTCCAGCAGTGCAAGAAATATTGCCACTGCCTCGCCTCGGCCGGAAACCTTTTCAAAAAGCGAATCAAATGCCGCGGCTTGTTTTTTTTCAAGCAGGTCAAGCAGTTCAACGGTTTTTTCCTCTACCGTGAAATACCGCTCCTCGCCGATTTTTTTAAACAGCTCCGGCTCTGATCCCGAAATTTTGCTTGCCATACGTTCCGCAATTCGTGAAAACGCCTCTGCCAGCAGTTCCGCCTTGTGCTCACGGGAATAATCCTCGTGCTCAGGCAGAGAAGCGGGCTTGGTGAACGTATCATAGTGTCCTGCACTCTGCGAACGCAAAAATTCCGATGCGATCACTGCGCGCTGGTGCTCCAGCAGTGCGTCCACAAGAGGAGCGCGGGGGTCCTCTGCGTCCTCGGTGCGGGGGAGCAGCATCTTGCTTTTTATCAGCATCAGCTCCGCTGCCATGACCAAAAATTCGCTGGTGATCTCCATATTCAATTCACGCATGCTGTCAAGCACTGCCACATACTGCTCTGTGATCTCCGCAATGGGAATATCCAGAATATCGATCTTGTGCTTGGAAATAAGTGCAAGCAGCAGGTCAAGAGGGCCTTCAAACTGCTCTACTTTCAGGTTTATTGTTTCCATAAAATCACCAACAAAAACCAAATGGCTGAAAAAAATTTTTAACCGAAAAACAGTCCCCAAAATCCGGCTGATGCAGTTTCAAAGAGCCACATCAGTCCTTCTCTTGCAAGATGCAGCGGCATAAAGATGATACTGCCGATACCGTCAAGAGGCGCGGGAAGCCAGCGGATAAGAATGATACCCAGCAGGATGTATTGGGTATAAAACCTGATCCTGGCATACTTTGCCGCCATGTGCGGAGGAAGCATGCACATCACAACGTTTGAGCCGTCAAGAGGGGGAATGGGGATGAGATTGAACAGCCCCAGACCCAGATTGAGCATTGAAAAGTAATAAAAAATGTATGAAACGATAAAAGCGATGTTTCCGTTGATCCCCAACGGAGATACTGTATACTGCCACAGGGCGCCCAAAAACGTACCCAAAAAAGCAAGAACAAAATTTGTGACAGGTCCTGCAAGAGACACAATGGCGATGTCCCGTCTGGGTTTTTTGAAATACCGTGTGTTGATAGGCACGGGCTTTGCCCAGCCAAACCCTACAAGCAGCATCATCAATGCTCCCATCGGATCCAGATGATCCAGGGGATTCAGCGACAGCCTTCCCATAGAGTTGGCGGTGGGATCGCCGCATTTTTTTGCGGCGTAGCCGTGTGCCACCTCGTGGAGGGTCAGTGCAGGAAGCAGGGTAAGCACGGAGATGAGAAACATCAACAGCTTGTACCCAAGCGGCATATTTGAAGAAAGAATACTGAAAAGCATGAAAAATCAGTCCTTATTTAACACGGATCATCGAGGGCTCCCAAACCTCGGGCGCCTCAAAGCCCATCATGGTCACCACGGTTGCGGCAACGTTTGCCAGCCCGTAGCTTCCGTCGATGACCTCATAGGAATCCTTGTAAAAGTTGTCATAGATAAAGCAGGGAACAGGATTGAGGGTATGGCTTGTCTTTGCCTTGAATTTTCCGTCTGCGTCGGCCTTGGGAAGATTGGTTTTTTTGTTGATCTCGTACATCTCATCGGCGTTTCCGTGGTCTGCGGTAATGATGGCAACACCCTTGACCTCGTCAATAGCTTTCAAAATCCTTGCCAGGCAGATATCCAGTGCTTCCACAGACAGCTTTGCGGCAATGAAAGACCCGGTATGTCCCACCATGTCGCCGTTGGGGAAATTGACGCGGAGAGACTGGAATTTGCCGGACTTGATCTTTTCGATAAGAACGTCGGTGATCTCGGCGCACTTCATCCAGGGACGCTGTTCAAAGGGAACGGTGTCGGAGGGAATCTCAATGTACTCCTCCAGCTCCTCGGAGAATTTTCCGGAGCGGTTTCCGTTCCAGAAATATGTGACGTGGCCGTATTTTTGTGTCTCGCTGATAGCGAGCTGGCAGACACCCTTGTTTACCAGCAGCTCGCTCATTGTGTTGCTGATCTCGGGAGGAGAAACAAGGTATCTGGAGGGAATATGTGCATCGCCGTCGTATTCCAGCATTCCTGCAAACACAACGTTGGGAACACGTACTCTGTCAAATTTGTCAAAATCGGATCCCGCTTCAAAAGTTTTTGAGATCTCGATTGCCCTGTCGCCTCTGAAATTGAAGAACACCACGCTGTCGCCGTCGT
Organism: Eubacteriales bacterium; assembly: GCA_045538555.1. GTDB lineage: Bacteria > Bacillota > Clostridia > Oscillospirales > CAG-382 > Coliplasma. The sequence goes on from JAZSRP010000004.1 coordinate 88,492, forward strand.
TGACGGTGCCTACGGGAGCTCCGTTTTCTGCAATAACAAAAGGAAGAAGATCCTGGTCGATGGCACCGGTCTCGTTGCGGATGACCGTGATTGCCTCCTCAGCGGATGCAAACTGTCTGCCCTCGCCAAGCACGTGAGTTCTCCAGCCCTTTTCTACCATTGACCAGTTTGCCTCGTAGCGGTCCATGGTGATGACCATTCTTCCGCCGCCCGATGCAATGCGTGCGTCAAAGGAAGAGTCGTTGAGGGATGCCAAAAAATCCTCAAAGGGAAGCACGTATTCCAGGGCACTGGTCTCGCCTACGTCACGCCCGTCAAGAAGAATATGAACTCTGACTTTGGATATGCCGTCCTCTTTTGCTCTGATGATCATTGCCTTGAGATGGTCGATGTGGGAGTGAACGTTTCCATCGGAGAAGAGCCCGAGAAAATGAAGAGTGCTGTTTTTTGCGTTTTCCGAGATCTGTTTCCAGGAGTCGCTTTCAAACATTCTGCCCGACTCGATGGCTTGCGAAACCAGCTTTGCGCCCTGTGCAAAAACCTGACCTGCACCCAGCGCGTTGTGCCCAACCTCGGAGTTGCCCATGTCGTCGTCGGAGGGGAGACCCACAGCGGTGCCGTGAGCTTTGAGAGAAAGCATGGGATAGTTTGCAAAGAGCATATCAAGGGTGGGGGTGTCAGCCGCTTTGATGGCGTTGCCCTCAACTCTGTCGCACAGTCCGATGCCGTCCATAACGATTGTAACTACGGGGCGGTTTTCTGCCCCAAAAATACTTTTTGCCATAATGTAGTCCCTTTCGGTGGATCAATAATATATTTTAACATCTTATTATATATCTCAAATATGTTTTTTTCAAGTGCGAAATAACAATTTTTATGATTTACGGTCCTTTGTTATTACAAAAAGGAAATAAACTGTCAATTTATATGTTTGACATCGGCAAAAAACGGTGATATAATAGCATGAATAATTATGTTTATATTTTTTGTAACTTCAAAGTCAAGGAGTGCAATATGACCAGAAGAGAATCAAGAGAAGCCGCTATCGGACTTTTGTACGAGCTTTCCTTCAATCCCGACAGGGAGCCGACTGACATTTTTGAAACGGCGGTGGAGGAGCGCATGGACGGGACAGTCAGCGCTTTTACAAAAAAGCTGTTTTTCGAGACCGTGTCAAGGATCGATGAGCTGGATCAAAGGATCGCTTCCTGTGCAGACAACTGGCGTATAGACCGAATCGGAAAGGTGCTGCTGGCAGTGCTTCGTCTGGCGGCATGCGAGATAGGTTATTTTGAGGAGATCCCTGTGGAGATCACTGTCAACGAGGCGCTGGAGCTTACCCGAAAGTTTGACTGCGAGGAATCGGTGGGGTTTGTAAACGGCGTGCTCGGAAAGCTGGCAAAGGGCGTCACAAAGCCCAACGCAAGGAAAAAGACAGATGATACCGACAATGCGTGACACAGAGCAGCGTGCTCTGACGGTAGAGCAGCTCAACACCTACATCAAGGATTATCTCGGCACCTCGCCTCTGCTGTCCTCCGTGACAGTCAAGGGAGAGCTGTCAAATATCAGGGTGTACGGCGGATCGGGACATATTTATTTTACCCTCAAGGACGAAAAATCACTCATCCCCGCCACCATGTTTGGAGGCGCGTCAAAGCTTGATTTCAAGCCCGAGGATGGGATGAAGGTGGTTTGCACCGGCAGAGTGGCGGTGTTTGTCCGTGACGGACAGTATCGTTTTTATGCAGACGATATACAGCAGGAGGGTGTGGGAAATCTTTTTGTGCAGTTTGAGATGCTCAAAAAGAAGCTTCAGGCCCTGGGAATGTTTGATGAGTCCCACAAAAAAAAGATACCAAAGATACCTTTTTCCGTGGGCATAATCACTGCACCCGGCGGTGCCGCAGTGCGGGATATGATCAACGTGGCGGGGAGACGTTTTCCTGCCGCAAAGCTGATGCTCTATCCGTCGCTGGTGCAGGGGCCCAATGCGCCCGCTCAGCTTATTTCTGCTGTAAAAGCACTGGACAGAAGCAAAAAATGTGACGTTATCATTATTGGCAGGGGCGGCGGATCTGCAGAGGATCTATGGTGCTTCAACGATGAGGCCCTTGCCCGTGCAGTGTATGAGTGTGAAACCCCCATCATCTCGGCGGTGGGTCATGAGACGGATTTTACCATCTGTGATTTTGTGGCGGATCTGCGTGCCCCCACGCCCAGTGCAGCGGCGGAGCTGGCGGTTCCCGATGCGTCTACCCTCAAGCGCCAGTTTGGAAATGTGCAGACCAGATTGTCGGTTTTGCTGGAGCAGCGGCTCAAGCTGTTTTCGCAGCGGCTTCAGGCGCTGTCCTCCCGTCCGGTGCTGACTTCTCCCCGTGCTTATTTTGACGAGCGGAGAATGACCGTGGGACGACTGGAGGAAAAATTGATCTCCGCATCACAAAACGCAGTCAGCCGTGAAAAAATGAAGCTGCGTGTGCTGGATGAAAAGCTTGGTAGTCTCAACCCTCTTGCTATTCTGGGCAGGGGATTTTCGGTGGCGTTTGACTCCGACGGAAAAATTATCGGGAGCAAGGATCAGCTTGCTTCGGGAAAGGAATTTGAGCTTTTGCTTCACGACGGCCGTGTAAAAGCAGAGGCAAAATAAAAAACACCTTTTATGGCAACGATTTACAGAGCAATGACAAGAGACGGCTCCGCAAGGGCTATTATTATGGACGGTACGGATATTGTTGAGCGTGCCAGACAGATACATCACACTACTCCCACCGCCACGGCGGCTTTGGGCAGGGTTTTGATCGCCACTTCGCTGGCGGGCTCCATGATGGGTGAAAAACAGGATCTGCTGACTTTTAGATTCAAGGGTGACGGAATCGGCGGAACAATTGTGGCATCCTCGGATTATTACGGCAACGTAAGAGGATTTATCGAGCATCCCGAGGCAGAGCTTCCCTTGAGACCGGACGGAAAGCTCAACGTGGGCGGCATCGTGGGGAAAGGAAATCTCTATGTGCTGCGTGATGCGGGCGGAAAAGAGCCCCACGTGGGGGTTTCGGAAATAAAGACCGGAGAGATCGCTGAGGACGTAGCGTTTTATTATGCTGAGAGCGAGCAGATACCCACCCTCTGCGCTCTGGGAGTGCTGGTGGACAGAGACCGCACCGTGCTGAGAGCGGGCGGTGCGCTGATACAGCTGTTGCCCTTTGCAGACCCGGAGGTTGCGGAAAAATTGGAGCAAAACGCCAAAAAAACGCCCAGCATCACCACTCTTTTGTCTCAGGTGAGCGCAGAAAAGGCACTGGATTTTTATCTTGACGGTATCGAATACGATATTTTTGATTCCATTGACTGTGATTACAAGTGCGTCTGCAGCCGAAAGAAAACCGACGGTGCGTTGGTTTCGCTGGGCAAAAAAGAGCTTTTGAGCATGATCGAATCCGATGAGGAGACGGTGCTGACCTGCTCTTTTTGTGACAGCGTTTACAAATACTCAAAATCAGATCTCAAAAAACTTGTTTCCGAGGCAGAAAAGCATGGAAAAAACTAAAATCGCTTTGATAACAGGCGGTGCAAGAGGCATAGGACGTGACATCTCTCTGGCGTTTGGCAGAGCGGGTTACCGTGTTGTTATCCATTGCAACAGCAGTGTCCGAGAGGCAGAGGAACTCTGCGCTGCCATTGGAAATGCGGAATATATCTGCTGCGATCTGTCCCGGGACGGTTCGGTTCAAAAAATTTTGGACTTCTGTCCGGAACCAGATGTTTTGGTCAACAACGCCGGAGTGGCTCTCACCAAGCCATTTGACACAGTCACAGCCGAGGAATCCCAACGGCTCTACAAAATCAATTTTTTTGCTCCGCTGGAGCTTTGCCGAGGCGTTTTGCCCTCCATGATTCGCAAAAAAAGCGGGGTTATTGTCAATATTTCCTCGGTTTTTGGACAGACGGGGGGGTCCTGTGAGGTGGATTATTCCGCCTCAAAAGCGGGGCTGATCGGTCTGACCAAGGCATTGGCAAAAGAGGCGGGGCCAAGCGGTGTCCGCGTCAACTGCGTGTGTCCGGGAGCTATTGATACTGACATGAATTGTGAGCTGACTCCCGAGGAGCTGGAGCGGCTCTCAGAGGAAATCCCCCTTGACCGCCTGGGAACCTGTCGTGAAGTGGCGGAATCGGTTCTTTTTCTCTGCTCGGACGGTGCTTCCTACATTACCGGAGCAGTGCTGGATGTAAATGGCGGATGGAGCTGAAAATAAAAAAGGAGCAGGCATATGGAAAAAATTGCCCGTTTTTCAAAGGTATCACAGTCAAATTTTGACATGGATGGGTACGAGGAAATAAAGCTTCCCCAACGAGCCACGGTGGGCAGTGCGGGATACGATTTTTTTGCACCCTATGATTTTGTTCTCCTGCCCAACGAGAGCATTGTGATAAAAACAGGCATCCGAGTCAGGATAAATGACGGCTGGATGCTGATGATAATGCCCAGATCCGGCATGGGATTCAAGTACGGAGTGCGCCTTGCCAACACGGCGGGGATCATTGATTCAGACTACTTTTTTGCCGACAACGAGGGGCATATAATGATCAAGCTTACGGGGACGGAAAAACCCCTTGAAATTAAAAAAGGAACTGCTTTTGCTCAAGGAATCTTTGTTCCTTTTGGTATCACCGAGGATGATTTTTGTGATACCGAGCGCAGAGGCGGGTTTGGTTCCACCGATAAAAAATAAAATAAGAGGAATTTTTGAAAAATGATAACCACAAAGCAAAGAGCTTTTCTCCGCTCTCTGGCAAACGATATGGTACCCATCACACAGATCGGAAAGAACGGCATCACCGACAATTTGACAAAAACCATTTCCGCAGCTCTTGACGCTCACGAGCTGGTAAAACTGACGGTTCTTGAAAACTGTCCCCTTTCTCCCAAGGAAATTATGCCTCTCCTCTGTGAGGCACTGGGCTGTGAGGCAGTGCAGGTCATCGGCAAAAGAGTGGTGGTATACCGCAGATCTCCCAAAGAGGAGAACCGCTGGATCGTTTTGCCGCGATAAAAAGTTTTTTGAGGTGAGGATATGAAGGATTTTCACATACATTATCACCTTGACGCCTGTGGAGCAGCAGAGATGACCATGCCCAATATTGAGAGGGCGTGCATTGAGCTGGGAATCAGTGAGGCGTGTGTGCTGAAGCATTATTCCGCAAAAATGCCCAACGGAAAAAAGGACTGGATCTGCTGGCATGTTACTGCAGGTGACGATCTGAAAAAATTTTTGGCGGAATACACTGCCTATACTCCCCAAAAAGTAAAATTTCACTGCGGTGTGGAGACAGAGCTTCTCAATGACCGAGGAGATATCAACATTCCATCCGAGGATCAGGAAAAGGTGGACATGGTTCAGTGTTCTATCCATTTTATGATCGATACAGAAAAGCTTCCCATGGATTTGATGATATATCCGGACCTGAATTTTTCACCCGAATACAACAACGATGATGGCAGACGTATACTGAGGGAATGGAAAGAACGAGTGGATGCCGTAGGGGCGGAATATCTTATTTCCTCCGTAGTACGGGGATATACCAACGCCATACTGAAAAACCCAAAAATAAAAAGTCTGTCCCATATGGCAGACGGAATGAAAGCCCTCCGCCTGTATATGGCAGACGTTGACGGGGTGTCTGTTTCAAAAAAAGTAGAGATGTTTGAACCGTTGATGAAGTTGATGGCAGAGCGAAACGTGTTTTGGGAGATCGCCAACGAAAATGCAGAGCCGGCAATAATCAAGAGAGCTCACGAGCTGGGTGTGGTTCTCACTGCCACTGCTGACGGACATCAGCTGTATGAGGGCTGGGGTCCTCTTGCGGGACATATCTGTGCGGAAGAACGGCTCAAGGAGCTGTTGAAATAATATTTTTGAGAAAAAATACCTGCTTTGATCGAGTCAAAGCAGGTATTTTGTTATTGCTGTTTTTTGTACGGGGTCAAAAAGAAATTATTTCTTTTTGGAAACCAGGATGATCACCACAGCTGCGGCAACCACGACAACGCCTGCGCCTGCGATCCATACCCAAGAGGGGATACCGCCCTCGTCGGCATCATCGGTATCGGAATCGGCATTGGATGCGGCATCGGAATCAGCATCGGAAGCTGCATCGGGAGTACTCTCAACGGGCTTTGAGGATTCTTCCTCAGAAACTGCCTCGGATACGTCCTGGGACTCTTCTTCAGAAACTGCCTCGGATGCGTCCTCTGTTACGTCGGAGCCGCCCTCTTCCTCAAGCTTGGTAAACGTTGCGGTGCAAACGTAGGAATCGTCATACCAGTTGACGCCCTTTGTGTCGGTGGGAACGGTGAGGCCGTCAAGGTCAAGGCCGGTAAAGGTGAATCTATCGCCGATGCCCCAAGAGGAAGCATGGAGATACATTGCGTTGCAGGCATCGCTGGTATAGTCAACGTCGTTGGGGTTGTTGTTGATAGATTTGTAATCGTTGCCTGCGTTGATTGCCCAGACAAAACCGTTTTCGGGCAGGGGAAGAGCGGTGCCGTTGCCCTCGGCATAGCCGTTGGACATGGCGGTGATCTCATACACGCCGTCTTCGCCCTCAACTGCAGTAAACTGAATGTGGAGCCACCACACTGCGCCGGAGTAGGGCTCTGTAAACACAACGCCTGCGCCTTCAACAAAGGGATCGTTGTAATGGGTCAGCCAGAAAGGATTTGATTCTGCCTCTGCTGCTGCAAAAACGGGGAGAGAGAAGCAAAGGAGTGCCAGAATCATGAGTACTGCAAAAAACTTTTTCATATCATTTCTCCTTGTATTTGATTTCATTATGATTATACACCTTTTGATTTCCACTGTCAATAAGTCATCTGTTTCAGATCGTCAATAATGTCCGAGTGATGCTCCAGCCCTGCCGAAAGCCGAAAGAGCCGGCAGTTGATTCCCAACTTGTCTTTTTCTTTCTGTGTGAGTGTTGCGTGAGTCTGTGTCAAGGGGTGGGTCATGAGGGTATGCGGTCCCCCCAGACTCTCGGCAAACCGTATGATCGAACCGCCCTTTTTCAGTTTTTTTGCGGTTTTGTCGTCTTGTGTATAAAAAGATATTATGCCTCCTGCTCCACGTGACTGTTTTTTGCACAGCTCGTATCGGGGATGTGATGGCAGTCCGGGAAACATGACTTTTTCCGCCCATCCGCAGTTCAAAAGATATTCTGCCAGAGCAAAAGCGTTTTTTTGGTGTCGTTCCATACGCAGGGGCAGGGTTCGGATCCCTCTGAGAACCAGCCAGCAGTCAAAAGGAGAAAGGGCGTTTCCCAGAGTTTTTGAGATAAGCTCCAGCTTTTCCGCAAGCAGGGCATCGTTTACAGCCATCACACCGCTGACCGTGTCGTGATGGCCCGACAGATATTTGGTGGCGGAGTGGATCACAATATCTGCTCCAAGGGAGAGAGGAGTTTGAAAATAAGGGGTCAAAAAGGTGTTGTCAACCGCAAAAAGCGTGCCGTGCTTTTTGCACAAAAATGCAATCAGAGAGATGTCGCACACTTTTATATCAGGGTTTGTGACGCTTTCCGCCAACAGCAGAGCGGCGCCTTTTTTCAGCTGACGCTCCACGTCCTCTCCATCACACATATCGCAAAAAACAAAGTTTATTCCGTATTTTTGAAATATCCTTGACACCAGCCGATGGGTGCCGCCGTACATGCTGTATGATACCAGCACTCTGTCCCCCTGCTTCAAAATGGAAAAAAGAGCGTTGATGGCCGCCAGCCCTGAGGAAAAGGCAAATGCACGTGAGGCATTTTCCAAAGCTGCTACCTGGGATTCGAGAGCGTGCCTTGTGGGGTTTTGGCACCGTGAATATGAAAAATCCGATCCCTCAAACGTGGATGTCTGAAAAATAGGAAAGCTCACTGCGCCTTCATAGGAGCATCTGCCATCGCCGTGGATGGCTTTTGTGTCAAAATTCTTCAAAAAACATCACCCATGGGAGTATATGCTTCCATGGGTGATGATGGTTCAGGAATAACCTCTGTCAATCTTTATGACACAGCGGTAATCGGGGTTTTTTGCGGTCACCGCCAGTGAAATGCTTTTTGATACCACGTCCTCGTCAAGAAGGGAGTCCGAGGGGATCACCACGTCAAAAATGACGTTTGTATGGGTCTGTCCGGGAACGATACGAAAATCGTGCGCAGTGAGCTTTTGATCAATTTCTGCCAGATGCTTTTCCACCGTGTCCCGCAGCTCCACCAGCCGCTCATCCCGGGTGTCTATGGGATCCATGTGTATCACTGCTTCACAGCCAAACTTTTCTTTTATCTCCAGCTCCACGTTGTCAATAACGTCGTGGACAAAGAGCATATCCTCCTCCACGGGAACCTCTGCATGAAGACTGACAAACTGTCTTCCGGGACCATAGTCATGCAGGATGAGATCGTGGATTTTTATGATGGGGTGGTGTGACAGCACCAGTTTTTCCATCTCTGACACCAGTTCTCTGTCCGGAGGTGTTCCCAGCAACGGCTCAATGGTCTCTTTTGCGGCACGGAACCCCGAAAACAGTATAAACCCTGCCACCGCAAGTCCCATCCAGCCGTCAATGGTAATTTCAAAAAAACGGGAAACCAAAAGGGACACAAAAACAGCACCCGTTGCAGCCACGTCACCGATACTGTCGGATGCGGTGGCAAGCATTGCGGCGGAGGCGATTCTTTTTCCGATGCGTCGGTTGTAAAAAAACATATAGAGCTTTACTGCCATGGATACGGCAAGTATCACGGCGGGGACGATGCCAAATGACACGGAGACAGGATCCTTGATGGAATTGACAGAGGATAGAGCCAGCTCAAATCCCATGACAAATATCAGCATGGAAACCACAAGACCGGATATGTATTCCAACCGCCCGTGTCCAAAAGGATGCTCCGGGTCCGGCTTTTTTCCCGCCAGCCGAAATCCGATCATGGTCACCAGTGAGCTTCCTGCGTCGGAAATGTTGTTGACTGCGTCTGCGGTGACCGCAATGGAGCCGGTAATAAGTCCCACAAACAGCTTGAGCCCAAATAAAAACACGTTGAGCAATATTCCGCAGGCGCCGCAGAGAATGCCGTATTTTTGCCTGACACCGGGGGAGGAAAAATCGTTTTGGTCTTTTATAAAAAATCTTGCCAACAGCTTGATCAAAAAATCACAGCTCCTTTTTTGCTTTTTGAAAAAATGTTTTGCGGGTTACTTTTTTGTTTTTCTTTTTATCAAAAAAGCCCACAATGCCAAACATGCGATACAAACTGATGCCAAAGCAGAATATACTGCCACTCGCAAAGCGGTCATGTCTTTGTCCTTTGGCACAAAATCATCCGCCTGTGCGGATGCCGGCAGGGAAAGAGCGCAGATGGCCAAAGCCAAAAGGATGCAGAAAAACAAAACCGCGCATTTTTTTGACATTTTTCATCCCTCCCGTTGTTTTTGTCAAATCATTATACACCCAAAAAACCAAAAATGCAATTTTTTTGTTGCCAAGAATAATACGATGAGGTATAATAAGCAAGAAACGGAGGACGGGGAAATGAGAATTTTTGAAAATATGATACAGCTTATCGGCAATACGCCTCTGGTACGGCTCTCCCGCCTGTGCAAAAAATACGGCTGTCCCGTTGCCGTATGCGCCAAAGCAGAGAGATTCAACCCCTGCGGCTCGTCAAAGGACAGAGCGGCGCTTTTTATGCTGGAGGAGGCAGAAAAAAACGGCATTCTGACAGCAGACACTGTGGTGGTGGAGGCAACCAGCGGAAATACCGGCGTGGCTCTTGCGGCAGTTTGTGCGGTAAAAGGCATCAAATGCATCCTCACCATGCCCGAGAATATGTCTCAAGAACGCAGGAAACTGCTGTCTCTGTACGGAGCAGAGCTGGTGCTCACCCCAAAGGAATCGGGCATGTCCGGCGCGGTGGCTGAGGCAGAGCGTATCTGCAGAGAAAATAAAAATACTTTTATGCCTGAGCAGTTTTCAAATCCCGCCAACCCAAGGGCTCACTATGAGACCACTGCTCGTGAAATATGGAATGATACCGACGGCAGGATCACAAGTCTTGTGGCGTGTGTGGGAAGCGGCGGTACTCTGACGGGTATTGCGGGTTTTCTCAAAGAAAAAAATCCCGAGATAAAAATATACGCCGTACAGCCCGAGGCATCGCAGGTGCTGACGGGAGGCAAGCCCGCACCCCACGGGATCCAGGGCATCGGGGCAAATTTTGTGCCAAAAAATTTTGATTCTTCTCTCTGTGACGGCATACTCTCGGTATCGGATTTTGATGCAACGGAATGTGCAAAAGAACTGGCAAAAACCGAGGGATTGCTGTGCGGCATATCATCCGGCGCCGCTGTTGTGGGGGCAATGGAGGTTGCAAAAAAAGATCCTGACGGGCTCACGGTGTGCATTTTGCCCGATACGGGAGAACGGTATCTCTCTTCACTTTGAAAAACATAAAAAAGGAGCAGTCAGCTCCTTTTTTGTTTATCGGTATGCTTTTCTCAGTATCTTTCCCACAGAATCGTGTATCACAAGCTGTGCGTTGGAGTCAAGAGGTGTCTCATCACGGTTGATGAGAACGATGGTGCTGCCGTAAAAATATTTTATCAGCGCAGCTGCGGGATAAACGGTGAGAGACGTTCCCGCAACGATGAGCACCTCTGCCTCTTCGATGGCGCGGATGGCGCCTCTCACGGTGGCATCGTAAAGAGATTCGCCGTAGAGCACCACCTCGGGCTTGACGATCCCGCCGCAGGGGCAACAGGGAACTCCCTGAGATTCACGTATAAACTTTTCCGAAAAAGACGCTCCGCATCTTACGCAAAAATTGCGTTTTGCACTTCCGTGCAGTTCAAAAACCTTTTTGCTTCCCGCTTCCTGATGGAGCCCGTCAATATTTTGGGTGATGATACCCGTCAGCTTTCCCTCGCGCTCCAGCTCCGCCAGAACATAATGGGCATCGTTTGGCTCAATACCCGTGGCAAGCATCTGATTGCGGTAAAAATCAAAAAACTCCATTGGGTGGGTCACAAAAAAATCGTGGGAGAGCATGGTTTCGGGCGGGTACTTGAATTTTTGGTTATACAATCCGTCAGCAGAGCGAAAATCCCTTATTCCGCTTTCTGTGGAAACTCCCGCACCGCCAAAAAAGCAGATTTTGTTTGATGAGGCAAGTATCTCTCTCAATTTTTGAATCTTTTCCAAGGTTGCACCTTCTTTCCTTTCTATTATACCAAAAACCTTGCCCGCCTTGCAACACCAAAAAACAAAAAAGTGTTGTTGACAAAGGGAACGATAAACTTTATAATAGCAGTAATAATATTGAAGAAAAAGAGTCCCCCGGGGCTTTTTGTGAGGAAATGATGAAAAGGGCTTTTGTGATTGTACTGGCGGTTTTGTTTCTCATTCCGCTGGTGTCCTGCAAGGATACGTCAGAGGTCAGCGAGACAGCCGGCGATGCTGTTTCCGATGACGGACGTCTCAAGGTGTACACCACGGTTTTTGTAGCGTATGATTTTGCCACACGTATCTGCGGAGAACTGGCCAACGTTCAGTGGCTTTTGGCTCCCGGTATCGACCCCCACAGCTATCAGCCCGGCGGCACTACAATGGCACTGCTGGGACAGGCGGATCTTGTTGTGGTGACAGGCGGAAGAATGGACAGTTGGGCAGAGCAGGTGGTGTCCATGACCCCTGCGGATATTCAGCTATTCAAAATGTCGGATTACGGCGCACGGCTTGAGTATAGGGATCAGACCTCCGGTGCGGCAGAAGATCACAGCCACAATCACGATCATGATCATGATCATGATGCCTCCGCTCCTGCATCCCAAAACATCAACGGCCACGTCTGGACCTCTCCAAAAAATTGTGCTGAAATCGTGGAGTACCTCTGCAGATGCATTTCCACTCTTGACCCCGACAACGCAAATACATACCGCAAAAACGCCGATGAGTTCAAAAAAGAGCTCCTTGCGCTTCATGAGGAATACAAAAAAACCGTAGATGAGGGAAATGTGCACGTTCTTGCTTTCTCCGACGGATGTGCATTTGATTATATGGTCGGTGAGTACGTTTTGCCCTATCATTCTGTTTTGGCTTATTGCGGCAGAGACAGAAAAGCAAACGATACTGCCGTTGCCATAGTCAGCTCCGAGATCAACAAGGCGGGCATCCCCGTCATATTCTATGACGAACTGTCTGACCAAAAAAACGCAGACAGCATCTGCGAAAAAACAAAAGCAAAAAAACTGCTGCTCCACGGTTGCCACACCGTCACCCAACAGCAGTTTGACGACGGGGTCACCTATCTTGACCTCATGCGTCAAAATCTTGAAAACCTCAGGCAGGCAGTCAACTGAAAGAATACAAAAAACGCGTTGCCGGCGAGACTTCCTTATGGGACGTCCCGCCGGCACAGCGTTAATTATTTTCCAAAAATCTTGAGATAAGGGTTGTTCCTCCGCTCGTCGGACAGGGTGGACGCCTCGTCATGTCCGGGCAAAACCTCATAGTCACCGGGCAGATCGTACAGCCGCTTGAGAGAACGTGTCAGCATCTCCTCGTCGCCGCCAAAATCCGTGGTGCCGATACTGTTTTTAAACAGCGTGTCTCCCGTAAAAAGCATACCGTCAAAATCAAAGCAGACGCTTCCTTTTGTGTGTCCGGGAGTGTGGAAAACATAAAACTCAAAATTGCCCACCTTGTAGCTGCCCTCTTTGTCAAAAAAGATCTCCGCCTGGTCAAAAGGTCGTGGATCATATGGTATCATGGAACTGAAAGCGTCTCGCTCGGTGAGATAATGTGCGTCCAGCCGATGGATGCAGACGGGAATATTGTGGGATCTCAGATCACCCACAGCAAGAATGTGGTCAAAATGGCCGTGAGTGAGCAGAATGGCACGGCAGCAGGCATCCATACGGTGCAGCGCATCCTGAATCACCGTCAGGTCTCCGCCGGGATCGATCACAAGAGCATCCCGTGACTGCCTGTCCTTGACAATATAACAGTTGGTGGAAAGCATACCCACGCACACCTTTTTTACAACAACGCCCTCCATTGTGTCCTCCTATGGTTGAAAACCGGATTACTTTATTCATATAATATCATGTTTTTTTGCGGTTGTAAATCAAAAATACAAAATAAAGTGCAGTGAAAAAACAAAAAAGTTTTTTTAAAAACCCTATTGATTTTTGGTTCTGTATATGATAGAATAGCCGAGCAAAAAATAATATGTGGGTGTAGCTCAGTTGGTTAGAGCACTTGCTTGACATGCAAGGGGTCGTTGGTTCAAGTCCATTCATCCACACCAGAAAAGAACCCACATTTGTCTACGACAAGTGTGGGTTCTTTTCAACTAAATCCACCCTATCGGGTGGGTGAAATCATCTTCGATGATGAAATCCCCTACGGGGATGAAATCCGCCTTGACGGCGGGCGGGTGGATTTAATTTCATCTGCGAAGCAGATTTCATCCGAGCGGAGTGAGGATTTCATCGCGCCCCGCGCGATTTCATTGAACATCTAACCAAACAACAAAAACCGATTTGACGTAAAAATCAAATCGGTTTTATTTTTAAAAAAACCGCCCAACAACAGAAAAAACCGATTCAAAAGGTGAAAAATCCTCTCAAATCGGTTCCTGAAAGTTGCATGCTGTTTTGTTTGTCGTGGGGTCAGTGATGTTTTGCAGTCAGGTCAAAGACCAGCTGGAGAATGTGCTCTGTCTGGCGGGGGGTGAGCTTTTCCAGCTCCTTTGCCAAGATACGGGTGGATTTGGGATCCTCTGCATCAAGATTAAAAAACTCTTGAGGAGTAATCTCAAAATAATCACAAATGCAGAAAAATCCGGCAAAAGAGGGAAGGGTACGTCTGTTTTCGATCTTGTTTACATAGCTCTCACTTTGCCCGAGAGACAAGCTCATATCCCTTGCGGACACACCTTTTTGCAGTCTCAGCTGGGTGATGCGTTTTTGAAACCATTCGGAATAATCCATCTTGTCACCTCCAATTTCTCTCCAATACAGTATATCTTGACATTTATGAAAATTCAAGATAAATAAGTATCAATTTATGAATACCAACGGAAATAAGAGATATAAAATGCAAAAAAGTGAACAAAAATGCCAAAAATTGTAAAATTTAGCAACGTTTTCGGCTCTTTCAAATAAGGAACGACCGATTCCGTGGGGTTTGTATTTCTGCCAAACGGCAATGCCCATAATGTTTTTAAGCGGAGGAGAAAAAGTCAAATCATAACTGCAAATACGAACATAGCCAACCACAATATCATTGCATACAGCCACAAAAATCCTGTCAGTTTCGCTTGATAAAACAGATTTTATGCGTTCTATTGTGTTTTCTAATGGATATACATATCCCGTTTCCCGGGAATTAAGTTCCCAAATCCGTTTCGATCGGAAATGTGCGCTTCGTTCCGCCAAACAGAAACACCACCCGTTGGGTGGTGTTTCTGTTTGTGTAAAAGCTACGAAAAAGATATTTTTGACGTTTTTGCGTATGAATTTGAACTCTTACAGAAAATGAAATCCTTGCTGACGCAAGGATGAAATCAGCTAACGCTGATGAAATCTTCGGCTTTGCCCCAGATGAAATTAAATCCACCCATCCGCCGTCGAGGCGGATTTCACCCAACGAAGTTGGATTTCATCGTCGAAGGCGATTTCACCCACCCGCAAGGGTGGATTTAGTTGAAAAAAGCACCGACAAAGTCGATGCTTTTTTCTGGCGGAGAAGGAGGGATTCGAACCCTCGAGGCGCTATTAACGCCTACACGATTTCCAGTCGTGCGCCCTCGACCAGCTAAGCGACTTCTCCGTATCGAAAATAATATATTTTATTCTGCGCCGTGTCTCACAGCGCAAGCGTTATTATATCACATGTTTTTTTGATTGTCAACAAAAAATTGCACTTTTTTGTTTTATTGTTTTTTTGGCAAAAAAAGCGATAAATACCGATATATATAATTAGGAACAAACATAATATGGACAATGAGGATATTTTCTTTGATTTGGCGGAAATTTACAGATAAAAAATCAAAATTCGTTTTTTTGCCTATTGCTTTTTTTTGTTTGTTGGTTTATAATGTATAGCGCAAGTGGGATGTATATCCCAAAAACATTTATTTTTTATAAGGAGATCATTTCCATGAAGAAGATTGTTACTTTTCTTCTCGTGGCAGCATTGCTCTGTGCAATGTTCGTCATCCCTTCTTCTGCAGGCAACAACCCTGAGCTCGATATCGAGTTTGCAGAGAAGGCACCTACCATCGACGGCAAAGTAAACGCCGGCGAGTACGTAAGCGCAATTCCCGTTCACAACTTTGATCCCTCCAGCCCGGAGATCAAGGACTATCAGGAGCACAACACCTATGATGATTGGAGCTTTGAGTTCTACGTATGCTGGACCGAGACCGATCTTTACATGGCATGGGTAGTTGATACTTCCCGCCACGCTCCTCTTCCCGAGGAGTACTACAACTCCACCGGTGAGATGTGGCAGTATTCCTGCGTTCAGTTCATCCTCACCCCCGGCGTTCCCGATGATTCCAAGCCCGGCACATACCAGACCGCTCCGTACTCCGGAAACTACCTTGAGGTAGGTCTTGCACTTCAGGCAAACGGCGACAGCTGCAAAGCTTGCTGGTCCACCCCTGTCGGTGCAGAGGCGCTCACCGTTGCTGACTGGGACTCTGTCACCACAAGAGAAGGCAACACCACCACTTACGAGGTTCGTCTCCCTTGGAACAAGACCGGCGTTGAGAAGATCGGCGACGGCGCACAGTTTGGTCTGACCTATGCAGTTGCTGCACAGGAGCACTACACCAATGTTGCCCCCGGCATGCTCGAGTGGCCCAACGGCGTCCTTGGCGTAAAGAACGCTGACGCTGCTGCAGTTGTTACTCTCACCGGACACGAAGAGATGGAAGTTACCGAGAACACCGTTGAGATTTCCCAGGCACCTGAGAAGCCCGATGGAACTCTTCCTGAGTCCTACGTTGACGGCACCGTTGCTCTCACCATCGATGAGATTGACACCTCCGTTGCTGCAAACGGCTCCAGACTCTACACCGATCCCTCCACTATCGGCGAGATGGGTACCGCTTGGTCCGTAGCAGTTCTTCTCAAGCCCGTTGAGGGTGAGGAAGGCCGCTACACCGTTGAGGAAGTTCTTCCCGCAGACGGCGCAGAGGACAAAGCATTTGTTACCGAGATCACTGATGGCATGCTTGCTATCACCTTCCACGCAGTTGACGAGGCAGACGGCTCTGAGGCAGCTGCCCGCAAGACCGCTGCTGCTGCACTTGCAATCGGCACCAAGCTTGAGATGTTTGGTATCGAGGATGGCGAAGTTCTCTACGGCAACTCCATGTTCTTTGTAGTTGGCGACGCTACCGGCGACACCTCTGATGTTGTTTCCGGCGAAGAGACCTCTGACGTTTCTGTTGACGACACCACCTCTGAGGCAACTTCCACTGCTACCTCCACCGCTACCTCCACTGCTACCTCCACCGCTACCTCCACCGATGCAAGCGATGACGAGGGCGGAATCCCCGTTTGGGTATGGATTCTCATCGCAGTTGTTGTAGTTGCAGGCGCTGCAGTTGCTGTTATCTTCATCAAGAAGAAGAAAGCATAAGCTGACCTCCGAAATATAACATTTTTGGCTGATTGAGCTTTTTATCCGCCGGGCCTGAACAGCCCGGCGGATAGTTTTTTTACACACCATCAAAATTACCCATCCAAAAAATCCGCAAAAAAGGAGTTTTTTGTCATGGCAGACAGAAGAAGCAAAATAAATTATTATCTGGACATCGCCCAAACCGTTACCGAGAGAGGCACCTGTCTCCGCAGGCGGTTTGGCGCAATTATCGTCAAGGATGACGTGATCGTCTCCACCGGTTATGCCGGTGCGCCCAGAGGCAGAGTGAATTGCTGTGATCTGGGATATTGCCTCCGAAACAAAATGAACATCCCCCGAGGGGAGAGATATGAGCTTTGCCGTTCTGTGCACGCAGAGGCAAATGCCATCATTGCCGCACCTCGTGACAGAATGCTGGGTGCGGACCTGTATCTTGCCTGTGTTGATGCCGAGACGGGAGAGCTTGTTCCCGGTACCACCTGTTGCCAGATGTGCAAGCGGCTTGTGATAAACGCAGGTATCGAGCGTGTTTTCGTGCGTGAAAATTTTGAAGATTATACTGTTTACAACGTTGCCGATTGGATCGAAAACGACGACAGCTTGGGACAGATTGGATATTGATTTTTTATGAAAAAAAGAGTTTTTGTGTTTATTTTGGCATTGTGCTGCTTGTTTGCATCCGGCTGCGGTATCCACAGGGGAAAAGCCACCGATGCGGGTTTTGTTGACAAAAGAACCGGCGTTGAGTACGTTTTGACCGATTCGCTTGCTTTGTATGCCGTCACAAAGGGTGAGGAATACGTGCAGGTGGGTGACGAGACTTATTTTACCGTACTTCATGAGGATGCAAGCCGTTTTTTGTGCATTGAGGACAGTGGAGAGCTTTTGGTTTTCCGCGCCTCTGACGTTGCAGAACCCACCGTCTCCTCTTTTGGCGCAATTGCAGCAGGAATTTTTGTGAACAACACCACGTATATCACCAGCTTGTATGCAGATGATGAGTATCTGCCCGAGGATAAGCAGGGGCTCAATCCCACACAGGACACTGCGCTGTGCAGATCTATTGCCGCGGCTTTGACTGATCGTGATGCAGAAAACGTGGATCCTGCTTCAATAACGGAGGAGGACGTGTATTTTATTCGTCTTTATTCTCAGAGTTATCCCGGACTGTACTATCTTGTGGTATTTTTTGGCGACAACACAGGGAGATATTATCTGCGTGACCGTGCCAACGGAAAAACCGTTATTTGCCCCCGTGAGGTGGTGGCTCGGATGGTTGGTGAGCAGTGATGAAATACACTATTCTGCCCCTTTCAGAGGAGCAGATACGAGGCGCCGGTTTTGTTGAGAGCCAATGTCTTGACACTGCCTGGAGCGAGAGCCAGATCGCAGAGATGATCACCAACAAAAACGCACTGTACCTGACTGCGGTTGCCCACGGCCGGGTGTGCGGTATACTGTCCGTATATCTTGTGTGCGGAGAGGGGCAGATCATCAATCTTGCGGTTCTTCCGGAACATCGCCGTCACGGTGCGGCGTCCATGCTGATGTGTGAGGCGGAAAGGATGCTTTGTGAGCAAAAAGCAGAGACGGTGACTCTTGAGGTTTCCTGTGAAAATACGGGAGCCATTGCTTTTTATGAAAAATGGGGGTTTGTCACCGTGGGGACCCGAAAAGGGTTTTATTACGGGACGGATGCTCATATTTTGGAGAAAAAATTATGAAAATACTTGGCATTGAATCTTCCTGTGACGAGACTGCTGCCTCTGTGGTGGAGGACGGTCGAAAGATTCTTTCAAATATCGTTGCTTCTCAGACCGACATTCATGCAGTATACGGCGGAGTGGTTCCCGAGATCGCATCACGTGCTCACACGGAGGCCATCTGCGGTGTGGTCGGCTCCGCATTGGAATCCGCAGAGTGCAAAATGTCCGATATCGACGCCATTGCCGTTACCTATGCTCCGGGGCTTATCGGAGCGCTTCTGACCGGGGTTTCTTTTGCAAAAGGACTTGCTTTTTCATCGGGAAAGCCCCTTGTTCCCGTGCATCATATCAGAGGACACGTTGCGGCAAACTACGTTGCGTCGCCTGAGCTCAAACCACCTTTTGTGGCACTGGTGGTATCCGGAGGACATACGTCGTTGATGCAGGTGGATGATTATACCCGCTATACTCTCATCGGTCAGACACGTGATGATGCGGCAGGAGAGGCGTTTGACAAATGTGCCAGAGTACTGGGCCTGCCCTATCCCGGCGGTGCGGCAATGGACCGTCTTGCGTCCGTGGGCGATCCGCATAAATATTCATTTTCTATCAGCCACGTGTCCGGCTCGGAATACGATTTTTCATTTTCCGGCTTGAAAACCTCTGTCATCAACCTTGTGCACACCGAGGTATCAAGAGGAAGAATAATTGACGATGCTTTCCGTGCCGATGTTGCGGCGTCCTTTACAAACGCTTTGATTGCTACCATAAAAGACCGTCTGGAAAGGCTTTTTGACAACGGTACAGCCCAAAATATCGTGCTGGCAGGCGGTGTCGCCGCCAACTCGCACCTGCGCAAAGCCGTTTCCGACACGGCGCAAAAATACGGAAAAACGCTGTATCTTCCCCCCTTGTCCCTCTGCGGAGATAACGGCGTGATGATCGCATCACAGGGGTACTTTGAGTATGTATCCGGCAACATTTGCGGCATGTCCCTCAATGGTTTTGCCACAAAATCTGTGTAATGTATAATACATAATGTTTTCCACTTTTGTGGAAAAGGTTGTGGAAAACTTTTGGTTTTCCACCTATGCACAAGCAAAAAACAAGTAAAATCAAGTAAAATTCCGCTGTCGACGGTGGAAAACTCTGTGGATATGTGGATTTCTTGGTTTCAATAAAGTTATTCGACAATATATTATGTAAACAGTGTTTATGCAAAACCGCATAAAAAAACAGCTCAAGCGTAAAGCAGGAGCTGTTTTGTGCAGAGGGAAAAAATTATTTTTTTGGCAGGGCAGACTCACCGCCCAAAAATCTGATGGAGCGTTCTACGGAGTCCCGTGAGTTGCCCCAGGGCTCTGCGTCAAAGCGGTAATCAAACTTCTTGGCAAACCAGGACACGTCATCCTTGAGGGAGGACAGATAGTCACACACCTTTTTGTTGGCAGAGTTGACAATGGCGGTGTAGCCGTCCTTTGACAGTGCTCCCTTTGCCGCCAGCATGAGACGGCGGTAATGGGGGAGGCAAAAATAGGGCTTGTCCTCAAATTTTTGGCGGAATTCTTTTTCTTCATCAAAGAGATAGGCGGCAGTGAGAAACATTTTTGATATCTTGTCCTCAATGCGGGAGCAGACGTAACAGCTCTCCTCCAATGCCTGTATCCGTGACACGCTTTTTTGGGCTATGTCTCTGGAGAAGATGTTTCCTGTTTTCAGCTCTTTTTTCAGAGAATCAAGATGGCTTTCAAGAATGAGCGCAAGGCCGAGACGGTTTTTCATCTCAAACATTCTTGAAAAATGGCGGTTGCAGAACCCCATCTCGTTTGTTGCCTGCCTGATGTCGGGTTCCATCATTGAAGCACCCAAAATTATCTCCAGCTCATCCTGCTCCAATTTTTGAAACAATCTGCAAAAGGGGCACCCGTCGTCTGTTGATTCAAATGCCTCTGTGACGGGGATAGTGTATATATGTTCCTTCATATTTGTCACTCCTTTCCTTTATTATACAACATTATTATACGATTTACAAGGGCGGTGTCGCTGCTGTGGTAAAAAAATTCAAAAACGGAATATTGCTTTGCGGGCACCCCAATTTTGATCCGTTTGTCTCATTTGAGTGCGGTCAGTGCTTCAGGTTTGAAAAGGAGAGCGACAGCCGGTATCGGTTTGTTGCAAGGGGCAGGGGACTGACGGTTGAAAGAATGGGAAACGATTGGTTTTTTGACGGTGTGACCGAGGAGGAGTTCCGTACCGTATGGTGGGATTATTTTGATCTGGAACGTGACTACGACGGGGTGATACGGGGATTCTCACACAATGAGGTCATATCACGGGCTGCACATGCCTCGGCGGGAATACGTATTTTTCGGCAGGATCCGTGGGAGACTTTGATTTCGTTTATAATATCTCAAAATAACAACATTCCGCGCATAAAAAAGATCATCGACTCTTTGTGCACGCTGCTTGGTGAAAGGGCGTCTGACGGAACATTTCTTTTTCCCACTCCCGACGCCATCTGTGAAGCAGGAACAGAAGGACTGGCGCCAATAAAAAGCGGATTTAGGGCAAAATACATATTTGATGCGGCAGAAAAAGTAAAAAGCGGACAGTTATCGCTGGAATCTGTGGCAAAGGGCACCTATGAACAGGGGCTTGCCGCTTTGAAAACCGTCAAGGGCGTGGGTGACAAGGTGGCAAACTGCGTGCTTTTGTTTGGGTTTGGTTTTTTGGATGCTTTTCCCGTGGACGTATGGGTAAAAAAGGTGATCGACAAATATTTTGACGGCAGCTTTGATCCCACCTCTCTTGGTGGATACGCGGGGATCGCCCAGCAGTATTTGTTTTATTATGAGCGCAGTATTTTGACAGAGGAGGAGAAAAAATGAACAGGCGCAAAAAAGTGATAATTGTTTTTTGTGTTTTGTTTGCGGTGCTGTTGGCAGGGCAGCTTTTTGTACAAAACCGTTTTTCGATTTTCTCGTTCATCGGAGGATATGAAAAAAAGGAAATCCCCTTGTCCGCTCTGACGCTGTCAAAGGGAAAGGAATACGGAAGCTTTGTGGGTATGGGGTCGGATTCTACTCTGTCGGTGTATTTTGATGAGCCTGCAGAGGTTCGGTCACTGTACGTAAAGCACGGTGAGCCGGGATTGAATCAGCGTGAAAGATTTTTTGCCGCAGAGCTGATGTATGAGCTGGAAAAGGTTCCCGGAAAGCTCTATTCTGCCGGAAAGATCAACTGCTATAACGAGGATGATCTGCAATTCTTGCTCCGTGCGGGCGGGGCTGTGACCCGAATCCTGGTCAAGCTTGGTGACTGCTCGTCATATAATCTTTCAGCCGTTACCGTAAACGGTGGATTTGGGTTTAGGTTTTCCGCTTCAAAATTCTTTTTGTGGGCATCGCTGCTTCTGCTGGTGTTTGCTATCGTTTATTTTGAGCTGTACAAAAAGGTTTTTGACCCTCGGTCAAGAGCGCAAAAAAGGGTTTTTGTTCTGCTGGCTGTGATTTTGGTTTTGTTTTCCTTTCTTGTATGTGCTGTCAGCATCGAGCGAGACTGGACAGTGGAGTATCCGCTGGAGCGCTCTGTGGATGATTACGGATGTTATATACAGCTTTTTGACGCTTTCAAAAAGGGACAGTGCAATATTGATACGGATTTTGATCTGGAATTGCTTTCAGCCATGAAAAATCCCTATGATTATCACGAGCGCAAGGAGGTCATGGGTGAGCCCTACGGACCTATCTGGGACAGAGCTTTTTATGATGGAAAGCTGTACTCTTATTTTGGGGCGGCACCGGTGGTATATCTGTATTTTCCGTTTTTCTTTTTAACCGGCCGTCTGCCATCCGATGCTCTTGCAGCGGCAATAATTGCAGCGGCAACATGCGTGATGATGCTGATGCTTTTGTGGGAGCTGTGCCAAAAATACACCTCCCGCCTTCCGTTGTGGCTGATGCTTTTTGCCGGAACGGTGATTCCCTTTGGATCGTTGGTGTTTGTCACTCAGACAAACGCGAATTTTTATCACATTGCGGTGATGTCCGGAATTTTTTCGGTATGCGGAATGCTTTGGGCTGTGTTCAGGGCCATAAGAACCTGTGACGGCGTGGCGAGAAAGCTGTTTTTTGCGCTGGCGGGAATTTTTGTGGCGTCAGCCGTTGCATCAAGACCGTCTCATGCCTTGTATGTTGTTATTGCGCTTCCCGTTCTTTTTGAGGTGTTGAAAAAACACCCATTCGGAACAAGATCGCTGATTGCCGACGTTGCGTCGTTTTGTGTTCCCATGATGATGCTGGGCGGATTGATAATGGCATACAACCATGCAAGGTTTGGATCTGTGTTTGATTTTGGAAACAATTATCAGCTGACGCTTACAGACACATCCACCTACAATGCATCCTTGTCAATGCTGATACCTGCGGTGCTTCATTATTATTTTCAATTTCCGTCTTTCAACGGAACCTTTCCGTATCTGCATCCCTATGTGAGCAATTTTGAGATATACGGATCATGGACCTATCTGTACAACTCTATCGGAACCGCATTTCTTCCTGCCACTTGGGGAAACGTGGCCCTTTTGTGCCGCTCACGGGGCGACCTGACAAAGCGTCTGACGTTCATTTTTGCCATGGTGGCCGCATTTGCGGTTGCTTTTGTGGATATGTGCTTTGGAGGCGTTCATTTGCGGTATGCGGCGGACATCATGTTTGTAATGATGATATTTGGCACGTTTTTGCTGCTTTTGTGGGTGGATTCCGTTGCCCGGGAGGGCAAAAAAACGGGATTTGCCTGTACCGCCGTATTTGTTATTCTGCTGGCGACATTGATGGTGAGCATTCCTCTTGCTCTTGACAACGAGAGGGATATGATAATGAAATACCATGCGGACGTTTATCGCTGGTTGATGTAAAAAAAAGGACAGAGAACAATTCATTCTCTGTCCGTTTTTTTCTGTTGTCAGTTGTTTTTTTATCTTTTGTTTTTCATATCAATGCCGGCTCAGCCGCCGCAGCAGACGAGAACGATGGCAATAAGAATGATGATCCAGCAGCAGTTGTTACCGCCGAAGAAAGAATCAAAGCAGCTCACAAAAACGCCTCCCTTCACTTTTTATGATATGTAATACCACAAAAAATGACAATGGATATTCAGCGTCTTATGTTGCCGTTTCCGTTCACCAGATATTTGACGGTGGTGAGTGCTTCCAGCCCCATGGGACCTCTTGCGTGGAGCTTTTGGGTAGAGATACCGATCTCTGCACCCAGTCCAAACTCGTTTCCGTCAGTGAAGCGTGTGCTGGCGTTGACATAGACAGCAGCTGCATCCACCCGTGAACAGAAAAACTCTGCGTTGCCTGCGACTCGTGTGACGATTGCCTCGCTGTGCTTGGTTCCAAAGGTGTTGATATGCTCCACTGCTTCCTTTGTTGAGTCAACTATCTTTACAGAGAGGATGAGGTCGTTGTATTCGGTGAGCCAATCCTCCGGGGAGGCAGGCATGATATCGGAGAGAATCTCTCTTGTTTTTTCGCATCCGCGCAACTCAACGTCATTGAGTCGGTCTTTTACGAGAGGGAGGATGTGCGCTGCAATGTTTTTGTGCACAAGCAGCTTTTCGCAGGCGTTGCATACGGAGGGGCGCTGGCGCTTGGCATTGTCTATGATATCAAGGGCCATCTGCACGTCTGCGCTTTCGTCAAAAAACACGTGGCAGTTTCCTGCACCGGTTTCAATAACGGGTACCGTAGCGTTTTCCACAACGGAGCGAATGAGGGATTTTCCGCCTCTGGGGATCAGCAGATCCACGTATCCCTTGAGTTTCATCAGCTGTGTGGCGGTTTCACGGGAGGTATCGCGGATGATCTGAATGCAATCCTTGGGAATGCCTGCGGATTCCAGAGCGTTTCTCAAAACCTCTGCAATGGCAATATTTGAGTTGATCGCCTCTTTTCCGCCGCGCAAAACCACGGCGTTGCCCGATTTTATGGCAAGTGAGGCGGCGTCTGCGGTGACGTTTGGTCGCGCCTCAAAGATCATTGCCACCAGTCCAAACGGAACCTTGGTTTTGTTGATAACAAGCCCGTCATCACGTGTAAAGGTGTTGCAGAGCCCCAAAGGGTCGGGCAGGTCAATGACCTCTCTGACGCCCGAAGCGATGGAATATATCCTTTCCTTGGTGAGACGGAGCCGGTCCTGCATAGAAAGTGACATTCCGTTTTTTTGAGCCGCCTCCAGGTCAAGCGCATTTTGTTTTAAAATGAAATCACATTCCCGCTCCAAAAGCTCAGCCATATTTTTCAAAGCTTGATTTCTTTTTTCTGCGGACGTCTCCGCAAGGATGCCCATGCTGTTTCTTGCCAGAGTACAAAGCGTAATCAAAGAGTCCATGCCGTCACTCCTTCTCTGCGGGAGCAAAATAAGTTCCCACAAACTCACCGTCAAAAATATCATAGAGAATCTCGGGGTCGGCGCCGTTGCAGATGATCATGGGAATCCCTTTTTTTGAAACCTCTTTTGCAGAATCAAGCTTTGCAATCATTCCGCCGGTTCCCCTTGCGGTTCCTGCACCGTTGGCGTAGCCGTAGATAACGTCGTCAATAATGTCAACACGCTCAATAAACCTTGCGTCCTTGTTTTTGCGGGGGTCGGAATCATACAGTCCGTTGATGTCGGACATGTTTATCAGCAGGTCTGCCCGTGTCAGAATTGCCACAGCGGCGGCAAGGGTGTCGTTACTGCCGATCTTGATCTGCTCGTTGGAAAGGGTGTCGTTTTCGTTGACGATGGGAATAATGCGCTGGTTCAAAAGAAGCTCCAGCGTGGTGCTGGCATGCCGCTTCATCTCCGACTCGTCAATAACGTTTCGGGTGAGAAGTACCTGAGCGATGGTTATGCCAAAATTTGCAAATCTCTGTGAATACATGTCGATCAGGTCGCACTGTCCCACTGCGGCGGCGGCCTGCTTTTGCTCGGTTGTGAGGGCGGCACGGTCAAACCCGATTTTTGCCAGTCCGCAGCTGACGGCACCGGAGGAAACCAAAATGATCTCTTTTCCGCTGTTGTGCAGATCCGCAAGACAGGTGGAGAGCCGCTC
The DNA here is from genome assembly GCA_045538555.1 of Eubacteriales bacterium. GTDB lineage: Bacteria > Bacillota > Clostridia > Oscillospirales > CAG-382 > Coliplasma. The sequence continues at coordinate 113,993 of JAZSRP010000004.1, forward strand.
CAGTTTTCGGATATTGATAAATCCGGAGGGATGTGTCAGAGTGGAGGTGCCTACCTTTACCACTACGCGGTCAAATTTTTTTGTATCGATATTCATGTTTTTTTCTCCATGGTGTTTACATATCATTATCAAATTATTATAATATACAGGCAAAGAATAATCAAGTATGTTTTTTGGGTTTTTTGCCCCCAAAAAGCAGGAAACGGTAAAGAAAATGAAACAAAAACGGCTCATTCTTGCTTCTGCATCACCCCGCCGCAGAGATATTCTCACCACGGCAGGATATGATTTTGAGGTTTATCCCTCCAATGCAACGGAATCGGTTTCGGACGGAACGGATCTGTACAAAACGGTAGTAAAAAACGCTCTGGCAAAGGCCAGAGATGTTTTTCAAAAAAAGGAATGCCCGGAGGACTGCGTAGTGCTGGGAGCGGACACTCTTGTGTGCGTTGACGGCATCGCCCTGGGAAAGCCCGGGGACAACCGTGAAGCAGCAGAGATGCTGAGGCGTCTGTCGGGCCGTGAGCACAGTGTGGTGACAGGGATTGCTCTGGTGGATTCCTGCGGAGAAAAAACGGATTTTTCCGAGACTTTTGTAAAATTCCGTAATTTGACGGAGAAGGAGATACTTGACTACGTGGCCACGGGAGAGCCCATGGACAAGGCAGGGTCGTACGGATTGCAGGAGAGAGGATGTCTGCTTGTGGAGGGTATAAAAGGCGATTTTTTCAACGTGGTGGGACTGCCTGTGGTCAAGGTTTATGCACTGCTTGAAAAATTGGGAAAATAATTGGGATAATTTTGTGACAAAATGCTCAAAACGGTTGACATTTTCGGACAGATTTTGTATAATATCAAAAAAATGAAAAGGAGAAAAAACATGAAACTTTCAACCAGACTTTTTGCGCTTCTTCTGTCGGTTTTGATGGTTATTTCATCTGTTTCCATCATGGCATGGGCAGAAGAATACGAGTTCAAGTTTGAAAAGATCGATGGATTTGGGCTTGAGGGCGGAAACGTTCCCTACGAAAAATTCAATCTTACCAGCAAAGTAAACGGCAATACCGTTGCCGCAACTGCGCTGACCTTTGATCCTGCACAGGGATATATCCCAATGGCGTTCTCGGGATATTCGGGAACCTCTGCGGTTCTTTCCAAACAGTACCAGATAGCTACGGATAAGTACGGCTACGACGTGGTAGGTGTTATCAACGGCTCCTTCTTTACCATGGACAACCCTGCTTATCAAAACGGCATTGAATACGGCAACTACGGTACGCTGAACTCATACGTTGTCAGCAACGGCAAGATAGCTACCGCTCATGCAGGCGATTCCGGAGAGATGGTCGTTTTTGGCTCCGACGGAAGCATGAAGGTTGTCAACAGCAAGCTGGACTACAAGCTCTACATCAAGGGCGAGGAGATGACCAACGGCATCTATTATATCAACAAGACCTCCGGCAGCAAGGTGGCTTCCCGTTGGAACGGCGGCTTTTACTACTACGATACCTCCTGCGGCTCGGTTGCAGATACATATGAAATATGCCCCGGCTATGAGGTTTATTGCAAAAAACTGGACAACACCGATCTGGTGATCGGCGGCACTCTCAAAGGAGAGGTCATTGAGGTCAAATCCAATGCGTACGGCGGTTCTTTGGCTGACAACGCTATGGATATGTCCGACAAATTTATTTTGTTTGTAAAAACCGATTCTCCCAACGCAGCATACGTGTCCGGACTCCAGGCGGGCGACAGCATCAGCATCACCTGCAATGAGACCGTTGCCGGATCCAAGGAGATTATGGAAAATGCCAACAGCGTTATCGCCAACGTTGGCTGGCTGGTAAAGGACGGCGTAGACCAGACTCAGATTCAGACCACTATCGGCTCTCACAACGTCACTCTGCAGGCACGTTGGACTGCATTTGGTACAAAGGATGACGGATCCTACGTGTTCTTCACCACCGAGGGTGCGTCCACCGGTGAGGGCGGATCAGTGACTCTCCAGGATGTGGCAAAAGCCATGATGGATATGGGCTGTACCAACGTTATCCGCATGGACGGCGGCGGATCCTCTGCAATGTATCTCTGTGATGCAGGCAGCGGAACTCCCGGTTATGTTCAGAGCAGCACCAGAGCAGTGGGCGACTGTATCCTTGTTGTTGCCCGTGACGGCGTTCAGGATTCTGATCTTGATTCCGCTCTTGACGTTGCAATCGCAGCTGCAGAGGAAGCACTGGCAGGCGGCGACAACGCTGTTCTTCAGGCAGCCCTTGATGAGGCAAAAGCTCTCAAGACATCCGGCACAGCAGTCAGCGGCGATGTTCGCAAAGCTATCATGAACATCAATGCAGCTATGTCCGGCAAGACAGAGCTTTCTGACCTTGTTGCGGCTGTTGCAGGTATTGACTATAACGAATACAGCTCCTATGTACTGGACAATCTCCGCGCTGCATATTCAAAAGCAGTTTCTGTTCTCGGCTCCGACAGCGCAACTCTTGAAGACGTTGTTGCGGCAAAAACCGAGCTTGATCGTTGGTACAAGAGCAAGGGAAGCACCGAGATATGCCTCACTACCAACAAAAAATACACTTCCTCCAAGCTTACCAGAAATGATACCTTCAACGATGACCTGATCCGTCTCACCGACGGAACCAAGGGCTCGGTAGACGGCGGCACTGCCGCATATGCGGGCTGGGACATTAGATATACCGGCACCCAAAATGCTGAGGTTATCGTTGATCTTGAGCAAAATACAAAAGGTATCTCCAGATTTAAGGCATACCTTGCAACCTGCAATGACTGGGGTATCGGACTTCCTACCGGAATGGAGGCATATGTCTCCAACAACGGAAAGAATTTTTCCAAGGTTGGCGCAACCACAGAGCTTGTGACCACCAGTGCCGAAGATGGAGTATGGGTGACTCACGAGTTTGAGATCAAGCTGGATGAGACCGCTTCCGGCAGATACATCAAATTTGTTTTCAATGCATACAGTCACGTCTGGGTAGACGAGGTGGAGGCATACGCAACTTATGAGACGGTTACGGATGCTATCTACGTTACCGGCTTTAACAAGGGCGTAGGCAATGAGGATTGTATCGTATTTACCTCCGCAATGGGTGATCTTTTGGCTTCCGGCGCAAATCTCAACTGGACCCGCAACATAGTTGCAAAATGGGACGAGGAGCTGGGCGAGTACGTTATTACAGAGACATGGCAGGGCGGCGGATCCACCGCTTCCAGAACGCTTGCAGAGGATGAGGTTATTTTGGCAGTTCACTATTATGCCGATCCCGATGCCCTCAACAACAAAAACCTTGCCGCAAAAGCAAAGGTCGGTCAGATCCTCAAACTCAACGGTATCGATCCCAAGACAGGTTACTTTGGACCCGGAGCATATGCTTCCTATGAAGATGCTCCTCCCAAGTACGACAAGGGTGACGTAAACTGTGACGAAAAGATCAACGCTACTGACTATATCATGCTCAAGCGTGCTATTCTCGGCACCTATGAGCTGAGCGAAGACGGTGAACAGGTGGCTGATATCAACGGTGACGAAAAGGTCAATGCCACCGACTATATCATGCTCAAGCGTGTGATTCTCGGCACCTACGAGCTGTGATAACCAAAAAGGATTTTTGATCAAACAGATCATCAACGGCGCTGTGTCTGCGGACACGGCGCCGTTTTTTGTGATATATGCCGCAAAAACGACAAAAAAGGAGCAACACGGATTTTCCGTATTGCTCCCTTTTGTTATTGAAAAATACTTTTTGTCCGATCATATCGGACCGGTTGCGGCTCAGAGCTCATAGGTTCCAAGCACAATGCGTTTTACGATGAGGTAATCTGTGGAAGAGATGGTATCATTGCCTGATACACGGCCGGCTCTGTTTTGAGCTTCGGTGTCGGAATAAGTGCCAAGCACCATGCGCTTCAAAAGAAGATAATCAATGGCCGTGGTGGTTCCGTCGCCGCTGATATCTCCCATGCGAACAAAGGTGAAGGAGCTTCCGGTTGCATCAATGCTTACTGTGGTGCCGGTGGAAATAACGGATTTTGAATACTCTGCTCTGGGGTCAAGGACAATCTGCTTGAGCTGATCCTCTGTCAGTTGGCCGGTAGGGAGGTACAAAAAGCTGCCGTCAATGGTCACATCGCTCTGAGTGCTGATCTGGGATATGGCAGGGGCGGAATACTCGGGAGTTTCTGAAACAGGAGTGCCAAACAGGATCTTTGCACCCGGAGAAAACGTTTTTGCTTTGATGTCGATTCCCTGGAGATAAACTCTGTCACCCACCTGGGCATTGGCGGCATTTGTGCCTCGCGCATTGCCGTGGAGACCGATGACCAGTCCGTTTTCGGGCACTGCCAGACTGTAGGAGGTGTTTCCTCCAAAATACTGGGTACCGCTCAAACGGTAGCAGCCAAGGGTTGAGTCGTAGGTGCAGATATAAAGATGTGACCAGGAAGCGTTGCTGTTGGATTGGATCAGCGTGCCCTTGTCGGGAGTATAAACAACCGCATAATCGGTGTATATCGTAATATCAATTCCCGTCAGCTCTGCGCCCTGAGTATTGCCGGGGCCGTAAACACTGAGCTCGCCTACAAAAATGAAATTGCTGGAATAATACAAACGGAATACCACGTATCTTGCGCAAACCGTTTCTGAAACGGAATCAAAACCGATGATCTGATACGCACCTGTCTCGGGGTCGATCTCACGGGTGAGGGTGGAATGAACGTAAAAATCTTTTCCGTCGGAGGATACAAGCATTTTTACTCCGTTTGCAACGCTGATGCCCCAGGGAGTATAGTTGAGAATGCTTGCGCCAAATCCGTTGATCTCCTGCTGCGAGCCGAGATCGATCATTACGTCGGCATAGTAAGCGCCGTTTTCGATTCCCGTTGCCTGCGAAATGTGAAAAGCTGTCCACTGGGAGTAGTCAGCTCCGCCGCCAAAGACGGTTCCGTCGGTTAGCTCTCCGCCGGAATCGGGGTATGAAGCATAGGAGCTTTGGCCGTCATAGGCTTTTCCGAGAGAAATACGGGAATAGTTTGAGGAGGAATCTTTGAGGAGGTTTGACAGCTTGAGCGCAAAGGACTTCAACGTGTTTTCGTCGGCGGAGGCGGATTTTAGCATCCGCTTTGCTTCCTGAGTGGCAATGTCTATGCGGTCAAGTGCACGGTCGGAATAACTGTTGGCGGAGATGCTGTCGGCAGTTTCTGTCAGCTTTGCCAACAGATTCTCACCTCCGATGTATTGGTTGAGCTTCATGATCTCACGCTTTATATCGCCTGATACCGAGGTGGCGCTGCCGAGGACGGTTTGCGCATTGGCGATATACTGTGTCAGCTCGGAGATGGAGAAGCTCTGGTTTTCTGTCGTGGCATTGGAAATTGCAGTGGAAAGTGCGGTGTTGAGGGTCGGTTTTTGCACACTGCTTCTTTTTACAACAAGAATACAGTCTGCCAATGCACGGGACGAGCTCTGAACGTACCCCGCGCTGCCGGAGCCGGTGTTTGATACGTACATGCCGGATGAACCTCCGCCATCCATACGTATAACGTTTGTGCATCCCAGCTCAATCATAGCGGATGCAACGTTTTTCAGCGTGAGTGCCGATGATCCGGTGCTTCCGCCCTCGCTGGTGAAAAAGACGTAGGTTCCGTCGGGCTTGGTGCCAAAAGCGGTCCAGCGCGCCTGCAGTGTAACGGAGTGGGTACCGATAGTGGACTGAAGCAGGGTCTGGTTGATTCCGTTTTTTACCAGCCAGCCCACGTTGGTGATAACGCTGTTGGCGTTTTCCATGGTGGCTCTTGAGGACTCGATGGTCTCCTCGGTGCGGATCTTGACCTGTGATCCCACCTGAAGTCCGTCGATGTAGCTCTGATACACGGAGTCGGATTTTATGAAGAGTATAAAATTGTCGGACTCGATCCCTGCGGTGTCAATGGAGCCGCCGTAGGTATTTTCTTTTATGGAAAGAACCTCGCCCACCAGTGTCTGTCCGATGGCGATATCTGTGTTGTTGACTTTTTTGCACAGAATCTCGGTGCCGGGGCAGATGGCAAAGGTATCGGCTTTTGAGCCGCAGGACGTATCGTAATAATAGAAACGATCGCTCCAGTGTGAAGCTATCTTGCTGCCGGACGTTTTGTTGATATAATAGATCATGTCATCATAGGACTGGCCGTTGATGGTGAGATTGAACTTGAGTGCGCTCTCACAGATCTTCATGGTTCCGTCGGAGGCAAAAGTTACAACGGAATCCTGATAACCGATGTGGGCAGAAGCGATTTTTCCGTTGGAGACCGACAGCCCCACCAGTGTGCCGTAGTTTCCGTAGGTGGGTGTTGCGGAGTCCATGGAGAAAAACGAACCGTTGATGGCGCCCGCCACCTCATAGCCGTACTTGTCTTGCGCGATGCTGTACTGGGTGGCAAGGGTTGCGGAGGTGCCTGCGTAGCCCATGAATGCCATGGGGATATATCCGTCCTTTGGGTTGAAGGTCAGGACGGTGACCGGCTGAGTGGTGGCACCTGCCATGCTGTATTTTGCGTAGTTGACTCCCGCCACCACAGTATGTCCCGTGGTGTATGTGAGGGATGCGGCAGATGTGAAGACGCACATAGAAAGCCCCAGTGCGGCAACGAGTAAAAGGGCAAGTGATCTGACAAAAAATCTTTTCATAAAACAATGCTCCCTTTCGGCTTTTTTTGTTTTAAATAAATAACAGGTATTCGGGAAAAATTTGCTTTGTACCATATTTTATTAAAAAAAACTTCCAAAGTCAATCGTTGTTGTGCAATAAACAAGCAAATTTGAAAAAAATTTCATTTTTTTTGGAAGAAATGTAAAATTGGATTGACAAACACAAAGCGAGAGGGTATAATGTTGCATATATAGAATTATATAAGGAGACTTTTGGCATGAAAAAAATCCATTCACGCATCATCGCTCTGCTGCTTATTGTGATGATTTGCGTTCCGATGTGCTACGTTTCCTCCTCCGCTTATTATGCGGTAGAGGGTGACGTTACTTACTCCAGCAGCACGTATAGCGGATATACCGTTCATACACTGTCCTGCAACCCTACCACAGGTGACTATATGCCCATGGTGTTTGCAGGTGCGGCAGGCGACGGTATGACCATTGCCAGCCATTACAGCACTGCTGTCAATACTTACGGCTATGATGTTGCGGGTGCTGTCAACGGCTCATTCTTCTATATGGATGACAGCTACAGCTACGGCAACCTTATCAACTCCTACGGTAACATGGGCGGTCTTAACATCTCCAACGGAAAGATCGTTGCTCACCTTGCCGGTTTTTATGATTCTGTTGTTACATTCACCTCTGCAGGTGAGATGAAGATCTGCGAGAGCAACCCCTTCATCAGCATGAACATCAACGGAAACATTCTCAACGATACCAGTTGGCCCATGATCTATGCGGTCAACCAGGGATCCGGCAACGCTACTTGGGATGCCAGATACTACTACTTTGACTACTCCTGCGGCGGTTCTCCCCGTCTTTACTCCTCGGGTACCGTTATCCGTTGCAAAAAGGTTGACAACACCGACCTTGCAATGGGACAGACTCTGATCGGTGAGGTTGTTTCCATCACCACCAACACCACCAACGGTTCCATGAACTCCGATGAGTTCATTCTCTTCATGAGATCCGGTTCCGAGTATGAATACCTCCACTCCGGTCTTGCTGTGGGCGACACCATCAAGATCTCTGCAGAGGAGTTGGTATCCGGTTCTGTTGATACAATGGAAGCTGCAAACAGCGCCATCACCAACGTTGGCTGGCTTGTTAAGAACGGTACCAACCAGACCACCATCAAGTCCACCATCGGTACTCACTCTGTGACATACGCATCTGCATGGACTGCATTTGGCACCAAGCCCGACGGCACCTTTGTTATCTTCACCAGCCCCGGATCCTCCGGATCCAGCGGTCTCACTCTCAGAAACGTTGCATCCTACATGATCAGTCTGGGCTGTACCAACGTTATCCGTATGGACGGCGGCGGATCTACCGGTATGTACGTTTCCAACACCGGCTCCGGCTATGCGGGATACAATCACTCCGCATCCAGAGAAGTTGCTGATGCCATCATGATCGTCAAGCGTTCCAGCGTTCAGATCAACGGTCTGAAAGAGGATTTTGCAGACGCTATCTCCGCTGCAGAGGAAACTCTTGCAATGGGTGAATTTGAGGGTCTTGCAGACAAGATCGCTGAGGCAAAAGCGGTTTATAACAGCACACAATCCGTTTCCGGTGACTACAAGCGTGAGATCATGAAGCTCCTTGACTATTCAAGCGGCGACGGACTCCTTGATGCTGCTGTTGCAGCTGCATACGCAGTTTCTACCGGTGATTACTGTGACAGAATTTTGGACAAGATCCAGGCATACTATATTGAGGGTAAGCGTCTTTCTGCAGCAGGCGGAAGCGATACCATCATGAAGCAGCTTGCTCTCAAGATCAATACTGCGCTTGCTGACAAGACCTCTGCTCAGAACAGAGTTTCTCTCGGCAAGGCATATGCAGGACAGACCGCCAACACCGCTTATCCCGATTCCGGAAACAAAGAGCTGACTGACGGCGCACTTTATGGTTCTGCATACAATTCCGCTCAGTGGGCAGGATACCTCAAGGATCAGGCAAGCGGCTCTGACTCCAACGGTCAGTACGCCGATATTATGATCGATCTTGGTGACTCTACCGCAATCAACGGATTCAGTCTTACCGCACTCAACTACACTGATTACGGCATCTATGCACCTGCAAAGGTCAGTGTTTATGCTTCTGACGATGCAAGTGATTTCTATTATCACTCCAGCCTTGAGCAGGTGATCACTCCCGTCGACGGTGCATATCAGACTATCATGTATGATCTGGCAATCGATGAGGTAGAAACAAGATACGTGCTCTTCCGTGTATACTTTAACGGTTCTCACATCTTTATCGGTGAGACCAGCGTATATGCAAACTCCGGCTCCGTAGGCGCAGGCATCACTCACTTTGATACCTATATTTATACCGACTATGCGGTTATCTACACCTCTGATTTCGGTACAGTAAATTCCACCACCGCAAACCTCAACTGGGCTCACGGCTACCTCTGCACCTATGACAACGGCAGCTACGTAGTTGATCAGGTTGTATTCCCCAGCGGATCCACTACATACAGCTTCAGCGTTACCGGCGACAACATTCTCATCGGTCTCCACGGCAATGCATATGAGAATGCAAACGCTCAGGCGGCAGTTGCAGGCGACAAGGTATATCTGACCGGTATTGATATTGCCAACGGTACCATCCTTCCCGCAGGCCGTATCACATTTGCAACTCCTTCTACCGGCTCCGTCACCTACACCGAGCCCACCATCACTGTGGTTGATTCTGACAGCGGACTCACAATGAATGAAGACATTATTGTTGTAAATCAGGAGGGTCTCACCACAGAGGAGCTTCAGGATTCTATCCTTGATCCCCGTGCTACCTTTGACGGCGCCATCGGCACAGGCCTTGAGATCGTTGTTGAAGAGATCAATGTTACCTACACCGTTTGCGTCATGGGCGACCTCAACGGCGACGGCAAAGTGACCGCTATCGACTACCTCATGCTCAAGCGTACCGTTCTCGGCACCTACAGCAACAGCGCAGTCCAGGCAGTTGCAGGAAACGTTGACGGAAGCGAAGGCAATGACGGCAGTGATTATCTCATGCTCAAGAGACACGTTCTCGGCACCTTCAATATCTACGAGTAATTTATTTCTCGTGCCAAAGGTACAAAAGAGCTAAATACCATAATTAAATGATTTTTGAAAGCATAGAATGTCACGAGGTGAAGTTCTATGCTTTCTTTTTTGCTGACAGCGCTGTCAAAAATGTTTTTTTTGCTGCTTCGTACAGGAAATGCCGCATCATTTCCGCCCCCTCTGCCCAAGGAAGAGGAAAAAGCACTGTTTGTCCGTGCAAAAAAAGGTGATTCTGCCGCACGGACAAAACTGATCGAACACAATCTTCGTCTGGTGGCGCATATCGTAAAAAAATATTATACCGGCGCAAAGGATCAGGAGGATCTGATCTCTGTGGGTACGGTAGGGCTCATAAAAGCTATTGATTCTTTTGACATTTCAAATGGAGCAAGGTTTGCCACTTATGCGGGCAAATGCCTGCAAAATGAGATACTCATGTATTTTCGGGCACAAAAAAAGCATCAGGGAGTCACCTCCATCAACGACAATGTAGACGTTGACAAGGACGGAAACCCTCTGACGTATCTCGAAATCATTGCAACTCCTGACGATATTGCCGATACTATCGATAAAAAAATAAAGCTGGAAAAAATAAAAAAAACAGTGGACACCCTGCTGACAGGAAGAGAAAAACAAATAATCGCCCTGCGCTACGGGCTGTGCAAAAGCGGAAAAAGATATGCTCAGCGAGACGTGGCGCAAAAACTGGGGATATCCCGCTCATACGTGTCCCGTATTGAAAAAAGCGCACTTGACAAGATCAGAGACAGCTTTTCTTAAAATAACCAAAAAAGAAAGAGAAGATCCGCAATGGAAATCTTCTCTTTTTGTTGTTTTTCTTTTTTAGCTTGCAGTTGCGGTTGCGGCAGCAGTGCCCTCCGTGTAGGTTCCGTCAACAAAAATTCCGTTTGTTGCTTCATTTGAATAAGAACCACCGGTAAATACCGTGCATTCGCCCTTGGCAAGGTCAGGGGATGAAAAGATGATGCTTTGGATCTGTTTTTTTGCTTGGAAGCAGATCACGTGACTCCCGGTGGAATCTTTTATGCTCACGGTTGTATCTGCCGGGATGTTGATACGAGTGGTAAGAACTGCCTGGTTTTGTGATGACACCGTTTGCATCATATCGGCAGTACCCACAGCAAGGAATGTTGCGCCGTTTACAGTAAAATGGGTGGAATAATCAATAGTTCCGTTTCCTCCGCCCACAGGGCCAAACACTGCTGCAAATCCACCGCTCATCTCCACGCATCCGTTGGCATCGATGCCGTCGCCGGAAGCATCAATGATGCAGTAACCGCCTGTAAATGAAATTTTTCCGTCGGTGGATTCAAATTGATTTTGACCCGGTCTGCCTCCGATGGAAGAGCCGTCGTTGCCTCCTGCGGCGTTGAGCCCGTCGTCACGTGACACAATTTGAATCGTTCCGTCAGTGATGTTTATTTCAACGGCCTCTACACCCTCATAGCTTTTTGAAATATTCAGATCGCCTCCGCTGATAGTTACTCTGCTGTCAGCGTGGATACCGTCGTCTCCCGAGGAGATGCTGAGGCTGCCTCCCATAACAGTGACGCTGTTGTTGGAATGTATTGCGTCATCAGAGGAATCGATGGTGATGCTGCCACCCGAAATAAGAACGGAAATTGCGCTTTTGAGTCCTTTTGCGCTGTCGGTGTTTGTCTGGTTTTGGTTTTGGTTGGGGTCAAAGGTACCGCCGCCCTGAGCGCCGCCGCCGTGGTCACCGCCGCCGGGATTGTTGGGCCTCTGGCCGCCCTCCGGCCTGCCTCCTTGAGGGGGACCGCCTTGAGGGGGACCGCCTTGAGGGGGAGTTCCGCCCCAATTGCCCCAGCCCTCCTGAGTGGAGGCGTTTGCGCTTCCGCCGCCGCTTTTCAGCACGAGAGTTCCGCCGGAAACAATCAGATCCCGCTCCGCCTGAATGGCATCAAGGGTGGATTCTATCTCAATATAACCGCCTGATACGGTGACAAATCCCTTGTCATAATCCTCGTCGTTGTCGCTCTGTATTCCGTCACCTCCTGCGGTAACAAAAACCGTTCCGTCGCTGATGACTACCGAGTCCTTGCCTTTTATGCCGTCGGCTACGGCGTTGACGTGCAAAATGCCTCCCGTCATTTCAAAATCGTCTTTGGTAACAATCCCTTTTGAATAGTTTCCACTGACGTAGAGGGTTCCCTGCCCCTTGATCTTGAGATCCGCTTTTGAAAAAATGGCGGCATCGGGCGCGTCCTGCTCGGTATTTGAATATCCGGAACCGTCAGAAATGATGTTTACCGACCCTGCGGGAAGGTTGAGAACCACTTTTTTCGGTGCTTCGATAATATTTATGGCAGGGCCGTCTGTGGATGTAAGAGAAACTCCATTGAGCCAAACCTTGACACTGTCGGAGTCATTGGTATTGATGACAAGCCGTCCGTTTTGGGTGGTACCGCTGACCACGTATTGACCTTGTGAAAAAATCGTGACTGTGCTGCCATCGCATGAAGCGCCTTGCCCGTTGACAGAGGCAGAATCTCCGTCAAAGTTAATGGCGGTGTACGCTCCGATATCCTCCATTTGCCCGGCAGTTACCTGTGCATCGGGAAGCTCAATTTTTTCGGGAATGCTGACGTCTGTTGAAGCGGCGGGCTGTGACTGCTCACCACCGCCATTGTTGCATGAAAACAGAGACAAGCACAGAACCGATATGATAAACAGAAAAATTATTTTTTTCATTCATGCGCTCCTTTCAGAAAAACAGAGTCGTTGTCTGTATAATAGGGACAAAAACTTGAAATAGAATTAAAAACAAATGTCAACCGTTGCTTTTTTGAAGGTCTTCCCACGGAATGTTGCCTTCGATACGGCTTTTTAGGGAGGTAATGAGTACAAACTGGTCAAATCTTCCGTTTTCGCCCAACAAAAAACCGTATTCCTTGCCATCTCGACATAGGTTAGCGTATACTCCGTTGTCCGGCATTTGATATAGGTGCAAAACGCTTCCGTCCCCAAAGGAAATTATGAGCTCGTCCCGTGCATCATCCGGCATTCTAAATCCGCCTGCTTTTGCGTTTTGGATAAAATTGAAGAGATTTTTTGCATTTTGGGTGCATACCCTCACGCTCTCGCCATGATAATCGGCACGGACAAGCGAGACGTCCTCATCGTTGGAAAGATATACCGCCTCAGCCAGCGACATGGTAAATCTGTCCCATCTGAGCTCAAGGGTGACAGTATATACAATAATTGAAACAAAAACCAAAAGCCCTGCCAAAAACAATCCAAAAAATCCAAACAGCAGAGTTTTTTTCAGCTTTTGTTTTGCGGTGTAGGTCATAAAAAGATTCCTTTTTTGTTGGGATAATATAGTGTGATGCTTTTTGTATCAAGATTATACCGCATTTTTCTCATGATTTCAATAACCTGTTGAAATTCTGCGGGGGAGGAGTTATAATAAATTTGAGGTGAAGACATGATTATTGAAGGATTGCAAAAGCTTACTCTTCTTGATTTTCCCGGCTGCGTTGCCGCAACCCTTTTTTTGCACGGGTGCAACCTGAGGTGCCCCTTCTGCCACAATGCGGGGCTGGTGGTGCGCGGGGCGGAAAATTGCATTTCCATGGAGGAATTTGAGAGCTTTTTGAAAAAAAGAAAAGGGATTCTTGACGGAATCTGTGTTACGGGAGGGGAGCCCCTCATCAACAGTGATATAGACAAACTATTGCGGACCATCAAGGATCACGGTTATAAAATAAAGCTGGATACCAACGGATTTTTCCCCAAAAAACTGAAAGAGCTGGTGGATGCAGGTCTGGCAGATTACGTAGCTATGGATATCAAGTCCTCTCCGGAAAATTATTCCCGTGCTTGCGGCGTCAATGCTGACGTGTCTCTTCCTATGGAGAGTGTGAAATATTTGATGAGCTGCGGAGTGGAATACGAGTTTCGTACCACTTGTGTGTCGGGACTGCATCTTGTGTCTGACTTTGAGTCTGTCGGCAGATGGATAAAGGGAGCAAAAAGGTATTTTTTGCAGCAATACGTGGATTCGGGCGACGTTATATCACCCGTGTTTTCTGCACCGTCAGAGGCGGAAATGCAAGCGTTTCTGGGCAAAGTCAGACCTTTTGTGCCAAATGCGGAAATTCGGGGAATGTGATATACTGGTCAAGTTCCACAGATAAAAATGTGAAATGTTGTGCTTTTTGCCAAAGCACAACATTTTGTGTTTTTGGTATTGACAGGCACAGTATGTTGTGATATGATAAGTTTGTTCGAAAATGAAAAAACAGACAAACGGGAGGAAAAAAATGTATCAGGTTATCAAAAGAGACGGCAAAACAGCAGAGTTTAATATCAAAAAGATCGTTGCCGCCCTTCAAAAAGCGTTTGAGGCGTGCGACAAGCATACCAACGAAAGCGTCATAGATTTTCTTGCACTCAAGGTTACTGCGGATTTTGAGCCCAAGATCAAGGACAACCTCATCGCTGTGGAGGATATTCAGGACAGCGCAGAGGCAGTTTTGGTACAGGCGGGCTATGCCGACGTGGCAAAGGCGTATATCTTGTACCGCCGTCAGCGTGAGAAACTCCGTAATATGAAATCCACTATCCTTGACTACAAGGAGCTGGTGGACAAATACGTAAAGAATACCGACTGGCGCGTGAAAGAGAATTCTACCGTCACGTATTCCGTGGGCGGTTTGATTCTCAGCAACTCCGGCGCAATCACCGCAAATTATTGGCTCTCTGAGATCTATGATGACGAGATCGCCAATGCACACCGCAATTCCGATATCCATATCCACGACCTTTCCATGCTCACCGGCTACTGCGCCGGCTGGTCACTCAAGCAGTTGATCCAGGAGGGGCTTGGCGGTGTTCCCGGAAAGATCACATCCTCCCCTGCAAGCCACCTTGCAACTCTCTGCAACCAGATGGTCAACTTTTTGGGAATCATGCAGAACGAATGGGCAGGCGCGCAGGCATTCTCCTCCTTTGACACGTATCTTGCTCCCTTTGTAAAGGTTGACAACCTCACCTATGATCAGGTGAAAAAATGCATTGAGTCCTTTATTTACGGTGTAAACACCCCTTCACGTTGGGGAACACAGGCACCATTTTCCAACATCACTCTTGACTGGACAGTTCCCAACGATTTGGCAGAGCTCAACGCCATTGTGGGCGGCAAGGAGATGCCTTTCAAGTATAAGGACTGCAAAAAAGAGATGGACATGGTCAACAAGGCGTTTATTGAGATCATGATCGAGGGCGACGCCAATGGCAGAGGATTCCAGTATCCCATTCCCACCTACTCCATCACTCGTGATTTTGATTGGTCTGAGACTGAGAACAACAAACTTCTCTTTGAGATGACCAGCAAGTACGGCACACCCTATTTCTCCAACTACATCAACAGCGATATGGAGCCCAGCGATATTCGTTCCATGTGCTGCCGTCTGCGTCTTGACCTTCGTGAGCTTCGCAAAAAATCCGGCGGATTCTTTGGCAGCGGTGAGAGCACCGGCTCCGTGGGTGTTGTTACCATCAATATGCCCCGTATTGCTTATCTTGCAGAGAACGAGGATGCCTTTTTCAAACGTCTTGACCATATGATGGATGTTTCCGCACGTTCCCTCAAAATCAAGCGCACCATTATTACAAAGCTTCTCTCCGAAGGACTCTATCCTTATACAAAGCGTTATCTCGGCACATTTGACAACCACTTCTCCACCATCGGTCTGGTTGGTATGAACGAGGCGGGTCTCAATGCAAAATGGCTCCGCAAGGATATGACTCACGTCGAGACTCAGGAGTTTACAAAGCGTGTTCTCAACCACATGCGCGAGCGTCTCTCCGATTATCAGGAGCTCTACGGCGACCTGTACAATCTGGAGGCAACCCCCGCAGAATCCACCGCTTTCCGTCTGGCAAAGCACGACCTCAACCGTTTCCCCGGAATTATTACCGCAAATCAGGACGGCACACCTTATTATACCAACAGCTCCAACCTGCCCGTCAACTTTACGGATGATATTTTTGAGGCGCTCAGCATTCAGGACGATATCCAGACATTGTACACCTCCGGAACCGTATTCCACGCATTCCTTGGTGAAAAGCTTCCCGATTGGAAAGCCGCAGCAACACTTGTCCGCAAAATTGCGGAGAACCACAAGCTGCCCTATTATACCATTTCTCCCACCTATTCTGTGTGCAGAAACCACGGTTATATTGCAGGAGAGCATTATACCTGCCCCGAGTGCGGAGAGAACGCAGAGGTTTACAGCCGTATCACCGGATATTACCGTCCCGTTCAAAACTGGAACGACGGAAAATCGCAGGAGTACAAGGATCGTGTGACCTACGACGTTATCAACAAGACCGAGGTTCACAACGTGGTTGACGGCGGCTGCGACTGCCAAAGCAACGGCGGAGCAGTGGATACCACTCTTCTCTTTGCCACCAAGACCTGCCCCAACTGCCGCATTGCCGCTTCTTTGCTGGACAAGGCGGGAGTGAGCTATCGCAAGGTATACGTTGAGGATGAGCCCGAGCTGGCAAAATCCCTTGGTCTCAAGCAGGCGCCCACACTGGTGGTTCCTACCGGTGACGGAGCCGAAAAGATCGTCAACGTGTCCAATATCAAAAAGTATCTGGGTTCATAACCTCCCCACAAAAAACAAACAAAGGATCACCCCCGGAAAACCACCGGGGGTGAGTGTTAGAAAATATGTATGATATCACTGTAATAGGCGCAGGCCCGGCGGGGCTCACAGCCGCACTTTATGCACTTCGCGCAAACAAAAGCGTGCTGGTGCTTGAAAAAAACGGATTTGGAGGACAGATGACCTTTTCTCCAAAAATAGAGAATTTTCCGGGATTTGTGTCCGTCTCGGGCAACGAGCTGGCTGACTCTTTGGTGGAGCAGGTCCTTGCACAGGGAGCGGACATGGAGCTGGAGGAGGTACTGGATGTAGAAAAAAAGCTGGACGGAACCTTTGAACTCACCACGGACTGCGGCATCAGAAGCGCAAAAGCCGTTATTATTGCATCGGGAGCAAAGCACAGATTGCTGGGCGTGCCCCGTGAGACTGATTTTGTGGGCAACGGAATCTCATTTTGTGCCGTATGCGACGGTGCTTTTTATGCCGGAAAAAGGGTGGCAGTCATCGGCGGCGGAAATTCTGCCATGCAGGAAGCTCTCCTTTTGTCAGAACTTTGTGAGAGTGTCACCGTTATTCAAAATCTTGACTTTTTCACCGGTGAAGAAAAACTGGCTGAGCAGATCGAAAAAAAATCCAACATAACCGCTCTGTTTGGAAGAGTTGTGACGGAATTTTTGGGAGATGATGAGCTGACCGGTCTGGTGGCAAAAAAAGTGTCTGACGGCAGTGAGGAAAAAATGGAGTTTGATGGTGTATTTGTAGCCATCGGTCTTTCTCCCGACACAAAGCCCTTTGCTTCCGTTGCAGAGCTGGATAGCTGCGGCTATGCGGTTTCTGATGAGAGATGCAAAACCGTCACCGAGGGTGTGTTTGTAGCAGGCGACTGCAGGACAAAAAAAGTGAGACAGATCGCCACGGCGGTTGCCGACGGGGCGGTTGCGGCACTGGCAGCAGTTGACTATATTGACGCACGGTGATTCAAATTTTTGTAGTTAATTGGAAAAAAACTATTTACAAATTTGTTGCCGAGTGATATAATTTTTCTTAAGAAAAACGTTTCTTTAAGGCGGCACGCGATGCCGGCAAGAACAGGAAATAATACCAAACCGCACGTCTTTTGCCTGACTTGTCGTATCCTGCCGATTCTCGGCAGGATTTGTTTTTTTGGAGGTCAGGATGACGGTAACAAAAACCGTATTGATGGATGCCGATGCTATCCAAAGATCGGTGAAACGTATCTCTCATGAGATACTTGAGCGCAATCAGGGAGCCGAGCGTCTGTGCCTGGTGGGTATATGCTCAAGAGGCGTGCCGCTTGCGCACCGTATTGCAGAGAGCATCAGGGCCATTGAGGGTGTAGAGATACCCGTGGGCTGTCTTGATGTGACACTCTATCGTGACGATCTTGATGAGAGGATAGATCTGTCCCATGCCAACGGTACGGATATTAGATTTTCCGTTGCGGGAGCAAGGATTGTTCTGGTGGATGACGTAATCTATACCGGCAGGACGGCACGCGCCGCAATGGACGGTATCATGAAGCTTGGCAGAGCTGACAGAATCATGCTTGCGGTACTTATTGACAGGGGTCACAGAGAGCTGCCCATAAAAGCGGACTTTGTAGGTAAAAACGTTCCAACCTCACGTCACGAATCCGTGTCGGTGATACTTGGTGAAACAGACTCGGGCGACAGAGTCGAATTACAGGAAAAAACATAAAAAAATAAAAAAACAAAACGGAGGATTCCAAATGAAACTCGTTTACGGAGTTAAAGACAAACCCAAGTTTGGTCAGATGTTGATCTTTGCGTTTCAGCAGGTTCTGGCCATCCTTGCGGCAACCATCGCAGTCCCCGCGATTATCAACAGCAACGAGGCAGTTGTGGCAAATTTGCCTAATTTTGCAAACGGACAAGGCATGAGCGCAGCAGCGGCTCTGCTGGGCGCCGGTGTGGGCACTCTCGTGTACCAGCTGTTTACAAAATTCCGCAGCCCCGTGTTCCTCGGCTCATCCTTTGCATTTATCGGCTCCATGGTTGCCGCTTTTGCAGGCGCGGTTTCCGCTGCAGCGGGATTTGCGGGCATCGTTCTCGGCGCTGTTTTTGCAGGCCTTGTATACGTGGTTATTGCACTGGTCGTAAAATTTGCCGGTGTTAAATGGATCAACAAGCTGATGCCTCCCGTGGTTATCGGCCCCACCGTTGCTCTCATCGGTCTTTCTTTGGCAGGCGCCGCAATCAAGGACGTGTTCTCATACGGTCCTCAGGACGCAAACGGCTCCTTCATCATGTCCACAAACCTCTGGGCTTCTTTCGTGTGCGCCATCGTTACATTCTTTGTAGTAGTTCTCGTTTCTGTATACGGAAAAAAGATGCTCAAGCTGGTTCCCTTTATTATCGGTATCCTTGCAGGCTATGTTGTAGCTGCTATCTTTACCGTGTGCGGTATCACCGTTATTGATTTCTCCCTGTTTGAAAACCTCAAGATCGTTGCCGTTCCCGAGTTTACGTTCATAAATGCGTTCAAGGGCGTAAAAGAAATTGACGGCGCATACATCGCAAGCGTTGCAGTTGCATACGTTCCCGTGGCATTTGTTGTGTTTGCAGAGCATATCGCCGACCACAAGAACCTCTCATCCATCATCGATTCAGAGCTTCTGGAGGATCCCGGTCTTCATAGAACACTCCTTGGTGACGGCGTCGGCTCCATGGCAGGCGCATTCTTCGGCGGCTGTCCCAACACCACCTATGGCGAGTCTGTCGGATGTGTTGCTATCACCAAAGACGCTTCTGTTGTTACCATCACGGTTGCTGCAGTAATGTGCATCATCATCTCTTTCTTTGGACCCTTTGTGGCATTCCTTGATTCCATTCCCGGCTGCGTCATGGGCGGTGTTTGCATCACTCTGTACGGTTTTATTGCCGTTTCCGGTCTCAAGATGATCCAAAAGGTTGATCTCAACCAGAACAACAACCTGTTTGTGGTTGCCGCTATTCTCATCCCCGGTATCGGCGGCATGGCAATGGCTATCGGCAAGGTCACCATCACTGCAATTGCAGGTGCGCTGATCCTCGGTATCATCACAAACATCATGCTCAATCGCAAAGCAAAATAAGAAAAGACGAAAAAAGTCCGTTCCTTGCCCAAGTGTTCTGAAGGACACTTGGGCAGTTTTATTCGCCTTGCGGCGAGCTCTATTGCTATGCAGTGATATTTGAACTTCGTTCAAGTGATATTGCCTTCGGCAGTTTATGGCGAATAAAATAACACTGAAATCGCAAGATTTCAATATCACTTCCCGAAAGGGAAATATCACTCTGTGCAAAAGGCACAGAATATCACTATATAAAAAGGACTACCCGAAAAAGAGTATTGCTTTCTCTTCTTCGGGTAGTTTTTTGTCTTATACTGTTACAAGCAGGGAATTTGTGTACCAAATTCCATATCCTAATAGAAAACTATCCTTAGGAAACCCGTTCCTTTGAACGGACTTTTTGTTTGTGTAGGTTATTTTGTGCCGAAAATACGGTCGCCTGCGTCACCCAGACCGGGAACGATATAGCAGTGGTCGTTGAGACATTCATCAAGAGATGCACAGTAGATCTTGACGTCGGGGTGTGCCTCGGAGAGTGCCTTGAGTCCCTCAGGAGCGGCAATGATGCACATAAATTTGATGTTGAGAGGAGAACGCTCCTTGATGAGCGAGATGGCATCGATGGCAGATCCGCCGGTTGCCAGCATGGGATCCAAAACGATGACCTCACGGTTGTTGATGTCGCCGGGGAGCTTGCAGTAATACTCCACGGGCTTGAGAGTCTCGGGATCGCGGTAAAGCCCGATGTGTCCCACTTTTGCGGCGGGAACCAGCTCCAGAGTGCCGTCAACCATTCCCAGACCTGCTCTGAGAATGGGAACAAACGCCAGCTTTCGGCCGGCAAGAACCTGAGTCTTGGTGGTGCAGATAGGGGTTTTTACCTCCGTTTCGCGAAGAGGAAGGTCACGGGTGGCCTCATAGCAAAGAAGCATGGTGATCTCCTGGATCAGCTCGCGGAACTGCTTTGAGCCGGTCTTCTCGTTGCGGAGGATTGAGAGCTTGTGCTGTATGAGAGGATGGTCTGCTATAAAAATATTGTCTTTCACTTCTGACCTCCAAAAATGTTTTTTGTTGACCACATTATATCACAAAAAAGCGGATATACCAAGTGGATTTTGATGTTTTTTTTGGTTTTTTTTCCCAATAGGTCAAAAAATGTTGAAAATAGGAAGGAAACATGATATTATGTAAATCGAACAAAGAAACAAACGGAGGAATTGGCAATGCAAAAAAGGATATTGTGTCTGTTGCTGACACTGGTGACGGTGTTTTGTGTGTCAAGCACAGCTCTGAGCCAAACGGCAGATGCAGAATATGATTTTTCCTATCGGATCCTCTATGGCGGAACCTCCGTGGATTTTGACGGAAAAATTTATTTTTCTGACGGAGAAGGAATATATTGCCGTTTGCCCGACTCAAACCATGCATTGCTTGTCTGTCCCGTGGGCGGGAGATATCTCAGTTTTTTTGATTCCCGACTTTATTTTGTGACAGAAACGGGAGTGGCTTCCTGCAAAAAGGACGGCTCGGGTTTTCGGACAGAGCTGGCAGGGGAGGGAATATCCCATCTGTACGTGGTTGACGGAGGTTTTTATTATCTCCTTGGCGAGACGGTTTTGTTTTGGAACGGAATGACCTCAACACCGCTTTTTTCAAAGCCGGGGATGGTGGGATTTGTTCCTCAAAATGACGGAAAGTTCCGCTGGATGACAAAGAATCCCGATTATCAATACGTTCCCGAAACAGGTGACGAATATTGGGGCGGTGAAGAGGAATATTTGTTTTTTGTTACCGACAGAAACGGCGAGGGGGATACTCCGATTTTTGACCTTCCGCTGGGCGAGGGAGATGGTGCACAGACACAGACTGCGGATTACAGCGGCCCTTACGTAAAGGTCGGTGCGGTCACGCTGCCTCTGGAGCAGCACATGCCCGGAACTTATTTTTCAAAAAACGGGCAGGCCTGCACCTGCCACCATACCGGCCCTACCTTTTGTATTGATAACAGCGACGGCTGTAACTGCATGAGATATTATCCTACGGGCAACAAAGAGACCTGCGATGTTGATCTGTTGGGAGCTCAGTGCTTTGCTTTTGCAAGAATGATTTTTTATACATGCTTTGGGTTTATTGACCATTCCATGAACAGCTCACTTTATTACAGCGTCGGTTCGCTGAGTGCGGGAAACGTCACTGCGGGAAGTGTCAAGGAACTGCTGAAAAAAGCGGCACCCGGAGCTCATATCCGTCTTGCGGCGGGACACTCGGTATCCATTCTCACAATGGACGAGGATTTTATTGTGATCTATCACGGAAACGCAGGCGGCGACGGTGTTACCAGCTCTCCCTGTATCGTTTCTACCCGCAGATACACATGGGAGCAGTTTGCCGCTGCCTGCGCCAGGGGTATACTCTATGTGAACATGCCCTACAATTATCCTGATTCCAACGTTCTTCTCACAGAAAAAGAGATCGGATACTACCGTTTGAAATCAAACCTGAACCTCAGGTCGGAGCCCACAACCCAAGCGCAGTCGCTGGGCGTGATACCCATCAATTCTATCGTAAAAGTGACAGAGATTGACGGTTTTTGGGGAAAACTGACCTATGAGGGCAACACCGGCTGGGTATTTTTGGAGTACACTGTTTTTTACAGCAAGGACACCATTGATCCGGTGGGAGACCTTTTGACGGTTGACTCCGATACGGGTTATCTTACGGGAAAAGCATGGAAAATGGATTCTGCCGCATTTATGGAATGCTTTGACAAGCAAAACCTCACGATTTTGGACAAAAACGGAAACGAACTTTCCGCCGAGCGAGGATTTGTGGGAACCGGATGTGTTGCAGTGATCTCCGTTGATGGAGAAGAGATCGACAGGATGGAGATAGCCATCACGGGGGATGCCAACGGAAACGGCTATATTGATATCGGTGATTATATGATGATACGCCGCAATATCCTTTCTACTTACACTCTTGAAGGAGCATACCGTGCTGCGGCTGACGTATCGGGAGACGGCTCTCTCAGCGCCACCGACTATCTGGCAGTAAAAAGATATTTTTTGGGCAATATGTCCGGACTGTGACCATCGGCTTGAAAAACGAATTTGAAAAAAGAAAAGTGTTTACAATTAAGATATAATGTGATATATTGAAAAAGGGAAAACAAATATTACAAAGAGGAGAGACAACCATGAAAAAGATTCTTGCACTTTTCATTGCGGCAGTGTTGATGGTTTCCGCAACATTCATTTTTGCATCAGCCACTGCTGAGACCATTACCGTTGACGGCAATTTGGATGACAGCGGTTGGGCAGATTCCCGTTGGGTAACCGTCAATTCGGACGACGGCTCCTATCAGGGAGAACCTACCACTTCTGACAAGGTGAGCTTTAAATATCAGGTGCGCCTTGATGCAGACAAGATCTACGTTGCAGTCATCTACACTCAGGATTTTGCAGCCACACCCGATGATGCTGTTGAGGGCAACGGAAACGGAACAAACATCCGTCTCTGGATTCACAACGGCAATTCCTCCGCAGTGACTTACACTCATTTTTATGACGTGTACAGAAGAGCCAATGGCAAAACCAATACCGGCGCATTCTACAACACAAACCCCACCGGCAACGCAAAGGCCGCTATCGCCTCTTCCAGCATCAAAGCGGAAACATCTCTTGTTGACGGACAGTACGTAGCAGAGTTTTCTATCGCCCGCTCCGAGTTTGACGGCACAAAAGATTTTACTTATTTCCTTGCTGTTTCCAGCAAGTTGAATGAGAACATCTGCCTGTTCTACCCCAAGATCACCATTGATCCCAACGGAGAGCGTCTTGGAAACTTCCCCTACAGAGATTGGGAAGACAAGACTGCAGGCAAAGCAAACGACGATCTGCTTCTCGGTGAGATTGCAGACGAGACTTCCGAGCCCGTAGTTGACGAGACCTCTGAACCCGTGGTTGATGAGACCTCTGAGCCCGTAGTTGATGAGACCTCTGAGCCCGTAGTCGAGTCTGCTCCCGAAGATGAGACCTCTGCCGCTCCCACAGGTGACAACGGTGTCAGCACCCTGCTGCTTGCAGTTATTGCACTTGTTGCTGTTGCGGGATCCGCAGTTGTGATCAGAACACGCGGCTAATATACAAAATCAAAAAACAGCAAGCGAGACTTCCACATGGAAGTCTCGCATTTTTTTGCAAAAAAACGACCTCGGCACATTTTTGTGACGAGGTCGTTGGTTTTGTATGACCAAATATATATATTGCAAAAAGAGTTTTGCAACTGACTCACTTTTGATCAATTAAAACTCTCACCGTTTCAATACCGTAATATCTCATGCATTCAACGGCTGAGTCGGAGATGATCTCGCCGCTTATCAAAACAGGCACGGCGGGAGGGCAGGAAATGCCCGAGTCTGCCGCGATCCTGCCGCGGCTCTCTTCTCTTCCAACGGTCTCGCGTGGGCTCATCATTGCGCTCCGTATATCCGTTGCTGCTTGTGACGGCACAAAAACAGGGGGCTTTTTTGTGATGGGATTGCGTTTTTCTATTTGCAAAAATGCATTTTTGATGATGTCAAGATGATTTTTGTTTTTTGGAGTCAGCATCAGCACCAGATGGTCGGGATCTGCATATTCGCACATAACTCCGTTTTTTTCCAAAAGCTTGGCAAACTCGGTTCCCTCATACCCAAATTTTTTTGTGCTGACAGTGATTTTGAGGGGCTCGTCCCCTGTCAAGGTGTGACCCATCGATACCAAAAAGCTTTTCAACTCCTCCGCCTGCGGCAAAAAAACCGCCATCCGTTTTTTTGCCGATTGGAGATATACGTTTGCGTTGTCAAGGGATTGAAGAATGATATAGGACGGGCTGGTAGAGCCAAAAATGCTCATTGCTTCCTTTGCATTCTCACTCAAAAAACAGGGTGCGCTCTTGCTGACGTGGAGATATGCTCCTCCTGTCAGAACCGGCAGGGTCTTGTGTGCCGAATCGCAGCATACGTCTGCTCCAAGGTCCATCGGGTGATGGCTTTGAGGCAAAAACTTGAGGTATGCTCCGTGAGCATTGTCGACGACACACAGCACACCGTGCTTTTTGCAAACGGCGCTGATTCCCTCCACGTCCTGCAGGTTTCCCAAATAATCCGGAGAGGTGAGGTATACCGCTGATGGGTTGTGTTTTTTTATCATTTCCTCCACGGATTGGGGATCGATCCTGCAGGAAAGGAAGCTTTGCTCCTCACGGGAATACATCCACTCCACTCTGCAGCCCACCATCGCCGCACCGCTGACAAATGAACGGTGAACGTTTCTTGCTGCCAGTATAATCGGTTCTTGATTTTTGCTTTTTGCGTATGCAGACACAAGCCAAATCATGGCGCGAATGCACTGAGAGGATCCCTCGGTGCCAAAAAAGGTGTGTGCGCCGAAAAAGGAACCCGCAAAAGACTCGCTTTGTTTGATAATACCGTTTGCCTCGTACAGACTGTCGGCGCCGGGGATCTCTGTGATGTCAAAACTTTCTATCACTCCCGAGCCTTTGTGCCCCGGCATATGAGCGCGGACAAATCCTCTTTTTTTGTACTGGCTGACAAAGTCGCAGATAGGTGTTTTCATAAAAAACTACTCCGAAAAACTGCGGTGAACCGCAACCATAATGGCACATTCCATGCGTTTTCTGAACAGCTCGCAGCCGTATTTGTATACCCCGGTGACGCTTCCCGTGGAGTGGTATGCGTTGGCGGCGCAACCTCCCGAGCAGTAGAGCTTTGCCCAGCAGTCCGAGCAGTCGGGACGTGCGTACACATTGCAATTCAAAAATTGCTTTTGAATCTCTTTGTTGGAAACTCCGTCAAAAACGTTGCCCAGCAGGAATTTTTCGTCACCCACAAACTGATGGCAGGGGTACAGGTCTCCCCAGGGGGTCACCGCCATATATTCGGTACCCGATCCGCAGCCGGAGATCCTCTTGTAAATACATGGGCCGCCGCTGAGATCAATCATATAGTGATAGAAGGTAAACGGCTTGCCTTCTTCGTCCCGCTTGATCATCAGCTCCGCCAGCTTTTCATACTGGTCAAGCAGGACGGGAAGATCCTCCCGGGTCAGCTCCTCCTTGTCGCCGGGGGCGCATACTACCGGCTCCATGCTGAGCTCCGAAAATCCCAGCTCCAGCATTTGCTTTATGTCTTCCAAAAAATCGGGGTTTGCGTGTGTAAAGGTGCCACGCATATAATAATTCTTTCCGCCCCGTTTTTCCACAAGGCGTTGAAATTTGGGAACGATCTTCTCCCAGCTTCCGTTTCCGGCATAGTCCACACGGTATCTGTCGTGGATCTCTTTTCTGCCGTCAAGGCTCAACACCACGTTGCTCATCTCTTTGTTGGCAAACTCAATGACGTCATCGTCGATGAGAACCCCATTGGTGGTGAGCGTAAACCTGAAATTCTTGTTTTTTTCCTTCTCGATGCTTCTGGCGTAGGCAACCAGCTGCTTTACTACGTCAAAATTCATCAGCGGTTCGCCGCCGAAAAAGTCCACCTCAAGGTTTTTGCGGGAGCCGGAGTTCTCCACCAAAAAATCCAATGCCCGCTTGCCCACCTCAAAACTCATGACTGCACGGTCGCCGTGGTATTTGCCTTGAGATGCAAAGCAATAAGAGCAGTTGAGATTGCAGGTGTGGGCAACGTGGAGGCAGAGTGCTTTTATGACACCGGAGGTTTTTGCTTTGAGCTGTCCCGCCATGGATTCAAATGTGTCGGGAGCAAAAAGCTCTTTTTTGTTTTTCAGCTCTGTGATCTGATCATAGCATTCTTTGATGCTCTCTGAGGTGATGCCCTCAGTGTTGAGGTATTTTGTTTCCATTTCCGAGACGATGCAGCACTTGCTTTTGCTTTGGTACAAAGAAATAATATCGTACGCAATATCGTCAACCACGTGGATGGCACCGGAGCATACGTCAAGGACGATGTTGTATCCGCCCAGCTTGTATTGGTGTATCATAAACAAATCTCCAATCACGAAAAAAGCCGCCCTGCGGCGGCTTTAATTCCGAAAAAATCAGTCGTTATTGTCCTTGTTCTCGCACTGCTGGTTTGCAATACCGCAGCTTGTCTTGCAAGCGGACTGGCAGGAAGTCTGGCACTCGCCGCAACCGCCGTTCTTTGCGCTGTCACAAAGATTGCGAGTCTTGATTGTCTTGATATGTTCCATTGTGAAACCTCCGATAAAAATTCTTTTTTTATTATAACACATTATTTTTTTGCCGTCAATACAAAACAAAAAATATTTGGCACCGGCAGTTCACGCGTTTTTCAGCTCTTTCAGTTTTTCCACTGCCGATTGGGGTGACAGTATTTTTACGTCACCGCCAAAGCTCAACACCCAACCAAAAAACATGGGGCTTGCCACCACTTTTACCGTAACTCTAAACCGGTCTCCGTCGTCAAAAAAAGGCAGTTCTTTTCCAAACCGGTCAATGATCACGTTGGCGAGACTGTTTTTGCAGGATAGGGTCACCGTTTCCCGCCGGCCGCCAAACATTCCAAACATGCCGTCGGTGTAGGCACCGAGATCGTATTTTTCAAACCTTTCTTTTCCGGTGCGCTTTGTGTCAAGTATGGAGACTGATTTCATTTTGTCCACACGGTAGTGGCGAACCTCGTTTTTGGATTCGTCAACGCCTACCAGATAGTAGTTGTTGTCATCCCAGACAAGTGACCACGGGCTCACGTGATAGGGGTTCCCGCCGTTGCGCAAAACCTGCTCTTTTTTTTCGTTCCAACTGAAATAAACAAAGCTGACGGACAGATCCCTGTTCATTGCCTCGTGGAGAGCATCAACTGCATAATAGATCTTTTCGTTTGATGTTTTTGTGCGGTTTGAAACGTAGACCTCCCGGCGGAGACTTTTTTGCTCTGAAGGCGACCCAAATGACGCCAGCTTTTTCACCAGCTCTTCACTCTTTTTTTGCGTTACAAACTTTGAAGCGCACACCGAGTCTACCAAAAGCTTGAGCTCCGGCAGCTCAAATCGTCGTGAAGCCAAGTAGTATCCCGTGTTTTTTGCTTTGACCGTGACAATGTCCAACCCCAGCTCCCGCAGCGCCTCTATGTCCTGATAAATGCTTTTGCGCTCGGCCTTGATGCCGCACAGCGCCAGCTTGTCAATGAGCTGTCGGAGAGTAAGGGGCGACGAGGCGTCGGTTTCTTTTTCAAATATTTGGGAGAGTATAAAAAGCTTTTTCTTTTGGTTTGCGGATCTGGGCATTACAGCACCGCCTTTTTTCGGATTCCGTTCCATATTTAATAATATAATAACACACCGCCGAAAAGCTGTCAATCGGTGTGTTTTTTGCAAAAAATGTGAAAAAGTGAAAAAAGTAAATTTTTTACATAAAAATCGTAAAAAGCTATTGACACCTATTGAAAACTGTGATAGTATAATAAACTGCATTATAATGCGTATGGTGTACCCTTGTTTTTTGACAGCACGGGCAGGGGAACGTTGCACGCAGGCCCTGCGGCTGAGATAATGCGTTGCGTACCGTGCTGCGGAAATATTGCCGACAGGCAAAAAAATCGAATGGAGTGATTGGTTGATATGGTGAAAGAGCAGCTTCTCGGAAAAACATTGCGTATGTCTTTTTCCAAGAACGATGAGGTTCTTGAGATCCCCAATCTCATTGAAGTGCAAAAGAAGTCCTTCAAGGAGTTTGTAGAGAGAGATATCAAGAGCGTGCTTGAGGATATTTCGCCGATGGCTGACTATTCGGGAAACCTCATCATCGAGTTTGTAGATTATTCTCTTGATGAGACACCCAAATACAGCGTCGAGGAATGTAAAGAGCGTGACCTCAACTATGCCACACCGTTTAAGGTGACGGTGAGGTTGACAAACAAGATCACCAACGAGATCAAAGATCAAGAGATCTATATGGGCGATTTTCCGTTGATGACGGATAGCGGCACCTTTATTATCAATGGTGCGGAGCGTGTTATTGTTTCACAGATCGTCCGCTCACCCGGCATCTATTATGCCGCAACCGATGACAAATCAGGAAAAAAACTGCTCTCCTCCACCGTGATCCCTTACCGCGGAGCATGGCTTGAGTATGAGACAGACAGTTCCGATATATTTTATGTCAGAATTGACAAAAACCGTAAAATTCCCATTACGGTGCTTTTGCGCGCTTTTGGTCTGGGCAGCAACGAGGAGATTCTTGACCGCTTTGGCGATGAGACGATCCTCAAGGCAACTTTTGAAAAAGACACCATGCTTGCAGAGGTTGACCGCATCATCCAGTCCGGTGGTATGACCAATCCCGTCGATGAGGCGCTCAAGGAGATCTACCGCAAGCTTCGTCCCGGCGATCCCCCCATCGTTGAGAGTGCGCAGATTCTCATCAACAACCTCTTCTTTGATGAAAGAAGATACGATATTTCCCCTGTGGGCAGATACAAGTTCAACAAAAAACTGGCGCTGGCAAAGCGTATCACCGGACATACTCTGTCCCGTGACTGTATCAGCCCCATTACCGGCGAGATCATCTACGAAGCAGGCCGCAAGCTCTCCCGCTCCGAAGCGGAAGCAGTGGAGAGAGCCGGTGTATGCGAGGTTTATCTCACCGTATTTGAAGAAGAAACTCCCGTTGAAGTCAAGGTGTTCAACAACCGCTGCGTTGACGCAAGCGCAGTGACCGGTATCTCCGATGAGATTCTCGGTCTTGGTGAGTACGTCTCCGTTGAGCCTCTGATGCGTATTATTTCCGAGGTGGGAATCTCGGACGTTGATGCGTTCAAAAAAGCAATTGACGCTGCAAGAGATGAGCTTATTTGCAAGCACATCACCGTTGATGACATCTTTGCATCAGTCAACTATCTCATCTGTCTTGCCCACGGAATCGGCAAGGTAGACGATATCGACCACCTTGGCAACCGCCGTCTCCGCTCTGTGGGTGAGCTTTTGCTCAACCAGCTGAGAATCGGATTTTCCAAGATGGACAAGATCGTCAAGGAAAAGATGACTACTCAGGATATTGACACCGTCACTCCTCAGTCCCTCATCAACATCAGACCCATTGTTTCCGCTATCCGCGATTTCTTTGGTTCCAGCCCTCTGTCCCAGTTTATGGATCAGGCCAACCCCTTGGCAGAGCTGACCCACAAACGACGTCTCTCCGCACTTGGTCCCGGAGGTCTCTCCAGAGACAGAGCAAGCTTTGAGGTTCGTGACGTTCACTATACCCATTACGGCAGAATGTGTCCCATCGAGACTCCCGAGGGTCCCAATATCGGTCTTATCTCCTCTCTTGCTACTTTTGCAAAGGTCAACAAGTTTGGATTTATCGAGGCGCCCTACCGCGTTGTTAAAAATGGTGTGGTTACCAAGGACGTGGTTTATCTCTCTGCGGATGCTGAGGACGAGTACGTGGTTGCGACCGCAAACGAGCCCATAAGCGAGGACGGACATTTTCTCAACCGCAAGGTGGTTGCCCGTCACAGAGATGAGATCCTTGAGTTTGAGGCAACAAAGATCGACCTGATGGACGTTTCGCCCAAAATGGTGGTATCCGTTGCTACCGCAATGATCCCCTTCCTCGAAAACGACGATAACACCCGTGCGCTCATGGGCTCCAACATGCAGAAGCAGGCAGTGCCTCTCATGATCAACGAGGCCCCTATCATCGGCACCGGTATGGAGTACAAAGCTGCGTACGACAGCGGAGTATTGGTGCTTTGCAAGCGTGACGGTATCGTTGAGAGCGTCTCCTCTGACAACGTGGTGGTCAGGACCGACGACGGCAGAGCCGACGTGTACAAGCTCATCAAATTCAAGCGCAGCAACCAGGGTACCTGTGTCAACCAGAGGCCTGTTGTATCCAAGGGCGAGCGCATCCATGCAGGCGACATTGTTGCAGACGGCCCCGCAACCGACCATGGTGAGGTGGCACTGGGCAAGAACGTTCTCATCGGATTTATGACCTGGGAGGGTTATAACTACGAGGACGCTGTTCTGCTCAACGAGCGTCTTGTAAGAGATGACGTATATACATCTATTCATATTGAAGAATATTACTGCGAGTCCCGCGACACCAAGCTTGGACCCGAGGAGATCACCCGTGAGCTTCCCAATGTGGGCGACGATGCACTGAGGGATCTTGATGCCGACGGTATCATCCGTGTTGGCGCAGAGGTGCATTCGGGCGATATCCTGGTAGGAAAGGTCACCCCCAAGGGCGAGACCGAGCTGACCGCAGAGGAAAGACTGCTGAGAGCTATTTTTGGCGAGAAAGCGCGCGAGGTGAGAGATACTTCTCTCAAGCTGCCTCATGGCGAGTCGGGTATCGTTGTTGACGTTCAGGTCTTCTCCCGTGAGGACTGCGACGTGTTGTCTCCCGGTGTTATCAAGGTTGCCAGAGTTTACGTTGCGCAAAAGAGAAAGATCTCTGTGGGCGACAAAATGGCGGGCCGCCACGGTAACAAGGGTGTTATTTCCCGTATTCTTCCCAGCGAGGATATGCCTTTCCTTCCCGACGGCACTCCTCTTGATATCGTTCTCAATCCTCTGGGCGTACCTTCCCGTATGAATATCGGTCAGGTGCTTGAGGTTCACCTTGGCCGTGCGGCAAAGAGTCTTGGCTGGAAGGTCATGACTCCCGTATTTGACGGCGCAAACGAAAAAGATATCGAAGAATGCCTCAGCAAAGCCAACCTCTACCGCGATCTTGAGTATTTTGAGACCGCAGAGGGCAAGGCACTCTACAAAGAGGTTGCCGATGATGACGGCAACGTTCATATCGAAAAACTTACTCCCGAGTGGATAGCAGACAACAGAGAGACCTTTGAGCAGATGCGTGCTGACAAGCAGGTCAAGGTTGTTGACGGAAAGACAGTGCTTTATGACGGACGTACGGGTATGCCTTTTGACAACCCTGTTACCGTGGGTTATATGTACTTCCTCAAGCTGCACCACTTGGTTGATGACAAAATCCATGCACGTTCCACCGGTCCCTACTCATTGGTTACCCAGCAGCCCTTGGGCGGTAAAGCTCAGTTTGGCGGCCAGCGTTTCGGTGAGATGGAGGTCTGGGCGCTTGAGGCGTACGGCGCAGCGTATACCCTGCAGGAGATCCTCACCGTCAAGTCCGACGATATCAAGGGCCGTGTAAAGACCTACGAGGCCATCGTCAAGGGTCAGAACATTCCCACTCCCGGTGTTCCCGCATCTTTCAAGGTGCTGGCAAAAGAGCTTCAGTCTCTTGCACTGGATGTGAGAGTGCTTGATAAAAATGACGTGGAGATTCCTCTCAAGGATTATTCTGATGACGAGCCCGGCGACGAGAAGCAATTCAGCGACTCCGAGCTTGGCAAGAGCGTGCTCGAGAATCCCGACGACATCATGTACGATGATGAGGAGGGCGTTGTTGCTGACGATTCCGACGATGACGGCGATGCTCTTGATGAAGAAGTTTTTGTCTATGACGAAAATGATAACGATGACTGATAAGGAGATGCGATAATGGAAAAAAACATTGAATTTGAGTCCATACAAATCGGACTTGCTTCTCCGGAAATGATCAGATCCTGGTCCTACGGCGAGGTAAAAAAGCCCGAGACCATCAACTACAGGACTCTCAAGCCCGAGAGAGACGGACTTTTCTGTGAGCGTATTTTTGGGCCTACCAAGGACTGGGAATGCCACTGCGGAAAATACAAGAGAGGCGCCCGCTACAAGGGCAAGATCTGCGAAAAATGCGGAGTTGAGATCACCACAAGCCGCGTTCGACGCGAGAGAATGGGTCACGTGGAGCTGGCTGCTCCCGTTTCCCACATCTGGTATTTTAGAGCTATTCCCTCCAGAATGGGTTTGCTGCTGAACCTCTCACCCAAGGTGCTTGAAAAGGTTCTCTATTTTGCACAGTATATCGTCACTGATCCCGGTGAGACTCCTCTTGCAAAATATCAGCTTCTCACAGAGACTCAGTACAGAGAGTATCGTGAGAAATACGAGGACGATTTCCAGGCAGGAATGGGTGCAGAAGCAGTCAAAAAGCTTTTGGCCGAGATCGATCTGGAAGCCGAGTCCGAGCATCTGAAAAAAGAGCTTCTCACAGCGCAGGGACAGCGCAAGGTGAGAGATATCAAGCGTTTGGAGGTTGTGGAGGCATTCCGCCTTTCCGGCAACCGCCCCGAGTGGATGATTCTTGAGGCATTGCCTGTCATCCCTCCCGAGATCCGTCCCATGGTACAGCTGGACGGCGGCAGATTTGCTACTTCTGACCTCAACGACCTGTACCGCAGAGTTATCAACCGTAACAACCGTCTGATGAAGCTGATGGAGCTTGAAGCTCCCGATATCATCATTCGCAACGAGAAGCGTATGCTCCAGGAGGCGGTTGACGCACTTATTGACAACGGCAGAAGAGGCCGCCCTGTGGTTGGCCCCAACAACCGCCCCCTCAAATCTCTTTCCGAGATGCTGCGAGGCAAGCAGGGACGCTTCAGACAGAACCTGCTGGGCAAGCGTGTTGACTATTCAGGCCGTTCTGTTATCGTGGTAGGCCCCGAGCTGAAAATTTATCAGTGCGGTCTGCCCAAGGAGATGGCGCTGGAGCTGTTCAAGCCCTTTGTTATGAAGCAGCTTGTTGCTACCGGCAAGTCCTCCAATATCAAGGATGCAAAAAAACGTGTTGAGCGTGCAAATCCCGAGGTTTGGGATGCACTGGAGGTTGTTATCAAAGAGCACCCCGTTCTTCTCAACCGTGCACCTACACTTCACAGACTTTCTATTCAGGCATTTGAGCCCATACTCGTTGAGGGCAGAGCTATCAAGCTTCATCCTCTGGTATGTCCCGCATTCAACGCCGACTTTGACGGCGACCAGATGCCTGTTCACGTTCCTCTTTCTGCGGAGGCGCAGGCAGAGGCAAGATTCCTCATGCTTTCTCCCAACAATCTGCTCAAGCCGGTAAACGGACGTGCGGTTACCGTTCCCTCACAGGATATGGTGCTGGGATCCTTCTTCCTCACCCTCGACAAAGCGGGTGAACCCGGCGAGGGCAAGTATTTTGGCAGCAAGGATGAAGCAATGATGGCGTACGAGAACGGATATCTGGGTCTCCACGCCAAGATCAAGGTCAGGATCACCAAGGTTATTGACGGTGTTGAGCGCACCGGCATCACCGAGACAACCCTCGGCCGTCTTATCTTCAACGATCCCATTCCTCAGGATCTGGGCTTTGTTGACAGAACCAAGCCCGAAAACGATTTCAAGCTTGAGATCGATTTTGCCACCACCAACAGTGAACTTGCCACCATCGTTGACAGATGTATCAAGTATCACGGCGCCGCAGTTACCTGCGAGGTGCTGGACAAGATGAAAGCACAGGGATTCAAATATTCCACCAAGGGCGCAATTACCATTTCGGTTTATGATATGACCATTCCTCCCGAGAAGAAGGGACTCCTTGAGGCAGCAGAGCAGAAGGTTGATCTCATCACCGATTTCTACCGCAAGGGTCTTCTTTCCGACGAGGAGCGCAGCCAGCGTGTTGTCAGCGTTTGGGACGAGTGTACCAAGGACGTTGCAACCGCTCTGCAGAGAAACCTTGACAAATACAACCCCATCAACATGATGGCAGTTTCCGGAGCGAGAGGTTCGATCAAGCAGATCAGACAGCTTGCCGGTATGCGCGGACTTATGGCCAGTGCTACCGGTAAAACCATTGAGATGCCTATCAAAGCAAACTTCCGCGAGGGTATGAAGATCCTTGAGTACTTTACCGCGGCAAGGGGTGCAAGAAAAGGCCTTGCGGATACGGCGCTCCGTACCGCTGACTCGGGTTATCTGACTCGTCGTCTTGTTGACGTTTCACAGGATGTTATTATCCGTGAGGATAACTGCCATGACTCAGAGGGTCTCTGGGTCAGCAGAATCGTTGACGTTTTGCCCGGAAGCGGAAAAGAAGAGGTTATCGAGCCGTTTGAGGACCGTCTCCTTGGCCGCTATACCATCGGTGAGGTGGTAGATCCCCAGACCGGAGAGGTCATTGTTGGCGATGATGAGATGATCAACGAAAAGCAGGTCAAGCAGATCCTCAAAGCAGGCATCACCAGGGTTCACATCCGTTCTCTTATCAACTGCCGTGCAAAACACGGAGTATGTATCCACTGCTATGGTGCCGATATGACCAGCGGCAAACCCGTAAATATCGGTGAAGCAGTAGGTATCATTGCGGCTCAGTCCATCGGAGAGCCGGGTACTCAGCTGACTATGAGAACCTTCCACAGCGGCGGTGTTGCAGGTGGAGATATCACTCAAGGTCTTCCCAGAGTTGAGGAGATCTTTGAGGCAAGAAAACCCAAAAAGACCGCTGTGCTTTCTGAGTTTGACGGCACCGTCAGAATTGAGAGCAGCAAAAAGACCAAGCAGATCATCGTTACCGACGACGAGACGGGAGAGGAAAAGGCGATCGGCGTTCCTCTTCTGACCAAGATCATTGTGGAGGATGGCGCAAAGGTCAAGAAATGCCAGAAACTTACAGACGGCACCGAGTGTCCTGCAGATATTTTGCGTATCAAGGGTCTTGATGCTGTTTATGAGTACATTATCAAAGAGATTCAGAGAGTATACCGTCTGCAGGCGGTTGAGATCGCCGATAAGCACATCGAGGTCATTGCACGTCAGATGACACGCAAGATCCGCATAGATTCCTGCGGCGACACCAACCTTTTGGTTGGTTCACTGGCAGACGTTTCGGATTTCTTTGCCGAAAACAAAGCTGTTGAGCAGTACAATGCGGAGCATCCCGAGGAGACACCCAAGATGCTTGCAGAAGGAACCAATCAGCTGCTTGGTATCACAAAAGCGTCCCTTTCTACAGAGTCTTTCCTGTCTGCCGCATCCTTCCAGGAGACCACAAAGGTACTGGCAGAGGCAGCCATCAAGGGCAAAAAGGATCCTCTCCTCGGCCTGAAGGAAAACGTCATCATCGGCAAACTGATCCCTGCGGGAACCGGTATGCAGATGTATCGTGACGTACAGGTAGATACCGGTGACTCCAATGACACCGGCGAGGGAATCTACGACGCTGAGTAAAGAGCAAAAAACAAAAAAGAATTGGGTCCCTGCTGTCGCATGAGACGGCAGGGTCGCCGATGAAAGGAAATGCAAAAAATGAGCGACAGTTCGGACAGTCGACGCAGTTTTGCCGGATTTAACCAGTTTTCAAAACTCGTTCGCTGCGGAAAAGCTGTGAAAGTATACCTTGCCAAGGATGCAGATCCGATGTTTGTCCGCAAGGTAAAAAATGAGTTGTCCAAAGCCAAGGGCGTCAGTTTGGATACTCATTTCAATTCTGCCCAGCTTGCGGAAAAAGCAGGCACTGAAGTGCCGACAGCCATTATTACAGAGACTGTTTAGTGTGTTTTTTCCAAAAGAACCGGCGTTATTTCGTCAAAATGGGCAAAAATACCATTGACAACATTGAAGTGTTCAAGTATAATCAAAATGTTGCGTATTATGTGGGAAAGGAGGAAAACAATGCCTACATTCAATCAGCTCGTAAAGTACGGAAGACAGGACAAAACCTACAAGTCCAAGTCACCTGCTCTGCAGAGAGGCACCAACACCATCAAGAACGTTGCGATTGATCTGTCCAGCCCTCAGAAGAGAGGAGTATGCACCAAGGTTGCGATCAAAACACCTAAAAAGCCGAACTCCGCTCAGAGAAAGATTGCCAGAGTAAGACTGACCAACGGTCTGGAGGTTACGGCCTACATTCCCGGTATCGGACACAATCTTCAGGAGCACTCTGTAGTGCTTATCAGAGGCGGAAGAGTAAAAGACCTTCCCGGTGTACGTTACCACATCATCCGCGGTAAGCTGGATACTCAGGGCGTGGCAAACAGAAATCAGTCCCGCTCCAAGTACGGCGCCAAGAGACCCAAGAAATAAGGTCTCACAAAATCAGGAACGAATTTTTCGTTACCATGTGCTGATTAGAAAAATACGCAAAAGATTTGACCGATCGGCACTTACGGGAAGAAGATTTTCGAGTACCTGTGATTTCATTGAAGCGTAAAACGCTATCTTTATGAAGGAGGGAAGTACAGTGCCCAGAAGAGAACACGGTTTCAAAAGAGAAGTATTGCCTGATCCTATGTACAATTCTCAGCTGGTAACCAAGCTGATCAACAACATTATGTACGACGGAAAGAAGAGCACAGCTCAGGCAATCGTGTATGATGCATTTGCAATCGTCGAGCAGAAGACCGGCAATGATCCTCTTGAGCAGTTCAAAAAAGCTCTTGACAACATCATGCCCGCTTTGGAAGTAAAAGCTGTCCGCAGAGGTGGCTCCAACTACCAGGTACCTATGGAAGTACGCGCTGAGAGAAGACAGACTCTCGGTCTTCGCTGGCTCATCACTTATGCAAGAAACAGAAGTGACAGAAGAATGTGTGAGCGTCTTGCTGCCGAGATCATGGATGCCGTAAACGGTACCGGCGGTGCAGTCAAGAAAAAAGACGACACCCACAAGATGGCAGAAGCAAACAAAGCATTTGCACATTACCGCTGGTAATTATTTGCAAAAGCTATACTGCCAACAAAAGCTAAGGAGAATTTTATGCCTAGACAGACTCCGCTCGAGAAGACCCGAAACATCGGGATCATGGCTCATATAGACGCGGGAAAAACGACAACAACAGAAAGAATACTGTTCTACACTCACAAAACGCACAAAATCGGTGAGACTCACGACGGTTCCGCTGCGATGGACTGGATGGAGCAGGAGCAGGAGAGGGGAATTACCATCACCTCTGCAGCAACCACCTGTTTTTGGAAAGAACACCGTATCAACATCATTGACACTCCGGGCCACGTTGACTTTACGGTAGAGGTTGAGAGATCTCTTCGTGTTCTTGACGGCTCGGTCACCGTACTCTGCGCAAAGGGTGGCGTCGAGCCCCAGTCTGAGACTGTGTGGAGACAGGCCGACAAGTACGGAGTGCCCCGTATGTGTTACGTCAACAAGATGGACATCACCGGTGCAAACTTTTATCGTGTCGTTGATATGATAAAAGACCGTCTCAAGGCCAATGCTGTTCCCATTCAGCTTCCCATCGGAGCAGAGTCGGATTTTGTTGGAATTATCGATCTTGTCAAGATGAAGGCATACTATTATCTTGACGACCTCGGCGAAAAAATCGAGGAGCGTGAGATTCCTGCCGACCTGAAAGACAAGGCAGAACAGTATCACCAGGGAATGCTGGAGCAGGTCGCTGATTTTGACGACGAGCTTCTCATGAAATTCCTGGAGGGCGAGGAGATTCCGCAGGCGGATATCAAAACAGCTATCCGTCAGGCAACCATTGCAGGAAAAATGGTTCCCGTTGTATGCGGCACCTCCTACAAGAACAAAGGAGTTCAAAAACTCCTTGACGCTATCGTGGATTACCTGCCCTCACCTATTGATGTTCCTGATATTACAGGTGTGGACAGCAAGACCGAAGAAGAAACTACAAGACCTACGGATGACAATGAGCCCTTCTCTGCTCTTGCGTTCAAGATCGCAACCGATCCTTTCGTAGGCAAGATCTGCTTTGTCAGAGTGTATTCCGGCACAGTCAAGGCGGGCAGTACCGTGTACAACAGTACCAAGGGCACCCGTGAGAGATTGGGCAGAATACTTTTGATGCACGCAAACCACCGTGAGGATGTCGAGGAGATCAGAGCAGGTGAGATTGCAGCAGTGGTTGGTGTAAAGAATACCACCACCGGCGACACTCTCTGTGATGAAAAAGCACCCATTGTCCTTGAGTCAATGGAATTTCCCGATCCCGTTATCCGAGTGGCAATCGAGCCCAAGACAAAAGCAGGACAGGAAAAAATGGGTATCGCTCTTGCAAAGCTTGCAGAGGAAGATCCCACATTCAAGGCGTATACAGACGAGGAGACAGGTCAGACAATCATCGCCGGCATGGGCGAGCTTCACCTTGAGATCATCGTAGACAGACTTCTGCGTGAGTTCAGAGTTGAGGCAAACGTTGGCAAACCTCAGGTTTCCTACCGTGAGACCATCACCGGCACAGCAGAAGAAAACTGCAAGTACGCACGCCAGTCCGGCGGTAAAGGTCAGTACGGTCACGTCATTATTACAGTCGAACCCAACCCGGGCAAGGGCTATGAGTTTGTCAACAAGATCACCGGCGGTGACGTTCCCAAGGAATACATCCCCGCAGTTGATGCAGGTATCCGCGGCGCAATGCTTTCTGGCGTTGTTGCGGGCTACAACGTTGTTGACGTAAAGGTCACCCTTACAGGCGGCTCTTATCACGAGGTTGACTCTTCTGAAATGGCGTTCAAGATTGCCGGTTGAATGGCATTCAAGCATGGGATGAAGAAGGCGGGCGCCATCCTTACCGAGCCCATCATGAAGGTTGTTGTTATCGTGTCAGAGGATTATCTCGGAGACGTTATAGGTGACATCAACTCCAGAAGAGGCCAGATCAAGGAGATGGAGTCTATTTCAGGCGGACATCAGGTTGTTGCCAGTGTACCGCTGTCGCAGATGTTTGGTTATGCAACCGACCTTCGTTCCAAGACACAGGGCAGAGGACAGTACGTCATGGAGCCCAGTCACTACGAAGTTGTTCCCAAATCCGTGCTGGAAGCTATTACAAACAACAAACAGCAGTGATTTTAGGTGTAATAACCTCTTGACATAGGCGAAAATATTGATATAATAAAAAATAATAACAAAACAAATTGGAGGAAATTGTAATGGCAAAAGCTAAATTCGAAAGAACAAAGCCCCACGTTAACATTGGTACTATCGGCCACGTTGACCACGGCAAAACCACTCTTACTGCAGCTATCACCAAGACTCTTGCACTTAACTACGACAAGATCGAGTTCCTCGCATACGATCAGATAGACAACGCACCTGAGGAAAAAGCAAGAGGAATCACAATCAACACCCGTCACGTTGAGTACGAGACCGAAAACCGTCACTACGCACACGTTGACTGCCCGGGCCACGCTGACTATGTAAAGAACATGATCACCGGCGCAGCACAGATGGACGGCGCAATCCTGGTTGTTGCAGCTACCGACGGTCCTATGCAGCAGACTCGTGAGCACATCCTGCTCGCACGTCAGGTTGGCGTTCCCGCAATGGTAGTATTCCTCAACAAGTGTGACCTCGTTGACGACCCCGAGCTCCTCGAGATCGTTGAGATGGAAGTTAGAGACCTTCTCTCCGAGTACGACTTCCCCGGTGATGAAATTCCCATCATCAAGGGCTCCGCAAGAGATGCTCTCACCTCTGAGAACACTGATATCAACGATGCTGTATACGCTCCTATCCGTGAGCTCATGGCTGCAGTTGATGATTATATCCCCACTCCTGCACGTAATGACGACCTTCCCTTCATCATGCCCGT
The DNA here is from genome assembly GCA_045538555.1 of Eubacteriales bacterium. Lineage (GTDB taxonomy): Bacteria > Bacillota > Clostridia > Oscillospirales > CAG-382 > Coliplasma. The sequence continues at coordinate 153,981 of JAZSRP010000004.1, forward strand.
TGAGGACGTGTTCTCCATCTCCGGCCGTGGCACCGTTGCTACCGGTAGAGTTGAGAGAGGCGTTGTCAAAATGTCTGATGAGGTTGAGATCGTTGGTCTCGCAGAAGAGTCCACCAAGACCGTTGTTACCGGTATCGAGATGTTCCGCAAACTGCTTGACTTTGCAGAGGCCGGCGACAATATCGGCTGCCTCCTCCGTGGCGTAAAGAAGACCGACATCGAGAGAGGTCAGGTTCTTGCAAAACCCGGTTCCATTCTTCCTCACACCAAGTTCGTAGGCCAGGTTTACGTTCTTACTGAGAAAGAAGGCGGACGTCATAAACCCTTCTTCCCCGGCTACCGTCCTCAGTTCTACTTCAGAACTACCGACGTTACCGGCGTTATCACCCTTCCCGAAGGCGTTGAGATGTGCCGTCCCGGCGATAACGTAGATATGGGCGTTGAGCTTATCACTCCCATCGCTATCGAAAAGGGTCTCCGTTTTGCTATCCGTGAGGGCGGCAGAACTGTTGGCTCAGGCGTTGTTATCGACATTAAATAAGCTATTTTAGCAAAATAATGTTATCAAACGGCGGACAGTTCATCTGTCCGCCGTTTTTCTCAAAAAATACAAAAAATCCTTTTTTTAAAAACAGGTGCTTTTATGCTTGAATTTTCTGTTATTACACCAAAAGATATTCCCGCACTTCGTCAAATATGCGAAAAATGGGGCTATGGTACCTGTGACTATACGCTGTGCGGAATGTTTTTGTGGAAAGAATATTATAGCTACACAAAGTGTATAAGAAACAACACCGTTTTTGTCAAAGGTATGGATCCTGAAGGAAACGTATTCTTTTTGCTGCCTGTGGGTGAGATGGAAATTGGAGAGTCAATTTATCTGATTGAAGAATATTGTGCGGAAAAAGGTGTTGAACCAAGGTTTTTGTTTGTGCCAGAGGCAGGAGTGGAATTTTTCAAAGACAAGAAAGCAAAAGAAGTGGAGGACTGGAGTGATTATATTTATGACAGGACTGTATTTCAGGAGCTGAAGGGGAGAGAACTGCACAAAAAGAAGAACCGAATCAACAAATTCAGAGCAAACAATCCCAACTGGCGCTATGAACGTATGAATAATGAAAACGCCGTAAAAGCCCGTGAGTTTTTTCTGAAAAAATTTGATACGGATGGATCTGACAAAATGCTGCTGGCGGAAAAAAGAATCATCTTGCAGGTTTTTGAGGATTTTTCAAAGTTTGGATTGAGGGGCGGACTGCTCTTTTGTGATGATCGTTGCATTGGGTTTACTATGGGAGACGTTTTGGGCGATACGCTTTTTGTCCATTTTGAAAAAGCGGAAAAAGACGTGGACGGCAGCTACGAGATGCTTGCCAACTGCTTTGTATCTGATATGCCGGCGGAGATAACAAGAATCAACCGTGAGGAGGACATGGGAAACCAAGGTATACGCCGTGCAAAAAAGGCGTATGCTCCCATTGAGCTGCGAAAAAAATATGATATAATAGCAAAAAAATAAAAAAGAACCCCAACATCCCGGCAAAAAACCAAAATTCACTTGACAAAGCTGATTGTTTGTGGTATCCTAATGCGTGCCGACTGCAGTTGGATATGCAGGCGGTGTTTTAGGCAACAATAGAATAAACCAGCCAATTCATATACGGAGAGATATCTCGTCTACGACGAGAATTCGCCTTTGGCGAATGCGAAGCGGGAACGAAACCGAGCGCCGTCAGCGACGGGAGGAGCGAGGTTGAGTTCGTGCAGCGGTCGAAAGAAATGGAGCATCCGTGAGGATGCGAAAATTTGTTTCGGGCACCGCAAACCGGACATAACGGGGCGGAGCCGAGTCTGTATAAGAGAATAACAATAGAATAAACCAGCCAATTCATATACGGAGAGATATCGAAGCGGTCATAACGAGGCGGTCTTGAAAACCGTTTGGGTGCAAGCCCACGTGGGTTCGAATCCCACTCTCTCCGCCAACGCTACTTGGGAATTTAATAATAATTGATATTTTCACAGCACGGAGAAGTACTCAAGTGGTGAAGAGGCGCCCCTGCTAAGGGTGTAGGTCGGGCAACTGGCGCGAGGGTTCAAATCCCTCCTTCTCCGCCAAAACAAAAAGACAGGCAAAGCCTGTCTTTTATGTTTGTTGTCGAAAGGATTTGAAACCGAAGCGCCCGCGAGGGGGACAACGGCTCACGCCGTCGGGGACGGATACAGTGAGCCGTTGGAGTTGAAGCGGTCGAATTTTCTCGGCGAAGCGACCAGCGATGCCGAAAGAAAATTCGGGCACTGCAAAATCCGATTGGGACAGTCACACTAACTAACATAATATTACAGCTAAGGCCTTGTTATTTTGTTCAAATATGTTATAATATAGCATAATTACACTACATCGATAATTAAGGGATCGTTTTATGAAAAACTTCTTTTTAAGCCATAAGAAAATCATTATTGCAGTCATTGCCGGTGTATGTATATTTGCAATTTTAATCCCGCTTTTTATATGGGGGATCGAAAATGACATAAGCGACGAAACGGCAACATATTCCGACATAAAAATTTTTTCCGGAAATGAAACTGATTTATTAGAACAGTCTATTATTTCTTCTGAATGGACTGCCGATGCTTTAAAAGTATGCGTTGACAAAGGGTCTCCTCTATCTGCGTTAAATAAAGATGATGTTTTTGTCATTACTGAAGGTTCTTCTGATGTTTTCGGTGAGGTGTATTTTGGTGAAATAAAATCGAAAAACAAAAAAGATGATAACTATTTTATTGAGATTGTAACTCCCGCTGCTGATGAGGTTTTTGACTCCATAGATATGGACTGTAATGTGGATATGTCATTGGAAAACATTGCGACTATTAGTGCTGTTGATGGAGTTGTGCTTGAACAACTAGATGAACTGAATGCGGTTTCTCAGTGCAAAACCAACGGTGCTTTTTTGCCAATGAATAATTCCGAAATGATTGACTTCGACGTCAAAGGAGACGATATTGTTTTTGACCTAAATGTCGATATTTTGGATTTATTGAAGAAACAAGGTGTTGGTTCTGAGACTGAAATCCATGCCGAAAGAATAACTACAGCCGACAAAGCAAATAACACAAACGTTTATTATACAGACACGGGCCTTTGTTATCACAGAGAAACCTGTCAATGTTTATCAAAAAGCAAATATTTAACTTCTCTCAAAGATGCCGTGTTCGAAAAAGAGTTATGCGCTTGCAGAATATGTGAAGCACCTGTGTTAGTTTATGACGACTATGCAGAAAAAATATCCGCAAGCGCAAGCTTGAAATTGGAAGGACAAGTTGTCTTAAAAGACTTGTCGTTCGGTATTGTCGGTCGTGAAGGCGATGATTGGAGTGTCAAGAACGGATTTTCAGATTTGTCCGTAAAAACAGGAGGGGTACTGGAAGCTGAGGCAACTTTAACCGGCAACTTCAATGGATCTCTTTCCGGTACATCCTCACGATTAACGATATGGGGCGATAAGAATAATCCGAAGCTGTATTTAGAAGGACTTAACGAGAAACTATTGCCATTGGTTTTTATAACCTGGAATGGCGGTACTGTTTCAGTAAAAGTCGGACCGGCTTGCGATGAAGTTCACGCTCCCTTGACTGTCGGACTTATGCTGTATACAGATATTTACGGGAAAATAACAGCAAGTACCGAGGTATATTGTTCATACACAAAAAAGCTTTCCTGCCAGTATGATGTTTTCCGCAATGGAGAATTTGTTGAAGCTGAAGATGCGCTCAAAATAGAAGATTCTTCGGACGTTAATTGGTATATAAAGGCGGAAGCAGAAGCGGACGTAGATGTACGTACGCTTAATGTTTCGACAATGGTTTATATAGGCAATATGAATATTCTTGAATTTTGCCTTACCAGATTCGGTATTGATGGAAAAGGAAATATCGTTTTAAATGCATCGAATATTTCTGCTTTTAATTCGTTGGCGGCAAATGCTGAATTATGTGTGTATGCCGAATATTTCGATTTGGATTTCAAAATGAAATTAAAACATCGAGATAAAGAAGAAGGCTTCGATTTCAACCCTGAGCCCATAATCAGGCTGGAATTAGCAAAGTACGAGTACTCCTATGAAAACTCGGTAGATATAGTTGTTGATGCTATAAATTACGAAAAAGATGTAATACCAGTTTATATTGAGGGGTACGGCGGGTATACGGATGCGTACGGCAAACACAAAGTGCGATTGCCCGAGCTTACAATTTCATCACCAATGGCCGAAGCGTTTAACAACAAAATATATACTGAATTTTACGAGTATTACGATATACTCATTAATAACAGGGAAGAGCATCGTATATATGACATTGATTACGATTACAAGGTTTATGATGACTTTTTGAGTATAGTTGTGGAAGAAGGCGGAGGCGTTCAAGCGGGAGGTGGTTGGCAAACCAATCATGTATATTATTTCGATTTGTTCAAAAATGAAGAAATTACATTTGATGAATATTTAGAACGTATGGGTTTGGATAAAAAAACACTGACAGAAAAAATAATGAATCATGATGAATATTCGCAAATAGAATTTTTGCCAAATCCCGATAACGGAATAAATATTACGGATGTAATGATAGAGAAAGATAATGTTATAATATATTATGATGCCGTGGGATATTTTGATTGGGGTTGCGCAACTTTTAAGATGAACATATTTGAAGAATAAATAGAATCAGCGGATATTGTCAACTGATAGAACACTTGACTTGCCCACTCGGCATTTGGTGATGTAGAGGAGGGATTTGCTATAATAATTGCGTTTAAAGATTCTTCTAATTGAAAAATCCCTTGGAATGATGAACAATTAATAGAATTTATGTGGGAAACTGAGGGCATCGAACCTTCTCCGCCAAAACAAAAAGACAGACAAAGCCTGTCTTTTTGTTTTGTTCTGAGGGGATTTGAAGGGCGCAGAGAAACAGTTCGGGGAACTGTTTCGAGCGCCACGGGTTTGCGAAACGGAGGAAGCGAGAGTGTGGTGGAACCACACGGCAAGCGACGGAGTTCGCAAAAAATCCCTCCTTCTCCGCCATGTAAAAAACCTTTTTTGTCTACCTGACAAAAGAGGTTTTTTATATGCGAAAGAACGACTAAAAGTAGTATAAGTGGGGGTAAAAACGACCAAAAGTACATCACGGTTATTTATATTGTTGCGGCAAATGCTGTAGCAACGAG
>JAZSRP010000021.1:0-81005 GCA_045538555.1 Eubacteriales bacterium
TCTTTGATACAGACTTCGATGCAGCAATAACCTATAGTGTATATTCTCTGCCTACCACCTACTTTATTAATGCAGAAGGATATATTGTTGCACAGGCAAGCGGAGCTATCACTGCGGATTCGCTTCAACGAGGGATTGATATGATTAAATAAGCATAATTTGACCTATATATAGCAAGAGCGAGGGGATTTCCCTCGCTTTTGTGTGTTATATATTTACTTTCGAAACTTCTTTATACAACCTGCGCGATTTGACAATAACAACAATATACGCAACTAACAAAGCAACCATAACAAGAGAGCAAAATGACATCCCAATAATTCCGCCAACATTTTCAGACATTGAATATAACGAAATTTCTCTTATTACTTTTGCAAATATCGAAAAGATCAACAAATTTAACAACACTATCATAATCATTATTACAGTAAAAGCAGGGATATGATATGTATTCCATTCTCTTTTTAGTGCGAGTGGTGAAAATGCAATTTGCTCTGCGTTAATGATTGTACTTTCTTGATATTTGAGTGTGGGTGGAGTGAATTTCTTTGTTGTTTTGTTATAGGTTGACTCAGTATAAGTGATGTTGATTGTCTTTTCGTCAGGAGAGTTTATAGAGATAGATTGTTTGATGGTAAAAGGATTGAAAGAATGATAGCCTTTATTCAAACCTATTCCATCTTCGTTGTCGATAAAATACAGTAACGGAGCAAGAATCCATCTTACAATATTCAATAGCAGTCTTAAAAACGAATTCTTTGCTTTGATTTTAAGATATTCTTCTGCCTTTATTAGTTCAATATCAACTTTTAAAGTGTCGCAATCGTCATATTCAATCGTTAAATCATCGCAAAAATAATACTCTCTATCTTGAGTTGTTATTTTGAGATATTCTGTAAATTCTTTGTTCTCTATGCGAAAATGAGTTTTCATAATCAACACTCCAAAAAAGATTTAATTTATTATATCACACAAACCTCAAAAAGTAAATCCCTCGTATAACTCTCCTCATTTTTACAAATAATAACACCAAACTGTAAAAACAAGGAGAAATGTATATATGAAAGCAACAGGAATTGTGAGAAGAATAGACGACCTCGGTCGTGTTGTAATACCCAAAGAAATTCGAAGAACTATGCGAATCCGTGAAGGGGAGCCGTCACATACCGCATTGACACCTTTCGACAGGTTTTGTGTTGCGATACATAGTGTGGTAAATAGGAATAAAGAACAAGCGAGGTGAACTTCACCTCGCTTTTTAGACCGATTAAAGACTTTTTCTGATTTATTTAATTTCCTGATCCAAATCATCAAATTCGGGAGTAGAAAAGAATTCCCCTAAAGTTATTTCCAATCCATCACAGAATTTCTTAATGGTTGTTATAGATATATCACGTCTGCTATTATCCATCATGCTATATGCAGTAGAGGGAGTAACACCCGATATATTTGCCAATTCATTTATTTTTATTTTTCTTTCTTCGCATAAAGTCTTAAATCTTTCGACAACAACATCTTTGACGCTCATTTTCTTCACCTCAAAAATATTGTATGCAATTTTACATTAACGCGTATACGCACTTGCGTAAACTGTTAAATGATGTTATAATGAAAACCATCATATATTTTGAGGTATTTCAAATGAATTGTGAAAACAAATTTTGTATCTATCAAAATGAGGGGAAATGTACGTTAAATAAGGTTGACATAGATAGTTTGGGAATGTGTGCAGAATGTATATATCCTGACATTGATGAAAAAATCTTAAATCAAGCAAAATTAAAACTATTAAGAAAATACCAAAAATCAGACTATAATTAACCATTCGGCGTTTCTGTGCTTTATGACAAATATAGATTGAAATCAAATCCCTTTGCATAACTCTCTGCGTTTTTACAAATAATAACACCAAACTGTAAAAACAAGGAGAATTTTATATATGAAAGCAACAGGAATAGTTCGTAGAATAGACGATTTGGGCAGGGTAGTAATTCCCAAAGAAATCCGCCGTACGATGAGGATCCGTGAAGGAGAGCCATTGGAGATATTCACCGACAGGGACGGGGGAGTGGTGTTCAAAAAATACTCGCCCGTGGGAGAGATCGGAGATTTTTCCATGCAGTATGCGGAGGCCATCAACCGTGCCAGCGGGATTCCCATTGCCATCTGCGATATGGACAGCGTGGTGGCGGTGGCGGGGGTTTCAAAAAAAGAGTACCTGGAAAAGCCCATTTCGCCTCAGCTCTCGGGGATTCTTTCCAGTCACAGACCCTATGCAGTCACAGAGGATGTTCCCGCAGTTTCACTGACAGAAAACGGACAAAAGGTCAGCTTTTTGTCTCCCATCGTTACCGAGGGCAGCGTTGTGGGAGCGGTTATGTCAATCAAACGGGACGGAGTCGCATCTCCTGACGTTTCCGAAAAACAGCTTGTAAGCACAGGAGCTTATTTTATCGCTTCACAGATGGAGCTGTGACAAGTACTCACAAGAGCAAAAAAGAGGACAGAGAAAACAATGTTTCTCTGTCCTTTTTGTATAGAGGTGTGTTTATTTGATGGTGTAGGTGCCCAGAACAACTCGCTTGAGCATCAAATAGTCGGTGGTGTTGACACCGTCTTTTTCATTGACATCTGCCAAATATGCAGGGATGGCTCCCAACTCGTACGTGCCAAGAACAGCGCGCTTGAGCATCACATAGTCGGTGGTGTTGACCTTGTCGTCACCGTTTATATCGCCAAGGTATTTTGCTTCTGCGGAGATATCCATGCCGCTTTTTATGTGTTCAATATCCGCGAGGATAACAGGTCTCATTCCGGCGGGAAGCGCATTGAACGCCGCTTCAGCCACATTTTGTTTTATGTTTTCGTCAAAGCATACGTAACCCGAGAACAAAACTTCACCGCTGCTGCTGCCGGGAACGTTTGCAACAACCTCGACAAAAAGATTTTTGAGTGTGAGCATATATCTGTGTTCGGGATGGAGCTCCCACTCGGTATAGTGGTTACTGTCGGCGAGACTGTTGTTGTCTGCCACGTATTTGTTCATGGTGGTTTTCAACGCCTTGATGTTGCTTGAGGTGATATCGCCTGCGGCAACAACGCCGGTTTCGCAGTTGAGGGTCTCGGGGAGAGAGCCGGGACGAACCACGCATTTGTCTGCCTTGCCGTTGGTGCACAGGAGTGCGCTGGATGCCCCCAAACCGCCTTTCACCGTGCAATTTGATATGCACAGTGTAAAATAACTGTTGCTGTTGATGTTGCATCCCATGCCGGTAGCAAGTCCCACGGTTGCTTTTACGCTGCCGTAGGTATAGCAGTTTTCTACACCGCCGCAATGCCTTGCAATAAATCCGCTGACATACTCGCCGCCGGTTACGCTTCCTTCCGCATAGCTGTTGCATACGAGGAAATCAAATTGGGTGTTAAATCCTATAAATCCGCCGATATTATAGCTATTATCGGGTAGGGAGATGTTTGTAAATGCAACACACTCATCGATGCTGCCTTTAGCATCGGCAGATCCTCCAAAACCGCCGATATTGGCAAACTGGCTGCTGCTGTTGGAACCCTCGATGTTTGTAACAGCAACTGTTCCGACGCAATCCAAATACGAAACGGCGGTACCAAAAACACCTCCGATGCCGCTTGCGTCATTGCAATCAATCTCGCCATTGAACTCTGCGTAGGAATTAAGGATCATACCGGAATCATCAATGGAGCCCACCAGACCGCCGCAGTAGGTGACCGAGAGATCCTGGCCGGATACCTTGAAATCCACACGGGCGGAGCATCCTTTTATCAGCAAGTTTTCTTCGGCAAGACCCACTATACCGCCAAAGGAGTCAAAATATGCCCCGCTCAGCTTGGCAAATTCAAAATCCACGTCAACCGAGCAGTTGTAAAAATTGCAGTCGCGGGAGGCGTTTACAAATCCGCCAATGCCGGAATGCAAATAATAATTTTTGAGCTTGATCTCCAGATTGAGGTCATAAAAATATGCATAGTGTGCAGTGCTGACAAAAGGAACAGTAAGTCCTTTTATGGTGTTACCGTCGCCAAAGAAATCAGAGTAATATACATGCTGCAGGGTACGAAAACCGCTGACTCCTGTCATGTCAATATCGTTGTTGAGGCGGATGACACGAAATGCGAGCTCCATGGGAGACATTTTTGACAGCTTGAGCACATCCTCGGGAGTTTTGAGGACAATCTCGGGATCCTCGTAATAAGTGTCGTTTGCGGGAATAACGCAAACAGAATAGTTGATCTCGGCATATTCTCCGTTGACGTCATCAAACCAGTTCCAGCACAAAACTCTGTAGTCGGCTGTCTTAGAAGGCGTAAAATAAGTGGAGCAGCCGTTAGAGAATATTCCTACGGAATCGGTCAACGCATCTCCGTTGAAACTTTCGGCACTGCCGGCAAAAGCCCCGCCGGTGAGAAATACGGCGTTTACTTCACTGTCGTACATGGAATCACACTGGAATATGAGTATATACTCCACGTCCTCTTCCAAACGTACTGTGTATCCGTCTGCTGCCCAACCTTCCCAATACTCGGTGTTTATATAGGGTGAGTCTGAGTTGCTGATGGTACCTGTGGCTGTTTTGCCCACAGTCAGGCGCTTTGAATAATCCAAATCGCTGTATAAAACATAGCTGGAACCTGCGTATGCAACCGAAATTGCACACATGGACAATGCCATACAAAGGACCAGGATCAATGAAACAATTTTTTTCATAATATATTCTCCATTTAAAATTGTTACGGAAAATTACCCCACAATTTATCATACATCTTTTATGCATGCATTGTCAATAAATTTTTAAAAAATTTGAACGCAAAAGTGATAAAACCATTGATCGTTACGACAAAAAACGCCTTTGGAGCAGCCAAAAGCGTTTTTGTTATTATGCCATATAAAAGAAATACTTGGGGTGGAGGAACCAGCCGTCCCCGATTTTTATTACCACAAAGCTTCCTCGGTTGGTGGACTCGTCGTCATCGCCGCCTACGGTGATCATCACGTTGACACAGTATGCCTCGGTGACGGCAGAGGTGTCCAGCTTGTAGTTGGGGAGATAATAATCGTTGTACCCGTCGTTGAGTGTGGAGATATCCAGCGCCTCTTTTGTGGCAAGGGTATAAAACGAATAGGTGTCTTCCCCAAAATTCATTTCCCTAGATTCCACTGTGACGCTCATATCCTCGCGGATCTTTTGGTCCAGTTCTTCATCTATGAGGGAAAGTTCTGAGGCAAGAAGCTCCACGTATTGGGGCGGAAAAGCTTTTTTGTAGTCTGCCACGTCACAGTCAGCCACCGATTCAAAAACCAGATCCAGCGCAACGGTGGTGTCGTCTCCGCTGTTTTTGTGCCGTGAGCAGGATACAAGGCACAAAACAAGAGAAAAAACCACAAAAAGCCACAGAATTCTTTTATTCATTGGAGCCACCGCCGTTTTTTTGCTCGCTGTTGAGCTTCATCTCAAGGAATTCCTCGCGGGTGATAAGAATTGAACGTTTTTTTGTGGCAGGGTCAAACTCGCCGATAAACTGCTTGCGTTCCATTTTGTCCACGATTCTTGCAGCTCTTGCGTAGCCCAGACTTAGACGGCGCTGAAGCAGTGAGGTGGAGACGGTACCGCATTCCAGAGCAACCTCCAGCGCGTTGAGAAGCATGGGATCGTCGTGATCGTCTCCCTCTGCCTCCTCTGCTGCCGCGGCTGCTGCTCCGCGCTTTCCTTTGAGTCCGCACAGCTTGGCCTCCTGCTCAATTTGCGCCATGATCGATTCATCATAACGGGCGGTTGCCGCCTCTTTGATAAACTGGGTGATGGAGCCGACCTCGGCTTTTCCGTCAACAAAGGCACCCTGAACACGAATGGGCTTCATTGCGCCCACGGGGTAGTACAGCATATCGCCTCTACCCAACAGCTTTTCGGCACCGGTGGTGTCAAGGATTGTGCGGCTGTCTACCTGGGATTGCACGGTAAATGCAATACGTGAGGGAATGTTGGCCTTGATAAGTCCGGTAATAACGTCAACCGAGGGACGCTGAGTACCGATCACCAGATGCATTCCGGCCGCACGGGCTTTTTGTGCCAAGCGGCAAATGGAGGTTTCTACATCGTCGGGTGCGGTCATCATCAGATCTGCAAGCTCGTCGATAATAATGACGATCTGAGGCATGGTCTCACGTTCGGGATCATCCACTACTGACAGGTTGTAGCCCATCAGGTCACGTGCGCCCACTTCTTGGATGAGTGTGTAGCGGCGTTCCATCTCGGCACACAGCCAGTTGAGTGTGCCGGCGGCTTTTTTTGGCTCGTTGATAACGGGAACCAAAAGGTGAGGAATCCCGTTGTAATCGGTGAGCTCCACTCTTTTTGGGTCAATGAGGATCATTTTTACCTCATCGGGATGGGCGCGGTATAGGAGAGAGATGATCAGTGAGTTCATACACACGGATTTTCCCATTCCCGTTGCGCCTGCGATCAAGAGGTGGGGCATTTTTGCGATATCAAGATAAACGGGGTTGCCCGCCACATCCTCGCCAAGGGCGGTGAGAAGCCGGCTCTTTGCATCACGGAACACGGGGCTTTCGATCAATCCGCGCAAACGTACTGTAGAAACGTTCTTGTTGGGAATCTCGATTCCGATGGCTACCTTGCCGGGAATGTTTTCTATTCTTACTGCAGTTGCCGCAAGGTGAAGTGCAATATCGTCTGCAAGGTTGGCGATCTGTCTGACACGAACGCCGGTCTCGGGCTGAAGCTCGTATCTTGTGACCGTGGGGCCAAAGCTTGTGCTGACAACCTTTGCTTTTACATTAAAGCTTGCCAAAACCGTTTCCAGCTTTCGGCTGTTGCGCTCCAGATCCTGCGGAGTGGGACGGGACACGGATCCGTCGTCTTCAGTCAGCAGTGAAAGGGGAGGCATAACGTAAGGAGTGTCCTCAATGGGGTCAAGGTAGAGATCCTCTTCCTCTTCCAGCGTCGCCGCAATTGCAGGGTCTGGTGCCGGCTCGGGAATGGGCTCCGGAGCGGGCTCGGGCTCAGAAACAGACTCCTGTTGGGGTTTTGGCTGAAGTATGGGGTCCGAAAAACTCTCTATCACCACGGGGATCTCCACGGGATCCGTGCTTGCCGCAGGATCCTCGGGAAGCTCGGAAACAGGGGCGGAGGAGGATTTTTTTGCTTTTTTGGGAGCGGGAGCTTCTTCCTCTTCTTCCTCGTCCTCCTCGGCGCGGCGTTCTGCCGCACGCTCACGCATGGAGACGTATTTGTCCTTGGCAAATCCCGCCACGGCTGAAACTGTGGCTTTTGGGGTGGTACCCAGCAGAAATACGGTGCAGATAAACACACCCAGGATGCCCAATGCAAGGGATGCGATGCTTCCGATGGAGCCGGTAAAAATCAGTGCCAGGCCGCCGCTGATAAGTCCGGCGCTTTGGAGCTCCTTTCCAGTTGCATAAAGCTGAGAAAACGCAGGATCTCCGTTGCGGGCGGCAATGATGTGAACGATCATGGACAAAAACAAAAATTCAAGAATGTACAAGGTGTATTTGATCCTTGCCACCTTGTTTTTGTGATCTCTGTCCCAAAAAATATCCACCAGCAGAATAAGAAACGGAACCACGTAGTACATGGGACCGAACAGGCCCTTGAAACATCCCGACACGGTGCCGCCTATCCAGCCGGTGCCTATGGCGGGTATAAAGGTCAGAATGATAAAAAAGGCAAAAAAACCGATGACCCAACGGACGATCTCCGAGCGGTCGATGTCAAATTTTTCTTGGCTTTTTGTTTTTTTGGAAGTCTTCTTTTTTGTTGCCATAGTTGTTTTTCCTTATCAGCAGCGAATGAGCTCGTATGCAATTGCGGCAATTCCCGCAATCACGCAGTAAACGGCAAAAACGGTAAAACTTTTATTCTTTGTCAGGTATTGCAAAAGCTTGATGGCAAAAAATCCCACGACGGCAGCCGTGACCGCACCTGCCAGCAGGGGAATCAACATATCGGTGCCGATGCCTTCCTCAAGCATATCGGGTACCTCTGTCACACACGCACCAAGGATGGCGGGAATCGACATAAGAAACGAAAATCTGACCGCCTCCTCACGGGAAAATCCGAGAAAACGGGAGCCGGTGATGGTAGATCCTGATCTTGATATGCCGGGAAGAATGCCAAAAACTGCCTGTACGATACCTACTCCCAGCGGACGGAGGAACCCGCCCTGCTCCACGGTGACGCTGCCCTTTGAAAGACGGTCGCTCACCACCAGCATCAAGCCGTTGATGATCAGCAAACCACCAATGACGATGCTGAATCCATTCAGCTTTTCCACATAGAAGTCAAGTCCAAAGAGCTTTATGGGAATGAGGGGGAGCGTGGCGACGCAGAGCATGAGAAAGAGCTTCTCACCGGAATCCAGCCCTTGCTTGATCCTGCCGGTAAAGAGCTTTGACATCAGCGAGAAAAAGCTCTTGAAAAGCAAGACGACGTCGCGTCTGTATACCACGCACACCGAAAAAAGGGTGGCGGCGTGAAGCACGATGTTGAAAGCAAAGCTGTTGGGTGCCTCGTTTCCAAAAAAGTTTTGTGCCAGCGCAAGGTGGCCTGAGCTGGAGACGGGCAAAAATTCGGCTATTCCCTGAATAATTCCGTAAATAATGGATTGGATAACGGTCATAAACAAACTCTTTCTCCCAAAGGGAATTAAAAAAATAAAGGTTTTGCGGTTTTTTTACCGCCGGAGCGGACTGCCCGCTCCGGCGGCGTTTTTGAAAAAACAGGGTGAAATAAGATATGTAAAAGTATATTCTGTTTATTCGCCCATGGCGATCATATCTTCAATTGCCTCAAGGGTGTCCTCAAGAGCGGTCTGTGCCGTCTCGTCCATGGTGTCAAATCTGGAAACGATGGTGGAACCGTCCATGCTCATGTACTGCTCAAGGATACCGCCCCAGTTGTAGCTGGCGCCCAGATCAAAGGAACGGGATGCAAAGATGAGATCAAGCATCTCGCCGCTCTCCTCGTCGTGGGTGTCGCGGTATTTCAGCTGAACGTCGTAATAAGCGGGAGTGACCAGCTCTTTGGATTTCTGGGAGAGGGCGGAAACGATGATGCCGATATCCTCGGGGTTCTTAACGCCTACGGGAATGCACATTACGGACATGTTGTCAACAGAAACGGTGTGTCTGTATCCGTCCATGGTGGAAGTGAATTTGGGAATGGGAAGAATACCAAATTCGTTTTTCATCACGCGGAAGGAGGCAACGTTGATGAGTCCGCACATGTAGAACAGCTCTCTGCCCTCAATAAATGCCTTGTGAACGGTTGCTTCCCAAACGTTGGAATAACCCTTGTTGGTGTAGGGAGCGTGGTTTGCAACCATCACGGTGTCTGTTTCGTTGTAGAAATCAAGGATCTTTGTGAGAGCGGAGACGGTTGCCTCGGGCTCGTCAACAATGGTAAGATAAGGAGTGTCAAACTCATCCTTTTGAGCGATCTTGTGGCCTGCGGAGACAACGTGTACGTAGATGTTGTAGGTCTCGGTGCCAAATGCCCAGGTGTCAAACTCGTCCAGCACGTCGTTGCCGTCGGTGTTTTTGGTGATACCGTTGCGGCAGATCTCCGTGAACTTGTCAAAGGTCCACTCCTCGTCTCTTGCCAGCTGGTAAAAATCCTCTTCGATTCCCAGGGAGGTCTTGAGATCCTTGTTGAACAGCATGCACCATGTGCCCTGGTTGTCATAGGTATTGATGTCACCGCAGACAAAGTAATTCTTTTCCATGATGGAAAGGTCGGAAACAGAGTTTTGATCCCACCAGGGAGCTGAAAGGTCGATGGTACTGATCATGCCCAGATCCATCAGTGCGCCCTCTGCAACCAGAGGAGAAAGCGCTCTGATGCTGTCAAACACAAAGTCATATTCCTGTGTGCCGGACGAAACTTGGTTTCTGATAGTGGTCAAGCTTCCGACGGTGCTGTCCATAACGCCCTCGATGGTGCAGTTATAGTCTGCCTCGATCTTGTCTACTACCAACTTTTTTGCCTCGTCAACGGAGTCGGGGTTTTCTTCATCATAGAGAACCTCGCCGCTGAATCCGAGGATGGAATTGGTGCCTGCGCCAAAGTCGTGGCAGAAGATGTTGAAAACTCTTCCGCCCATGTCTTTGACCACAACTGCGTTGGTGCTCTCTGCTGTGGAGGAGGTGTCCTCTTTTTCGGAGCATGAGAACGTCATAGGCAGAATCAAAAGCAGTGCGAGAAGGATGACAAAAAGCTTTTTCATGGTTAACTCCTTTTGTTTTTTTGGATCGTTGCTGTCTTTATATATTTTTACATATCATTATACATCACAACTCATCTGTTGTCAATAACCGTTGGAGCGTTCATGAAACGGGGTGATTGACAAAGGGGAACGTTTGGTGTATAATCCGTTTGTTATAGCAACGGTATGAAGCTTTTGACAGCTTTTCTGTATGGAAGCCCTGCCGCTTACCGGGCGGGTTTCCGTCAACAACATACAAAAGGAGATGTAGCTTTGTCTTCTGCATTCAAGAATTTTTTCATAACGTTTATGGTCTGCCTGCTGGTTTTTGGCTTTGTGGGCTTCAAGTTTGTGTATCCTCTCCTCACGGATGTTCTCAGCGTTGACGGAGGTGAGGAGTCCTCTGACGTTTCCGGTTCACTGTCGGATGCGGGGGACGTTTCGGATACTTCCGAAAGCGACACCTCCGGTCCCGTTGACAGTGTTTTTGATCCCGACGGCGACGTTTTTACCTGTGTTATCACCTGCGAGGACAACAGCGGGCGGGTGCTGGCATCCGCTTTTGTGGATTCCAACGCCATGACAAAAAGATTTGTGTACTGCCGTATTCCCGTCAATACCTCGGTGTACAATCAGGCGGGAGTTCTGGTTCCCATTGCCGATATGTTTTCAAAAAACAGCTCCACCGCTGTTCCCGATGCGGCAACTGCCATGACGGGTATCGAGACGGATTATTATCTGGCGGTCACCCGCAACACGCTCCCCACTCTTGTTTCGTTGATGAGCGGTGCTTATTATGACCTGAACTTTGACATCAAGTACGTGGATCCCAAGTATCACAACTATGTTCCCGAGGCAGGTGCCGACCTGCCCGAGGATTATTACGTTTTTATTCCTCAGGGCAGAGTGACCCTTGACCAGAGCATGCTGTCAAAGCTGCTTGATTACAACCCCAACCTTGACGGCTCAGAGTACAATACCGTGTATCTTTCGATATGCAGGTCGCTTGCGGAGCAATTCTTTTCCTCCCAGGCACAAAACCTCAAGAGCACCGACAAGCTTGCACGTCTTCTCACCGCCTCCCGCACAAACCTGACGGGGGATGCCGTGAGCAAGCATCTTGACACCATTTTCTCCTGTAACTCATTCCAGCGCAAAACACTTGATTATCCCGTAAACAACTGGTCAAAAGCAGTCAAACTTATCAGAGAGGCAGATGGCAGATATGAGTAAAAAACCGGCTACAAAGCTTATACATTCGGGCTACAAGCCCAAAAACGGGGAGCCCCTTGCGCTTCCCATCTATCAATCCACCACGTATTCCTACGAGTCACCGACCCAGATCGGCAAGCTTTTTGACCTGACTGCCGACGGACATATGTATTCCCGTATCTCCAATCCCACCGTTGCTTGCGTGGAGCAAAAGATCGCAGACCTTGAGGGGGGAGTGGCTGCTCTTTGCACCATTTCGGGACAAAGTGCCAGCTTTTTGGCAGTGACAAACATTGCCTCTGCAGGTGACCACATTTTGGCTTCAGCCAAGATCTACGGCGGAACCACAAACCTTTTTGCCGTCACCATCAAGCGTTTTGGGATCGATTGCACGTTTTTTGATGCAGATATGTCTGACCTTGAGATCGAGTCTCTCATCCGTCCCAACACAAAGCTGATCTTTGGCGAGACGGTGGCAAACCCCGCGCTGACGGTGTTTGATATTGAGAGGATAGCCAACGTTGCCCACAAGGCGGGAATCCCTCTCATTGTGGACAACACGTTTGCCACGGGTGTTCTCTGCCGTCCCATTGAGTTTGGCGCAGACCTTGTGGTGCTCTCCACTACAAAATACATGGAGGGCCATGCCGTACAGCTTGGCGGATGTATCGTCGACAGCGGAAATTTTGATTGGGAAAAGAGCGGAAAATTTCCGGGACTCTGCACTCCCGACGAGTCCTATCACGGGCTTGTGTATACAAAAGCGTTTGGAAAACAGGCGTTTATCACAAAAGCACGGGTTCAGCTTGTGCGTGATTTGGGTGTGTATCCCTCTGCTCATGACGCTTTTCTTTTGGATCTGGGAATGCAGACCCTTGACGTGCGTCTCAAGCGCCACTGCGAAAACGCAGTTGCCGTTGCCGAGTTTTTGGAGCAAAGCGGCTGCGCCGAGTACGTGAACTATCCTGCGCTCAAGTCCAGTCCTTACAGCGTTTTGTGCCAAAAATACCTTCCCGACGGATGCGGCGGAGTGGTTTCGTTCTGCATCAAGGGGGGCAGGGAAAAGGCAGAAAAATTCATGAACAGTCTGGAGCTGTTTGTCAATGCGGTACACGTTGCGGCGGTATATTCCTGCGTGCTTCATCCCGCCAGCTCAACCCACCGCCAGCTCACAGACGAGATGCTTGAGCAGGCGGGCATTGATCCCGGGCTTATACGTATCTCCGTGGGTATTGAGGATACGGAGGATATTTTGGACGATATCAAAAATGCTTTGAAAAAAACCTTTTCGGATACTTGAATTTTGTGAATTGATGTGATATTATAAAACAAACACTAACGGAGGTGCTTTGATATGGCATATTCTATTTCTAAAGATCTTTGCATCGGATGCGGTACCTGTGAGGCCGAGTGCCCCGTAAATGCAATCACCGTTGCTGATGACGGCAAGTATTGCATTGACGCTGACAACTGCATCGAGTGCGGCGCATGTGCCGGCGTTTGCCCGGTTGACGCTCCTCAGGCGTAAAGACCGATCGAGAGTGCGTTCACGGTTTTTCCGTGAACGCATTTGTCGTAAATGGAGATTTTTTTCATGAAATATCGGTTTTTTGCAACCGATGGATTTTTTGAAAGGTGTATGTTATGGCAGATGGCACCGTCACCACAAAAATCAATGCGGGGATTGTGCTGACCGAGCTCGTGGGCGGCATTCGGTTTGGTACGGATGCTCTGCTTTTGGCGGATTTTTCACACAACGGCACAAAAAAAGGCACGGTGGCGGATCTCGGAACCGGATCCGGCGTGATTCCGCTCCTTTTGCTGGGAGGCGGAAGCAGGGCCCGGTTTGTGGGTGTTGAGATCAGCAAAAAGTATGCGGACATTGCGTCGTACAATGCGGAGTCAAACGGTTTTTCCAACAGGTTTTTTGTGGTTTGTGCCGACGTGTCTGAGGTTGGGAGCTATTGCCAAAAGGGAACCGTTGATGCAATCGTCACCAACCCCCCTTATATGAAAGCTGACTGCGGAAAAACAAATCTTGACAGCGACCTGTCCCGTGCCCGGCGGGAGGACACAGGCGGAATTGATTCCTTTTGCAGATCGGCGGGTGCCGCTTTGAAGAGCGGCGGAAGATTCTACGTCGTTTACCGTCCGGACAGAACGGCGCAGCTGATATGCGCTATGCGTGATGCGGGTATTGAGCCAAAGCGCCTGCGGACGGTGGCCGCCTCAAGCGGAATGAGACCCTCGCTGATACTCTGTGAGGGTAAAAAGGACGCTTCCGAGGGTATGATTTTTGAAAAAGAGCTTGTCATCTATTCCGATTCCTCCCACAAGGAATTTTCGGAGGAGATGAAACAGATATATTCACGTTTTTCTGAGGATAACAGAGCAAAATGACAAAAAGGATTCTCTCTCTATTGCTCACAGCATTTTTTGTCCTCCCGTGCGCTTTTGTGCTCTGGGAGAGCATTGCTGTGCCCGTTGACCCTTATGCGGACGCCGACAAGGCACGCTATGAGGCAATCACGGAGGCAAAGGGAGAGTTTTTGTTTGGTTCAAAATCCGATTTGGAAGATGCCAAAAAGACATGTGATGGCGATAAATATATCATAAAATTCCTTGATTCCGTATCAAAAGAAGAAATCAGCCATGTACTTTTGTCTTATTCTCACACCCTGCTTGCCCACAGTGATCACCGCCTGTTTTCCGTGACGGTGAGCGATATTGACGATTTTTTGAAAAAATACGGTGAGCTGGTGGACTATTGGGAGGCGGACAGAGTATTGGAGGTTGCCGCCCTTTACAACGATCCCGTAGCGTATGACAAAAACGGGCTGATGGAGCTTGAGAGTGCGCTGGGGATCACTGCAGGAAGCAAAAAAACCGTGGTTGCGGTGCTGGATACGGGAGTATTTCGTCAGCACGAGGAATTTTTTGGTGCTTCGATCCTGGCGGGCTACGATGCCGTAAACGGCACTGCCGGTGTTGATACCGACAGCACGGGACACGGAACCGCTGTTATCGGAATCATTGCCGCCGCAGCAAACAACGGACTGGGTGCGGCAGGTGCCGCCAACGGCGTGACGGTGATGCCCGTAAAGGTGGCATCAAACCGTACTGCCATATATTCTTCCCATCTTGTGGCGGGTATCAGATTTGCAGCAGATTCGGGAGCGGACGTAATAAACATGTCCGTTGGCGGATACTCCTCCTCGTTTGCAGAACAGGAGGCGGTGAGCTATGCTTTGGAGATGGGATGTATTCTCATTGCCGCAGCCGGCAACGAGGGAAACCGCTTCAACGCAGGAGAAAAATGCTATCCCGCATCCTATGAGGGCGTTATTTCCGTGGGCTCTGTTGATGATTTTGGAAACCACAGCGATTTTTCACAGTTTAACGATATGGTGGACGTGTGCGCCCCCGGCGAAAAAATACATATTCCTCTTTGGGAGGACGGAAAATCACTCTATACAGTGGATTCCGGAACCAGTTATTCCTGTGCATTTGTCAGCGCAATTGCGGCTCTTGCCGTATCCCACATCGATCAAGGGGTTCGGTTGGGGTGCGATGAATTTGAGGCACTCATTGCTTCTGTGTGCGGAAGCACACGAGACGACAGGTTGGGCCATGGCGTCATCAATGCAAAAAAGATTTTGGAAAAAACCAACTACCCCATCATCACGGGTGTGTATGACGGTTTGCTATACACGGACAAGGTCACCGTTGGGTTCAACCGAGGAGTTGCCGTTCTTGACGGCGAAACGGTGTCTGACGGCGAGGTGGTAATAACCAGCGGAACTCACACTCTCATTGTTGCGGACGGAGACCGTGTTTCATCGCTGATGTTCAGGCTGGATTATGATCCGCTTTCTTTTGATTTTCAACAATATACGGGGTTTGCAAGATTTGTTTTTGAACGTGGCACTGCCACCCTTGACGGATATCCTTATTTCTCCGGTGATCGCATAACTGCCCACGGAAGCCACGTTTTTCGGCTGGAATACGGCACCGAGGTGTTGACAAAGGAATTTTTTGCATCCACTGCCGTTCCGTCTGTTTTTGGAGTGGAAAACGGCAGGGTCTATGACCGTCCTGTTCATCTCAGGATAGTCGGAAACGGAAGCGCTCTGCTTGACGGAGAAGATGCGGGCAACGATATTGTTGTGACAGAAAACGGGATTCACACCCTCATCGTCAGATCCGGCTGGGGCGGAAAAACCTCCACTGTGGAGTTTGAGGTGCGGTGCAATGAAATTTTGATCACCGACACCGATTATGAGCACGGAGCGGGATACGTTGACGAGGAAAACGGGTTTTTGATCAGATACGGCGACACGCTGGTGGGCGCAAGGATATACGATCTGGCCGAGATTTCGGAATACAGCCACGTGCTTATGGTAGGCACGGTGACCGGCCATGGTGCGGTTGGCGGAGAGCTGCTGCTTTTTGGTGACCAAAGCATCACGGTTTTGGACCCCCTGCTGGTAAAAGACGGTGATCATTGCATAAAAAGAACGGTCACGGTTCCCAATGCCCATTCCTTTGCTGTGTGCGGTGATGCTGTTTACTGCGTTTTGGAAAACGGAATATATACAGTGGACACAGTGACGGGAGAGACCTTGTTGACGATGCCGCTTTCCGCAGAATGTATTTATTTGCGTGCCTATGAAGGCAGGTTGGCGGCTTTTTGCCAGGATCATAGCGGCAGAGTGATGGTGATTGATCCTGCGGCAGGTGAAATTTTGACGGAAATTACCGTTTTTGGCGAAATTGACGGAAAGCCTGTTTTGTTTGAGGGCGGATACGTTGCAGTAGGCAACTGCATCTACGATGCCTTGACGGGAGAGCTGAGAAAAGAATTTTTGTCAAAAACGGCAGTTGCCGTAAAAGATGGATTTTTTGTTACCGATGATGCAGTCATGGACCTGTCAACGGGAGAGGTTTGCGGGGTTTTGCCCTTTGAGATCTCGTATATCTGCGACGGAAGCACCCGCAGATACGTCATCGGACAGTATGGAAAAATGGCAGTGTGTCCAAAGGAAGAAAAAATGCTTTCCTTTGCCGCCGCACCCTTGACGGAGTGTATGTTTTCGCCCTTGGAGAGCTATGGCAGCTACCGAAAAAACGGGTTTTATGATCCTGCCCGCAAGCCTATATCGCTTTGCACCAAAAACGGGCTGATATACGGCATTTTTGAGGGCGAAACCGCTTTGTATGTTTTTGACTCGGGCCTTGAGATTCAAAACCGTGTTCCCCTTGATTTTGTTCCCAACGGGCTCACGGTGACAGAGGATTTTGTATGTGTTTCGTTTGAAAACGCCGCAATGCTTTGGACGATGCCTTTTGGAATTGGGGAAGACGGAGGATATACCTCGGTTTTTGCCCCCTGCAAAAAAGCTTTTGCTACAAAAAACGGGATAGCCGCCCTTGAGGGGGACCGGTTATTTGTATGCGCTGCGGACGGAACCCAAGCGACACCTCTCGGTATCAATGCCCGGGATTTTGAAATTTTTGAAGACAAAATATACGCCCTTTACGATGGAGAGATATCCATTTTTGACATGGAGGGTGATTTTGTCACCTCCACCTCGGCAGAGGGTGAGAGGATAATTGTTTCCGACCGATACGTGGCGGCAGGAAGCGTGGTATATGAGCGCGACACCCTTTCTGAGACTTTTGAAACAAAAATGCACGTGATTGCCATAGATGGCGATTGCGCCGTGACCGAGGGCGGAGTTTTTGATCTGACGGACGGCAGCCACGGGGGCTCTGCGGGTATTGACGTTGCAGAGCTTTGCGTTATCACATCGGATGGATACGCAGTTGCTTTTGGCGGAGGCGAGGCGGCTGTTTCCGGTTTTGGAAACGGTGTGTCTCCTGTCCGAAAGCCCGTGATCGACGGTATTGAACAGGGACGTGTCTATGTCGGAAGCGCAAGGGTTGAATTTGATATAGGCATCGGATTTATTGACGGAAAAGAAATACAGTCGGGAGCAGAAGTGAACCAAAACGGAGAGCATGTTTTTCAACTGGTGCTCCCCTTTGGCAAAAGCGTGAGAGTCCGTTTTGTAGTTGCCTCGTATATCGACAGAATCGAAATACTGGGCGGGGATCGAAACCTCAGTGTAGGTGAGAGCATACGGCTTCTCATCAGGTTTGGCCCTGACGGTGCCAGCTCCGTGCCCGTCAGTTTTTCCGCAGATAGCGACGGTGTTTCCGTCAGCCCAAACGGCGAGGTGACGGCGCACCGCATCGGAACGTACAGGATCACTGCCACGGCGGAAACGGAGTACGGAACTTTTTCGGATTCCTGCAGTGTGACGGTGAGAGACGATCTTATTCGGTTTGATACAGATAGCGGTATCACCGTTGACCGAAAAAACGGATTTGTCACAGATGTTCCTGCGGGAATGTCAGCGGGACGGCTCATAGGGCTTCTTGCGGGCGGCTCTGATGCCACACTGTTTGACGCCGACGGTGTCACTCCCTGCAGCTACGTTGCCAGCGGATGCGTGCTGGTGAAATACGATTCTCGAAAAGAAGAATGCGACCGTTTGCTGCTTGTGGTCAGAGGCGATGTGGACGGTGACGGATTTATCACCGCTTCGGACCTGTATCACACCGAGAGGGTGCTGAAGGGTTATGCCTACCTGCCTTGCTTTGCTTTTGCTTCCGATACCAACAAAAACGGAGCGGCGGACAACGGTGATTTTTATGAGCTGGAGCGGATACTGCTGGGCAGGACCTACGTTTCTATGGGAGATCCGCTCAAAAATGAGTTTGGCTCCGCGGAGTTGCAGACACTGTCTGTGATAAAACACGGAAGCATCATAGACGTGACCTTGTGTCTCCGAGGGTGCAAAAACGCCGTAAGCGCTTTTGGAAAGCTGAAATTCGGCAAAGGGCTGGTTTTCAGAGAATCGGTGTCGACAGGCGGATGGGTATCCGATGTAAACGAGAGTGAAAACGAGATCGGGTTTTATGCCTATGACCAAGATGGAAACAGTATCGGCAGAGGGCTTGGAACTCTGGCGGTGCTCAGATTTGAGGTAACAGCAAACGGGGGAGATGAGCTGGTATTTGAGGTCATGCCTCTTACGGTGGATTTTGTTGACGGGGCAAAAACCGTTGAGGGCTGTACACTCAATACGGCGGTTTGCAATGAGGAGACAGGTGATTTTTGCATTCGTGTTTCCAACGCAGACGGATTTGTATTTGACCCCAACGTGAACAGGTATGATCTGAGCATTCCTTTTGGAAATACACTGGCGGATATCAGCACCGTGGCACCCGAGGGATGGGCCGTTACATTTGGCTGTACGGCTGTTCCCGACGACGGAAGCGTTGCGGTGATCTACGTCAGAGCGGTGGACACGGAGGGCTCGGCAAAAAGCTATATACTGCGTGTGAAGCGGCTCCCCGCACCCGACGTTGACGGAAACTGCCGTCTTTCGGCGTTGGAGGTGGAGGGATACAAGCTGAATCCGAAATTTGATCCGGATGTTTTTGAGTATTCCGTCACCGTCCCCCACAACGTGACGGAGATCAAGCCCTATTGCGTTCCTCAAAGCGATTCTGCCTCTGTGCATATCAGCTCCACTTTGCTGACAGGTGACACTACCGTGATACGCATCACTGTTTTTTCACCGGATGGAGACAAGCTCATATATCTGCTGACGGTCAACAGAGAGTCGGAAGCCGCTCCCGACGTTTCGTTGATACCGGATCCGTCGGAGAAACCCGTGAACAAGGGTGTATGGGTTGCAGTTTGTGTTGCTGCTTTGCTGGCGGCAGGCGCAGCAGGATACGGCTATTTTGTGAAAACAAAAGGGAAAAAATCTCCTGATACCGATTTTGAAAAACCGGAAAACAAAACCGAAAAATAATAAAATTACAGAGCATCCGGCGGCGTGAAAAAGCCGCAAAAACAGGTGCTCTGTTTTTTTGTTTTCCAACCCATGACAAGACGGGTAAAAAAATGCAAAAAAAACGTGGAAAGAACGGGAATATTGTCGCTTTTTGGTGTTGAAATACGGTATACAGTATGATATAATACAATGTCATAATATGAGTTGTAACGTGCTGTTTGGCACGGTGTCGATCTGTTTGATGCCGGTTCAAAGAAAGGAGTCCGACATGAAAATACTGCGGATGCTGTTGATGGTTTTTGTGTGCGTCACGTTGGTTTCATGCGGGAGAGCAAGGCAAGAGGATTCCTTTTACGGGATGTCCACCTATTGCTCCGTTACCGTCTATGGCGGCAACGGCTCCGGGTTGGATGAGGCAAAAAAGATCATTCTTGATTGTGAAAACGAGATATCAGCTTTTATTTCCGCTTCGGCAGTATCCCGTGTCAACAGGGACGGAATCGGTGAGATCTCCGCGGATTTTTGCGAACTTTTAAAAAAATGCGAGAGAGTCCGTCTGATGACCGACGGCAGGTATTCCGTTCTTTCCCGAAATATAACCTCACTCTGGGATTTTTTGTCAGAATCCCCTTCGGTTCCCCACAGCGGTGAACTGAAAAATGCTGTTGACAGCTGTTTGGGACGTGAAATACAATTTGACGGAAACACTGTTTTTATCCCTTCCGATACCGGAATTGAGCCGGGCAGTGTGGGCAAGGGGTTTGCCTGCCACAGAGCGGTGGAGGCGCTGAAGGGCAAGGTTGATTCTGCTATTGTCAGCGTGGGAGGAAGCATCGGAGCTTTTGGGGCACCTGCGGGAAAGGACGCTTTTGAGATCGGAGTTCGTGACCCGTTTGGGAGTGCAAACGATGTTATCGGAGTTCTCAAGCTGAACGACGGTTTTGTTTCCACCTCGGGCAGCTACGAAAGATTTTTTGAAAAAGACGGAAAAAAATTCCACCATATCCTGGATTGCACCACCGGATTGCCCTTTGACGGACAAATAGTGTCTGCCACCGTGGTATCGGATGACGGCGGAGTCAGCGATCTGCTTTCCACCGCCTGCTTTTTGTCAGAGCTGTCGGATGCAGCGGAGCTGCTGAATGAATTTGGATGCAGCGGCATATTTGTTCTTGCTGACGGAGAGATTCTTGTTTCCGGTGAGCTTTTAAATGCTTTTGAGCCGTCGGATGGAAGGTCGGTGACGTCCCTTGACTGAAAAAAGAAAGTTTGTCTGTGCGTTTGACGTGGTTCTTGCCTGCCTTCTTGTATTGGTAGCCGCTGTTCCGTTTTTTGTTGCTTTTGATGATTCTCCTGTCTGCGCCGTGATTGAGGTGGAGGGACGAGAGGTTGCAAAATATTCTCTTTCGGAGCAAAAAAACGGCGCTCCGCTGACTGTGGCCGTTCCCACCCGTGAGGGTGAGGTGACGGTGGAGATCGGTGAGGATTATGCTGTCATAAAAGATTCGCCCTGCCCCGCGCATACCTGTATAAAAAACGGACCGGTCACAAGATCCGGACAGACGGTGATATGTCTACCCTGCCGTCTGACGGTACGTATCACAGGTGAGGCGGAGTATGACGGAATAACGGGGTGACGGTATGAAAACACGCAAATTGACGGTCACTGCGCTTTTTGCGGCAGTTGCCGTGGCGGTCAATGCCGCAGAGTCACTGCTTCCTGCGGTTGCATTTTTGCCCCCCGGCGCAAAGCTTGGGCTTTCAAACGTGGTCACCATGTTTTGCTCTGCTGTAATGGGGCTTCCCGGCGCTTTGGGAGTTGCGGTGACAAAATCACTGTTTGTATTGGCAACAAGAGGTTTTACTGCATTTTTGATGAGCGCTGCGGGTGGAATTTTTTCTACCTGTGTCTGCTTTTTACTTTTGAGATACACAAAAAAACACGTGGGATATCTGGGCATCGGTATTCTTGGTGCCGTCACCCACAACTGTGCACAGACCGCAGTCTCCGCTTTGCTGGCGGGGAAAGCCATCCTGTACTACCTGCCGTTTCTCGCAGCGGCGTCGGCGATTACGGGGGCGGTCAGCGGATTTGTGCTTGGATTTTTGCAAAAATATTTTCCCATACATATCATTGGAAAGGATATAAAAAATGGCACGTAACAAGCCTGTTTCGCCTTTTTCTACAAAAGGCGGCATAAAAGTTCCGCACCAAAAGAACACCTGGGCAATGCCTTCTTTTGAGATGCCCGCACCGGAAAAGGTGACCATTCCTCTGCAGATGCACATCGGAGCACCATGTCAGCCCACGGTTTCCGTTGGCGACAAGGTGAGAGTGGGAGACGTGATCGGTGACAGCGATGCATTTGTCAGCGCACCCATTCATGCATCCGTGTCCGGCACGGTTTCAAAGCTGGGCAGCATCACAATGCCTGCAGGAAACACCGTTTCAACAGTGGAGATCACCTCAGACGGCATGATGGAATGGGCGGAGGTCGCTCCCCCCCAGGTCACCGACCTCAAATCGTTTATTGCCGCAGTGAGAAAAAGCGGATTGGTAGGTCTGGGCGGCGCAGGTTTTCCTGCCCATGTCAAGCTGTCCGTCCCTCCCGAAAAAAAGGTGGACACACTGGTGATAAACGCTGCCGAATGCGAGCCCTATATCACCAGCGACCACAGAGAAATGATCGAGAATTCCTGGGACGTGCTCTCCGGTATTTATGCCGTCAGGGAGCTTTTGGGAATCAAAAACGTTCTTATAGGAATCGAATCCAACAAGCCCGACTGCATCGAGCTGCTCTCACGGATGGTTGACGATGAGAAACGTGACCCCAACGACGAGATTCGCATCGTAAAGCTTCGTACAGACTATCCTCAGGGTGCGGAAAAAATGCTTATCCGTGCCTGCACGGGCAGAGAGGTCCCTGCGGGCGGACTTCCCGCAGATACCGGCTGTATTGTAATGAACGTTACCAGCATTGCTTTTTTGGCGCGGTATCTCAAGACGGGAAAGCCGCTTGTTTCAAAAAGGATCACCGTTGACGGATCGGCAGTTGCAAGACCCTGCAACGTGATCGTTCCTATCGGAACAAGCGTTGCCGATGTGATGGAATATTGCGGCGGATACAGAGAGACTCCAAAAAAGCTTTTGTACGGCGGGCCCATGATGGGCATTACGCTACCCAACGATTCCCTCCCTATCATAAAAAACACCAACGCTATTATTGCACTGAATGAGTCTGATGCAACTCCCCCCCGTGAGGACGCCTGCATCCGATGTGCCGCTTGCGCCTACAACTGCCCCATGGGGCTCATGCCCGTAAAGCTGGCGGTTGCAGCAGTGAACGACGACGTTGAAACGTTGTCAAAATTTGGGATCATGTCCTGTATTGAGTGCGGTTCCTGCACCTTTGTGTGCCCCGCAAACCGCAACGTGCTCCAGCGCATACGGCTGGGCAAAACCATTTTTAGAGAAAGGACGGCAAAAAAATGAAACAGTCCTTCATCATTTCATCATCACCTCATTTCAGAGGAAAGCGTACCACCGGTATGATAATGGGAGGAGTGCTGCTCTGCCTGCTTCCCGCCGTGGTGGCATCGGGAGTCATTTTTGGACTTCGTGCGCTGCTTTTGGTGGCTGTGTGCGCTTCTTCCTGCGTGGTGCTTGAGTATTTCTGCCGTTTGGTGATGAAGCGTCAGCAGACGGCCGGCGATCTCTCCGCCGCTGTGACCGGTGTTCTTCTTGCCATGACACTGCCCCATGACATAAGCATTTTTATGGCTCTGTTCGGCTGTGTGTGCGCCATTGTTGTTATCAAGCAGTTTTTTGGCGGAATCGGTCAGAACTTCATCAATCCCGCCATCGGAGCCAGAGTTATCATGCTGGTATCGTTTCCGGAGGCAATGACAACGTTTAGCTATGACGGAGTCACAAGCGCAACTCCTCTTGCCACAGGAGCTTCTTTTTGGGATCTGTTTTTGGGGACTACCGGCGGAAGTTTGGGCGAGACCTGTGCCGTTGCATTGCTGGTAGGCGGTGCGGCTCTTGTTGCACTCCGAATCATCAAGCCCATTATCCCCGTGTTTTACGTAGGAACGGTTGCTATCATGAGCTTTTTGCTGGGTCAGGACGTTTTGCTTCAGGTTTTGGGCGGCGGATTGCTGCTGGGTGCATTCTTTATGGCAACCGATTATACCACCAGCCCCCTCACTGATCTCGGAAAAATTATTTATGCTGTGGGCTGCGGTCTGCTGACCTGCGTTATCAGATTTTACGCAAACCTGCCCGAGGGTGTTTCTTATGCAATCATGCTGATGAATATTATCACGCCTCTCATTGACAGGGTTATCGTTCCAAAAGCTTTTGGCGCCGTAAAAAAGGCAAAAAAGGAGGCAGGAAAATGAATTTCAAAAAAATGATTTTTCCCATCGTTTCCCTCCTTTCCATATGTATCGTGGTATCGGCTCTCATTGCTTTTACCGATTCGCTGACAAAGGACGTTATCTCCCGGCAGCAGGAGACTGCTATGGCCGAGCTGAGACAAAAAGTAATGCCTGCCGACGTTTATACCGACATCAACGACACCGCAGTGTCTGCTCAAAAGGACGGACAGACGGTGGGATACGTGTTTACCTCTATCCAAAAGGGATACGGTGGAGACGTGACCGTAATGGTGGGAATCGGCATTGACGGAAAGCTCATGGGTGTGGATGTATTGTCTCATTCCGAAACAGTGGGAATCGGTGCCGTCTGTACCGAAAAAGAGTTTTTGGCACAGTATCTGGGCGCACAAGGCGTCTCTGACGGAAACATGATAAAAAAAACAGGCGCATCCATCACCAGCCGCGCCATTCACAACGCCGTAAGCGATGCTTTTTCACAGTATGAAGCCGTAAAAGGAGGTGACGCACAGTGAAAGGCAATTTCAAAGAGCTGACAAAAGGTATTGTCAAACAAAACCCCGTACTGGTGCTTCTTCTTGGCACCTGCCCCACGCTGGCGGTCACCACTGCTGCATCCAATGCCATCGGAATGGGTGTGGCAGCAACCATTGTTTTGGTGTGCTCAAATGCGGTTATCTCCCTGTTGCGAAAATTCATTCCCGACACAGTGCGTATTCCCGCATATATCACTGTTATTGCAGGATTTGTCACACTGGTGCAGATGTTGGTCAAGGCATACGCTCCTTCTATTGACAAGTCGCTGGGAATATATCTTCCTCTCATTGTTGTAAACTGCATTATTCTCGGCAGAGCCGAGGCATTTGCGTCCAAAAACAAGCTGATCCCCTCTGTTCTTGACGGACTGGGAATGGGGATCGGATTTACTGCCGCAATGCTTTGTATGGGCATTATTCGCGAGCTTTTGGGTACCGGATCCGTGTTTGGTTATTCTGTGATGCCTCACAGCTTCACCCCAATGCTGATTTTTGTGCTTCCCGCAGGCGGGTTCTTTGTGTTTGGAATGCTGATTGCCGTGGCAAACAAGCTGAAAAACAAGAGCCCTGCCCAAAAGGACTCCAACCCCTGCGCCGCCTGCCCCATGGCAAAGCAGTGTGCAGAGAGCAAGGAGGTAAACAATGGCTAAACTTTTTTCGATCGTCCTTGCGGCGGTTCTCACCGAAAACTATATTCTTGCAAAATTCCTTGGAATCTGTCCTTTTCTGGGGGTTTCCAAAAAGCTCAAAACAGCTGTGGGAATGAGCGTTGCGGTGATTTTTGTAATGGTTATCTCCACTGCCGTTACATATCCCATCCACACACTGGTTTTGGCAAAGCACGGGCTGGAATATCTTCAGACCATTGTGTTTATACTCATTATAGCGGCCCTTGTGCAGCTGGTGGAAATCGCAATGAAAAAGTTTTTCCCTCCTCTCCACAAGGCGCTGGGAATATATCTTCCTCTCATTACCACCAACTGTGCGGTTCTTGGCATCACAATGCTTGTTATTGACAAGAGCGGCGCGGATTACGGCTACGGCGAGGCACTGGTAAACGCATTTGGCTCAGGTCTCGGTTATATGCTTGCCATGGTGCTCTTTGCCTCCGTGCGTGAGCGTCTGGAGACGTGCGATGCGCCAAAATTTGTCAAGGGACTGCCTCTGACGCTTGTGTCTGCGGCTTTGCTGGCGGTTTCTTTCTCCGGCTTTGCCGGCATCGCCTGAAAAAAGGAGGGGAATGACAGATGAATGATATTTTGTTTGCAACTCTTCTTGTAACCGGTATTGGACTGATCGCATCGGCGGGTCTGGTGCTTGCCCAAAAATTTATGAGCGTCCCCGAGGATGAAACAGCCGTTGAGATCGAAAAAATTCTCCCCGGAGCCAACTGCGGCGCCTGCGGTTTTTCCGGCTGTGCCGGATATGCCGCCGCTATTTCGCAGCAGGGCGCAAAAACAAATATGTGCTCTGTGGGCGGCGACGAGGTGGCAAAAGCCATTGCGGAATACCTTGGAGTAGAGGCAGAGGCGGCCGCAAAAACAGTCTCCTGCGTGATGTGCAGGGGTTCCTACGATTGTGCGGCCCGAAAAGCGGATTATCACGGCATAACTTCCTGCAAATCGGCGTTTGCGCTTTTTGGCGGAGTGACTGAGTGCAAATATGGATGTATCGGTCTCGGTGACTGCGCCCGTGCCTGTGAGTTTGGAGGAATAACACTGAAAAACGGTGTGGCGGAAATTGAAGCGGCAACCTGCGTTGCCTGCGGAAAGTGTATTGACGCCTGCCCCAAAAATCTGATTTCACTTGTTCCTGCCGACAGCACACCGGTGGTAAAATGTTCCAGCAAGGATGCGGGCGGAATCACCCGCAAGGCGTGCACCGCCGGTTGCATTGGCTGCAAAATGTGCCAAAAGACCTGCGAGCAGGGAGCAATCACCGTGACGGACAATCTTGCAACCGTGGATTTTGAAAAATGCATTGGCTGCGGAAAATGTCTCTCGGTATGCAAGCCCGGATGCCTCACGACACTTTTTGACTGTCAAAAAAACAATTAAGTAAAAACAACGATCGGCAACGCTCCTTTTTGGAGGTAAAATATGGCAACTGCAAAAAAAATCAAGCACAAAAAAGAAATTCTGATTGCCCTGTTTCTGGTGGTGTGTCTGCTGGCGGGAATCGGCATAATGACTCTCATTGAGGGTGCGGTGGGAAGACCCGTTTATTACAACGGTGATATGAAAAACATCTGCGTCCGCATCAACGAGATATGCCTTTCAAACCGCTCTGTAACTGCCGACCAAAACGGAGTGTTTTCGGATTATATCGAGCTTTACAACTACGGCGAGACCTTTTCTCTGGCGGGATTTGGGATTGCCAACGACACCAGCAACGGCGTGGCATACACTTTTGGAGAACAGCAGTTTGAAAAAGGAGCACATCTGGTGGTATTCCTTGACGGCGTCAACGTGCCATTCAAGCTGTCCTCCAACGGAAATGAGTATATCGCCCTTGTGGCATGGGACGGAACGGTCATCTGTTCCGCCACCACCATTCCCTGCGGCACCGACAGTGTCATGCTTTATTCTGACACCGGATATTACGTATCAGACACTCCTTCTCCCGGATATGCCAACGACAGTGCGGGAGTGGAGGATTTTAAAAACGGAGTGGTGGATGACGATCCCGCTGTGATCATCAGCGAGCTTTTGATCGGAAACGGCTCTGTACTCCCCGATTTTGAGGGCGAATACTGCGATATTATCGAGCTTTGCAACGTCAGCGAGAATGTGGTAAATCTGGCGGGCTGCTACCTGTCCGACACCATGGAAAACCGCAGCCGCTGTGCTCTGCCCGCAGTTGACCTGGCACCGGGCGAATACTACGTGGTGTTTGCGTCGGGCAAGGGCATGACCTCAGAAAACGGTCAGTATCACACCAGTTTTCGTGTTTCCGAGGGGGAGGAGGTCATTCTTTCCCGCAACGGAAAATACAACTCCGTAAAAGCAGAATGGCTGGGTACAAACGTTTCCCAGCTGTATTCCACCGATGATACGGGACGTGTTGTATATCAAGGAGGACAACCCTCACCGGGATACCACAATACCGACACGGGCGTGGAAGAATTTAATATGAGCCGTATGGACAAAAATGCTCCGCTTGTCATCACCGAGCTGATGCTGGACAGCGATGAGACCTGCTACGGCGGAAAAAGGCAAAACGTCATTGAGATCACCAACGTTTCGGACTCCGTGATGTGCTCCGAGGGCTGGTTTATCAGCGACGACGACGATGACCCCTACAAATACGCTCTCCCCTCCGTGATGCTGGATCCGGGCAAATGCCTGATTCTTTTTGCACGAAAGGGCACCGGAGATTTTGTGACGGGATTTTCACTTTCCTCTGCGGAGACACTGTATCTTACCACTCCCGAGTTTATGAGAGCAAGCAGTGTTTCATGCGCTTCTGCAGGCAGGGGAATGACCTGGCAGAGATCGGTTGAGGCAGACGGCGAGGTCTATGCCGCCGGCCGCCCTTCTATCGGATATCCCAACACGGACGAAGGCGTACTTCAATACGAATCCTATGTGCGTCCTCTGGAGGTGGAAATCTCCGAGGCGGTATCCCTCAACACAAAATATCTGGCAGGTCCCTACGGCACATACCATGATTTTGTAGAGCTTCACAATATGACCGATTCCGCCATCACTCTTGACGGCTGGTTTATTTCCGACGACCCCGAGGAACCCCGAAAAGCGTCTCTTGACGGGGTGAGGATCTCTGCAGGCGGATATGCCATCATCATTCTTTCCACCGACGGAAAGAACGTTCCGTCGGGCTACAAATCTGCCGCATTTTCTCTGTCATCAGGCGGAGAAACGCTTGTACTGTCAAAGGGCGACGAGATCGTGGACAGCATGGTGATGCCCACTCTGGGTGCAAACACTGCCTACGGCAGAGCGGACGGCAAGGACGGGTTTTCGGTTCTGTCGGAGCCCACTCCAAAAAACCGCAACGGATCCACCGTTGCATCCCCGTCTCCCGCACCCACAGCAGTGACGGAACAGGGTGTGTATGACAGCCCAAGCGGTGTTTCTGTTGAACTGGCAGGAGAGGGTACCATTTATTACACCCTTGACTGCACACAGCCCACCACCGACAGCTCGGTTTATACCCAGCCCCTCAATCTGACAAAAACCACCGTGGTGAGATGTATTGCGGTATGTGAGGGAAAGCCCGCATCAAAGGTTTCAAATTTTACCTACATCATCAACGAGGGTCATGAGCTTCCTGTGGTGTCACTGGTGACAAATCCCGAGAATCTTTGGGATTATTACAGCGGAATCTACGAGACAGGCCCCGGTGCCGACAGCGTGTTTCCCTACGTGGGCGCAAACTACTGGCAGCCATGGGAAAAGCAGGCAAACATCTCGCTTTTTGCTCCCGATGGCGGATTCAGCGAGAGCTGCGGTATCAGGATTTTTGGCGGTTATTCCCGTGCTTTGGCAAAAAAATCCATATCCTGCTTTTTCAGGGCAAAATATGGCGCGGGATCATTGAGCTACAAGCTTTTTCCGGACAGCGATCTGACAGAATACGAGGGACTGGTTCTCAGAAATTCCGGTCAGGACTGGAACAAAGCTCATATGCGTGACCCTATGATCACCTCTTTGGTGAGTCAGTACACCACCATTGACGTTCAAAAAAACCGTGCAGCGGTTCTCTATCTCAACGGAGAGTATTGGGGACTGTATTTTATACGTGAAAAAATAAACGAAAATTATATCGGAGGCAACCACAACGTATCTCCCGATACCGTGGATCTCTGCCGCGCCAGCGGAACCACCAGCGAAGCGTACACTGCGCTGATCAAATACGTCAGCTCCCACAATCTGTCTGTACAGGAAAACTATGACTACGTGGCATCTCTTGTGGACGTTGACAACTATATGGATTATATAATTGCCGAGATCTGCATGGCAAATACCGACAACGGCAACATCAGGTTTTATAAAATCGATGGAGACAAGTGGCGGTGGATCATGTTTGACGTGGATCAATCCTTCAGATATGCTGACGACAAGACGGTTGCCGCACATCTCAACCCAAACGGAACCGGCTCCATGGACAGGTTTCCCACCCGTCTCATCAACGGATTGCTAAAGAATCCGGATTTTAAAAAGAAATTTCTTGAGCGGTTTGCATGGCAGCTTGAGAACATCTGGGCACCCGAAAAGGTCAATGCCCATATTGACACCTACGTTGATCTCATCGGTGAGGAGATGAAGCGTGATACCGCCCGATGGGGCAGGGAATACTCTGTGTGGGAGGACGGTGTGGAGGTGCTTCGCAGCTTTATTGCCAAGCGTGAGGCAAACCTTGTGTCTCAGGTTCAGTCATATTTTTCTCTCAGTGATGCAGAGATGATTTCATACGGATTTGATATTTGATGACAAAAATATGTTTTTTTAGGAGGTGAGGATTTGGCAGAACGAAGAGAAGAAAAATATATTATTTCCTACGCAGAGTTTTCGGTGATATCCCACCGTCTGAGCCAGATCCTGTTGCCCGACGCAAACGGAGACAACGGTCGTTATTCGATCTGTTCCATGTATTTTGACGATCCTTACGACAAGGCGTTGGACGAAAAAGAGGACGGGCTTCCCGTCCATACAAAATTCCGTATCCGCACCTACAACGGCTCGACCCATGGCGTCAAGCTGGAGCGGAAAACAAAAAGAGGGATCGTCACAGAAAAAAATTCGGCTCCTCTTGCGGTGTCCGACGTGGTGAGCATCACAAAAGGAGCGGGAGCCGATGACGACAGCCCATTCTTTGGTCTGGTGTCCCAAATGACAGCGGGCTGCTATCGGCCAAAGATCTGTGTCAGGTATGACAGACTGGCTTTTTATCACCCGTACTTTGACGTGAGAGTCACCTTTGATACAAACATTGACGCTCTCCCGCCGGAAGCGGAATGTCTTTTTGGCGACACAAAAAGGGCAATTCCGGCGTTACCCAGAGACAAGGTGATCATGGAAATAAAATACGGCGACCGCTGTCCGTCATTTGTACGCAGATGCTGTGCCTGTGACGGAATGCAGCTTTCGGTATCAAAATACGCACTCTGCCGCAACGCAAACGTGCTTTGAGAAAGGAACATAAACAATGAGTATTTTTGACGCAATCAAAAAAAGTGTACTGGAGGGTTTTTCCTCCGAAATTACGGTTGCAGACATTTTGTTTGCAATGCTGATGGCTTTTGGAGCAGGACTTTTTATTCTGTTTATTTACCGTCTGACCCTGCGGGGTGTTTCCAGAAGCAGGAATTTTGAGATCACCCTGCTTCTCATCACACCGGTCAGCGCAATGATCGTTCTCACCATCACCTCAAACCTTGCTCTCTCTCTCGGTATGGTGGGTGCGCTGAGTATCATCCGTTTCCGTACCGCCATCAAGGACGCATCGGACACTGCTTTTATGTTCTGGGCAGTTGCGGCGGGAATTACCGCAGGAGCCCATTTTTACAAAATTACCATTATCGGTTGTCTTCTTGTGGGTGCCATCGCCTTTGCGGTGATGAAAATTGTTGCCGTATCCTCTCATACCTATCTGCTTGTGGTGCGTGCCACCAGCGACAAGGCAGTGGATTATACCGCGCGTCTGCTGAAGGAAAACAACATCAAGAGGCGTCTGTCCTCAATGATCAACAACGGGGAGTACATTGAGGTGATCTATGAGATCGCGCTTTCCGGCTCTCACCACAAACTGGTGTCTGCCCTTGGCGCACTTCCCGACGTCAACTCCGTTTCTCTGGTGGATTGCCGCAACTGACGGGTTTTTTGAATATTCTCAGCAGCAGTATAAGCCCCAGCGGAAACACAAAAAGCCCCGTCACTCCCAGCAGCTCCAACCCCACGTACATGGAGCCGAGAGTTGCCAGCGGGTGCAATCCCATGAATTTTCCCAGAATTTTTGGTTCTATCACCTGACGCACTACCGTAATGACCGTATATCCTCCCAGCAGGAGGATACCTCTTGCGTGATCGCCTGCCAACAGGCACCATATACCCCAAGGGATAAGCACGGTGCCGGTGCCCACCACCGGCAAAACGTCGATCACCGCAACTGTGAGGGCAAGCACAAAGGAGTATTTTGTTTTTAGCGTCAGGAACAGCAAAAGCAACTCCGAAAAAGTAATTACAAAGATGAGCCCGTAGGCGCGTAGGTATTCGGATACCGCGCCCCAAAGCTCATCTTTTGCTTTTTTCAGCCCTTTTGCAACGTTTGTGGGAAAAAGAGACAAAACCCAGCTGCTGATGACTACCCGATCTATGGAGAAATAATAAGCCGCTAACACAAAAGCCGCCAGCATCAGCAGAGCTCGCGGAACAAACCGCACAACACCGCCCAAAAAAGGAATCATGCTGCCGGACATTTTTTCTGCCAAAGTCAGCAGCAGCTCTGTCAGCTTGGAATCAAGAGTTTTTCGGATCTCCCACAGACGGTCTGTAATATCAAAAAAGGGCACAAAAGAATTTATTTTTGAGATCATATCCCATGCATATGAGTCATCGCTCTGCATTTTTGAAAGAATCTCTCCTACCGTGTCCGTCAGTGCCGTCAGTTCTGTGAATACACGTCTGCACAAAGCGAAAAGAAGAAAAAATACCGCGCCCGATGAAAGGACAATGACAAAAAGAACTGCGGAACGGGTGGGGAATTTTTTGTTTTTTTCCCCGTATTTTATCAACGGCTTGAGAAATTCCGCAAAAACATACGCCAGAACAAACGGAAGCACGGCACTCCACAAAAAGCCGAAAAATAGATAGCAGGCAAGAAAAAAAGCAAAGAGATACAGCAGAATCACCGCAATTTTTTTGTAGGGTTCTTTTGGAAGCATGAGGCACCTCGGATTTTTTTGTGATTTTTTCTGTAAAAATGTATTGACAAAACAAAAAAGTTATGATATTATCTTTTTCACGGCCTGTTAGTCAAGTGGTTAAGACGTCGCCCTCTCACGGCGAAGACAGGAGTTCGACTCTCCTACGGGTCACCACAAAAATCTCAAGGACATCATGTCCTTGGGATTTTTTTCTTTTCCGCCACAAAAATTTTTGACTGCAGGAGTCAATAATATTCTTTTTCAAAAAAATATTTGATCTGAACAAAAAAATGTTTTGGCAACCCCTATGCCAAAGCATTTTTTCACTTGCAAAAATACCCTGCATATAATATAATAAGAGGTGGTAAAATATGGTGCTTGTCTGTGAGGTGTTGGTTTCCTTTTTTGCCGCACTGGGTATAGTTTTTTTGTGGCGGGAGCTGAAAAAAAGGATCTTTGCCAAAAAACAGAGCTTTGTGTGTATCTGCTTTGGAACAGAGGCGGATTGGGAAAAAAGGGCTCCGGATATGCTTGTTATATGCAGGAGCGACGAGGAACAGGAGGAGATCATCAGACGTGTTCTCAGGGATGAGCAGCGAGATGTTTTTGTGAAAAGGTGGTGAGGGACTTGGCAGAGCTGTTTTTGGACGGAGTGGTGGAGGACGTGGTCTATACAAACGATGAGAACGGATACACTGTCTGCATCATTAATTGCTCGGGCGAGCCCGTCACCGTTGTGGGAATAATCCCCGGTGTATGCGAGGGTGAGAGCATCAAGGTTCAGGGAGACTGGCAGGTACACCCTACTTTTGGTCGTCAGTTTCGGGTGAATTATTTTGAAAAAAAGCTGCCTACTACCGTTTCGGCTATTTTGAAATATCTTTCCTCCGGTGCTGTCAAGGGCGTGGGCCCCGTCATTGCCGAGAGAATCGTGTCAAGGTTTGGAGAGGACACTCTTGAGGTGATCGAAAGCAACCACCGTTGGCTCTGTGATATAAAAGGAATCTCTCCAAAGAGAGCCGATGATATTCACAACAGCTATACAGCGCAGTTTGGTATCAGATCCGTCATGCTGTATTGCAACCAGTTTTTCGGTCCTGCTTTGTCGGTGAAAATATTCAAAAAATACGGTTCTGCCGCCATTGATATCATCAAGGCGGATCCCTACCGTCTCTGTGATGATATTTCCGGCATCGGATTTGAACGGGCTGACAGAGTTGCGGCGGCTCAGGGGATCCCCGCAGATTCGCCTTCACGGATCAAGGCGGGAATTATTCATACACTTTCGGCGGCGTCTGTCAACGGCGGTCACTGTTATCTGCCCACGGAGGAGATGCTCTCTGCTGCTTCGCGTATACTGGGAGTGAGCGAGGGCAAGCTGGAGCCACAGATCGGTTTTTTGGTGACAGAGGGCCGTTTGGCAAGATTTTCTGACGGTGAACGTGATTGCTGCGCAGTTGCGGCGCTTTACAACGCAGAGGCATATATTGCGGCAAAACTCAAGGTGCTGTCGGATTTCAAATTTCCCATGGTGCTGACGGGTCTTGACGACCAGATCGACGTGCTGGAGAAAAAATATCATATCACCTATGCGCCTGAGCAAAGGGAGGCAATCAATTTTGCTTTTACCGGTGGGGTTACGGTGGTGACGGGAGGCCCCGGTACGGGAAAGACAACGGTTATCAAGGCAATCATTGATATATGCGAAATACTCAAATTTTCCTGCGTGCTGGCCGCTCCCACAGGGCGTGCCGCAAAAAGAATGCAGGAATCCTCCGGCATGGAGGCAAAAACCATTCACCGCTTGCTGGAGTCAAGCGCAGGAGAGAATGAGGGGCACCACTTTGCCCGCAACGAGGACAACCCTATCCGCAAAAAGGTCATTGTGGTGGACGAGCTGTCCATGGTTGACGTTTTGTTGATGGAGGCGTTGCTCAAGGCACTCATGCCGGGAAGCTATCTGATTCTCATCGGGGATCCCGATCAGCTCCCTCCCGTTGGTGCCGGAAACCTGCTCAACGACGTTATCGATTCAAAAAGATTCAATACAGTGCGGCTGACTCATATTTTCAGACAGGCGGAGCAAAGCTTGATCGTTACCAATGCACACGCCATCAACCGCGGTGAGATGCCGGTGCTTTCATCACGTGACAACGACTTTTTCTTTTTGGAAAAGCGTGATCCGGACCAGGTCACAGATCTGCTGATCTCTTTTGTTTCCAAGCGGCTTCCCGCAAAATACGACGTGGACCCGCTGGAGGATATTCAGGTGATATCCTGCACGCGAAAGGGTGCTCTGGGCACCCAGACCCTAAACCGTATTTTTCGGGACGTGCTCAATCCGCCGTCACGGGACAAGCGGGAAAAGAAATACGGCGACACCCTGTTTCGTGAGGGCGACAAGGTGATGCAGATAAAAAATAACTATGGAATCGAGTGGAAAAAAGGCGGGGAGAAGGGCGCCGGAATTTTCAACGGTGATATCGGAAGAATAAAAGAGATCGACCACAGAGAAGAACTGATGGTGATCGAGTTTGATGAGCGAGAGGCAGAGTACGATTTTGCATCCCTGTCAGAGCTGGAGCACGCGTATGCCGTCACCGCCCACAAAAGCCAGGGAAGCGAATACAGGATCGTGGTGATACCTGCTTTTGACGCTCCATTTCCTCTCATGACCCGAAACCTGCTCTATACCGCCGTCACCCGTGCCAAAGAGATGGTGCTGGTGGTGGGCTCGTCGGAATCTCTTGCAACAATGGTAAAAAACAACAGGATTCCGGCACGGTATACTGCACTGAAAAAAATGCTTTTTGTTATATGAAAAAATACAGTTTGATGCCGTCTTCCTGTCTGATCTGCCAGTTCAACGGCTGTGCAGAGGGGCTTGGCGTATGCAGGAATTGCGTTTCTTACCTTCAGGAGCTGCTGGAGGAAAAATGCATCAACTGCGGAAAAACCGCCAATCTTTGCAAATGCGAAAACCCCGCAAAAGCAAGCTTTTTGTTCTTTTATCGCTCCCGTGTTTCAAAAATCGTTATACATACAATGAAAAACAGCGGAGATCCCCGTCTCGTATCCTTTGTGTGTGAGTTGATGATATCAAAAAGCGGGTTGAACCTCAATGATATCGACACGGTCACCTTTGTGCCTCGCAGCAAAAGGGGAAAAATGAAATACGGCTATGATCAGGCGCAGATAATGGCGCAGTGCTTGTCACGGCTTTTGAAAATTCCGTTTGCTTGCACTATGGTTCGCAGGAGAGAGGGACAGCAAAAGCTTCTCACCGCAAAAGAACGGCATGAAACGATCAAAAACCGCTACATAGTATCAAAAAAGTTTTTGAATCAAAATTCGATACCAACAAGCGTGTTGCTGACGGATGACGTCTGCACTACGGGAATCACCCTCAACGCCTGCCGCAGCGCATTGAGATCCAAATATCGGTTTGGTATCACACCCCTGGTGGCGGCAATGACCAACAACAAAACAAATTTGCTTTTGGGGGATAAAAAATGAAAGAAGGCATTTTCAGGATCAATGCAGGTCAGCTTTGCGTATCAATTTTACGTGATGGCGGCGGTGTTTCTCTCACGGGTGTCAGGGACAAAAAGACAAAAAAAAATTTTCTTTCCGTGAGCCGTCCTCTTTTTGGGCTGTTGGCAAGGTCGCAGCACAGCGACGACACTGTCAGAGTGGAGTCGGACAAGGGCTGGGACTGTGTTTTGTGTGAAAAGGCGGGAGATGACCACGTCATCCTTTTGTCAGGCAACAAATCTCTGCCACTGGTAACGGTGATACTCACTGCCCATACGTTTGAAAACAGGATTCAGTGGAGCACACGCCTCATCAGCAACAACGAGGATTATTCGCTGTTTGAATGTGATTATCCCATCCTTTCCTTTGACAGCGGAAAAAACATACAGTTCTTTTCGCCAAACGGTCCCGGTGAGGTGTGGAGCAGTCTGGAGAATTGCAGATCCTGCCAGAATTATCCCTCCTACGGTGCCTCGATGCAGTACATGGCGTTTTGGAACCAAAAGACCCGTCGAGGGGTTTACTACGGAATGCACGATCCCTCGCCCGCATACAAAAAAATATATTTTGAAAAAAAAGAGGGCGAGGATTTTGTTACTTTAAAATCCGTCATGCCCCTTACGGATATTGACAGGGGCTCAAATTCGCAGACGCTTGCAGGAGACTGCGTGTGGCAGCTTTTTGACGGCGGATGGTATGACGCCACTCTCATATACCGTGATTTTGTGTACAAATATGCCTCATGGATGCCCGCTGTTGATCAAAACGGACGGCTTGATACCCCCGATTGGATGAAACAGGTCACCCACTGGTGGCGGGTACGTATGAAGGACGACGAGGACTATGTTGAGCAGATACTTGAGGCAAACAAGGATCTGGAATACCACAGCCCCGTGCATCTCTACGACTGGTTTGAGATCCCGTATGACAACGATTATCCCCATTATTTCCCCGCAAAAAAAGCGTTTTATACGGGTATGAAGCGCCTGCAGGACAACGGCGTGCTTGTGATGCCCTATATCAACGCTCGTCTTTGGGACACCAGAGACAGGGGGCTTGAGGATTTTGAGTGGACAAAAAAGGCATACC
This sequence comes from Eubacteriales bacterium, assembly GCA_045538555.1. Classification (GTDB taxonomy): domain Bacteria; phylum Bacillota; class Clostridia; order Oscillospirales; family CAG-382; genus Coliplasma. The sequence continues at coordinate 36,804 of JAZSRP010000021.1, forward strand.
CAAACTGCACCAAAGACCGAAACGGCGAGCCGTTTATTGAAATTTACAGCTCAAAAGAGAGCGATGGAAGCAGTGTTCGAAATTCTATCATGTGCCCCTCCACTGCGCTCTGGCAGGAAAAGGTGACGGAAATCGTTGATCGGCTTCTCAACGAGGTGGGAGTGGATGCGGTGTATATGGATCAGATTGCCGCCGCTCAGCCATACCCCTGCGAAGACAGAACTCATATGCACCGCCCCGGAGGAGGTACGTGGTGGGTGGAGAGCTATTCCAATCTGCTGGATCACATAAACCGCATCAGGCCGCAGGAAAAGGCGCTTTCTACAGAGTGTACCGCAGAGCCGTTCATGAAGCACATGCAGGCATATCTGACCTGGTTGTGGGTGCACAATAATCAGGTGCCTGCTTTTGTTGCCATATATTCGGGATATGTCACCATGTTTGGGCGGAACTATTGCTACATGCCTTTTGATGATGACGAGGGCCAGAGAATTATGATTGCTCAATCTCTCACCTTTGGAGAACAGCTGGGCTGGAACGATCCATTGCTTTATCTGCAGATGAAGCACAAGGATTTTTATAAAAAATGCGTACACTCGCGTGAAAACTACGCAGATTATTTTTACAACGGAACCATTCTTGCTCCCATTGAGTTTGAGGATGATCTTCCCCCGATCCGTACCACTCGATGCAAGGAAGCACGGTACGGGCTGGTGGAGCACAGCGCCTGCTTTTTCCAGCAGTGGCAGCGCAGGGACGGAAAAAAGCTTTTGGTTCTTGTCAACGCCGCGGAGGAAAAGGCAACCCTTTGTGTCAAGGGCGGACTTGAGGACGGTGAGTATACTTTTTTGGGTGATACCGAGAAAACCCTTTGTGTGATTGACGGAAAGGGAACCATGGAGGTTTTGCCCCTGTCCGTTAATTATTGCTTTGTAGATTGAAATTTGTGAAAAAACATTTTTGGAGAACATCCATGCTGTTTCAGACATTCAGACCCGACATGGCGTTTTATGACGTATATGCTCTCAACCCCGAGCTTTTGAACGAGCTGGGGGTGAAGGGTATTGTGTTTGATATTGACAACACGGTGGCACCATATGAGATAGAGCGTCCCACTCAGGTGATGAAAGAATATTTTGCTTCTCTCAAAGCGGCCGGGTTTAAACTTGCATTTGTTTCCAACAACAAGGGAAACCGAGTAGTAACCTTTAACGAAAGCTTGGGGCTGTTTTATGTCTGCAAGGCAGGAAAGCCGTCGCCAAAAGGTATCAAGCGATGCATTGACCATTTTGAGCTGCCCAAGGAGGCGGTGCTGGCGGTGGGCGATCAGATATTCACGGATTGTATTGCCGCTCACAGAGCGGGGATCAGGTTTGCCATCGTCAAGCCCATTGAAAAGCAGGAAAGCGGATTTTTCAAGCTGAAGCGGTTTTTTGAGCGTCCCTTTGTGCGGGGGCTGAAATGGCTGACAGGCAGAGAAAAACGAGAAGATAAAAAAGAAAAAAAGGACAAAAAAGAAAGCAGGGAAAACAAATGAGCGCAATTTTCGGTCCCGGAGGAAACTCACAGAGCTTTTATGACGCAGGAGGAAAAAGCACCCTGCAGGCCCCGCTTTTTGTGAGAAGAATGGGGCTTGATGCATACGAATATGAGGCAGGAAACGGGATCAGTGGCTCCCATGCTCTTTTTTCTGCCATCGGAGAGCAGGCAAAAACCAACGGTATCAAAATGTCGTTCCATACACCATATTTTATTTCGTTGTCATCAGTGGATGAGGAAAAACGTCTCAACAGCGTAGAGTATCTCCGCGACAGTGCCATTGCCGCCGATCTGATGGGAGCGGGAGTTATGGTGGTTCATTGCGGCTCTGCTGCCAAGATTCCCCGTGAGACTGCCATGGAATATGCCGCAGACACTCTGCAAAGAGCGGCAGAAATGCTGGAGGACGGCGGATACAAAGCAAAGCTGGGTATCGAAACCATGGGAAAGGTAAACCAGCTTGGCACGCTGGATGAGGTGCTTACGTTGTGCAGGATCAGCAGAAATTTTGTTCCCGTGGTGGATTTTGGGCATCTTAACGCAAGAGACAGGGGCGTGATATTCAACGCCGATGATTACAAGCGTATCTTTGACCGCATTTCCTCTGTACTGGGCGGTGAATACGCAGATGGTCTCCATTGCCATTTTTCAAAAATAATGTATACGGCGATGGGAGAAAAAAAGCATCTTACGTTTGAGGATGACGTATACGGCCCTCCCTTTGAGCCGTTGGCGGAAGCAATGGTCTCCTTGGGAGTTTCGCCAACCATCATCTGTGAGTCTGCAGGCACTCAGACCGAGGATGCACTGTATATGAAAAAATGCTATGAAGAAACAAAAAACACCGCTTCGGTGTGATATTACAAAAAAGATTTTTGCCCCCAGAGGGCTGATGTTGTGCATAAAAATTTTTGTTTGCCTGGGACTTGTATTTGCGGTTGTTCTTTGCTCCTGCAATATCACGGTGCTGCTGAGCGCAGAAAGATACCGATTGGATTTTTATGAGGCAACCGAGCTTCGTGCCGATTGCATCATCGTGCTTGGTGCAGGGCTTGACAAGGAGGGGAATCCCTCTGTGGTGCTGAGGGATCGGTTGGAGACTGCGTATCGGCTTTTTGAAAAAGGAGCGTCCGACAGATTGCTTGTCAGCGGAGACCACGGCAGTGAGAACTACGACGAATCCAACGCCATGAAGGACTTTTTGGCAAAAAAGGGTGTGGACAGAGACGTGATCTTTGCAGATCATGCAGGTTTTTCCACCTATGACACCATGTATCGTGCAAGAGAGGTATTTGAAGCAAAACGGGTGATCATCGTCACTCAGGATTTTCATCTCTCCCGTGCGGTGTATATTGCACGTGCGCTGGGATTGGAGGCATACGGTGTCTCCGCAGACAGCAGCAGATACTCTGCCAAAGTTTTGTATGAGCTGAGGGAGACTGCCGCAAGAGGCGCTTATTTGCTAAAAGCAATATTCAAGCCCAAGCCCACCTATCTCGGGCCGGCAATACCATTGAGCGGAAGCGGTTCCGCCACAGACGGTTGAAAGGAAATTGGAATTTATGAAATTTGATGAGCTTACAGTACACACCACCACCTCGGGAAGCGAGGCGGTATCGGGAGTTTTGTTTTCCCAGGGGGTCACCTGCTTTTCTGTGGAGGATCCCAGAGATCTTGACGAGCTGTTGAGCTCGGGAGCAGTGCCCATTGACTACGTGGAGGAGGGCTTGCTGCGTGATGACGGGGACGTTATCGTGCGGATATATCTTGCTCAGAACGAGCAGGGAGCCATTCAGCGCGAGGGAATACTGGCAGGGCTCAAAAAGCTGAAAAACGATTGCGGCGACTGGGTAGGCACTTTGGAAACAAACCTTTCCGTCACCGACGAAAAGGACTGGGAAAACAACTGGAAGCAGTTTTTTCACCCGCTGTATATCGGTCAAAACTTTTTGGTGATGCCCTCCTGGGAGAAATGCGATCCCGACGGCAGAACAGTCATTGAGATCGATCCCGCCTCATCGTTTGGAACAGGCAGACACGAAACCACAGCTCTTTGCCTTGAGGCGATGGAAGGGTTTGATCTGCAGGACAAAAAGGTGCTTGACATGGGCTGCGGAAGCGGAATATTGGGTATCGGTGCAGCAAAGCTGGGAGCGTCACGGGTCGACTGTATCGACATTGATCAAAACGCTTCACGCATTGCAAACGAAAACGGCGAGAAAAACGGGATTTCCACAGCTGTCATGGAGGCGGAGTGCGGAAACGTTCTCACTGACAAATCGCTTTGGGACAAGGTTGCCGCAGGCGGCTATGATCTGATTCTTGCCAACATTGTGGCGGATGTTATCAGTGAGATGCTTCCACTGTTTTTCAGCTGCCTGAAGGATGACGGAAACCTGATCTGCTCGGGCATCATCAAGCCCAGACAGGATTTTGTGCTGGATGCGCTGGAATCCAATGGGTTCTGTGTAAAAGAAATACGTGAAAGAAACGAATGGGTGGCGATAGTTTGTCAGAAAAAATAAGAGAAGAGATGCGCCGGCTTGAGAGCATGCTGGTTTATCATTCAAAGCTATATTATGAACAGGACGACCCCGAGATAAGCGACGAGGAGTACGACCGTCTTTTTGCGCGGCTTGCGGCGTTGGAAAAAGAATTTCCTCAGCTTGCGTCGCCAAATTCGCCTACCCAAAGAGTGGGCGGCAAGGTGTCCGAAAAATTTGAAAAAGTAAAGCACGAGGTTCCTATGGACTCCTTTGGAGATATTTTTTCCGAGGAGGAGACAGAGGAGTTTGTCAACAAAATTTTGGAGTCGTATCCGGATGCGGATTTTGTGGTGGAGCAAAAATTTGATGGACTCTCCGTGTCATTGGAATACGAAAACGGATTGCTGAAGCGAGGCCTCACACGAGGCGACGGTATCTTTGGCGAGGACGTGACCGAAAACGTAAAAACCATCAAAAACGTGCCCATAAAACTGACTCGTGACGTAGAAAAGCTCATTGTCAGAGGAGAGGTTTTTATGCCTCGTCGTGTGTTTGCGCGGCTCAATGAGAAGCGTGATGCACTTGGGGAAAAAACTTTTGCAAACCCGCGCAATGCCGCAGCGGGCTCACTGCGGCAGCTGGATTCTGCTCTTTGTGCATCCCGGGGACTGCAGATGGTTATTTTCAATATGCAGGTGTTCAGCGAGGGGATTCCGGAGAGGCACAGCGATTCCCTAAAGGTTTTGGAGGAGCTGGGATTTTTTGTTTCACCGGTGAGAAATATATGCAAAAATGCTCTTGAGGTGACAGAGGCGGTGCACAGTATAGGAAACGCCCGAAAAGATATGCCCTATGATACCGACGGAGCTGTCATCAAGGTGGATTCGCGCTCGGTTCGAAAAATGCTGGGCAGCACATCGGCCGCTCCCAGATGGGCGATCGCATACAAATTTCCCGCAGAGATTGCCGCCACGGTTTTGAGAGATATCGAGATACAGGTGGGCAGAACGGGAGTGCTGACTCCCAGGGCACGGCTTGACCCCGTGCGGATATCGGGCTCCACCGTTACCTACGCAACCCTGCACAATATCGATTTTATACGCCAGCTTGACGTGAGAATCGGTGACACCGTCAGGGTTCGCAAGGCAGGTGAAATTATTCCCGAGATCGTGGAGGTGGTGTTGGAAAACAGACCCGCGGGCACAGCGGAGTTTGTTATGCCATCATGCTGCCCTGTTTGCGGACATCCCGTCACCCGAAAGGAAGGAGAGGCGGCAACCCGATGCACAAACCCCGATTGCTCGGGACAGGTGTTGCGAAAAATACTTCATTTTGTATCCAGAAGTGGAATGAATATTGACAATCTGGGCGAAAGTGTGGTATCACAGCTTGTGAGCAGCGGATTGGCGGAGGACGTGTCAGATCTTTATTATCTGAAAAAAGAGGACATTTCGCCTCTTGACCGAATGGGTGACAAGAGTGCGCAAAATATTGTTGATTCCATCGAAAAAAGCAAAGAGGCAGGACTTGCCTCTCTGTTGTCTGCCCTGGGCATACGCCATATCGGGGAAAAAGCCGCCATAACCCTTGCGGCAAGGTTCAAAACCGTGTATGCAGTGATGGAGGCTACCGAGGAGGAACTGATGTCGGTGGATGACATCGGTCAGGAAAGTGCGGTATCGGTGGCAGAGTTTTTTGGCAGAAGTGAGACAAAAGAGACTGTCAGGCGGCTTGCGGAGGCGGGAGTGTGTATGAAAAATACTGCCGCAGAATCCGGTGATGCTCTTGCGGGTCTGATCTTTGTGGTGACGGGAACGCTTCCCACACTGTCCCGCACCGACGCAGAAAACCTGATCCGTGCCCACGGGGGCAATGCCTCCGGCTCGGTTTCAAAAAAGACCTCCTTTTTGCTGTGCGGAGAAAATCCCGGAAGCAAGCTCACAAAAGCACAGACACTGGGAATCCCTGTCATTGACGAAGCAGAGCTGAAAAAAATGATTGAAAACAAAAAATAAAAAAACAAAAAAGGAGACAATTATGGATTACAAAACACTTTCTGTAAGCGAAACAGCCGAAATTGTGGTCTGCGGAGGAGGAACCGCAGGAGCGTTTGCGGCAATTGCCGCAGCAGAGATGGGCAGGGACGTTCTTATCATTGAGCAGCTCGGCTCTCTTGGCGGTACCGCCACAAACGGGCTTGTCACACCTGTAATGCACACACATATTGACTCCAACCCCCAGTGCTCCTATATTGCAGGCAAGGTGCGTGACCGTCTGTTTGAGCTGGGCGGATGTGATGCAAGCGGCGCAAGATTTGACCCGCTTTTGCTCAAATTTGTTGTTGAGGAGCTCTGCGTAAAGGCGGGAGTGAGATTTTTGTATCACACCTTTATTGCAGACGTGGTGAGAGACGGGTCAAGTATCGATTCCATCGTGGTCTGCAACAAGGGCGGCTTGTCACTTGTAAAAGCAAAATATTTTATTGACTGCACAGGTGATGCCGACGTGACGGTTTTTGCAGGTGCAGGATACACAAAGGGCAACCCGGATACAGGCAAAAACCAGCCCGTTTCACTGCGATATATCATCTCCGGCGTGGACATCCCCAAGTTTGGCGCTTTTCTCAACAATGAGGTGCAGCGCACAGGCGTCAACAGCGCCTGCAGCTATTGGGACGGAAATATATACGCCGCTTGCTGTGCCGGCGGAACCTGGACGCTGGATGATCTTTTCTTCCGTGCAATCGATGCGGGCGATCTGAAGGAGCTGGACAAGGCGTACTGGCAGATGTTTGGTATCCCCGGACGCAAGGACAGTCTGGCATTCAACAACCCTGAGTTTTTTGACGATAACGACGCCACTTCGGCAGCAGATATGAGCAAGATCCAGCTCATCGGAAAAGAAGCGATCTTGCGTCAGCTGAATTTTTATAAAAAATATTTTGAGGGATTTGACAACGCGTATATTGCTGAGATTTCTGCCATTGTGGGTATCCGTGAGAGCCGCAATGCAGAGACAGAGTACGTACTCACAGCAGGCGACCTGCTGTCCCGCAAAAAGTTTGAGGATATGTTCTGCCAGTCCAATTATCCCGTTGATATCCACGGAAAACAGCTCAATTTTGATGCAAGTCTGTTCAAACCCGTGGATGATGGCAAGCCCTGGTATGAGATTCCTTACCGCTCTCTGGTGGTCAAGGGCGTGGACAACCTGTTTGTGGCAGGCAGATGCTTGGGAGCCGAATTTTTGGCGCAGAGCAGTCTGAGAGTTCAGCAGTCAGTGCGTTCATCCGGTGAGGCGGCAGGTATTGCGGCGGCAATGGCTATCGAAAAGAATACACTGCCCCGTGACCTCAACGGTGCCGAGGTACGTGACATCATGATTTCCAAGGGCGCAGTTTATGCGTAAAAACGTTTTTTTGAAAAAATAAAAACAACCCCAACAATAAAAAAGAACAGAGGACAAAAAAGGTTCTCTGTTCTTTTTTGATCCCTGTGTATTATTTTCTGCCTTTTGCGGAAAAATAAGGTCATAAAAAAGGCAGGAGGAAAAAATTTTATGCTCTTTGTAAAAAAACAGTTAAAGCAGAGCTTTTTGAAAATAGAACAGGTCATAAAAAAGGATCCTTTTGGAAACCCGTGGCTTTGGGATAATTTTTATTTGATACATCGGGGGTATACTGCTTGTCTCAAAAACAAAACCGCGCTGAAACAAAAGCGGGTGTTTTGTTTGATTTTGTCCGCATTGGAGCGGTTTCGCGAGGATTTTGACGAGGAAAAGCTGACGGAAACGTTGCTTTTGGAGTTGGATGAACCAAATTTTTTTGAGCTGGACTCCCTTTCCTCACTGCTGCCTGCCTGCATTATTTCTTTTTTGGGAAAAAAACTGTCCGAGAACAATCCGCGGGAGATTCCGTGGGCTGTACGGCTTTTGATCTCCTGCGGGGGATTTGATTTTGAAAAAATTTTGTCTGATTGCTGGGCTCCGGAAAAGATATTGAGCAAAAACGAGCCGGATTTTTTGATTTTTGATTCCGAAACAAAATACACATACCGTTTTGGACTGGCAAAAATGGCAAAAAAAGCGGGAAAAAGCGAAACGGAATACGCAAAAGAGCTATTGTCCCTTGCAAAACAGCAAAAACAGCTCATGGGAGAGCTGATATTTGCCGGCGGGGGAAAAGAAAAATTTTTGTGGCTGTCCATAACGGTGCTTTTGACAGCGGCCTTGCTGTCTGTGTGGAACGGCAGTTGGCGGATGATGCTTTTGCTATCGGTACCCGTGTGGTGGGGAGCGGGATCTGCGGCTGATATTGTGTGCGCCCGTATTTTTCCGCCCAAAAAAGCTTTTCGGTTGGATCCCCTCAAGCTGCCAAAGGACATTGTCACTCTCACGGCAAGAGCGTCGCTGATCGCATCAAAGCAGGATATAACCGAATCTTTTTGTGCACTGGAACGCTTTTTTTATATGAACACCGATTCAAACCACTGTTTTTGCCTTTTGGCGGATCTGACGGATTCTGCCGTCAGATACAAGCAGGAGGACGTGGAGCTGACAGAGCTTGCAAAACAGGAGGTTGACCGTCTAAATCGGTTGCACGGAGATCGGTTTTGTTTGTTTTTTCGTGACCGAAGCCGATTGGAAAGCGAGGGCTGCTTTGGCGGCTGGGAAAGAAAAAGAGGTGCGGTGTGCCAGCTCATTGATTGCATAAGAGGAAAAAGCAAAAACGATTTTTATGGCTGCGAAATGGCAAAAAAAGCCGGATATTTGCTGACGCTTGACGGAGATACAAATCTGTCTGTTGGGAGCATCAATGAGCTTTTGGCAGTTGCGCTCCATCCCCTGAATCGCCCAAAAATAAAAAACGGAAGAGTGCAGAAGGGGTACGGAATCATTCAACCGTCTGTAAAAACCTCACTTTCGTCCTGCTACAAAACACTTTTTTCACGGTTGACTACAGGCGCGGGAGGCAGAGAGGTTTATGCCACCGCCTCCTATGACAGAGACAAGATGCTGTTTGGAACCGGATGCTTTTGCGGCAAGGGGCTGATAAACGTTGAGTTGTTTGGAAAAATAGTGTGCAATAGGTTTCCAAACAACCTTATTCTCAGCCACGATATACCCGAGGGTCTGATGCTGCGGACCCTTTCCGCTACAGATATTCTGCTCACCGATTCCACTCCAAAAAATTCGGTCTCCTACTTCAAACGGCTGCATCGATGGTGCAGAGGTGATTTTCAGAATCTGTGGTTTTTGTTTCACAAAACCCTGTCGGCAGGCGCAAAAATGAGGTTGCTTCTTACTGCATCACGGCATTTTGTTCCCGTATTTTCGGTTGTATCCCTTTTTGCTTTTTGCCTGTGGGGAAGCGGATCCGGATTGGCGGCGGTTGCTTTGGGGCTGAGCAATCTGCTGCTACCGTTTTTTGCGGGAACGGTCAGGGAGCTTTTTGCTTTTCGCCACGGCGGGGTGCTGAGATTTTTTTCAAAAACGCTGGCAGGTGTGTTTCAATCTGCCTCTCTGCTTTTGTTTGACCTGATATCCCTGAGCAAAAGGGCGTGGCTCACCGTCTGCACATTCTTTTTGGCAATATACCGCCTTTTCACAAAGCAAAAAACTCTCCGATGGACAGCTTCCGCACAGGTTGATGCGCTCTCGACAGGGCTGGGCAAATACGTGCTTGACGGTTGGAACTCCGTTTTGTTCGGCGGACTGCTGGTGTGGGTATCTGCCTCTCCATTTACGGCGATTGTGGGAATATTGTGGTTTGTGTATCCGTTGGTAGGTCTGTTTTTGGCTCGTCCCATCCCAAGAGGCGGAGCCGTGGCAAAAGTGGAGCTGACAAAAAAGCAAAAGCAGCTTTTGTTATCTCATGCATCGGATATGTGGGGATTTTATCGTGATAACGTGGGGCAGTCAACCATGTATCTGCCTCCGGACAACATTCAGCTTTCACCCGTGGAGGAGGTTGCCATGAGGACCTCTCCCACAAACATTGGTTTTTATCTGGTGTCCGTGCTGGCAGCGGGGGACATGAATATTATTTCAGCAGATGAAATGTGTGCGATGATAAAAAACACACTTGACACCGTGGAATCCCTTGAAAAATGGAAAGGAAATCTTTTCAACTGGTACGATCTGACTGACGGAAGTGTCATCGGCGACAGGTTTGTTTCCTCAGTGGACAGCGGAAATTTTGTGGTAATGCTGATTGCATTGGCGGAGGGGCTGGAGGAATACTCGTCCGAAATCCCGTTGGCAGAGGAGTTGTCAAAAAAATGCAGATCCATTGCGGGCAGTACAGATATAAGCGCATTTTTTGACAGCAAAAAAATGCTGTTTTCCATTGGCTATTCTGAGAAAGAGGGCAGATTGGAGCAAAACTGCTACGATATGCTTATGAGCGAGGCAAGAATGACGGGCTACTATGCCGTGGCGGCTGCCAAGGTGCCAAAAAACCATTGGCAAAAGCTGGGCCGAACTCTCACTGTATCGGACGGACATTTGGGAATGCTGTCATGGTCGGGAACTGCATTTGAATACCTGCTTCCTCAGCTTTTTTTGCCTTTGTTCAACGATTCGTTCTTTTATGAGAGCATAAAATTTGCTTTGATGCTTCAGGAAAAGCAGTCTCCCGTGTGGGGGGTCAGCGAGAGCGGTTTTTATGCTTTTGATTCAAATATGCGTTACCGCTACAAGGCCCATGGCACAAGGGGACTTGCTCTTCGCCGTGTAGGTGATGACGAGCAGGTGGTATCGCCCTACTCCACCTATCTTTCGCTCTGTGTGTGCGGCGCCCCTGCCATAAAAAATCTTCAAAACCTCACAAAGCTTGGCATGTACGGAAAATACGGGCTGTACGAGGCCATCGATTTTTCACAAACCGATCAAAAGGGGCTGCGTGTACGCAGCTACATGGCGCATCATGTGGGAATGAGCATGGTGGCCTGTACAAACGCGCTTATGGACAGGGTGTTTGTCCGTAGGTTCATGCGGGACAACAGAATGGGATCTGCGGCAGAGCTGCTTCAGGAAAAGGTTCCCACGGATGCTCACGTTTTTGAGACCGAAAAGACAAGGAACGGAGGACTTTCAAAAAAGATTGTCCAAAAACCGGACCAAACCAAAAAAAGCTCTGCTCGGGGCATCACGGTTTTGTCGGGAGACGGGCCGTTGTCGGCACTGGTTTCGGAGAGGGGGCAGGTCTGCCTCCGCCGCTCCGACGTATTGCTCACCAACACGGTTTTTGACGCGAGGGACGAGCGGTTCTCGCTTTTTGTGACATTTTCCGAAAAAGGAAAATGCTTTGGCTGTGCGCCTTTGTACGGAAACGGAAATTTTTCATTTGAGCGTGACGGGTATTCTGCCGCTCATATCAACGCAAGCGGTGATTTTTCGGGCAGGGTAAGATACAGCATATCTCAAGACGGAAGCTGTTTTTTGATTTTGGCAAATGCCGAAAACTCAAGGGTATATGACCTGACCTTGGCGTTTGAACCGGTGATGGAGCGGGATCGGGATTTTTATTCTCATATCAGCTTTTCACGGCTTTTTGTGGAGAGCGAGTATGACAACCGTGAAAAAATCTTGTTTTTTGGCAGGCGGTCAAAAAAAGACGGGTCAAAGACGGAGTATCTGGCGGTGGCGTTGGAGGAGGGCAGGGATTTTTCTTTTCGAACTTCAAAAAACGGACTTGACGCTTTTTCTCTCAACGCTCCGCAGGATTTTGCTTTTTTGCCCGCAGACGGGGCAACGGGCGCATGCCTAAACCCTATGTGTCTGGTAAGAGCAGAAGGAAGCAAGGGGGGAAAAGAATGCTTTTTTGTGGCGGTGGGAAAAACAAAAAGCGAGTGTGTAACCGCCATCAAAAACGCACGAAAAACAAAAAAAGAGCTGCCTGTACCAAAAAAACCTGCATCTGATGCTCTGGCCTCGGGATTTTTGCTCTCCGAGCCCAAAAAACAGCATCGGGAGCATTCTTTTGGACTGGGTGATCTTTGGGGGCTGGGCATATCTGCGGACTACCCGTTGGCGCTGTTTGAGTTGTCAAAGTCAAACACTGCTGCGGTGATGTCTTTGTTGGAGGGTTTTCTTTGCCTGCGCCGTGCGGGTATTGTGTGCGAGCTTGTGCTGATGACTCGGGAGGACGAGGAGTATGAAAGACCCCTGGAAAAGGAGCTGGAGCAGCTCTGTCTGAGGGCAGGTGTGCGGGAGTTTTTGTTCAAAAACGGCGGAATCTTTTTGATTCGCTCCGAGGGGCTGGCGGATAGTGCAAAAAAAGCGCTTTTCTATGCCGCTGCTATGGTGTCGGATCTTGATCGCGATACGCTCGACTCCCTTATTCCGGATGCAAAACCCATCTTGCTGCCTGTGATCACAAAGCAAAACCGTGTTTTGCCTATCCTCAAAAAAGAGGGTGTGATACAGACAGACAACGGCTATTTTAAAAACAATGGATATACGGTGGAAAAGCAGCGCCAAAATCCTGAGACGCCTTTTTCGTATCTTTTGGCAGGACGGCGGTTTGGCAGCGTGGTGACACACTGCGGGCTTGGCTACACCTTTTTTGACAACGCAAGGGAGAGCCGCTTGTGCTCGTTTTTTGGCGATCCGTCAAGTATTGACAGCGGTGAGCGTATATTGCTTGTTTTTGATGGGGCAGAATACGATTTGTGCGCCTGCTCGGACAGGGTTGATTTTTGTGATGGTATAGCGGAATATCATGGTACCGTAGAACATTGCAGCTACACTCTGCGGGTGTGTGTCAGCGAAAAATTTCCTGTAAAGCTGCTCCGTGTGTTTTTGTCCGATCCTGCTCTTGACTGTGTTTTCAGAGTGCGTCCGTCAATGGGTGACACATCTTTTTTCAACAAACGGGCAGGGAAAAAGCCCGTGTTTTTCAACGGAACTTCAGCAATTCTCTTTTCTGATCCCGTATCCGCTTCTTTTTCCCGCGGGGTAGGTTTTTTGGGGGTGTGCGGAGGGGTTGCGGATGAAAACGACTGCTCTGTATCTGCAAGAGGAAACGAGCTGTTGTTCTTTCTTGGATGCTGTACCTCAAATAGGGGAGCTGAAAAAATGGTTTCCCAAATGGGAGAGGAATTTTTTGACAGAGAAGAAGCTGCGGCACGGCGATTTGCTCTTTCGCATTGCCCGCCCATTACCATAAAAACAAAAAGTGTTTCCCGGGATTTGCTCCAGAATTTCTGGCTGCCGTATCAAATTGCCGCTTCCAGATTTTTTGGCAGAGGTTCTTTTTATCAGTCCGGCGGTGCATATGGATTCAGAGACCAGCTTCAGGACTGTCTTTCTTTGGTTTACAGTCACAGTGATCTGGTAAAGGTCCATATTTTCCGTTGCTGTGCTCACCAGTATGAGGAGGGCAACGTAATGCATTGGTGGCACACAAAAAACCATGACGGTGTGAACAGGGGCACAAAAACCAAGTGCTCCGATGACCTTTTGTGGCTTCCCATCACGGTGGCGGACTATCTGAAAAAGACGGGAGATACCGCGTTGCTGACAAAAGAGATTTTTTATATCACGTCGCCGCCCTTGGGAACAGAATCCGAGCGTTATGAGCAGCCCCAAAAAAGCCGTGTTCGGGAGAGCGTGTACCGTCATTGTATACGTGCACTTTCCTACGCCGACAGACGGGGAGAGCGTGGGCTGGTACTGATGGGAAGCTGTGACTGGAACGACGCCTTTTCGCTGGTGGGCGAAAAAGGAAAAGGCGAGAGTGTGTTTTCTGCCATGCTGTTGGTGTATGCTTGCAGCCGCTTTTTGCCGGTGATGGAAATGATGGGGGACACAGAATCCGCACAGCACTTTTTGCAGGTGATGGAGGAGTTGAAGCAAAGCATTGAGACTCACGCATTTTTTGGGGACAGATATGCCCGAATGTTTTGTGATGACGGAACCGTTTTTGGTGTGGATGGCTCAAGAGAGTGCAGTATTGACGCCATTTGTCAGGGGTTTGGTGCTTTGGCGGAGCTGGACAAAAGCAGAGTCTCTCTTGCACTCAAAACTGCATATACGCGCCTGTTTGACCCGAAAAACCGCATATTCCGCCTGTTTGATCCCCCTTTTACGGACGGAAAAGAACGGGTGGGATACGTTCGGGGTTATGTGGCGGGAATCCGTGAAAACGGCGGTCAATACACCCACGGAGCTTTGTTTGCGGTCAGCGGAATGCTGAAGATCGGAATGACCGAGGAAGCGCTGACGGTGCTTTCTTCTATGGACCCCATCAGCAGATCTGTGACCCCGCAGCTAAAAGAAAAGCTCAAAACCGAGCCCTACGTTCTCACAGCCGATATATATGCGGGACAGCATTCGGGACGCGGCGGCTGGAGCTGGTATACGGGTGCGGCATCATGGATGTATCGGGTTTTCACAGAGCAGGTCTTGGGGCTGGAGCTGACGGATGGATTTTCTGCCGTAAATCTATCGCCTGTGATCCCCTTTGAGGCAACTCTGAGGTTTGGTGATTGGGAGCTGTTTGTAAAAGTATCCGAAAAAGAAACCGAGGTGCTTTTTGACGGCGCTTCCGCTACACTTCCCGTCAAACCAAAAAAAGGAAAGCACACACTGACTATGCCTCCTGTATAAAATGTTTTTTGCAACCGCTTGAAAAACCGTGGCGGGGTGTGGTACAATGCCTTTGAATAAAAGCATCTTTTTTGCAAAAAAGGAAAAAATCATGCCTCACACTCTTGCTATCAGCCCTGTGGCTCATATCTACAATGACATGACCCAAAAATTTGGGATCCCCCGCCAGAGCGGTCTGGCAAAGGGAGTTTTGTCAAAAATAGTTTTTTGCCCTGAGTTTGCCTCTGCTGATGCGGTTAGGGGGCTGGAGGGATTTAGCCACATCTGGCTTTTGTGGGAGTTTTCGGAATCAAAAAAAGAAAACGTATCCCTCACCGTCCGTCCTCCCCGTCTGGGAGGCAACGAGCGTTTGGGCGTTTTTGCCACCCGCTCTCCTTTTCGGCCAAACCCCATCGGTCTGTCATGCGTGCGTCTGGACAGAATTGTGCTTGAAAACGACAAGCCCGTTCTCTACGTGCTGGGCGCAGATCTTATGAACGGAACCCCCATTCTTGACATCAAGCCCTATCTGCCCTATGCGGACTGTATTCCCGATGCCGCAGGCGGTTTTGCGGAGGGGATTCCCGATACTTTGAGGGTTGATCTTTGTGCGTTGAAGGGCGATGAGCTGTCACGGGAGGAACTGGACACGGTGGTTTCGCTTTTGGAATGTGATCCGCGCCCTCGCTATCACAATGACCCGTCACGGGTATACGGCATGGCTTTTGGGTCAAAAAACGTAAAATTTCGTGTAGAAAACGGAACTTTGTATCTTTTGAAAATAGAATAAAAAACAAACGGTTGGCTCCATTTTGCGGAACCAACCGTTTTTTGATTAAAAAATGTTTTGTTATCCTACCGTGACGGTTACTTTTGTTGGAGCGCTCTTGCTGTGGCCAAAATCCAAAACTGCATAGAAACAGTCTTCGCCAAAAAATTCCTTTGGTGCAAAATAAGTGTAGGTTCCGTCAAGGTTGACCTGGACGGAGCCGTATTTGGGGGATACTTCAATCTCAACAATTCCGCCTTCTTTTCCTGTCAGGTCAAACGAGCTGCTGACGGAGTTGTCCTTTTGGCAGGTGAGGGTCACGTCGCCGTCTGACAGGGAGGAGCCGGACATATCTTTTGCAACGTATTGTTCTTTTGCAAACAGGTAGGTATCGTCATAGATCTTGCGTACAGAGGGGTCCTCGGAATAGCAAGCAGTATGGAATGCTCCAGGCACTCCGCCCTGATAATAGATCTTGACCGCATTCATATAACCGGTCTGTGCACCTGCAATAAGATATTCTGCATAGCGGGATGCGTCCTGCTTGTTGCGCGGATCGTTGATCTCCAGCTCCACGCACATTCCGTACAGCTTGGTGGTTTGTGCGTTGTCATAGAGAATGTCTGATGTAAAGCTGTTTTGAAACATATAGTTGGGCTGCATGCAGGCAAGGTCAAAGCCCAGTTCTTTCCAATCGGAATATCCCGATGCTCTCTGATAAGGGATCCAAAAGAGCTTTACACCCAGCTTGTGGGCATAATCTGAGGCATATCGGATCAGTTCGGTCTCATGGGGATCACTATACGTGATGGCTTCCTCAAACCAGTAGAATCCGCAAAAATCCAGATGCCCGTAGCCGCCGCTCTTAAATCTTTTGAACTCCTCGTCCATGATCCATTTGATGGCTTTTTTGCGATCCTCAATGCGGCTGAAATCCTCATCCTTTCCGTCACCGTCAATGTCTCCAAAAGGATTTGCGGCTCCGCTGTTCAGCGTGCGGAAGGTGTACAGAATGGGGGTAAAAACTTTTACTTTATAATTATCAATAGACAGCGCATCTCCCACCAGCTCCACGCATTGGTCAAGGGCGTCCATGTTTCTGTCAGGGGTAAAAATATTGTCCACGTAGGTTTTCCACCCGTTGGCACTGCGTCCGTAATCACTGTAATTGAATGCGGTGTAGGGAAGGAACAGGAATGCGTCAAAGAATGTGTCCTTGATGATTCCGTTCTGGTCAAGGTATGCCACGTGGGAGAGATATTCGTCCTTTGTAATAAATCCGTTTTCGGTGGGAATATTTGAATCATCCACAAGACAGTTGTAGGACAGGAGCATGTTGTTGACTCCGCAGAATCTGTCCGGGGTGATATATTCGTTGTCAAAAATATTGTTTTCGCCTTCTTGGTCCGGAACGATCTTGTTTGCGTTGTCCGGAACCTTTTTTGTGCCTTTTACTGCGATCTCATCGACGTAGCAATGTACGTCAACCGAAAAACGGAATTTTACAAACCGTGCGTCATAGTGATCCAGTCCCTTTTCCACCATTACGATGGCATTCTCTGCCGTGGCGGTGACTGAGGGTTGAATATAGAGGGTCTGCCAGTCTCTGCCGTTCTGGGAGGCAAGGATCGTGACGTTTCGGGGCAGATTGACACCTGCGCTCGAATCTCTCAAAAAGTTGATAGAAAATCCGCTGATACAGGAGCTGTTGCCCAGATCGTATACCAGCTCACGCGTTGCTCCTCTGGTGGTATGAAACCATGCGGTGTCCGAATACGACGGGAGGGAAGCATATTTTTCGTCGGTGAGTATGGAGGTGCTTTTTGTGTTGTACCACTCGGTGGCCATATCTGCGGTAAAAGTTTCACCGGAGAACACCTGTGCGGTTTTGCCTTTTATCAGGTTTTGTTCTATGTTATAGTCGGGCTCGCTCTCGCTCCAGTAGGAGGGAGTCTCCACAAATGGCGGCTCTGTGGAGCCGTAGTATTCTTTGCCGCTGACAGTGCCCTCGGGCGCAGAATCGTTATATTCCGAACTGTAAGCAATGCAGCTTATTTCGCCTACAAAAAGCCATACCGAGGCAATGTTTGAAAAATCGTATTTGATATATCTTGCTTTGACGCTTCCCTGCAAAAGCACGCCCAGATCCCACTGGTCGTCAGTGCCAATGTCCTTTGGCGGATGTGCTTTTCCCACGGTGACGTATTTTTTGTCCTCACCTGCAACGCTGACGGTCATTGTGTTGCAGATGCTGATGCCGTAGGAAGGAAGATTCAGAACTCTTGCGTGAAAATCCAGAATCCCATCCGTTTCATGTCCCAGATCAAAGGTGACGGTGAGTCCCTGACCGGAGTTGCTGTAATATCCCGCCCACTGATCTTGACTAAATCCTACGGGCAAATTCCCGTCGGTGAGCAGGTTGGTTGTGTCGGGATAATTCTCGCTTGCCGTGCGTGAAACAGAATAGGACAGTCCTCTGAGCAGATTTTTGCTGCTCAGAGTCCTGTCCGAATTGTCTGACAAAACGGAATCAATCTGTTGTTTGAGAGGGTTTGCGGTGATGCCGCCGTCCGTGCTGACGTCCGTGTAGGAGCCCTGCTGTGAGCTGTGAGAGCCCGCGTCGGAATCAGAGGACATGTCCTCTGTTGTTTTGGCGCAGCCGACCGTCAGGGCAAAGCAAAAAATAAGTAGAATGCTCAAGAATTTTTTCATGGTTATTTTCTCCATTGTCCCGCAGGCGTACTGCGAGAATGATTCGGTTGTGTTTATTCAGTTAAAGTTTTTTTGAAACGATCAGCCGAGAATGACCTCGATCTCGTTGAGGAATGTCCAAACTCCGCCGTAATCTGCAACGTCAACGTCGATCTTGATGTATCTGGATGTAGCAAGCTCGCTCAGAACCATCTCGGCCCAAACGGGAGCGGAGGCATCGGGGATGGTCAGCTGTCCGAGAGTTGCAAACGAAGAACCGTCATTGGAGCCGGAAGCTGTGATGGAATCGGGTGCAACCAGACCTGCGGGGTTGGAGGGCCAGAGGTGAACTCTGATCTTCTCGATGTTGGAGTAGGACTCGCCAAGATCAATAACGATGGTTCCCACGCCGTCAGTAACGTTGAGCAGAGTTTTGTCAGATGCATCCCAGTTGTGATAAAAAGCAAACCAGGAGTTGTCAAAATTCTGTTCGGCAGATGCTGCGCCGTCAGTGAGGCTTGCAGTGTAGTTGCCTGCTTTGGAGGGGTCGCCGGTATAATCCTTGTTGAGTGCAACGTTGGTGCCTGCCTCGCCAGTGACGCCGCTTACGTCCTCAAGTGAGGGCTCGCTGGTGTCGGCGCTTGCTTCAGTGCTGATCTCGTCACTGGTTTCGGTGCTTGCCTCGGCGCTGGTGTCATCAGAGGCGGCAGTGCTTGTATCGGTGCTGTCGGCTGCTGAGGTTGTTGAGGTTGTTGAGGTTGTTGAGGTTGCTGCAGAGGACTCTGCGGGCTCCTCGGTCTTGTTGCAAGCCGCAAATGCAAAGCAGCAGACTACAAGAAGAATTGCAAGAACAAATGAAAGCTTTTTCATAACAAAACGATCTCCTTTTGTTTATTGTTAAAAAGATTATATATTCAAATCCATACGATGTCAAGTGTTTTTAGATTTCGCCGTGGGTTTGACCTGCAAAATGCTGCCAAAAAAAGGAAATGAAAAATAGTTTGTTTATTTTTCAAAAAATCACTTGCAATTCTGTTGGAAAATATGTATAATCGTACATTGGTGATATTTATGTTTGAACCGACTGTCAAAATTGCCATCGACGGTCCCTCCGGCTCGGGGAAGAGCACCCTTGCAAAATTGCTTGCAAAGCATTATGGCTTTGTATACATAGACACCGGCGCACTTTACCGCACGGTCGGCCTTGCGGTGATGGAGCGTGGACTTGCCTCCGATGATGCAGAGGGGATAGTTGCCATGCTTCCGTCGGTGAATATCAGCATGCGTCTTGAGGATGGCGGAAACGCTGTCTATCTTGACGGCCGCCGTATGGGCGGAGAGATTCGCACTCCCGAGTGCTCAAAGTATGCCTCAGACGTTTCCAAGATTCCGCAGGTCAGAGCGTTTTTGCTGGAAACTCAGCGCAGTATCGCTCGTGAAAACAACGTTATCATGGACGGCAGAGATATCGGGACAGTTATTCTCCCCGACGCACAGGTCAAGATTTTTATGACCGCATCCGATGACGCCCGTGCAGAGCGCCGTTTCAGAGAGCTGATCGAGGCAGGAAAAAATGTGACTCTGCAGGAGGTCAAGGCGGACATGGCGTGGCGTGATGCCAACGACAGCGGGCGCAAGATTGCTCCGGCAGTTCCCGCCGAGGATGCAGTGATGTTTGACAACTCACGGCTTTCGGTAGAGGATACCGTTGCGGAGGCAATCAAAATTATTGACAGCAGGTTGAGTATATGAACCTTTACCCACTGGCGTATCATGCCGCCAAGCTGTATGCGCGGATTTTTTACCGTGTCAAGTTTATCGGCACAGAGAACGAGCCCAAAGAGGGCAGTTACATTGCTTTTTCAAATCATACTTCATACATGGATCCGGTGTTTACTGCCTGCGGTTTGAAAAGAAGGGTTTCTTTTATGGCAAAGGCATCGCTGAAGAACAGCTCGTTTCTTCGCTGGGTGTTTGACGGCTGCGGGGTGTTTACCGTAAACAGAGGCGAGTCTGACATGCAAGCAATGCGTGTGGCGTTTGACGTGATCCAAAAGGGCAACAATCTTGCCATCTATCCTCAGGGCACCCGCCAGCCGGGAGTGGAGCCCGTTCCCTCACTGGCACAGCCGGGAATCGGCCTGATCGCAAAAAAAACCGAGCCCCTGTTGCTGCCCATCACCATTTGCTACGGCAGGAACAAAAAGCAAAAACCCACCATCTTTCGCAAGGTGAAGGTATATATAGGCAAGCCCATCCCCCCGTCGGAGTATCTCTCCATCAACGAGTCCCCCAACTCCCGTGAGATATCCGAGTATTGCTTTGCACGGATCTGTGAGACTTTTGCGGAGCACAACGGAAAATAGTGGCTGATATCAGGGTTACCAAGCACGGCGGATTCTGCTTTGGGGTGAAGCGAGCCGTGGATATGATCGAGGAAAAGCTCACAAAAGGCGACCGCAGGATATACTGCCTGGGCGAGCTGATACACAATCCCGATTTTACGCGCTCTCTGACAGAGAGGGGAGTCACCTTTTTGGAAACCGACGATCTGGAGGGTCTGGAGGGTGATCCGCTGATATTTATACGCACACACGGTGCCACCGAGGAGGTGTATGACCGTCTGCGTGAAAAGAATTTTGAATTTGTGGACGCTACCTGTCCGTACGTAAAAAAGCTTCGTGATATCGTTGCATCCCAGCCGTCAGAAACGCAGGTGGTGATGATCGGCAATGAGAATCACCCCGAGGTTTTGGGTGTGATGAGTTGTGCCAAGGGTCATGGAATGGTTTTTGCGGACAGTGAGGAGATAAAAAAAGCATTTTCCCGCACGGCTGCGGATTTTTGTGATATGATACTTGTGGCACAGACCACATATGATATCTCGGAATGGCAGAAATGTGCGTCACTGATAAAAGAAATTTTTCCTGCCTGTCGTGTGTATGATACGATCTGCCGTGTCACCTCTGACAGACAAAAAGAGATGGAACAGCTTGCCGCAGAGAGCGATCTGACTGTTGCGGTGGGCGGTTTTCACAGCTCAAACACAGCCAAGCTGTGTGCCGTTGCCTCAAAGGTGTGCAAAAACTCCTTTCACATCGAGGGAGCGTCGGATCTTACGGAGCTTGCTCCGCTGATAAAGAAATCAAAAATTATTACAATAGCCGCAGGGGCATCGACACCCGGCGGAATAATACAGGAGGTTTACAACAAGATGACAGACATCATCAAAGAGGAACTCAGCTTTGCTGAAATGCTCGAAAATTCATTCAAAACATTAAATACAGGTGAAAGGGTCAAAGGTATCGTTTTGGCGGTGAATCCCGCTGAGGTCAAGATCGATCTCGGAACCAAGCACACCGGAATTCTCCCCTATGACGAAATCACTGCTGAGGGCGGCGTTGATCTCAACGAGCTCTACAAGGTGGGTGACGAGGTAGAGGTTATCTGCGGCAAGTTCAGCGACGCTGACGGTACAGTTCTTCTTTCCAGAAAGAAGATCGACCAGCACAAGTATTGGGAAGGAATCAAAGCAGCCCGTGAGTCCGGCGAGATGCTCAACGGCACCATCAAGGAGATCATCAAGAATGACAACGGCTATGCAGGCGTTATCGTTATGTACGGTCCCAACAAGGTGTTTATCCCCGCATCCCAGACAGGTATTCCCAAGGGCGAGGAGCTTGACTGCCTGAAGGGTCAGAAAGTAGATTTCAGAATCATTGACGTCAACGAGCAGCGCAAGCGTGCAGTAGGTTCTATCAAGTCTTCCAACAGAGCATCCCGCAAAGCGGCAGAGGATGAGTTCTTTGCCACTGCAAAAGAGGGTGACAAGTTTGAGGGCAAGGTCCGCGCAATCATGAGCTATGGCGCATTTGTCAACCTTGGACCTGTTGACGGTATGGTTCACATTTCCGAGCTGTCCTGGGGCCGCCTCAAAAAGCCCGAGGAGGTTTTGAAAGAGGGCGATACCATCAACGTGTTTATCAAAGCGATCGATCCCGAAAAGAGACGTATCTCCCTTGGCTACAAGACCGAGGAGAACGATCCTTGGAATATTTTTGCAAAGAACTACAAGGTGGGCGACGTGGTTGACGCAACCATTGTCAGCATCATGCCTTTTGGCGCATTTGCAGAGATCTTCCCCGATTTCGACGGTCTGATCCACATCAGCCAGATCTCCACAAAGCCCGTTGCAAATCCCGCAACTGTATTTAAGAAGGGCGACAAGGTCACCGTAAAGATCACAGCAGCTGATTTTGAGAGAAGACGTCTCAGTCTCTCCATCAGAGCTCTCCTTGAGGATGAGCCCGCTGAGGAGGCACCTGCAGAGGCAGTTGAGGCAGAGTCCGCCGATGCTCCCGCAGCAGATACCGACAAGACCGAGGAATAATTTTGAAGCAAAAAACTGCAAGAGCATCAGCCCTTGCAGTTTTTTTGTTTGCTTTGTCGTATCATTTCTTTTAGGGCAGCAACGGCGTCACCCAGTCCGCCTACGGAGTCAATAATTCCGTAGTTTACCGCATCTCTGCCGTCAATTACGGTTCCGATATCTGTGGTCATATCCTCGGTTTTTGTCATCAGCTCCACAATGGTTTTTGGATCGGATCTTGAGTTGCGAACAATAAAATCCACAATTCTGTCCTGCATTTTTGAAAGATTGGCAAAGGTTTGGGGAACTCCGATAACCAACCCGTTGAGCCGTACGGGGTGCAGTGTCATGGTGGCACTGGGAACAATAAAGGATTTTTTTGCCGACACTGCAAGGGGAACGCCGATAGAGTGGCCACCGCCCAAAACAAGAGAAACGGTGGGTTTTTTCATTCCGGCAATCAACTCCGCAATGGCAAGCCCCGCCTCCACATCACCGCCAATGGTGTTTAGGAGCAATAGCAGACCATCGATCTCACTGCTTTCTTCTACAGCAACAAGGGTGGGAATACATTGCTCGTATTTTGTGGATTTTGTGTCTGCTGAGGCGGCAAAATGCCCCTCGATCTGCCCCGCAATCACCATGGCGTGGATGCAGCCGCCGTTGTTGGTGATCACACTGTGGCTGTGATCAGCGGTTTCTGCTCCGGTCTGATCGTGAGATGGGTTGGCTGCACTTTCGTCGCATTGGGAGAGCAAAAATCGTGAAAGATTTTTTTTGCGGTTTGTTGAGTGAATCGGAGATGATTTCATAAAAAAACAGTCCTTTCGGCAAGGGTAGGGTGTGATATGTTTATTTTGCTGCAAAGAGCGCAAAGGTATTCGTTTTTTTGCAAAAAGGACTTGAAAAAAAAAGCATTCCGTGATACAATGACAGACGTGCCGAGTTGTATGACAAAAGTCACATAACGTGAGTTGCTCGAAAGGTAGCCGAGCTCGTCACTTGAGAATGTGCAAAAGCTCGCGTTTTCTCGCAATATCTCCCAAATGCTTCATTTTTCTTGAATTTTGGATGACAGCATTTCACTATCGGCCTTGCAAAAGCCGTGCAAAATTCAAACACAACCAAATACGCAGAGGTATCGAAGTGGGAATGAGCCCGAGCGCTGTCGGGGACAGATTTAGCGAGGGCGAATTCGTGCAGCGGTCGAAATTTCGCGAGCGATTAGCGAACAAGAAATTTCGGGCTACCGCAAACCGGACATAACGGGGCGTAGACCCGTACGGTAGTACCTTTAAAAGAGAATATAACTTAATATTTGTATAAACCATGCAGAGGTATCGAAGCGGTCATAACGGGGCTGACTCGAAATTCTCCATAACTTAGGCGGTTTCGTCCGCACAAAACCCTTGATTTGTCGGGGTTCTGAAATCTTAAAATCGAATAATTTTTTCTGTTCTCTCCTGTAGTTCTCTCCAAATCGTTTTTGAACGAGAAAACTACAGTTTAGAAGATACACGGAGAGTTATCGAAGTGGTCATAACGAGCTCGACTCGAAATCGAGTTGCGAGTGAAATCGCACGAGGGTTCGAATCCCTCACTCTCCGCCACCGAAAAAGCCTGTAATCAAGCCGATTTCAGGCTTTTTCTTTTTGCTTTTAAAAAAACAAGTGGTCAGAGCCTACAACATTTTTTGCAAATCTTAATTTGAAGTGTCACCACTCCAACGGCTTGTGAAGCCGCCTGTTTCAGGTAATTGCAATCCGCTTTCCATCGCCTGCGCCGAAGTGATTTTTGCACTGTAATCAAGATGAGCATAAATATTTGCCGTCGTTGAAAAATCCGAGTGACCGAGCCATTCCTGAATATGCTTGAGAGGTACACCATTTGCAAGCAGTAGCGATGCACAACTATGACGAAGATCGTGGAATCGCATACGGCGCAATCCTTTCTGCTCAAGAAACTCAGGAAAACGACAAGATAAATAGTTTGCCTTTAATCGTTCTCCCATTTCATCCACGAACACATAACCGTCATAATCATAATTGTAGCAATTGCCACAAACCTTTTTGTTAAGCTCCTGCGCTTCCTTGACTTGCATAAAGTATTCCTTAAAGCTACCTACAAGCGGCAAGGTGCGAAGGCTGGATTTTGTTTTCGCAGATTCCTTTTCAATCTCCTGATACTTACCGCCCAAATTGATAGTGGTTACGGTTCGCTTAATAGAAATCGTTCCTCGTTCAAAATCAATGGCATCCCATTTAAGCCCCAACACCTCGCCACGACGCAGTCCATAAAATGCTGCCACCAAAACGGGAAGCTCCAACTTTGTTCCCTTGAGGGCTTCAAACATTTTCTGCGTTTCCTCTGCGGATAAGAATACCGGCTGAAAATCATTCTTCCTTGGGCGGTCAACCTTGGACGCCACGTTCTGTATGATCATATCGGTTTTCACCGCATATTTAAGTGCGGAATGGATAATAGCGTGGTAATGAATGACGGTGTTAGGTTTGACAACCTTGAGCTTTTCGGAATAGAAGCTTTGAATGTGTCTTGCTTCCAGTTCACGAAGTGTCAACTTCTTTTGCCGAAAGTACGGCTCTATAGAACTTTTGACAAGTCCCACATATGAACTGTAAGTAGCAATCGCCAATCGCCCCTTTGCAATCTCAAGCCATTCGAGCAGATAATCGGCGAACAGCATATCGGCACTTAGATCACCTTCTTCGACGGGAACGATAAACTCGCTTCGGATCTTTGAAAGTTCCACCTGAGCTTTGCGCTTGTTTCCCTTTTCGGGTAGTCCGAGGGGAACCCATTTTGTTTGTCTTTTTTCGCCGCTATTCCAACTGAGTACGGCGTAATAATAACCTTTTTTAATTTGCAGATGTCCTGCTACCATTTTTATTTTCCTCCTAAAATTTAGATTAGCACGCAGGATAAACTCCAAACCGACGGCACTATTATACCGCAGGCTTGGAGTTCTCTCCATTGTGCGAATTGTTACGCCGCAAACACTTTGGTTCGAATCAGCGTGCGTCTCGGTTTCGGTCTCGCTGTCGTTTTAGCAGTTCCAAACCCTTGACAATATCTCTTTTGATTTGCTCGTCCGTGTAGTTCGGCGGAAAGTAATTGCGAAAATCATCACGCTTCAGCTTAATCTGCTCTTGCTGATTTGGTTTTTCCTCCGACATAATCTCATAAATCGCATTTTGGTCGAGCAACCCTTCCTGCGATAATTTTTTGAGCCGTATGCTCTGTGCGTGAGACGGTGTGCAGTCGTTTAACTCTATTGCATCGAGCAGTACAAGCTGTTCTGAGTGCTCCAAATAAGAGATCTCCACTGCGGGACTGAAAGCAATTTTGTTTTCGTCCACCATCGTGAGCAGTTCGGGAATCAGGTAGGTCAAACGGATATAACGATGAACTTGTCGTTCGCTGTCATTACTGTCTTTACTTACCTGTGTCACGCTTAACAACTTCTCGCCAACTTGGCGAGAAGTTACACCTTGGTGATTTAGCGCATCAAGTTTCATCTTGTAAGCGAATGCCTTTTCGCTGGGTAAGATTGTTTCTCTTTGCAGGTTGGCATCCACCATTGTAATCACCGCTTCATCGTCGGACATCTCACGGACGATGACGGGCATTGTTTCAAGTCCTAACACCTGACACGCCGCAAGCCGTCTGTGTCCTGAAATCAATTCGTAGCCGCCTTCGGGCATCGGTCTGGCAAGCGCCGGAGTGATTGCGCCCACCTTGCGGATGCTCTCGATCATTCGCTCCATTTCCTCGTTGTTCAAAATCTTAAAGGGGTGGTTTTTGAATGGATGAAGCTCGGTAAGCGGTATGTTCTGAACCTTCTCAAGCTTTGCATCATCCCGCATTTCCTGCGTGGTAAAAATATCGTCATACGACG
Source organism: Eubacteriales bacterium (assembly GCA_045538555.1). Lineage (GTDB taxonomy): Bacteria > Bacillota > Clostridia > Oscillospirales > CAG-382 > Coliplasma. The sequence continues at coordinate 63,164 of JAZSRP010000021.1, forward strand.
GTAGAGTGAAATCTGTTTTTCGTTTTGTCATAGAGTATCATTCCTTTCTTATTTCCATTTGAGATTGCTTTTCTGTGGGCGGAGGAAAGCCGCTTCCACGTCAGCTTGAAACTGGTGCCAACGCAAAGCTTCTGCTTTTAACATCGGTGCATCAACAAATCCGAGTGCGTGAGCTTTCACTGCAAGCTGATTGATGTTGTTGCCGATTAAAGATAACTTTCGCATTGCTTCATAAAAGTTACCATCCGGCTTTTCTCTTGGCTCATAGCCACGGATCAGCAACCGAACTACCGCCGTTTCCGATATTCCTGCAAGCTCTGCTTTTCTTTTAAGCTCCGCCACCTCTTGAGGTGAGAGCCAAAACTGTTTCTTAATTCTTTTGTTCATAATCGTTCCTTTCCGAGAGAGGTTTTAGGAGACTTCCTAACGAGTTTTTACTGTTTGGGAGTACAAACAGTCTGCTCGCTACGATAGCGCAGCCTAAAACCTCTGCTTCGCTTTAATTACTTTAATAGGTCCTCTATCGTGCTTAAGCGACGGAGGATTTCGCTTTTTTCAAGGGAGTCCAAGTCCTTTTTTAGTTGTCTGATCAGCCGAAAAGTCTTGTAGATTTTCTCATCGGTTGCGGCTTTTACGTTCTTTCCAAGTCCCAATCGCCTGAGATATTCCGACAGTGAAAGTCCACAATAAAATGCACTTTCGCTGAGCTTTTCTTTCTCGGCGGGTGTTACTCTTACGTTAATTCCTTGTGTTTTGCTTCTCATAAATATCAAATCCTTTCTTTTGTTTGTGACGATAATGACGGTTGTGACGGTGTTTTCTATATAGAGATCTCGCCGTCATTTCCGTCATCGCTGTCATTAATTTCAAGCCGAATCAGGCGGCTTGTCCCTGTACGTTTGGTTCTGTATTCAATGCACTGCGGCATCAAAACCTCTGCCGAAAACCTTGCAAGAAGCTTTGTTACCACATTTGCCGTGACCTCGGTTTCGTCCATTTCGGTAAGTAGCTGACTTGCTGTGCCTTGCCAAGTTCTGTGCAAGGCTATGAACTGAACGAGCCGAAAAAGAAAGTCGGGAATCTCTTCACGGTGAAGATCATCGGCGTTCTTTCGTTCCACAAGCTCCCATAAATGCGTACCATTATCGAACTTCAAGGTGAGCTCCTGATACTCAATATCTCGCCCTGTTGCAAGGAGCGTTCCCATCTCGCTTGAACGGCTGCGCTTCAAAATAAAGCTGGTATCAGCGGCTCCCGTGATGCCTGTCGAGCCCGTTACTTCGTTAAATGGATCGTTTGCATCCTTCATTTTGCGAACGTGATGGACTACCACTACTGCTATCCCAAACTTGTCCGAAATGGTTTTCAGCGCCGTGATATCGTCGTAATCTCCTGCATACATTCCGCTTTTGCCGAGGGTGTTTCGGGAATCACGCACCTTCTGAAAGGTGTCGATGATCACAAGCTTTGTGTTCGGAAAGTCGGATAGATATTGCTCAATCTGCTGTTCCAAACCGTTCCCGATCTGATAGCTTGTAGTAGCAATTCGAAGCTCGGCAGGCGCTTCATCTGTGAGCTGATACAAACGGTTTTGAATGCGAACGTGGGTGTCCTCCAAGCACAGATACAGCACTTCGCACTTGTGAGTTTCAAATTCCCACACGGGATTTCCTCGTGCAACCTGTATACCGAGCCATAGCATCAGCCAGCTTTTGCCGATCTTGCTTGCGCCCGATAACACGCTCAATCCTTGCGGTATCAAGCCTTCCACAATAAACAAAGTCTTGCGAAGCGGCGTTGATAACAAGGTGTCCGCATCGACGGTTCTTAGCTTTTCAACCTGCATTTTTCTCACCTCCTTCCTCCATAACGTAGTTGATGACATTGACCTTCGGAATCTTAAAGGCGTTACCGATTTTGATGCCGGAGATATATCCGTCATTGATAAGGTCGTATGCCAAGTGTCTGCTGATGCCCAGCATCTTCTGAAGCTGAGCCACGGTTACGATGTCCGGATAGTCCGGAAACATCATCTTGTAGAGTTCTCTTAACTCTGTTTTTCTCATAATCTTTTACCTCCTTCTGAGAAATTTCAGCCACACGGTTTGCGTGGCTATGTAAAGAGCTCGATATAAGGAGAGGTAGCCTTATACCGTCTCCTGCCGTTCTTCCGAATGTAGTTCCTGCCCCTGCGTTTTCAGCGGCGTGTGCTCGCTCGCTCCTTTTTGGGAGGTCGTGGCGTAGTATCACCATTCGGTAACGGGTATTCAGTTGTCAAAGTACTATAGAGCCCCTCAAGGAGTAGTCAGCGGGGTACGGGGTGAATATAAATCGCTATTGCTTATTTCCCTCACTAACCAATTGGCGAATTTCTTGGGAGTTTGGCAAAAAACTTTTTGATGCCCTCACTTTTAATTGCTGACTTTTTTGAGGAAATGGACAAATTATTTTTCTTTTCCGCTTGGAAACGGCGTGTTATCAGGGTTTTGCCCCTTCACTTATTCCGAATGAGGTCGGACAAAAGCACACCCCCTTTCACAGAAATAAATTTTCATCCCAAAACAAAAAACAGCCGAAAACCCTTTATCTACGGGAATTTTCGGCTGAAAAAATATTTTGAAAATTTTTTGAAACCCATAGAAAAACGGGCGAAAATCTGCTATAATGATAAAAAGGTCAACTTACGATATGATGGTGATGCTATGATTTTGAAACGAATACCCGATAAACTGAAAACGGATATTGAGCAGTTTCGCTCGTCTCATACAGGCGCTAACGAGGCTCTGTTCTTCTCTGCTGATACGGGAATGGGCAAGACTTATGCAGCGTTGTCTTACTGCGCCGAGAATAAGGATAGTCTGTACTTTTCTTTTCGGCATATCAGCGCAGAGCTTGCACTCAAAACCTTTGCGGAACGTTATCCCGATGTATTCAAGGATTGCACAACTTGGGCAGCGTTCTTCGATTGCCTGCAGATCTACGGCAAAGAAAAATGCCCAACCGTCTTTTTTGATGACGTGGGCGCACGAAATGATAAGAACGATTTTTATACTGCGCTAAAGAACTTTTTGTGTGAAAGTCCTTCTTGCGGGGGGCTTGTAGTTTTGATCGGCAGACCTTGGGAGCAGATCGAAATCCCTTGCCAAACAATATCAATAACGCCGTATTTAACGCAAGAAATTGCCGAAACGCCGTCCGTAAGCGATAAGGACTCAGTAGATATCTTTTGTTTGTCGGCAGGTATTACAGAGCTTCTATCTCTATACGATACGAGCATTTCTTTTGAGGAAAATGCAAAAGCGTTGCTTCATACCAATTCACCGTTTTACCGTTTAATGAAAGATAAAATGTGTGAGTGCTTCCGAACTCCCGAAAGCTACAATACGCTGTTATACGCAATGGTGAATGGTTATAATCGCATCAGCGAACTGTCGGCATTTTCGGGTTATCCCAAAAACAAATGCGATAAGTACGTTAAAACGCTGTGTGAATTTGGTCTTGTTCGCAAAGAACCTGAAAAGAACGGGCATACAAAATATTATCCGGCAAACAGTTACATTGCGTTGTGGTATAAAACTCTGCTGACCGCCGTACCCAATACAAACGACAGCTTTGGCGAAGATGTTTATGATCGTTTAATGCGATATTTTAACGATGAGATCCTTTCTGCATTTTACAAAGAAATGTGTGTCTATTGGTTGGAGAAAAATATCATCTCTATTTCAACGGACTACATTGACACCGAAGATTTAAGCTATCGGAACGTCAAGGTCGGTAGCGTGACTTTTGATTTTGCCTGCGAGAAAAAGCGGGCAATCTATGCCTATTACGATACAACTGTTGGCGGAAAACTTACGCAAAAGCTATGGAAAGAGATTGAGAGCAGTACCACAAAAGACCGACCGTTTTACGAGAATGAATACGTTATCTGCACCGTAAATCGTGTGCCGGACAGCTATTGGACATTGAGCCAGCATTATGATAATGTGCATATCGTTAAGTTATCCTCGCTTTTTGCTACATATAACAAAGACTATAATCGCCGAGTGCATCCACGATTTGTACCTTCATTTGTGTGATGTTTTCAAAGCCTTCTTTCGAGAAATTCGGGAGAAGGCTTTTCCTTTTGCTCTGCAATTTATGACTATTTCGAAACAATCCCGAATAAATCCCTATTAAACCTTGAAAAATCCTGAGAATTGTGTTATACTATATGATGTAAAATTGTATTTTTGTGAAAACGGAGGGTTTCACCATGGATAACAACCTTGAACGCTGGTATTCAATGAAAGAGATAATGGAATATTTGGGCGTTAGCCGTGATACAGTTCTCGACTGGATTGAACGTCGCAATATGCCCGCCGCTAAGATCGGCAGACTGTGGAAATTCAAAGTCAGCGAAGTCGATGCTTGGATGAAATCCGGCGTTGCGGCTGATAAGTAATAAGAATTTGGAGGTGCAATATGGCACTTGAAAATAAATTGGGACTGACAAGTTCCGCAGACCTTGCCCGTGAGGAAGAACGCATCAGCAAGAAAAAAGCTCTTGAGCTTTTTGAAAGCGGTATGCTTGATAAATTGGAAGCAGGAAAATTCTCTGCTCTCAAAGCAATTCATAAGTATCTATTTGACGAGATCTACGACTTTGCCGGAGAGATGAGAACCGTAAACATTTCCAAGGGTAATTTCCGTTTTGCTCCTTTGATGTATCTTGAAGCGGCGCTTGCTAACATTGATAAAATGCCGCAGTCTACTTTCGATGAGATCGTCGAAAAGTATGTGGAAATGAATATTGCCCACCCCTTCAGAGAAGGAAATGGGCGTAGCACTCGTATTTGGCTCGATCTCATTTTCAAAACCGAGCTTCAGAAGGTCGTTGACTGGAGCAAGGTCGATAAGGAAGATTATCTCCTCGCTATGGAGCGTAGCCCTATTAAGGATATCGAAATCAAGCATATCCTTAAGGCTGCCTTGACCGATGACATCGACAGCCGTGAAGTCTATATGAAAGGCATCGACCACAGCTACTACTACGAAGGATACACAACCTTTAAGACGGAAGAATTGTAAAATCCCAAAGTATCAAATTGATACTTTGAAATCGTAAATGCGAAAATTGTAGATAATTGAGGAATAACAAAAACAAACGGAGGCTTTATCATGAATAATGATTTAATTAAACAATATATCGATGATCAACCTGTTAGGGTTGTTACAAAGCTGGACTTATCTACTGGCAAATTAGCGTACGATAAGATTGTACAATGTCAAAAACGTACCGATGCCAAGCCTGAAGAACTGTGTCGTGCATATTTGTTAACCAAACTTGTGAACGAACTTGGTTATGAGCCTGATAAAATTGAAATTGAACACGAGTATACTGCTGGTCGTCCACATACAATTACAAGTCGTATTGATATTATTGTACGAGATGCCAATGGCGATGCATTCTTATTTATTGAAGTTAAAAATCAAGAAGAGTATGCAACTATCGATAAAGATAGTGTTATTGAAGAACAGCTTTTCAAACTGGCAGGTATGGAAAGAACTGAAGGACACGATGTTAAATACTTAGTCCTCTACACAACTAATGATACAACCGGAACTATTTCCGATGAGTGCATAATTATTGACAACCAAAAATATCCAACCTATGCAGATTGGGAAGCCGTCCGTGATTTTACAAATACACTCCCTGCTCGTTATGGCAAGGCACAGAAAAAACCATACATAAAAGGTTCCGAAAAAGACCTAGAAACGAATTTTTCGCACGGCATGCTTTTGCAACTTCAGAAAGATTTACACAATGTACTTTGGGGTGGCGGTGGAACCGATGACAACGATGTTTTCTCTTCTTTGACAAATCTGATCCTTTCCAAAATACAGGACGAAGACGAGAAGGAAGATGGCGACACTTACGATTTTCAGTCTATGGCATTTGCCAAGGGTGACGATGAGGAATTGGAAACAAATGAGAAACTCTTTGACCGTATCAACGAGCTTTATCGTCGTGCGCTTAAATCCAAGCTCTATATTTTGGACGAAAAAGAACTTGGGAAGTCTTATGTAGTAGATACCAAAAAGTTCTCCCTATCAAAGCTTAAATATGCCGTTCAGAAGTTGGAAGGACTTTCTTTTGTCGATGGCAAGAACAGCTTGAGCGGTAAAGATATATTGGGCGACTTCTTTGAAGGCATTATTCGTGATGGATTCAAACAGAGCAAAGGACAATTTTTTACCCACACCAATATCGTGCGGTTCATGCTTTACGCTATCCAGGCAGACAAGCTTGCGATTAAACGTATCAAAGACGACAAAGAAATTCCCTACATGATTGACCCTTCAGCGGGTAGCGGAACATTTCTAATCGAGTACATGAAGTTTATTACGGAAAATATGAAGTACCGTAATCGCAATGCTTTAGGTTATAACAATGAATTGGGTACTTCAAGAGCTGTCCAAGACAAGGTTACATCTGACTGGTTTTTCCCTGATCACAGAGAAAACAAGTGGGCACAAACTTATATTTACGGTTCCGAGATAAACTTTAATCTTGGTACGGCAACGAAGGTCAACATGATCCTTCACGGAGACGGATCCACTAATATTTTTGTAAAAGACGGTTTACTCCCGTTTGTCAAATACGAAAAGGAAACTGCTCCGAATGCCTTGAACGGAAGTATTAAGGATACACTTTATCAAGAGCGTGAAGTCAATGGACAATTCGATTTGATTCTAACAAATCCCCCGTTTAGCGTTGAACTGGACAATGATACCAAGAAAACCATTAAACACGACTTCATGTTCGGCGAAAAAAAGAACTCGGAGAACCTGTTCATCGAGCGTTGGTATCAACTTCTAAGGGAAAATGGTCGTGTAGCAGCGGTATTGCCGGAAAGCGTGTTTGATACAACCGAAAATAAATACATCCGCCTATTCCTCTATAAATATTTCAAAATAAAAGCAGTCGTATCCTTGCCGCAGTTGGCATTTGAGCCCTATACCTCAACAAAAACAAGCATTCTCTTTGCACAAAAGAAAACGAAAGAAGAGATTGCTGCTTGGAACGAGGTGTGGGAAATCGCATCGAAAGATTATTCGCAACTTAAAACTCGTGTGGACAATTTGATTTCTGTGTATGATGGAAAGAAGCTTAAAGCAAAACTTCCGTCTATTAAAAAACTGACCTCCGATGAAGAAGTTGCGTTGCTCCGGAAAATGCTGAAACACTATATTTCTGATGCCGATGCCTGCTTAGATACAAATGGTTTGATCTGCAAATATCGTGAAGAGTTGGAGCTTCTTTGTAAGCCTGATAAAGATACAAAAGAAACTTTTGGGCGCGTAAATACCTGGTGGGTATTTAGCGAAGTTGCTGCAAATCTTGATTACAGCATTTTCATGGCAGAAGCCGATGCAATCGGATATAAACGCTCCAAACGAGGAGAGCGTCCGATGCAAAACGAATTGTATAGAACGAACACTGCAGAAGAGATTTTAATTGATGATGGAAATGAGACTACAATTTTGGATGCAATGCGCAAGATTGTTTGGGATTGAGGTGTATTTATGCGATTAACAAACAATACAATACACTCTATATCAAAGTCCCAAAATATACGAATGGGACTATCTTATGCCAAAGAAAGCCATGCGGAGTTCTTCAATCGCTTTTCAATATGTCAAGACAGGATTAAGGATCTTTTTGAAATAGAAAAAGGAACCAGTATAACTGAAGCGCAGGCTGTTGAAGGAAATATTCCCGTTGTTGCAGGCGGTAAAGATTATGCGTATTTGCATAATGAAAGTAACCGACCTCAAGGTTGTATTACTATTAGTGCTTCTGGTGCAAATTCCGGGTTTGTGAATTACTGGAAAGTTCCTATTTGGGCATCGGATTGCGTAACACTAAAATCAAAAAACGAAGACGAGTATTTGACGAAATTTTTGTACTATGCTCTTCGTTTAATTCAGAGTGACATCTATTTGCTTCAAAAAGGTTCTGATCAGCCACATGTTTATGCGAGCGACATCCAATATATCAAGGTGCCTGCTGTTCCTGTTTTTATCCAAAAAAAAGCGTTGGAGGCAGCACACGCTATAGAGAAAGAGATTGAAACGATTGAATCCTCAATCAAGAAGAACGACGAAATTATTGACGATGTATTTAATCGTGAATTCCATTTTGCAATGGATGAGTTTAACAGAATCAAACAGGCAAAAAGATTTTCTGCAAATTATAGAACACTATCCAACAATGCGGATTTGCGTTTTAGCGCAAAGTTTCATAGGGATTCTGGGAACTTTGTCATGCAAGAATTAATGAGCCGCACAGATAAGAAAATTAAGCATTATCTTGCAGAACCGATTGTATTGGGTGCATCAATTTCTCCAGATGATTTTGATAAAGATGGAGATGCATATTACATTTCTATGGCATCGATTAAAACGCTCTCAGTAGAACTTGACGAAACTCAACATATTTCGCAAGAATATTTTGAAAAGAATCAGAGTAAGACTTTGCGGAAAAACGATATTATTATAGCAAGGTCTGGAGTCGCAATAGGAAAAACTGCTATCGTGAAAAACGATTTCCCAGGTGTTTTTGCTGACTTCACAATGCGGATCAGGCTAAAAAACTATAATCCTGAATTTGCCTATTATTATTTCCGCACCACCTATTTTCAGTACTTGATCGAGATCTATAAAAAGGGTCTTCAAAATCAAAACATCTTCCCCGTTGTCATAAGGGAATTTCCAATGTTGGATATTTCTTTGGAGGAACAGCAGCGTATTGTTGATGAAATACACTCTGAAATCAGCAGACAAGATGAAATCAAGTCGAAAATTGTAGAGCTTAGATCAAAAATTGACCAAATTGTTGAGAATACCATAGCTAGAGGTGAATGAAATAATGAATATACAAAAACTTAATTCAGCAATAACCGAATTCACTAAGAAAAAGAAGTCTAATGCGGCATATTACGAAGAAAATTGGGCTGAGCGCAAGGAACGTAAAGACTATTATCAGTCGTTCACCAAGGACAAGCTGATTGCTATGACTGAAGAAGAGTTCTTAGAGTATATCAGTAAACTGTGGTCTATGCTTATTTGGGGCAATAAAAAATATGTTGTCGATAAACTCATTGCCGACAACGGTTTTGCCACACTTAAAAAGCAGTTGGCTGAATTACTCTATGGTACAAGCTCTATCGAAAAGCGCTGGGATGTATTTTTAAAGTCTATTAAAGGTATGGGACCTGCCACAATCAGTGAGTTACTTACATACGCTAACCCGCAGGAATATGTAATCTTTAATAAGACAACAATCCTTTGCTATGGCTATCTTGATATCCCCGATATGCCGAAATATAACTATCAGTACACCGGAAAGAAGTATGCGGAAGTTTGCGTTATTGCAAAAGAAATCGCCGCAGAGCTTAAAAAAGCCGGTGCCGAGGATTACGATCTTTTGGCAGTAGATTACTTCATGTGGGATGAAATTTTACCCTTTGCAGAAAAGAAATCTCCTGACACCCCGACGACTACCCCTGAAGCTAAAAAGCCTGTTGATGTAACGGATTCAAAGTCTCTCCACGATGAGATTAAAGAAAAAATAGTAGTAATAGGAAAGTTACTCGGTTTTGACAGTCGTGCAGAAGTGAAAATTTCTTCCGACTCTATTGTTGATGCAATTTGGGAATCCAAAATAGGAAACATGGGAAAAGTTATCTATGTTTTTGAGGTTCAGTCTAAAGGTTCTATCTCAAATATGCTAATCAATTTAAAGAAGGCTCAATCTAATGCGGCGGTACAAGCTGTTGTTGCAGTGTCTGATGAAGAACAATTATCCAAAATAATCAAAAAAAGCAAGGATGTTATCGATGAAAGCTCTCTGCGAACTTGGTCAATTGATGAAGTTCTCACTGTTCACGATTCCTTGGTAAGAGCCCACGAGTCAATTAACAAACTGGCTTTAGTGCCGGAAAGTTTTTAGATGATAGTTATAGGCAAAGGATATAAACGAAATGAGAGAAAACAAATTGAAAAATCGCACAAGAAAATCTATATCAAGTTATGATAGTACCAATGATTTCCTAAAGGTGGCTATTTCTGATCTTACGGGAAATTTAACACTTTTAGACACTAAGATTTCAATAATCATGGCGACTGTCGGCGTAATTCTTGGCTTAGTTGTTGCTTGTAAAAGCAACATTTTAAAAGCTTACTATTTTTACGAAGATATCTGTATCTTCAAAGCTGTTTTTCTGCTTTTATCTGCTGCATACATAGTCAGTATTATATTCACATTTGTGTATGGCATCAAATGCATAATGATTCGTTTTGGGAAAAGCAAATCTCCTTCACTGTGGTTTTTTCAAACAGAAGACTATGGTGGTATAACCGAACAAAATTATATAAAAAGAGTAAAATGTATGACAGATGAAAGTATAATGAAAAACTTAGCTGTCGAGGTTTACAAACTCAATAGAATTAATAATCGTAAAATGCTCACAGGCAAAACAACGATTATTTTGTTTGCAATTTCATGTGCCATCATTTCGGCACTGATGATTATGGTTGGAATTTCATATTTGGTGGTATAACGATAATGGTTGATCTAAAGAAAATAGAAGAAAAAACACGAGAGTATTATAATAAAGCGAAAAGTGAACTGTTGCTCTTTGAACAACGTTCTGTAGAGTTTCAGCACAGTGCAATATCTGATGTAATTCCAAACTACAAGTCTGATCTTTTGAATTTCGGGGCATATAAAGAAGATAATTTTGCAGTTTTGTTTGTAGATATGCGTAACTCTACAGCAAGAGCCGAAAATATTGGCGCACAAAAAACGTTTTTATCTATGCACGCTTTCATTCCTGCTATGTTACAGGTTGTAGAACACTATAAAGGTCATGTTATTGACTTGATGGGCGATGGAATAATGGTATTCTTCTATGGAAAGGATGAAGGATTTACCAAGGAAATTGCTATAAAGCATGCAGGATTGTGTGGTCGAGATATGCTTACCATTGTTGATAAAGTGGTAAATAAAATCCTTTTAGAAGATGGAATTAACTATCCTATTATTTGTGGTGTGGGTGTCGATTATGGCAAAACTGTCATTACTAAAATAGGAATAGAAAATGTTTTTGATGTTAAGGCTTTTGGTGACTGTATCAACAAAGCCTCAAAGTATTCCAAGGTGACCAGCTCTGTTAAAGTTAGTAAAAAAGTTCGTGAACATTGGCCCAAAGGCCCAAATGGTAAAATCTCTTTTATAACTGATGGTGATGGTTACTTATTAACCAGTAAATAAGGTGATATTATGAACGATGTCATTCATAAAGAGTTGGTTGAAAAAACTAATAAGTCAATTGACGATATTTTGGATATTCCTATAGAGAAAATATCTTTCGATTCCAAGGTTCCAGTAGATAGCGATATAACTGATTCGAATAAAGTCTACAAAGGGGAAGTTAGTATACTCTTTGCAGATATGAGAAATTCTACAAAGTTTACAGATGATAATTCTGCAAAAACAGTCGTTAAGGTGTATCGCAGTTTTTTAAAAACAATTACTCGTGCTATAAGAGTTTGTCATGGTAATGTTCGTGATTTTATAGGAGATGGTGTGCTCGCCGTTTTTTCTGATAAAGAAATAGACGGAGAAAAAATATCCTCTGCTGAACAAGCTGTTATAACTGGCAAAATGATCTGCACATTGATTGATTACTGCTTGAATCCAAAACTCAAAGAAAAATTTGATGTCGTTATCGGTTATGGAATCGGTATATGCACAGGTACAGTTCTTGCTACAAAAGTAGGAATGAGAGGTAATGAAAAAAATCCCGATCTTGAAAATGAAACGGGAACTATATGGATTGGTTCTTGTACAAATTATGCAAGTAAGTTTTGTGGAGTTGCTACATCAGGCGAAATTGTTATAGATAAAAATACATACACTAAACAATCTTGTAATCAGACATGGGTGCCTACTCAAAAAATTAAAGGTGATACTATTTATGATTGCTTTGTTTCCAGCAACAATCATTTAGAAATCGAAGCCTATACAGTTCCTAGTAGCATTCAAACAGATAGGATAAATAATTCTATCGGAGAACAAATTAGCACCGCAATTGCTGAAAGAATTGATGAATATGATTCAAAAATAAAAGAATTGGCATTGTTGTCAGATAAATTAGATAAAAAGCAAAAAGAACTCAACGAAAAAGAGGATGCTCTTAGAAAAAAAGAAAACGGTATAAATCTTATCGACGAGAAGTTAAGAGAACGAGAGGAGTTGCTCAATGAAAAATACTACAACGATTTAGCAAGTGTTATTCATCATGCCCATTGTAAAAAGGCATACATCGTTGAATGTGGTGAAGATTTTTGGGATGAGCAATTAAAATCAACTATAGATGCTGGCAAAGTGATTGGAAAATCTAAACTGGATGTAGAAATAGAACTGTGTTATGCCTTAGCGGATATATATGAAAAACTCAATTCTTGGGAAAAGGCATATGACTACTTGTGTATTCAAGCCAAATACCACTCATGGATACACGCAAGCACCGTAAAAGAGTATGTTATTAAGTCTGGTCATTGGATAAAAATTCAAAAAATTATTGATGATCGTATTTTGGAAACCATTCCATATGAACTTGGCAAAAGTTTAAGAGAGTGCCAAGAAGTAATTCGCCAATTAGGTCATTAACTATTATCTTAAACAAACAACAGGCACGAGAGGTTGACTCCCGTGCCTGTTATCATTTTGTGTATTTGATTATGAGTTCATCGACTCCGTCGGTGTACTTGCCTTGAGATATTAGTTTGTTTCGGTATTCGAGCAAGCATTGAAGGATAAAGTGATGTTCTGCATTGGTCAGACGAAGGTAGTATTTGCGCCTTCTCATACGAACACCACGTCGGAATAGACAGCTTCGATTACACGCTCTCGGATATTATTCATCTTCTGCACCCACTTCATTTGGTCGGTTGCTTTGAGTTGTTCGGTGATGCCTTCTTTTTTGATGTATTCTTTTACGAGCTGAGAAAAGAGGTTTTGTGCTTGTTCTTCGATATCAGCAAGGTGTGAGTGAAGCTTGCCGGAAGTGAGTAGATTATAATATATGACTTTGCGGTGGTGCTTTAAGTAGTTTACCCTACGCTGTCCCCATACACCGATAGGGCGTTCTTCTTCGGTGGGTGGGATTAGGTTTGGCAATTGATAATAGCCCTGCATTGTGTAAGTGCCGCCGTGTTGTTCAAATATCGATATCATATGTAATTCTCCTTTACGATTCTTTCAGCAAATCCTCAAACGGTGTTTCGGTTGAGATAAACGCATCGTAGGCGAAGTTTGCTCCTAAGCGAAACCCCATAATGAAGCTATCAAGATTGGATTCACCGTTAACGATGCTCCAAGCGTTTGAGAAATCGAGAAACCATTTCTTTGTTTCATCATTGAGAGCTTTTGTCAGAAGCTCCTCTGTATTCATCAGAACTTCCATTTGCTTCTGCACCGTCTTATTTTGCTTTGTACTTCGTGCCTGCGGATCAATGTTACCGTAATAAAATTCTTCGATAAATCGTGCCATTGTTTGCACCTCCTTACGGCTATAGTGTAGCAAAAAGAGGTAAACCGTGCGATTGTGCAAATTTTGAAATCGCACATTGAAAAAGCACCCACCCGAAGGTAGGTGCTCAAAATCATTTATTTGCACTGTTCTTTCTGCAAAAGGTGGTGGAACTCATTGATCGTCTGAATATGCCAAGAAGTCTTGCGGATAATACTGCGAAAATATGGTGAGCAGAAAAATTCGATAAGAAACACTTTGGGGATGTAATATGCATTGTGCTTTATAAAATGTTTAAGCCGCCCCTTGCCGCACCAATTATTTATGGTGGTCTTTGCATATCCTGTCAGCTTAACGACCTCCTGAGAGGAAATAACGTCCTTGTAATCGGATAAAAGATCTGCATAATATTCGTGAAGCAGCTTCAACGTAGCATTGGTCATATTAGTCGGAAGCGTTACCTTCCGATAACCCCTATGCCAGCCTTTAGGTGTGGCATAATATTCGGGGAACTTGCCTTTGCTCTCCAAATACTTTTTCACATCATCTTTCTTGATCTTGTAGCATCGGGTTTTCTTGCCCGAATACTCACACGGGACTGCTCCGCTTTTCAGCAGATACAGAGCAGTTGATTTACTGATGTGGCAAATACGATAAAACTGTTCTTTTGTAATAACGTCGGGAACCTCGTTCCAGTTGATCGGTCTGTGATATTTCATAATAATACGCCTTTCAAACTTATTTGTCGGTTTGAAGTTCGTTCTGTGTGTATTGCCAATGTGTTTTGATTTGCGGCTGTTCTCTCCTGAGTTCTCTCCAAAACGCCCTCAGTTCTCTCCTAAATGCGATTTTTGATTCGATTCGAACGCATTTAGAGAAATGCGAGGTTTGAAAGAATGACACCCGAAAAAGCCTTATTTTATGCGGGTTTCAGCGGATATCAAACTGCCTGAAAATTCCTGTTAAAATCAGCAAATGTCCAAAGGATAAAAGACTCGAAATCAGTTTGTGGGAAACCACACGAGGGTTCGAATCCCTCCCTCTGCGCCAAAAAACCTTGAAAACTTTTGTTTTCAAGGTTTTTATTTTTTGATGTTTCAAAAGCCTTAACATTGACATGTTCCATGCTTTGTAATATAATAATTATAGCAATTTCGCAAAAGGATGTTTATGAAAATACTGTCAGTATAAAACGATCGAAAGGGACCTATTATGAAAAGAATTTTATTATGTATTCTCGCGTTCATCATTGTGTCAAGTGTTTTCTGTTTTTCGTCCTGTGAAAAGGATAGTACCGATACCTTCTCCGCTGCGGAAAGCAACCTCGAACAGAACACCCCTGAAAAGAAATATATCGTAACGGAAGATAGGAAAGTCACCTTTGACGTTGCGAAAGACACTATTGTTATCGTCGAGGATAATCCTCGTGCGCCATTGATCGAAACAATTGTTGTTCAAGAAGATACAGTGAAGGTTGTAAGCGTATTTGAGGATGAACCAGAAGAAAAAATGAACTTCGAATATCGCATTTCCAAAAATGGCGGTAAAATAACCGCATTCAGCTCGGAAACATCAAATGCAAAAATCGAGTATGATGAAAAAAACCGCATAAGCAAAATATCATTCGTTACATCTGAAAATACTTGTGTATATTCCTTCTCCTATTCTGAATCAGGTATTATGACCATTACATCCGATTCTAATGCGGATATGACACTATATGGTCACAAAGACTTTGTGGGAATCATATCATCCGAAGTAATCGATTCGGTCGCCGTAGAGAATAACGAACTGCTGATTAAGCTCAGTGGCAACGAAAAGACTTGTTCGATTGAAGAAGTGTCCGCAGAAGAATTGGAAATGTTTTCGACTTGGAACTTAATCGATTTCATCTTAGAGCTATACACAACTTTTGACAGAGGTTTTCTTTTAGAAGAATAATTAAAATTCAAACTTATCTCAAAGCGGACGAAAATCGACCGCTCCGATTGCTCGAATCGGTCTTGATTTTGTATTGAGATCACAGTTAAAAATATTAATTTGATACGCGACGCTCCATTTCGGAGTATTGACAGAAACGGTATAATGTGATATAACAAATAGAGTTGATAAATGAGGAACCAGCTGACTGCAGAGGACGTTGGTTCCTTTATGCTATTTAGAGGAAAAACTTATGGTTCGAAAAAAGAAATTTTCACTCTCAACCACGCAAATCATATTGCTCAGTTTTCTCGTGACCATACTCGTGGGAAGCGGACTTTTGGCATTACCTATAAGCTCCGCAAGCGGTGAAGCCGTGCCTTATCTCGATGCACTTTTCACGGCAACCACCTCCACCTGCGTGACGGGACTTGTTACACTTTCAACGGTGTCAACGTGGAGCGTGTTCGGGCAGATCGTCATTCTGCTTCTCATACAGATCGGCGGTCTTGGTATCATCACCATTATGTCGGGACTGATGCTTCTTCTCAACAGAAAAATGGGCATCGGCGACCGTTTGCTGATTCAGGATGCCTTCAATCTCAATACGATGTCGGGACTGGCGAAATTCGTTAAGAACGTGCTGTTCGGCACGCTGATCATAGAATGGATAGGTGCTGTTCTGTATATGCTCGTCTTTATCCCCGAGTTTGGCGCAAGGGGCATTTGGATATCGGTATTCAATTCGGTTTCCGCCTTTTGTAACGCAGGCATTGATATTATCGCGGAAAACAGCCTTTGCAATTACGCCACCAATCCCTTGTTCAATATCGTTACCTCCGCACTAATCATTCTCGGCGGTCTTGGATATATCGTATGGTGGGACGTGCTTCGTGTGATCAAGAGCCGTTCGCCAAAGAACCGTAAGATATTCAGACATCTGACCTTGCACTCAAAGATTGCCATTACCGTTACCGCAGGACTCATTCTTGTCGGTGCAATTCTCATTCTTATTTTTGAATATGCAAATCCCTTGACCATTGGAGAGATGTCTCCCTTTGATAAAATTCAGGTATCCTTTTTCCAATCGGTCACAACGAGAACCGCAGGCTTTGCCTCTGTTCCGCAAGAGAATCTGACAAACGCCTCCGCTGCCGTATCTATTATCTTGATGCTGATCGGCGGCTCGCCCGTAGGCACGGCAGGCGGCATGAAAACAGTAACCATTGCCGTTCTTATCTGCTCGGCATTTGCTACTATCCGCAATAAAAACAGCGCAACTCTGTTCGGGCGTCGTATTTCCGAGGAATCGGTGAAAAAAGCAGTTGCCGTGGCTGTAACCTTTCTTACGATCTGCGCCGCTTCAACTGTGCTTTTGATGGCAACGAGTAACGCTTCCGCCATTGATGCGGTCTATGAAACGGTCAGCGCCACTGCAACCGTCGGTCTTTCACGAAATCTGACGGCAACGCTGAATACCTTTGGAAAGCTTATTATCATCGTAACGATGTATTTCGGCAGAGTCGGTCCCATTTCACTTGCGGTAGCGCTTGGCAGCAAAAACGAAAGTCAAAACGTCATTTCCGAGCCGACGGAAGATATTAGTATAGGATAAGGAGAAGATTATGAAAGCAAAGAAAACGTACGCAGTCTTTGGACTTGGAAGATACGGAACAGCCGTTGCACGTGAGCTTGTAGAGAACGGTATGGAGGTTATTGCCGTCGATACCGAGGAAAGAATCGTAAACGATGCGGCGGCATATCTGCCCGTGTGCAAGTGTGCCGACGTGACAGATGCGGAGGTCATCTCACGCCTTGGAATTGGAAGTATTGATGCGGTCATTGTATGTATGGCAAGTAGCCTTGAAGCGAGCGTGATGGCAGTCACGCTTTGCAAGGAGGCAGGCGTGAAAAACGTTATCGCAAAATGCGCCAACGAGATGCAGCAAAAGATATTGCTTCGCGTGGGCGCGGATCAAGTGGTTTTCCCGGAAAACGAGTCGGGCATTCGCCTTGCCAAGAATCTCTTAAGCTCAGGCTTTATCGATATGATCTCTCTGTCAAAGGATGTATCCATGGTTGAGATCGACGTAAAGGAAGAATGGCGCGGTAAAAATCTGATTGAGCTAAATCTCCGCAAAAAATACGGCATCAATATCGTCGCTATCAAGAAGGGCGAAAAGGTTAACGTGAATATCAATCCTGAGCAAGCGCTTGATAAGGAAGACACGCTGATAGTTATCGCAAATACGGCAAAATTGGGTAAAATGAAGCAATAATTATATTCAAGACGTTTTTTTCCAAGGGCTGACCGTGCGGTCAGCCCTTTCGTTGTATAA
>JAZSRP010000013.1:0-11005 GCA_045538555.1 Eubacteriales bacterium
AATATAGTTTCCATTTTTATCCCTATTTATAGGAACGGCGGTAAGGGAAAATTGCATGCAATGGCACGGACAAGGAATTTCTATTTTATATTTATCTTTTGCGCCTCTGTATGTAAAGTCACCGCCACATCTAACTACTTCACACCAAGTATAAATTTCCGCCATAGCTCGAGGACAGAAGCTTTGAGGTGTTTCGTATTCAAAATGAAAAACGTCTCCCTTTTCTAATCCAAGTCTGCAATTCTTTGCGTCTCCGTCAATTACTTCTACAATAAAAGCCCAATCTTCAACAATCCATTTGTTCATTTGCCGTTCTCCTTTGCGGTATTCAAGGATGCAATAAGCATTCTCTTAATTTCTTCAGCAAGTGAGAGTAAGCTATCAAAATCACAATTCACAAGCTTTGTATTTTTTAGAAGCTTTAGCCAATAAATACTTTCACCTGTTTCTTTAAGAGAAATATGTAATTTTGATATAAAATCTGCTTTGCTGTTACCGTAAACCGCTTCATTTATGTTAGCACCTATACTTGTTGCAGAGCGAAGCAATTGTTTGGCGATAGTTGTATCTTTTTTTGATTTGGAAAACTCTTCATAAAACAATACGATTTGTGTTGCAAAATCGAGAGATTTATCGAGTAATGGACTGTTCATTCATCATCACCTTTGAATGCATTATACCATATTGTACGACTCAATTCAATGCTTTGCGAAGCAAAGCTACCTTTTCTTTTATTTCTTCTCTCTTATCTTTTCTCTGGAAACGACAATTTGAGAGAACAGAGAAGAATGAAAAGAGAAAAGTGAAAAGAACAAAAAGAAACGACAATCTTCTGTCGAAAATTGTCGTTTCTTTTTGGCAGCGGAATAGGGATTCGAACCCCAACAAACAGAGTCAGAGTCTGTCGTGCTAACCGTTACACAATCCCGCTATATTCTGCGTACCTCACAGGCACGCAGGTTATTTTATCACCGTTTTTTCTTCTTGTCAAGAGCTTTTTTTGTTTTTTGTACCACGGATTTTGTTTTTTTGGTGAGGGAGGGGAGTTTTTTGCGTTTTTTGCTCTCTACACCCAGCTCATCAAGCACCAGCTTGCACGCCATTTTTGCAGATTGGCGTCTGATCTGAGCACGGGTGCCCGCAAACAAAAACATTGTTGCGTAGCAGTTGTCTTTTGTGGCGATGCCGATACAAACCGTTCCCACCGGTTTTGTTTCTGTCTCACCCGTAGGACCTGCAATTCCCGTGACAGAAACCGCAATGTCTGCTTTTGACAGTTTCAGCACTCCTTCTGCCATCTCACGTGCAGTCTCCACCGACACTGCGCCGTAGGAGCAGAGTGTTTCTTTTTTTACACCCAGCAGACGTATTTTTGCTTCGTTGGAATAGGTGGTGACTGCGCAGTCAAACACATCGCTGGCTCCGGGAGAATCGGTGAGAAGCTTGGAAACGAGTCCGCCTGTGCAGGATTCGGCCGCGCTGAGCTTATAACCAAGCCTTCTGAGCTTGTTTATCAGTGATTTCATGATATGATCTCCTTTTTTGAGCTGTTTATCCGATCCTCATATAGTTGTCTGTGGCAAGAGCCCGCTCCACCAGACCTTCCACGTCAAGCTTTGCTTCCTCACGGAGAATATCTTCCATCTCGGGCTTTGTGTCGGGGTGTCTGGGAGTGAATACGGTGCAGCAATCCTCATAGGGAAGAATAGAGATATCAAAGGTATCAATCTCCCTTGCTCTCACCACTATCTCGTCCTTGTCCATCCCGATGCAGGGACGCATAACGGGAAGCTCGGAAACGGCGTCTGTGACGGCAATGGCTTTCATAGTCTGGCTTGCCACCTGTCCCAAGCTCTCACCTGTGATGAGACAGCCGGCACCGTATTTCAATGCCAAAGCGCTGGCGGCACGAACCATAAAGCGTCTCAGCAGCAGTGTAAAAAGCTTTTCTTCACAGGTTTTTACCAGCGTTTCCTGGATTTCCGTCAGAGAAACGCAGTGAAGGTGAAACTCACCGCAATATACAGCCAGTTTTTTTGCAAGATCAATAACCTTTTGCTTGGCTCTGTCTCCGGTATAGGGAGGCGTTTCAAAATAAACCGCATCCAGAGCGGCGCCTCTTTTTGCCATCATATGTCCCGCTACCGGGCTGTCAATGCCGCCGGATAGAAGCAAAAAAGCTCTGCCTGAGCATCCCACGGGGATACCGCCTGCGCCTTTTGTGCCGTTACCGTGGATAAAAGCGGCTCTGTCACGCACCTCAATGGTGATGACAACGTCGGGGTTGTTGACGTCAACCCTCATGTCAGGTCTTGCGTCAAGCACTGTGTCACCGCATTTGACGCAGATCTCAGGAGACTTGAACGGAAATTTTTTGTCACTTCGTTTGGCTTCGCACTTGAAAGTGCGGGCATTTCCAAGCAAAAAATCAACGTTTTGGGTCAAAACACGGACAATATCATCCATGTTCTTTTCACATTCTATTCCTCTGCACAGGGTGGCAATGCCAAAAACCCGTGAAAGTCTGTCAAAAGCGGAGTCAATATCTGCATCCTCACTGCCTCTGACACAAAGGGTTGATTGGGCATAATCCAACTCAAAATCACCTTTCACTGCCTTGAGGGTGCGTTTTACACGGGACTCCAAAAGGGTGTTGAAATAACTGCGGTTGAGACCCTTGAGAACGATCTCACCGTACTTGAGCAAAATAATTTCTTTCATTTTACGATCATAGCCGCAACCTCTGCCATGCTGCTGCAGAGAAAATCGCATTCCTCCCGTGTGTTGTGGGGGCCAAAGCTGATCCTGACGGTGCATTCGATCTCTTTGTCTGTCAGACCAAAGCTCTTGAGAACGCGGCTTCCTTTCTTCTTTGATGAGCAGGCACTGCCTGCAGAAATACAAATCCCTTTTTGTGACAAAGCGTTGAGCATAACCTCACTCCGCACCCCAAAAACCGATGCGGACAGGATATGTCCTGTGTGGCGGGGAGGGATGTTGAGCTTGATTTTTCCGTCACCAAAAAGCTCTCTCAGCCGCTGTGATGTAAAATCAAAAAGCTCTTTCTCGTGAGTCAAGGAACGACATGCGGTTTCTTTTGCGGCGGCAGCAAATGCACATATCCCCGCAACGTTTTCTGTGCCTGAACGCAAAGTTCTTTCCTGCCCTCCACCCAAAATCAACGGCTTGATTCGAACGCCTTTTTTTACATACAGTGCACCCACTCCCTTAAATCCGCCCACCTTGTGGGCAGACACGGATGCTGTGTCGCAAAACTGCTTTATCTCGTTATTATCTTCTGTTTTCAAATAACCCTGAACCGCATCGCAGTGGATAAGGGCACCGCTCCCGGAGCGGTCCACGATACGCCTGACGGTTTTGAGATCATAATGAGCCCCCGTCTCGTTGTTTGCCTGCATGACGCACACAATGCTTGTGGGAATCTCAAGTGCTTTGGAAAGCGCATCCGTGTCAAGCACGCCGTTTTGTGTGCCCACGGTAACGATCTCAAACCCCCGCTTTTCCAGTTGTGCCAACGGCTCCGAAACCGAGGGGTGCTGGCTGTCGTCGGTCACAATGCGCCGTGAATGCCTCTGCCTCGTCTCCGCAATCCCAAAAATTGCCATATTGTTGCTCTCTGTGCCGCTTGCAGTAAAAATCAGCTCCTCGGGCGACACCGAGAGGGTGTCCGCAATATCCTGCCTTGCATCCGTCAGCAGCGCAAAAGCTCCCATGCCTGCCCTGTGGAGGGAGGAAGGGTTTCCGTAAGCGGCTGCGCTTTTCAAAAAAGCGTCGGTTGCCGATGAGAGCGGGATAGAAGTAGCGGCACTGTCAAAATATATCTCTGCCATAAAAAAACTCCGCATCATTTCTCATGTTGATTATACCCGAAAAACAGCTTTTCGTCAATCACATAGCCGCAAATAATGAACAAATACGGTCAAAATGTTAAAATTTGTTTTGAATGGCAAAAAACTGTTGCCAAAACTCTTTACATAATAAAATAAAATGTGTATAATAACATGAATACCGTACAAAGCCATTTGCATCGGCGTAATAACGATATATTTTTTATAAAAAATATAAAACTTATCCGTCGGGTATCTGTGTCTTTGTATCGGGATAAAATAAATTTAGGAGGCAAAAAGTGGAACCTTTAGTAGTAGTCGGCATATCTGCCGCCGTTGCCGTCCTGTTTTTCTTTGTTGGCTTTATCACCCGCAAGCTGATCGCCGAAAAAATGATCAAATCTGCGGAGATTGAGTCAAAACGGATTATTGAGGATGCAAAAAAGGATGCCGAGACAGTTAAAAAAGAAAAACTGGTTGAGGCAAAGGAAGAAGCACTCCGTATCAAAAACGATGCAGAGCGAGAACTCAAGGATCGTCGAAACGATCTGACCCGGCTCGAGAGAAGAGCCATGCAAAAAGAAGAAAACCTTGACAAAAAGTACGACAACCTTGAAAAAAAGGAAGAAATACTCAACGAAAAAATCAAGGCAAACGAAGCCCTCAAGCAAAAAGCTCAGGAGGTTATTGAGCAGCAGGAGGAAATGCTTCAAAAAATTTCGGGACTCTCTGCCGAAGAGGCAAAAGCGCTTCTTATGGAGCGTGTTGAGAGTGAGGCAAGACATGATCTTGCAATGAAACTGTCCGAGCTGGAGCAGGAATGCAAGGACAAGGCAGACGAGACCGCAAAGAACATCGTTGCTCTTGCCATCCAGCGTTGTGCCGCAGACAGTGTTGCTGAGGCAACCGTGTCTGTTGTTGATCTTCCCAACGATGAAATGAAGGGAAGGATCATTGGCAGAGAGGGACGCAATATCAGAGCGATTGAAACGCTGACGGGAGTTGACCTCATCATTGACGACACCCCCGAGGCGATCGCAATATCCACATTTGACCCGGTCAGAAGAGAAGTGGCACGTCTCACACTTGAGCGCCTTATTTCCGACGGACGTATTCATCCTTCCCGCATTGAGGAAACGGTTGAAAAGAGCCGCAAAGAGGTTGAGGCAGTTATCAAAAAAGAGGGCGAGCAGGCAACCTTTGAGACAGGCGTGCATGGAATCAATCCCGAGCTTATCAAGCTTTTGGGACGCCTCAAGTACCGTACAAGCTACGGCCAGAACGTGCTCAAGCATTCCATTGAGGTATCTCACATTGCGGGCATGATCGCAGGAGAGCTTGGCGCTGATGTAAACGTTGCCAAGCGCGCAGGTTTGCTTCATGATATCGGCAAAGCCATGACCCACGAGGTTGACGGATCCCACGTTCAGATAGGCGTTGACGTTGCCAAAAAGTACAAGGAGAGCCGCGAGGTGATTCATGCCATCGAGGCACACCACGGTGACGTTGAGCCACACACGCTGGTTGCTATGATCGTGCAGGCGGCTGACGCAGTCAGTGCGGCACGTCCCGGCGCTCGCCGTGAAAATCTGGAGACCTACATCAAGAGACTCCAAAAACTGGAGGAGATCGCAAACTCCTTTAGCGGTATCGAAAAATCATTTGCCATCCAGGCAGGCAGAGAGATCCGTATTATGGTCAAGCCCGAAGAGGTTGGTGACGATGATATGATCTTTATTGCCCGTGACATCGCACGCAAGATTGAGTCTGAGCTGGAATATCCCGGTCAGATCAAGATCAACGTTGTGCGTGAGATGCGTCAGGTGGATTACGCAAAATAAACAACGATAAGAGGACGGACAAAAAATGAGGATCCTTGCGGTAGGCGACGTTATAGGCACCCCCGGCTGTGAGTTTATCCGAAAAAATCTCCGCCGCATAAAGCGTGAGCTCGATGCCGACCTTGTGATAGTCAATGCAGAAAACGCCTGCAACGGAAGCGGATTGGACCGCCAAAGCACTGAGCTTTTGTTTGATTCCGGAGCAGATGTGCTGACCGGAGGCAACCACTCTTTGCGGAAATACGAGATTTTTCCCGTCCTTGAGGACAACGATTTTGTTCTCCGTCCGCACAACTTCCCGCCCAAAGCTCCGGGAAAAGGTTTTTGTATCGTTCCGATGAGCAACGGAAAGCGGGTGCTGGTCATCTCTCTGTGCGGGCAGGTTTTTATGGATACATACAATTCCCCCTTTGGCGAGGCAGAAAAGATTTTGAACGACCAAAAGGGACGGTATGATCTGGCGATCTGTGATTTTCACGCAGAGGCCACCAGTGAAAAGCAGGCGTTCTCCAAGCTGTTTGACGGCCGTATAAACATTGTGTACGGCACACACACTCACGTGCAGACTGCAGACGAGCGGCTGACTGCCATGGGCGGAGGATATATCACTGATATCGGCATGTGCGGAGATCAGGATTCGGTCATCGGTACAAGCTACGAGACGGCGTTGTCACGGTTTGTGGACGGTGTACGAAAAAAAGGTGTTCCCGCCGACAAAAACGTGTCGCTTTGCGGTGCTTTGTTTACCGTGGACGACAGTACGGGATACGTTACGGAAATCAAAAGAATCAAATACGAAGGAAGACAAAATGATCAACAATTTTATGCTTTTTGAGGAAGCCACCGCTCAGCAGGCAAGCGGATTGGGTTCAATTATTTCTCTGGTAGTGCCTTTGCTGCTTTTGGGCGTAGTGTTTTACTTTTTCATTTACAAGCCCCAGAAAAAGCAGGAAAAGGAAACTGCCGATATGCGCAACTCCATTGAGCTGGGCGACGTTGTGGTCACCACCGGCGGTATTATCGGCACAGTGGTAAAGATCAAGGACGATATGCTTCTCATCGAGAGCAGCGGAAACAGAACCAAGATCCAGATCCAAAAATGGGCGGTTCACAATATCGTAGAAAAGGCCAACGAGGCATTTGCCGAGAAATCCGACAAATAAAAAACAAACATTGAGGTAAAAACCGTACTGACAAGGTATCTGTTTTTACCTCTCGTTTTCGGAAGGAAAAGCAACCATGAAAAAAACTATACAAAAAAAATATGCAGAGCTGTTGGTAAAACAGGGTGTAAACATCCAAAAAGGGCAGCAACTAAATATTCTTGCTGACGTTGAGGCATCGGATTTTGTTACACTGCTGGTTGCCGCGGCATACCGCGCAGGAGCAGGCAGAGTGTGTGTAGAGTGGTCCTGCCAGGAGATCACAAAGCTCAATTACCGTCACCAGACCGCAAAACGTCTCTGCGAGATTCCTGACTGGAAGTTGGAAAAAGCCAAGCACGAGTCTGAGATACTTCCCGCAAGGATTCGTCTCATCTGCGAGGATCCCGACGGACTTGCAAGCGTAAATCAGGAAAAGCTGGCAAAAGCCAACCTTGTTTTCAGCCGTGCCCTCAAGCCCTACCGTGATGCAATGGACAACAAATATCAATGGCTGGTATGTGCTGTTCCCGGCAAGGCATGGGCAAAAAAAGTTTTTCCCGGAGTTTCCGTCACCAAAGCAAAGGAAATGCTGTGGGAGGCAATTTTGTCCACGGTGATGGTTTCTGCAGACAATGATGCAGTTGCCGCATGGGACAAGAAAAACAGTGATTTCAAGGTCAAATGCGACCGTCTCAATTCCTTTGGGTTTGACAAGCTCTGCTACCGCTCCTCAAACGGCACTGATTTTGAGTGTGAGCTGATGAAAGAGAGCGTATGGTGCGGAGGCGGTGATACCACACTTTCCGGCATATATTTCAATCCCAACATGCCCACAGAGGAGATATTTACCACTCCCAAAAAGGGTGCGTGCAAGGGCAGACTGGTTTCTACCATGCCTCTGTCTGTGAGAGGAACTCTTGTTGAGAATTTTTGGATCGACTTTGAGGACGGAAAAGCGGTGCGCTGGCACGCTGAGAAAGGCGAGGAAGCACTGGGCAAGATCATCAAGACCGATGATGGAAGCTGCATGCTGGGCGAGCTGGCACTGGTTCCCGTTGATTCTCCCATCAGCGAGAGCGGACTTCTCTATTACAACACGCTTTTTGATGAAAACGCATCCTGCCACGTGGCACTGGGCAGCGGCTACACTGCCTGCGTAAAAGGATTTGAGACAATGACTTTGTCACAGCTTCAGGAACTGGGCGTCAATGATTCTGTGATACACGTTGATTTTATGATCGGTGCTGCCGATATGACCATCGTCGGCGTGAAAAATGGTGTTGAAACAGTGATTTTCCGTGACGGGAAATGGGCAATATAAATAACACAAAGAGGTTTTTTGATATGAAACCAAGAGTTGCCATTCAGCTTTATTCCGTGCGTGACGAGGCAGAACGCGATTTTGAGGGCACTGTCACGGCTCTCAAGGAGATGGGCTATGAGGGTGTGGAGCTTGCCGGATTTTACGGGCTGGAGCCCAAAAGGATCGGTGAGACTCTTGCCCGTGTGGGCTTGCGTCCCGTTTCGGCTCATGTCCCATTTGCGGAGATGCGTGCAGATATGAAAAAAGTTTTGTCCGACTATCAAGCAGTGGGAGTGAAGCATATTGCCGTTCCCTACCTGGTGGACGAGGACAGACCCGAGAACGGAAATTTTTCAAAAACTGTGGAGGATATCAACTGTTTTGCAAAGATGGCAAAAGAAGTTGGCATCACTCTGAGTTATCACAATCATGATTTTGAGTTTGTGATGATGAAAGACAACGAGTATGCGCTGGACTATATGTACAGAGTCATCCCTCAGGAGCTTCTTTGCGCTGAGCTGGATACCTGCTGGGTCAAAGTGGCAGGGGAGGATCCTGTTTCATATGTAAAAAAATATGCATCCCGTTCCCCTCTGCTTCACCTCAAGGATTATGCCGGCAAAAAGAGCGGAAAAATGTACGGTCTAATCGGCCTGAAAACGGAGAATTTGGGTGAGAACGCAGGTGATTTTGAGTTCCGTCCGCTGGGAAAGGGTGTTCAGGATATGGATTCTATTGTTGATGCCGCTGAGGAATGCGGTGTTGAATGGATCATATATGAACAGGATGAGCCCACAAATGGTATGACTCGAATGGAATGTGCGAGAGTCAGCCGCGAGTGGCTGAAAAATAAAGGTTATTGAGTTTTTTGAAAGGAAGAAAAAAACATGAGTGAGTGCACCCACGATTGCTCCACATGCGGCGCCAGCTGCTCCTCCAGACAGGCAGAGAGCATGCTGGAAAAGCTTCATGAGGGAAGCGAGATAAAAAAAGTTATTGCCGTTGTCAGCGGAAAGGGCGGTGTGGGAAAATCCCTTGTCACCTCTCTTTTGGCAGTCAACGCTGCCCGTATGGGAAAGAAGACCTGCATTCTTGATGCGGATATTACAGGCCCCTCCATTCCCCGGATATTTGGAATCAAAAACGGAGTGGTTGGTACTGAAAACGCAATGATCCCTCCTCAGTCAAAGACAGGTATCAAAGCAATGTCAGTCAATCTTTTGCTGGAAAACGAGAGCGATCCGGTGGCATGGCGCGGACCTGTTATTGCAGGTGTGGTCAAGCAGTTTTGGACTGACGTGGATTGGGGCAAAAACGACGTTATGTTCATTGATATGCCTCCGGGGACCGGCGACGTACCTCTGACCGTGTTTCAGTCGATTCCTGTAGACGGCATTGTCATTGTTACCAGCCCCCAGGATCTGGTTTCCATGATCGTTGCAAAAGCGGTCAAAATGGCGGAGCTGATGAGCAAGCCCATTCTGGGAATCGTTGAGAATTATTCTTATTTTGAGTGTCCCGATTGCGGTAAACAGCATTCTATTTACGGTGACAGCAACGTGGATGAGATAGCCGCACAGTACGGCATACCCACCGTGGCAAAAATTCCCATTGATTCCCGTCTTGCCCGTGCCTGCGACAAGGGCGCTATCGAGCTGTACGAGGGTAGCTGGCTGGACGATCTGTCCGATAAGCTGTAATAAAAACAAAAAACTTTTTTTCACAGTATTGAAAACAAAAAACATCTGTGCTATAATCACAGATGTTCACGGAGGCGTAGCTCAGTTGGTCAGAGCGTTCGGTTCACATCCGAGAGGTCATGGGTTCGAGCCCCCTCGTCTCCACCAGAAAAGAACCCACATTTGTCTACGACAAGTGTGGGTTCTTTTCAACTAAATCCGTCCTTGCGGACGGGATAAATCCCACTTTCGCGGGATGAAATCACTTTGTGATGAAATCCGACTTCGTCGGGTAAAGGGACGGATTTAATTTCATCTGCGTCAGCAGATTTCATCCGAACGGAGTGAGGATTTCATCGCGCTTGCGCGATTTCATTGAAAATCGTTGAAATCTGTGATATACTGCATTCAAAGAGGTGATTTCGATGGCTGAAAATAAACTTGCTGATCTGTCAACAGAATTTGCGATTCAAATATTGAAGCTGACCGATAACATCAAGGGACACCATTCCTTGTCTAATCAACTTGAACGAAGCGGCACAAGCATCGGTGCAAATATCCGCGAGGCAAAATATGCGCACAGCCGTCCCGATTTTATCGCTAAGTTGCAGATTGCATTAAAAGAATGTTATTAAACGGAATATTGGATCGAAATAGCACAAAAAGCAGATATTATATCAATTGACTCTGCAAAAAGTGTTTTGCACGATTGTGGGTCAATCCGCCGTATTCTTATCTCCTCCATCAACACCGCAAAGGAAAATTTAAAATGAAAATCACGGAAATATGTGATATTTTAAGACAAGAACTCTATCAAAATGACTATCAATACGGGTTTTATTATGATGGCAGAAAGTACATACCCGATTTCAGCAATGGTTTTGATGCAGAGTTTTTCAATCTGCAAAAAACCATCTATCGTATACAAAATCCCCGAGATACCATGAAAGAAAAAATTGGGACTTGCATTGATGCAGTAATGGTAATGAAAAGCATTTTAGATGAAATAAATGTCCAAAGCAAAATTTGGCTACTCTATCATAATGCGAAAAGGACACCACATACAATTCTTACTTTTGAGGCAGAAGAAAAGCTTGTCTATCTTGAACTTACACCGCAATCAAATAAGCCTTGGTACGGAAAAGAAATAATATATAATGATGAGCGTGATCTTATTAAAGAATTTCGA
>JAZSRP010000022.1:0-5806 GCA_045538555.1 Eubacteriales bacterium
TCAAGTTTTATTCCGACTTTGTCGGAGTGATATTATTGCCTTTTCGGCAATAGTGTTATTGAAACCTTGCGGTTTCAGTGTTATTTTATTCGCCAAACTCGGCGTAGCCGAATATCACGATGCGTAAGGGTCCCCGCGAAAGATGCTTTCGTGGGGCAAAAGCATCATATCACTGCGAAGCAATATCACTCGCCGAATGAATAACCCCACAAAACTATGTTTTGTGGGGACCCCATGAGGCGAATAAAACTGCGAGACTTCCCTATGAGAAGTCTCGCAATCTCTGTCCTTTGTTTGTTATTCCTCCATCAGTGATCCCAGCTCGGGCTCGGGGTCGATCAGCTCACCGTTTACCCTCAGCTCAAAATGAAGGTGCGACGGGTCCTTGCATTCTGCTTTTGCGGTAGTTCCCACTTTTCCAAAAACCTGTCCCGCTTTCAATACAGTGCCTGCTTGCACGTTGGGTTCAAGTGTTGGATCAAGGTTCATGTAGTAGGACACGAGCCCGTGATCGTGCTGAATTGCCACCGTGGTACCAAAAAAGTAATCCTCCACCACCGACAAAACCGTTCCGTCAGAAAAAGCCATCACATCACTGCCTGCTGCCGCCGCAATGTCAATGCCGGAGTGCACACGGTAGTCTTTCATGGTTTCCGAAAATACCAGACGGTCCATACTGTAGCTTTTGATGACTGCGGGATTTTTTACAGGGCAAAAAAATCCGGGAGTCGGCGGTATCACGTCTGCGTCAACGTTGCTTTGCTCATTGTTGACGGGCGAGTCGGAGGTTTCCTCCTGCGGAGGAAAATATGGCTCACGGGAGGTGAGGTCATCCAGACTTGGCTGCGGATAGCTGATGTGGGGCATGCTGGTATCATAATCATATGAAATGCTGAAGATGCCTACTGTTGCAACCACAACTACCGTTATTGCCAGTGCAAGATACAGGAGCGCCGAAAATTTTGAGATCTTTTTTACAAAAGAATCACTGCCTGCCTGCTCTTCACCATCAAGCTTGAGATCAAAATCGTCTTTGTTTTTTTTGTTCATTGTTTCTCCCCCAAAAAAGTGTTTTGACATTGGTTATTGTTGTCAGCTTTTTTGGGAGTTATACAATCAAAACGGATTTTTTGAAAGTTGGAGCATGGGAAAATAAAATTTTAGAATATCCGTTTCTGATTTATTGTTTTTTGCCATAATCCTTGCGCCGTTTATGCTCATTCCGTAGCCGTGTCCCGCACCTTTTGAAGTGGCGGTGACGGTGGAGGAATCGCAGATGAGGGTGATGTCCTTTGAGGGTAGGCACAGTTTTGTTTTTAGTGTGTCGGCATCAATGGAGGTCTTTTCAAAAACGCACCACGCCGCTTGCCCGTCGGGAGAGTAGAGAATACACATTTTTTTGGCATCCTCAAGACTCATTACCGCTACACCGAGCAAAGCAGAGAATTCTTTGTATTCAAAAACCTTTTTTGTCTCAAAACGGTCACTTTCGCTCTCATCGACGTTTGCAACAGAAACAAGATAGGGATATTTGATGCAATCTGCAGTGCGCGCTCCGGAGCTTTCGTGCCAGAGAGCCATGGCAGGAGAGGAGTCGTATTTCAAAAAAGTTCCTTCTGTTTCACGGCACGCAAGCACGGCTTTTTTGTATTTTTCACCGGCGGTGTCGGCTGACAGTCCAAAGCAGCATTTTGAATCTCTGCAAAAATCACTTTTGCCGTGTCTGCTTCCTGTCTGCTTTACGTTCAAAAGGCATGACCGCACGGCTATTGCCAACGCTCGATACAGCGTCTGCGGATCGTCTTTATCAAGCCGTGCCGCTACCACTGATGCAACGTATTCCTCGCTTTCCATCACCTGCCCGTCAATGATGACTTGGGTGATTTGCGGATTTGACACGGGGGAGTATGCCACGGGAATGAGCATCAGAAGTACAATAAATGAAAAAAAAGAGAGCAAATAACCTTTCATGGGTTGTCCTCCCCAAAAAGCTCGTTTGCTCTATTGTTATTCGTGTGATAAAAAAATTATTCCGCCGGAGAATCAATTGGTGCGTCCACGGAAGGGTCCTCATCTTTTTCGTGGAGAGAATTTTTCTCACCGTATTCGGTGCAAATGATCTTGACGGCAATGTATATTGCAAAGCATGCGTCAACCACAGAAAATGCAGTAACGTGATCAAAATCCATCACCCAATAACTGTGCAAAAACAGATTGGGGATGGCGTATATCATCAGCAACAAAATGGCGCAATGACCAAAAAACTGAAAAGCCACTGCACCGCCGTAGCCTGCCCGCAATTTCCCGTCGCACAAGAGAAACATCATCAAGGCAAGTAGACTGATGATGTGGTATGCACCGGAAGAAGCAAGCGGAATTGCACTCTGCTGTATAAAGTCTGACAGGATCCGAACAATTGCAAAAGCAATGGGAAGCAGTGCAAAGGAGGCGATGACCGAAGAATTATTTGTGTTCTGGCCGCAAAAACCGGCATAGAAAAAATAAACGGCACTTCCCAACGTGAGGATCAAAAGCGCAATATCAAAAGCAGTTGCCTTTGTGAGTGGGCCCAAAAAGGAAGTAAAAGCAATCACTGCCTCTCCCAGCAGAGCAAATCCGCAGATGACGGATGCGACAGAACAGGCGGGAGAAGTTGAAAAAATGCAGATCCCTCTGGAACGCCCTGCAAAATACGATGCAACAAAAAACAGGATGCAAAGCACTGCCGTAACGGCTGCAAAAGAGTACACCGCAGCATTGTCATCCAAAAAATAAACGCTGGAATCCAGAGTGTCTTTTTCAATATTTGCAAGAATCAAAAGAATGCGGATGATCGCCATCACAATTCCTGTGGCAATCACCGATACTGTCAAAATTTTTTTGTTTGAGAGCATAAAAAACATCATCCCCCTCCAAACCATTATATGGAACAGAGGGGGATTTGTAAATAGATGTCAAAAATGTTTACATTTTGTTTACTTCGATTATCAGCTATAAAGTGTCTGAAGCTTTGTGCCGCTGAAGAAAAACTCAAGGATATATTTGAAACTATATCCTGACAGAGCCAGTGTTTCTCCTCCTACGGCCGAAAATCCCACGCCGTGACCTTTGCCCCGACCGTTTACCACCAAGTATTCGGGGGTGATTTCCTGTCCCGACATGGTGGTGACGGTGTCGCCAAAGCTGTCAAACTCTCTGTATCCATCTGCGGTGAGGATGCCCGGCACCTGTACCTCCTTGAGTCCGTCGGAGGTGAGCATTGTGGTGTTTGCAATGTAGCTGACAGAAAAATTGGCGCTGTCAAATCCCATCGCTTTTCTCACATCCTCGCTGGTCTCAACGGTTACGGTGTTTCCGTTGCCGTCACTGACCGACAAAAGTGTGATATAATCGGAGCCGTAGGGATCTTTGCCCAGTATTTGCACCGAGAGCTCGTCGTCAGAAAGGGATGAAAAAGCAGATCTGGAGCGGATATAATCAAAAAACTCTTTTTTGTCAAAAACGTGTGTCCATACGTCTTCCTTTACGTTCTCGTGAGTTTCGAGAGTGACTGTGGTAAGATACGGTACCTCGGTTCCTCCCCATGCCGCCACGGAGGAACAGCTTTTTCCGCCGTTGGAGTTGTGGTACAAAACGTCAATGGGAGTACCGTTGTAGGTGACGATCTGACCTTTGGTGGCATCAACCAATGCGTTGTTTGCTTCGCTCATGCGGTATACGCCGTGGTATACCTGACAGCAGGATGCGTTGCACACATCAAATCCCAGGGATCTGTGTGCTCTTCCAAAGGGAAGAGTGCGTGCCAACACCGCAAACGCTTTTCGGGTCTCTACCGAAAAACCAGTGCCGATCTCATTGGACATAACGCATTTTGTGTAGGTCTCCAGTTCAACGCAGTTTACCATTCTCAAAAGCGAGGAGTCCACGGAGTATTCAAAAAATCCGGGATAATCATAATTGTTTACGTTGCCGGAACGGTGAAGCATAGGAAGTCGCACCGTGCCTTTTGCGCTCTTGAGAGCAAAAGGATGCGATGTTTTTTCATACATCAGCAAAATCGAGGCATTGTCAGCGTTGACCACAGTGACTGCACCGCTCTTTGGTGAGCAGACAGTGTTTCCGTGCGCTTCTGCTTTTGCTTTGTCGGCAGTGAGGTATCCGCCATATCTTGCCTCAAAACCTCTGTCTGTGATGGCAACAAATCCGTTTTTGTATCCTCCGGCCGCGCTGTGAGCTGCAGAAAAGCTGTTGTAGGATCCAAGCAAAACGCTGAAAGAGCCCACGTTTCCGTCGCCTTTGGTGCAGGGCCGCATCTCGGCAGAAACATCAAGAGACGCATTGACCTGAGGCAGAATCACAATCCCTTTTTGGCCAAAGGAGATCAGCTTGTGAAAAACGGTGCCGTCGGTATAGCCAAAATCAAAACCCGATTGGGAATAGTTGTAGGATGAGAATCTGCGGGTATCAATGCTTGAAAATTTTGCGTACATTCCCACACGTACGATCACTTCGTTTGCATCGCTTCCGATTGCCGAAAAGGGAAATGCCATAGCCGAAACGCACAGTAAAAGTGCAATGACGGCAGAGATAAGACGTTTTTTAGTTGAGCTCATAGTCACCTCTCACGGTAAAAAAAGCTTTGTCTCCCGTAACCAAAATGCATTTTTTGGCATCCGAGTCAGCAGGGTAGTAGATATGACCGTATTTCAGCGATTCTCCGGAGAAAAGCTGTGTGTTCTCCGACATATCAAAGATACCATCGCCTGCATTGGGAGAAGCGGAGATCACCATTGCGCCGCCGCCGCGGTAAATGACCTCACAGTTGTCACCCAGAATCAGCATGGTGCCCTTTTGTGCCGAAAAATCGTTGTAGGCAGCGTCGACCTCGATACCGCCGTTTTTCATCAGCTCGTCAATGATCTCTTGCTTGAGCTGATCCTTGAGTTGCTTGAGGTATCCGTAGGTGACAACCGCATCATCGGGGATGGAGGTGTCGGATACCGTCGGGCCGTTGTGGCTGTCTGCGGCAAACGCTCCAATGGCAAGCAAAGAAATTGCAAAAGCCAGAAGCAAAACCGAAAACGTCCTCAAAGCCGTTTCTTTCATAATTATTCCTCACTTAATATTTTTTGACCGAGGAAGAGCCGAGAAACAGAAAAACAAATATATCCTCAGTCGGTGCGTGCAGAAAAAACAGTTACATCAACGGCAGATTCAAAAGCCGACATACACGCATTTTATATTATATCACACCTTGTCAACCCCCCCTGCCAAAAATCGGAAAAACGCACCAAACCCAAGCATTTTTTTAAAAAAAACAGGTAGAAAAAGCACAAATCGTGTCAAAAAACCAAAAAAACCGTCAATTGATTGACAGAACCTGCTTTCTGTGGTAAAATGTGGCGGTGCCGAAGAATAGGTATTTGTATAGCGTATGTGATATTTGAAAAAATATCCAACAAAAAATATGCGGATGTGTCGGAATTGGTAGACGAGCCGGTCTTAGAAACCGGTGCCTCTGCGTATGGGTTCGAGTCCCTTCATCCGCACCAAAAACGAAATCGCTCCGAGTGGAGCGATTTTTGTTTTTGAACAGAGGGGACTCGAAGGGTCGAAAAGAAAACAGTCCGGTGGACTGTTTTCCGACCACAGGTTTGTCGCGAAGTAACGGAGACGGGTTGGAAACCCGTTGAGAGAGACCGGAGCGACAAAGAGTCCCTTCATCCGCACCAAAAACGAAATCGCTCCGAGTGGAGCGATTTTTGTTTTTGAACAGAGGGGACTCGAAGGGTCGAAAAGAAAACAG
>JAZSRP010000018.1:0-9554 GCA_045538555.1 Eubacteriales bacterium
TTTTTGTTGCCCTTCGGGGCCGGTCGATGGGTAAAGCTGTGAATGAAAACGGCTTCCCATCCACTCCATTACCTATCGACTTGCGCTGAAAGACAAATAAAAATTTGAAAAAATCCTTGCAATTTTTATATTATTGTAATATAATAAGATATATGTATATATAATAAGATAACTATGGGGTCAAAAATGACTGACAACGGTTTTGTACAAATAAAAAACATGGTTTTGGAGGAGCTGAAAAAAATATACGTTCCTCAGACTATCTCTCTGTGGCTTGAGCCCATGAACATTGTTTCCATCGGCAAAAGCTCGGTCACCATTTCACTTCCGCAATATGCCAAGAATTTTGCGGAAGCACAGTACGGACAAGTTCTCAAAGAAAAATTTTGCATGATCCTTGGCGTAGAGATAGATCTTGTCATCATTTCCGAGGAGGAGGTTCCCGAGCTGGAAAAACCCGAGGAAAAAGACGTTTCCGCATACAAAATGAGATTTAGCAAGGACTATACTTTTCAAAATTTTGTTGTTGGAAAATCAAACAAATTGGCTCAATCCGCATCTCTTGCGGTGGCGGAGCATCCCGCAGAGCTCAACAACCCGCTCTATCTGTACGGTCCCTCCGGACTGGGAAAAACCCACCTGCTTTTTGCCATTGTCAACAAACTGCGGTTTGATCATCCGGAATTCAACATTTTGTACGTCACAGGTGAGGAGTTTACCAACGAGCTGATTGATTCTCTTGCAAAAAAGCAGCCCATGATATTTCGTGAAAAATATCGCACGGTAGACGTGCTGCTGGTTGACGATATTCAATTCATATCCGGCAAGATGGGTGTACAAGAGGAGTTCTTTCATACCTTTGACACTCTGTTCAAGCTCAACAAGCAGATCATCATTGCCTCAGACTGTGCTCCCAAAGATATCGGAAACCTTGAGGATCGCCTCAAGAGCCGTTTTGAGATGGGATTGGTGGCAGACATACAGCCACCCGATATGGAGCTGAGAATCGCTATTTTTAAGCGCAAGGCGATGGACTTTAATTACAACGTTCCGTTTGAAGTGCTTTATTTTCTGGCAGAGAATATCACCACAAACATACGTCAGATCGAGGGATCGCTGAAAAAGCTCAAGGCACACACGCTCATCACCGGTGAGACCTGCAACTATGCCGTTGCACGCAAGGTACTGACAGACTTTTTTGCGCAGCAAAAGAGTGAAGAATCGGTGATAGACCGCATCTTTGAGCTGGCCGAGCATCGGTATGGTGTCACAAAGGAAATGGTCAAGAGCACCAAAAGAAACGCAGAGATTGCGGTGGCAAGACATTTTTGCATCTATCTCATCAGACACACCACCGACCTGTCACAAAATTCCATTGCAAAAATGTTTAACAAAAAAGATCATTCCACCGTTATCAACTCTCTGGGATTTATTGAGAAAAAAATGATGTCCGATCCCATATTCAAGCAGGATATCGAGCACATCATTGCCGATCTGAAAAGCTGACACATCTTTTTTGGATATTCTTCCTTTTTTTGAAAAAAGGAAAGGAAGAACTGAAAACAAAAGGTATTTATTAGTAGTATAAGTATTAGTAGGCGCCGTGGAAATGTGAAAAAGCCCAACAGCACCCAACAGCAGGGGAAAAAGGGGATTTTTTGCGGTGAAAAAGCGGTGCATTTCCTGTGGATAATTTCATAATCCTGTGGAAACACAAATTATGTCAATCCCCGTCGGGGAACAAGGAGGATCTTTCCATGGCAATCAAATTTATATCAGACAGAAAAACACTCCTGTCGCTGATTCTTCCCGCTCAGACCGCATCTTCAAACAAGGGCACTCTACCTGCATTGGAGGGCTTGTTGTTTACACTGGTGGGTTCAAAGCTCACCGTTTGCGGATATGATCTGGAAAAAGGAGTTCAGACTGCAGGCACCGTTGTTCCCGTTATTGAGGGAGCAGTTGTGGTAAACGCTCAAAAAGTGGTTTCTATCGTAAGAAATATGCCCGAGTGTGACATTACTTTTGAGGCAGACGAGAGAAACATGATCAGAATTTCGGGCGGAATGAGTGATTTTTCCATTCATGGTATCACCTGGGAAGCGTTTCCTCCCCGTCCCGAGCTTGGTGGCGAAAATTCTTTCAACATCAGCCGCTCTTTGATGAAAGAGATTATCACTTCCACTGTTTTTGCGGTGGCGCAGACAGAGGCAAGACCTATTCTCACAGGTGAGCTTTTTATGATCGAAAACCGTACCCTCACCGTTGTGGCGCTGGACAATTTCCGTCTTGCTCTGCGTGAGGAGAAAAACTGTATTTTTAACAACGACGGAAAGCTCTCTTTTGTGGTGCCCGGCAGAGCATTGTCCGATCTTGCCCGCCTGCTGGATGACAGTGATGAGCCGCTGACAGTTGAATTTACGGCAAAATATATTATTTTCAAGCTTGACGATATTATCTTTTTCTCCAGACTGCTGGAGGGCGAGTATCTTGATTACAAGCGTGCTCTGCCCACCCAAAACCGTATTTTTGCAGAAATTGACAGATCCGCATTTGTTGAGAGCGCAGAGCGCGCCTCACTTTTGGTGGACGAAAAGCTCCGCACACCTCTCAGGTGCCGTTTTGAGGACGGAAACCTCAATATTTCCTGCAATACTCAGTACGGCAGTGTGAACGAAAACCTCCGCATCCAAAAAGAGGGTGAGGATATAGAGATCGGATTTAACAACAAGTACCTGCTGGATGCTTTGCGTGCTCCAAAGGATGAAAAAATCAAAGCGTCCCTCTCCACACCGCTCATGAGCATGATTATTGAGCCCGCCGAGAAGGATCCCAACAGCAGTTACATATATCTTGTGCTTCCCTGCAAGCTCAAGGACTGACAAAAAATGCAGATCAACCGGCTTTTTGTAAAAAATTTCAGAAACGCAGAGGAGTCGGAGCTGAATTTCTGTCAGGGCACAAACGTGATCTGCGGAAAAAATGCTGCGGGAAAAACCAATTTGCTGGAGGCGATATTTTATTTTGCTGCAGGCAAGAGCTTTCGGAACTGTCATGACAAGGAGTTGATTCGTTTTGGCAGTGAGACGGCGGAGGTGGTGTTGGATTTTTCCACAGGAACGGTGGAAAAACGACTTTCGGCAAAAATCACCCCAACCGGAAAGCGCTCTATCCGTCTGGGTGATTCCTCACCGCTGCGTGTATCGGAATATATGGGGCTTTTTCGGGCAGTTATTTTTACACCTGACCACCTGAGTCTGGTAAAAGGCGCTCCTCTTTGCCGCCGCAGGTTTTTGGATATTGCCATCTGCCAGTCGTTTCCCAGATATGCGGGGATCTTGTCAGATTACAACCGGGTTCTTGCCCAAAAAAATGCAGGACTGAAAAAAGGTCTGCTGTCCGACGACCTTTTGACTGTTTACAACGAAAAAGCCGCTTCGCTGGCGGCTCTCATCACAGTCAACCGAAAAAAATATCTCTCCCGCCTGGAATCCGTGGCACGTGAGTTTGTCACCGAGCTGTCGGATGGCAGGGAATCCCTTGAGCTGGTGTGTCAATCCCAGTGCGGAGACGCCGCCACCAAGGAAGAGATACAGGAAAAATATTTTAATATATTTGAATCCCACCGTCAGCAGGAAAAAGAAAAAGGACTCTGCCTGTACGGCGCCCACAAGGATGATTTTTTGATGCTCATCAACAAAAAGAACGCCAGATTTTTTGGTTCACAGGGTCAACAGCGCTCTTGCGTGCTGTCCCTCAAGCTGGCGGAGGGTGAGCTGTCTGCGGCGCTGACGGGCGAGTATCCCGTGTTTTTGCTGGACGATATTCTGTCAGAGCTGGACAACGGCAGGCAGGAGTACGTTTTGTCACGGCTGACGGGGAGGCAGGTCATTATCACCGGATGCGAGGAAGGGTTGTTTGACAGCCCCGGCAACGTGATCCGCATTGAGGAGGGATCTGTTTGTACCTTCAGTTAGAGATGGGGGAGAGCGTGGATATGCGTGAGATAATCGGCATATTCAGTCTGGAATGTGTTCCCGGCGAGGGGACAAGGGCTCTCCTGAAACGAAAAGAAGAAGAAAAAGGCGTTGTCAGCTTGTGCAGAGATATTCCAAAAAGTATCCTGCTGTGTGACAACGAGTACGGAGACCGAATATACGTCAGCGGACTCTCTTGTGAAAGCATCCGCAAAAGATACGAACCAAAGAAAGGAATGAAAACGGCTTGGAAGAAATAAAAAACACCAGTATTCCCGAAAATAACGCCGCATACGAGGACAGTCAGATCCAGGTTTTGGAGGGACTGGAGGCGGTGCGTAAGCGTCCGGGTATGTACATCGGTACCACCAGCGTCAAGGGTCTGCACCATCTCATCAGCGAGATCGTGGACAACTCTATTGACGAGGCCCTTGCCGGTTATTGCAAGCATATCAGCATTTCACTCAACGCAGACGGAAGCTGTACCGTCAGCGACGACGGACGAGGTGTTCCCGCAGGTATCCATCCCACGGTTTCCCGTCCCACGCTTGAGGTTATATTTACCATTCTCCACGCAGGCGGAAAATTTGGCGGCGGCGGTTACAAGATCGCCGGCGGTCTCCACGGCGTAGGCGCATCTGTGGTCAACGCACTGTCAAAAAGAGTTGAGGTACGCAACCACAGAGACGGAAAAGGATATTTTATCGCATTTGAAAAAGGCCGCGTGGCAGAGGAATTCAGAGAGACGGGGGCAACGGATGCCCACGGTCTGACGGTATGCTTCTGGCCCGATGACACAATTTTTGAAACAGTGGAATTTGACTATGAGATTGTAAAAAACCGTCTCCGTGAGCAGGCGTTTCTCAATGCGGGAGTTTCCATTTCCATCACCGACCTCCGAGGCGAGGAGGAGGTGTCGGAGACATTCTTTTATGAGGGCGGAATCAGACAGTTTGTTGAGTTTCTCAACCGCAAAAAAGCTGCTGAGCTGCTTCATCCCGACGTTATCTACGTTTCGGGCACCAGGGGAGACTCCGTGGCAGAGGTGGCGCTGCAGTACAACGACACCTACAACGACAATATTCTCTCATTTGCCAACAACATGCATACCGTTGACGGCGGTACTCATGAAACGGGCTTTAAAGTGGGTATCACAAAGGTGCTCAACGAATACGGAAAAAAATATTCATTGCTGAAGGGTGATGACAAGCTGACCGGCGATGACGTGCGCGAGGGTCTCACCGCCATCATCTCCGTCAAGCTGGAGGATGCACAGTTTGAGAGCCAGACAAAGGCAAAGCTGGGCAACAGCGAGATCCGTACTCTGGTGGAGGGGATCATTACGGAAAAGCTGTCAGTCTATCTTGAGGAAAACCCCGCCACCGCAAAAATCATCATGGAAAAGGCCATTGCCGCCGCCCGTGGCAGAGAGGCAGCCAAGAGAGCACGTGATCTCACCCGCCGCAAGGGACTGCTGGAGTCAAATTCACTGCCCAGCAAGCTGGCGGACTGCAACGAGCGCAGAATGGAATACACAGAGCTGTATCTGGTGGAGGGAGACTCCGCAGGCGGCACCGCAAAGGACGGCAGAGAGAGCCAGTTCCAGGCCATTTTGCCTCTGCGCGGAAAAATTCTTAACGTAGAAAAGAGCAGAGCTGACAGAGTATATTCTTCGGTGCAGATCGTGCCCATAATCATGGCGCTGGGTACCGGAATCGGAAGCGAATTTGATATTTCAAAGCTGAGATACGGCAAGGTCATTATCATGGCGGATGCCGACGTTGACGGTGCACATATCAAGACGCTGCTTCTCACCTTCTTTTTCCGTCACATGAGACCTCTTATCGAGCAGGGCCACGTGTATGCCGCAACTCCTCCTCTCTACAAGCTGACAAAGGGAAAACAGCAGAGATATGCTTTTTCCGATGAGGAGAGGGATGCAGTCATTGCAGAAATGGGCGGAAACGTGGTGGCTGAGCGCTACAAAGGTCTTGGTGAGATGGACAAGGAACAGCTGTGGGAGACCACAATGGACCCCGAGACCCGTATTCTCAAGCGCATCACCATTGAGGATGCCAGCGAGGCGGATGCAATATTCTCGGTTTTGATGGGCGACAAGGTTGAGCCCAGACGTGAGTTTATTGAGCGCAACGCAAAATACGTTTCAAACCTTGACGTATAACGGGAGGAAATAATGGCAACTCACGAATACGATTACAGTTCACATGAAAATCAGATAATCCAGGAAATTGACATCGAAAAAGAGATAAAATCCTGCTATATTGACTATGCAATGAGCGTTATTGTTGGCAGAGCACTGCCCGACGTGCGTGACGGTATGAAACCCGTACACCGCCGCATCATGTATGCAATGTATGAGGACAAGCTGACTCACGACAAGCCGTTTCGAAAATCCGCCACCACGGTGGGCAACGTGCTTGGACGTTATCACCCCCACGGCGACGCGGCGGTGTACGATTCTATGGTTCGTCTTGCTCAGCCCTTCTCTTTGAGATACCCTCTGGTGGAGGGTCACGGAAACTTTGGTAACATCGACGGTGACTCCGCCGCGGCGTACAGGTACACCGAGGCACGTATGTCACGTATTGCCGATGAGCTGTTGCAGGATATTGAAAAGGACGTTGTGGATTTTGTTCCCAACTTTGACAATTCCCGCAAGGAGCCCACGGTTCTTCCCACACGGTTCCCCAACCTCTTGGTCAACGGAACGGTGGGTATTGCCGTAGGTATGGCAACCAATATTCCTCCTCACAATATGTCAGAGGTCATTGACGCTACTCTGCATATTATGGACAACCCGGATTGTACCGTGGTTGACCTGATGCAGCACATCAAGGGCCCGGATTTTCCCACCTACGGCACTATCTACGGCACTGCAGGCATCTATGAGGCATACATGACCGGCAGAGGCAGGATTCGTGTCAGAGCAAAAGCTCATTTTGAAGAAAAAAACGGCAGAACCAGAATTATTATCACAGAGCTGCCCTATCAGGTAAACCGTTCTATGCTGCTTGAGAGCATGGTGGAGCTGGTAAAAACAAAGCGTGTTGAGGGCATCAGCGATATCCGCAACGAGTCCGGCCGAAAGGGTATGAGGATTGTCATTGAGGTCAAAAAGGACGCAAATGCACAGATTATTCTCAACCAGCTCTACAAATACACCCAGCTTCAGGACACCTGTGCCGTAAATATGGTGGCGCTGGTGAACGGCGAGCCCAAGCTTCTCAACCTCAAGGAGGTTTTGGGCCACTACGTGAGCCACAGAGAAGAGGTCATACGCCGCAGGATCAAGTTTGAGCTCAACAAGGCAGAGCATGAGGCCCATATTTATGAGGGCTACAAGATTGCCATTGACTTTATTGACGAGGTCATCAATATCATTCGCCACAGCGACAACGTGACCCACGCCAAGGAGCGGTTGATGGAGCGCTTTGGGCTCACCGATATTCAGGCACAGGCCATCGTTGACATGACACTGGGCCGTCTGTCGGGAATGGAAAGACAAAAAATTGAGGATCGTCTGGAATTTTTGTATGCAAAAATCAAGGAGCTGAAAGAAATTCTGGGCGACCATGCA
This sequence comes from Eubacteriales bacterium, assembly GCA_045538555.1. GTDB lineage: Bacteria > Bacillota > Clostridia > Oscillospirales > CAG-382 > Coliplasma. The sequence continues at coordinate 7,576 of JAZSRP010000018.1, forward strand.
AAGCTGATCGAGGTTATCAAAGAGGATCTGCTCCAGATCAAGCAAAAATACGGCGATGATCGCCGAACCGATATTGTGGAGGCCGAAAATGATATTCTCATCGAGGATCTCATCACCCGTGAGAGCTGTGTTATCACCGCCACCCGCGCGGGCTATGTAAAACGCCTCCCCTCCGATACCTATCAGGCACAGCGCAGGGGCGGAAAGGGCATCACCGCCATGGGCACAAGGGAGGAGGACAACGTTGAGGACGTTATCATCTCCCACAGCCATGATTTCCTGCTGATGTTCTCAAATCTGGGCAGAGTATATATCAAAAAATGCTTTGAGATCCCCGAGAGCACCCGTACCGCAAAGGGTACAAACCTTGTAAACCTCCTGTCACTGTCACAGGACGAAAAGATAACCGCTATTATTCCCGTAACGGAATTTAATGATGATCAAAAGCTTGTACTCGTTACCCGCATGGGCGTGGTGAAGCGTATTGATCTCATGGCATACCGCACAAAGCGCAGCAACGGTCTGTACGCAATAACCCTTGACGAGGGCGACAACCTGCTGTACGTGCTCAAGACCGGCGGCAATGACGACGTTATTGTTGCCACAAATCGCGGCATATCCATCAGGTTTTCTGAGGAAGACGTTCGCAGCATGGGCAGACAGGCAAGAGGTGTTCGCGCTGTCACACTGGGCAGTGATGACTACGTGGTGGGCGCCGCTGTGATTCCAAAAGGCACCGGAGACGATGAGAAATATATTCTCACCATCACCCAAAACGGATTTGGAAAACGCAGCGTTTTGTCAGAGTATAAATGCCAGAACAGAGGCGGAAAAGGCCTGATCTGCCACGGTATCAGCCAAAAAACCGGCGAGCTGGCAGGCATCAGGATTGTTTCTGAGTCCGAGGAGGTCATGCTTATCACGGATCAGGGAGTTATAATCCGCACCCGTGTCAGCGAGATTCCGGTCTACGGACGCAGTGCTTCGGGCGTTATTGTGATGCGGCTTGACGATGATGCAACGGTGATGCGGTTTGCCATCGTTGATCCCGCCGCAGAGGAGACCGAACCGCTGGTGGAGGAAACGGCAGAGGAAACCTCGCAGGAACCCCAACCCAAAACGGAGGAATAAAAAATGGGTATAAAAACATTTGTGCTGGAAAACAGCAAAACAAAGAAAAAACGCCATTCCGACGTATTGGCGGCGGTTCGGGCGCATCTTGGCGATGACAGCGTCAAGGTGGTGTATGACGAGAAGGGCAAGCCCTCGGTAGAAGGCGGAAAATCAAAGCATTATATATCCGTGACCACCACGGGCAGCGTGATGCTGTGTGTGTTGTCCGACACCCCTGTAGGAATCGACGGCGAGTATATGCCCCGATTTGAAAACAACCCCCACAAGCCGGACTATACTGCGCTGGCAGAACGGTTTTTCACCGACGACGAGGCGGAGTTTGTCCGTGACGGGCTGGGTACCGAGTGGGAGCGTTTTGCGCGCATTTGGGTACGCAAAGAGGCGTACGTAAAATGCGTTGGAAAAACTCTGGCGGATTTTCCCAACTTTTCTGTTATTGATGGCACCAAGGTGGCTCCAAAGGTGAACGGGATTCCTATCAAAAAGTTCAACATCAAGTTTGATGACTGTGAGAACTATTTGTTTGCCATAGCGGGCATCGACTGATCGTTGAAGCCGTGAAAAGAGCGCAGAACACACAAAAAAAGATGGTTGTAAAGTGAACTGATTAGTTCGTTTGCAAAGTTCGATGTAATTTGTGGTGTTGTGCATTTCCGAAAGTAGATTATAGGAAAAAATTCCGAGGGAAAATCCCTCGGAATTTTATTATATTTTTTGTGTTTTGAACGAACCTCACCTCTCGTCGTACGGTAGTACGCCTTCGGGATCGGTTCGTCCAATCTGCATCACTTTTCACGCCTTCAGGCAGGTGCAGTCGGTGAAAAGAGCGCAGACCACACAAAAAA
>JAZSRP010000032.1:0-7014 GCA_045538555.1 Eubacteriales bacterium
CAAATACACTGTCACCTGGGTTGACGGTAACGGCGACGTTATCTATACCGAGCAGGTAGACTACGGCACCGTTCCCGTATATGACGGCGACGGTCCCGTAAAAGACGGCGACGCACAGTACAGCTATTATTTCAACGAGACATGGTCTCCCGAAATCGTTGCGGTAACAGGCGACGCAACTTATACCGCACAGTTTGTTTCCGCTCTCAACGAGTACACCGTAACTTGGGTAGTTGACGGCAACGTTACCACCCAGAGCTACAAGTACGGCGAGACACCCGCATTTGGCGGCAGCACCGACAAAGCGGCAGATGCACAGTATACCTACACCTTTATCGGTTGGGACAGCGAGATCGTTGCGGTAACAGGCGACGTTACCTACACTGCACAGTACGAGTCCGCTCTCAACGAGTACACCGTAACTTGGGTAGTTGACGGCAACGTTACCACCCAGACCTACAAGTACGGCGAGACACCCGCATTTGGCGGCAGCACCGACAAAGCGGCAGATGCACAGTATACCTATACCTTTATCGGTTGGGACAGCGAGATCGTTGCGGTAACAGGCGACGTTACCTACACTGCGCAGTACGAGTCCGCTCTCAACGAGTACACCGTAACCTGGGTAGTTGACGGCAACGTTACCACTCAGACCTACAAGTACGGCGAGACACCCGCATTTGGCGGCAGCACCGACAAAGCGGCAGATGCGCAGTATACCTACACCTTTATCGGTTGGGACAGCGAGATCGTTGCGGTAACAGGCGACGTTACCTACACTGCGCAGTACGAGGCAACCGAGATCGTAGTTGATGTGGTATATGGCGACATCGACGGAAACGGCACCTTTGACGGCAACGACCTTGTTCTTGCACGTCAGGTTGACGCTGCTGCGATCGAGATCGATCAGGCCATCCTTGATGCAATCGAAGTAAGCGGCGACGGTATCTTTGATGGTGCTGACGTTGTGCTTATGGTTCAGATGGACGCAGGTGCGATCTCCGAGTGGCCCCGCTAAAATAAGCTGAATCAAAAAACACTCTGATACACAGCAAAAAAGAGCTGATACGGAATTGCTCCGTATCAGCTCTTTTGTTGTATCGGCCCTATTGAAATTGCAGAAAAAATAGTTTATAATACCTTTAAAACAAGGGAATTGGGGGAGGTTTTTTGTATGAGCGGAATACAGGAACAGATAAAACAGGTCTGGGAAGCGGAGCAGGAGATACTGGACGTCATCGACGACGTCTGCCGCCGCCACGGACTCAGATATACTCTTGCCTACGGAACACTCATCGGTGCGGTGCGTCACGGAGGTTTTATTCCCTGGGATGACGATATTGACATTATGATGCCCAGAGAGGACTATGAAAAGCTGCTTTTTGTGTGGCAGAAAGATGCTCCTTCAAATTATATTCTGCAAAACATCCGCACAAACCCCGATTATACCAACACCTTTTCAAAGATCCGCAAAGATCACACCACCTTTTTGCAGGACGAAGAGGAGGCGGAAAAAAGCTATCACAAGGGCATTTTTGTTGACATTTTTCCTGCCGACAGAGTTGCGGGCGGAAATTTCTCACGGAAGCTGCAGGGGTTTGCCTGCGCCGTGTATCTTCTCTATACAAGAGGGTATACCAGCGGCTCCGGAGGATTCAAGGGGCTTTTGGAGAGGTTTTTGCTGAGATTGCCCAAAGGGATGAGAGCATCTCTGCGCAAAAAGTGCCAAAAACGTATCCGCAAATACAACGGAAACAATGATCTTTTGTGGTTTGCGCCCAGTACCATGGGTTCCTCAAAAATTTTTTATTCCTCTGCTTTGTTTGACAAGATGAAGGAGATCGAATTTTGCGGAAAAAAATATTCCTGCGTTGAGGATCATCACGGATTTTTGACCGGAGAATACGGTGATTATATGCAGCTGCCTCCCGAGTCGGAGCGGGTGTGGAAGCACCATCCCATAATTATTGATTTTGATCACAATTATGAAGAACTTGAAAGGGATGAGAAAAAATGACTCAACCAATCAGGATTCTGCACGTTATCGGGGTTCTTAACCGAGGCGGCGCGGAGAATATGATCATGAATCTGTACCGAGCGGTGGACAGGACCAAAATACAGTTTGATTTTGTACAAAACAAAGGGGAAAAGGCCGCTTTTGAGGATGAGATAACCTCTCTGGGCGGCAGGATATTCCGCTGCCCCCGATACAACGGAAAAAATCATTTTGCCTACAAAAAATGGTGGAAGAACTTTTTCAAAGAACACAAGGGAGAGTATCCCGTGGTGCACGGCCACATCGGAAGCTCTGCCGCAGTGTATCTTTCTGTGGCAAAAAAGAACGGTGCATTTACCGTTGCCCACAGTCACAGCGCGAGCCGCAGTTTTTCCTTTTACCGCATATTTTCTTATCCTACCAGATTTATTGCTGACCAATTTTTTGCCTGCTCGCGGGATGCGGGCGTTGCAAGATACGGCAAACGAGTGGGAGGAGATAAGAACAGATGCCGCGTTCTCAACAACGCCATTGATGTGAATCGGTTTACTTTTTCCGCCGAGGCAAGAAAAGCCTGTAGAGACGATCTGGGCATAAAGGACGATGATATTGTGGTGGGAAACGTAGGACGGTTTGCGTATCCAAAAAATCATCCCTTTATTTTTGAAGTTTTTGAGGAGATAAAAAAGAAAAACAGCAGCGCTATGCTCTTGCTGGTGGGAGACGGCGAGCTGAGACCGCAGATAGAAGAAATTATTGAGAAAAAGAATTTGAAAGAGTCTGTGATCCTGACAGGCGTACGCAGCAACACGTGGGATTATTATCAGGCAATGGACGTGTTTTTGATGCCCTCTGTTTATGAGGGGCTTCCCGTTTCAATGGTAGAAGCCCAGACCTGCGGTCTGCCGTGCTGTGTTTCTACCGGAGTTCCCCGTGAGTCTGCCATACTTGAGGATCTGGTGCAGTTTTATTCTCTTGAGGATCCTGCAGAGCTTTGGGCGGAGCGGGTGCTGAAAAGCGTGCTGCCCCAGCGCAGGGATACCTCTGAGGAAATAAAAAAAGCGGGGTACGATATCACGGACACCGCAAAATGGCTCACGGAATATTATCTTGACAAGGCAAAAAAACAAAAAAACGACTGATAGGAAGAAGGAAAGGGATATTTCATATGAAGATCGGTGTTTGTGTCAGCTTTTCTGTTATTGACGATATGGAAAGCAAGTTCAAGACCCTGAAAGAACAGGGGTTTGACAATTGTCAGATCATCTCTTGGAACCCTGCCTCCTGGACGGATTCCAACGCAGAGGAGATCAACCGTCTCTGCCATGCTTACGGTGTGGAGATCTCTGCATTTTGGTGCGGATGGGAGGGCCCCTGTGTCTGGAATTTTTATGAGGGACACGAGACCTTGGGGCTGGTGCCTCCCGCCACCCGTGAGCTGAGAATTAAAAATCTTTGCGACGGTGCGGATTTTGCTTCAAAGCTTGGGGTGGTCAATGTTGTGACACATATGGGATTTATTCCCGAAAACCCCAATGATCCCCAGTTTGTTCCTTTTTGTGCGGCAGTAAAAAGGATTGCCGATCATCTGAAGGGCAACGGTCAGTGGCTGTTGTTTGAGACAGGTCAGGAGACTCCCGTTACCATGCTGAGATGCTTTGAAACCGCAGGTGCAGACAATCTCGGAGTCAACCTTGATACCGCCAACGTGATACTTTACGGCAAGGCAAATCCCGTGGATGCCCTTGATGTTTTTGGAAAATACGTCCGCAACCTACACGCAAAAGACGGCAGATACCCCACCAACGGCCATGAGCTGGGGGCAGAGACCGCCATCGGCGAGGGAAAAGTGGATTTTTTCGGCGTTATTGATGGATTGCATCGGTTGGGATATGACGGATACGTCACCATTGAGCGCGAGATCGAGGGTGAGCAGCAGGCAAAGGATATCATTGCCGCAAAGGAGTATCTGGCAGACATCATCAAGCGCGTTACGGGCAAGGATGCTAGATAAAATAAAGCTTTTAGAGGTTTTTGTATGAACGTACAGCCGATCGAAAAATCAAACAGAAACTATGGGATTGACCTGCTGAGGATGGTTTCCATGGTGATGATTGCCGTTTTGCACGTCCTTGGCCAGGGCGGTATTTTGTCTGCCTGTACAAGGGGCAGTACAAATTACTACGTGGCTTGGTTTTTGGAAATCGGGTGCTATTGTGCTGTAAATTGCTATGCTTTGATATCCGGATACGTGGGAGTCAACTCCAAGGCAAGGTTTTCTTCTATTGCAGCTCTTTGGTGTCAGGTGGCGTTTTATTCGTTGGGAATAGCACTGCTGTTTTTCTTCCTACAGCCGGGAACGGTGGAGCCAAAAACACTGCTGAAATACGCATTTCCCGTTTCCACCAAGCGTTATTGGTATTTTACCGCTTACTTTTTGATGTATTTGCTGACTCCGTTTATGAATGCTGCTGTAAAAAGCATGTCAAAGCGGACTCTTGCCACAGGGCTGACCTTTGTGTTTGCTTTGTATATACCGCTGGGAATGCTTACGGATGATCACAGCTCGCTGAAGGACGGATATGGTTTTGTGTGGCTGTCGATGCTGTATATGCTGGGTGCATTTTTCAGAAAATATGATGTTCTTGAAAAAATCAAAAAAGCAACGTGGCTGGCGGTTTATCTCGTCAGTATCACCGCAACCTTTGGGTCGGCGGTATTTCTCGGAAAGTTTTTGCCAAAATACGAGTTTTCATTTGTAAATTATATATCTCCGTCAATCCTTCTTGCGGGGCTGGCGTTGTTTGCGCTCTTTTCAAAAATTCAAATAAAAAAAGGCACGGGAATAGTGGCATTTTTTGCGCCTATCTCCTTTGGGGTGTACCTGATACATACTCACCCTATGTTTTTTGACAGGGTGATAAAAGGAGCATTTGCCTTTGCCGCACAACAGATGCCGTTTTTGCTTGTTGCCGTTGTGGCGGCAAGCGCTGTTGCCATATACATTTTCTGCTCACTGCTTGACTGGGTACGCAAAATGCTGTTTGAGCTACTGAGGGTCAAAAAAGCCATGACGGCTATTGAAATATTTTTGTCAAATCTGCAAGACAAAATATTCGGAAAAGAAACAAACGTCTGATATTACACAAAAAACTGCCCGCGGAACCCTTGTTCCCCGGGCAGAATTTTTTGTTTTTTTCAGTCTGCAAATGTCTTTTGCGCCTCTGCCAGCAGATCCACGATGGGAAGGTGCTGCGGGCAGGCATCCTCACAGCTTCGGCATCCGATGCAGTCGGCAGGTGAGGCGGTTTTTGTATACATGCCAAAAAACATTTTTGACCGCTCGTTGTCAAACATTTTTTTGTCGTTGAGGCATGAAAATATCCCCGGTATGGAGATGCTCTGAGGGCAAACCTCTGTGCAGTACTTGCAGTTGGTGCAGGAAATCAGGTCGCGGGAGCGCAGTATGCGGCACACCTCTGCCACGGCATCCTGCTCTTTTTTGTCCAGAGGACAAAAATCTGTCATAAAGCTCAGGTTGTCCTCCATCATCTCCATGTCGCCCATGCCTGACAAAACCATAAACACACCCTCAAAGCCTGCAGCATATCTGATGGCGTATGAAGCATTGCTTTTTTTCTGGTCGAGACGGTCAAAGACCTCCTGTGCCTCGGGGATCAGGTTGGCAAGGTTTCCGCCCTTGACGGGCTCCATGATAATGATGGGCTTGTTGTGCTTGCGGCAGATCTCGTATACCCCCCGGGACTCAACCATGGGATCATCATAGTCTGCATAATTGAATTGGATCTGCACCATCTCGATCTCGGGATACGTGGTGAGAATGTTGTCAAGAACCTCCGGCTTGTCATGGAACGACAGACCGACGTGACGCACCAGCCCTTGTTTTTTTAGCTGAAAAGCTGTCTCGTAGGCACGACATTGTGTGAATTTTTCAAAACTCTTTTTGTTTTGGGCGTGCATGAGGTAAAAATCAAAATAATCCACCCCGCATGCCTCCAACTGGCTCATAAACAGCGGCAAAATCTCTTCCTCTGTGGAAAAATGAGGGTTTGACAGCTTGTTTGCCAAAACATAGCTTTCTCTGGGGTAGCGTGATGTGAGACACTTGCAAATGGCAGTCTCGCTCTTTCCGCCCAGATAGCCGTGGGCTGTGTCAAAATAATTAAACCCCGCTTCCAAAAAGGCGTCAACCATCCTGCAAAACAGAGGAGCGTCAACGTCGCCATCCTTCATGGGCAGACGCATACAGCCAAATCCAAAATTCTTTTTTACTTCCTCAAAAAACTTTTCCATAAGAGGCATCCTCCCGAAAAATATAAAAATCACAATACAATTATTCATATATTCAGAGCAATAGTCAAGAGCAAACAAAAAAATTTTTGTTTTTTTGTAATAAAGAATAATATTTTGGCAAAAAAGCTCAAACCTCTTGCAAAACAAGAAAAAATATGATATTTTTAAGTCAGGAAATATAAAACCCGAAAAAAGGAGTTTAAAAAAATGAAAAGAACCATCTGCAAGGTAGAATACGATACCGAAAAATCCACCGTTGTTTGCAAAAAAACTTTTGGCGATTTTGGCGATCCTGCCGGCTATGAGGAGACCCTGTACCGCACCGAGGACGGCAAGCTGTTCCTCTACACCAACGGCGGCGCCGAGTCTGTATATCCCGAGGAGGGAATCAAGCGTATGTCCGCCCCCAAAGCCGAAGAGTGGTTGAAGGCGTGAAAAGAGCGCAGAACACACAAAAAAAGAAGAATGTAAAGTGAACTGATTAACACGTTTGCAAAGTTCGATGTAATTTGTGGTGTTGTGCGTTTCCACAAGTAGGTTATAGGAAAAAATTCCGAGGGAAAATCCCTCGGAATTTTATTATATTTTTTTGTGTTTTGAACGATCCGCCCCCTTGCAGTACCGTTGTACAGCGTCGGGGGCTGATCGTCCAATCTGCATCTCTTTTCACGCCTTCAGGCAGAATCTTCGATCCTTCGTTGACA
>JAZSRP010000044.1:0-19118 GCA_045538555.1 Eubacteriales bacterium
GATTTTCTCCCCACTTAATAATTCATTTACACTGATGCAAAGAATATCACACAGTTCAAGCATTATCGAAGTATCGGGCATTGCCACGCCCCGTTCCCACTTGGATATTGCTTTATCGGTGATACCCAGTTTTTCTGCCAACTGCTTTTGTGTTAAGTTTGATTTCTTTCTGCACTCGGCAATAAATCTTCCGATTTTAATTTGGTTCATAGGCTGCCTCCTTTCGCATACAGTGTAACCGCTATTTCGCATAAAACACACCTACCATTGGTTTAGTGGGGAGAAATAAACCTATGGTAGAGTGAAAATTGACCGTCATATTCTTATTTATCGAACTGATTTGGAAGAAGAACCGGCATCGCATTTGTGAGCACAAACGCTTTATTGGACTAAGCCCAAACCCATATTATAATAACATAATAGTCGGTAATATTCAAGTTTTATTCGCCAAACTCGGCGTAGCCGAATACCACTATGCGAAGCATAATAAAACTGCGAAGCAATACCACCCGCCGAGGGAAACGAGGCGAATAAAACTTCGAGACTTCCTTATGAGAAGTCTCGCAATCGGCTCTTTTTTCTAAAAACCACTCGGGGATCATCGGCAAACGTCAAATCATCCCACGGCTCAAATCACCCGCAAAGCCGTGCCCCTGCGAAATGAAAACCCTGCTTTGTGCAGGTGGGTGCCCTCTCCGATGCTTTAGTGCTTCCAACGTCCGCACACGGTCTTTCACGCGGCGGGAGGCCTGCTTCACCACACCGGAATATGAGCTCCCTTTCATAATTGTGGGTTTTTACACAGGGAAAAGGTCAACAGACCAAGCACGTACTCCGCAGGCGTCGTATTTTGCTTTTTACTCCTCGTCAGAGAGGTCCTCATCATCGGCATCATCGCCGTATGCGCGGTCAAGATCGCACTCGTCCATAAAGTTGTCCTCAAATGCGTCTGCCACTCTGTCAAACTCCTCGTCATCATCAATAGTGACAAGCAGCTCCTCACCGTTCTCATCGGTGGTGATCTTGAGGATCACATATTCATCCTCCTCGCTGTCAAGGGGCGCCAATGCAAGGTATACCTCATCATCCAGCTTGAGCTCTCCCAAAAGCTCAAACTCGCTGTCGTTGCCCTCCTCGTCAGTAAGGGTGAATATATTCTCTCTATCCATATTTTCCATGCGTTCCTCCGTTTGTTTTTGTGTTCTTATTTTACATCGTTGCGATATGAAAGTCAAGTGTATTTTATCCCAACCGGGTTCTTTGCGTCGGGAGAATGGGACAAAATGCATTTTTCTGAAACAAAATTTTGCAATAATTGACAGAATTATTCTTTTTTTGTATAATGTTCAAAATCAATTATTTTTTCTTTTTTGTGAGGTTGCCATGTCTTCTGTACCCAGAGTATACGTAGGAACTGATTGTATCGACGACGGTATTGCCACCGTTTCCGGCTCTGATGCAAATCATATCCTCAAGGTCTTGCGCAAGCAAAAGGGCGATCACATTCTCATCTGCGATATGCATGGAAAGCAGTTTGATTCTGTCATCTGCGACGTTTTTGAAAACGGGCTCAGGGCACGACTGGGACACGGTGTTTCCATGGACTGCGAGCTTCCGTTTTCCGTCACGGTATATCAGTGCATGCCAAAGGGTGACAAGCTGGACACAGTGGTTCAAAAATCCGTTGAGCTGGGAGCATCCGAAATATGCGTGGTGATGAGCGAACGATGTATATCCAGACCCGATGTGCGTGCTTTTGAAAAACGGCTGGTTCGCCTCAAAAAAATCAGCGAGTCCGCTGCCGCACAGTGCGGAAGAGGATTTGTTCCAAACGTGAGAGGCGTCATTTCCTTTGATCAGGCAATTTCTGAGATCGCTCAAACAAAAAATGGTTTTTTGTGCTATGAAGGCGAGGGTACAAAACCCCTGCGGGAGCTGCTGGCTGAACCAAAGGACGTTGCTTTTCTTATCGGTCCCGAGGGAGGCATCTCCGCTTCGGAGCTCCAAAAGGCAGCATCGCTCAACATTCCGCTTGCAGGACTGGGAAAACGGATTTTGCGTACAGAAACTGCCGGGACTTACGTTCTGGCTGCGCTGAGCGTTTTGTTTGAATAAATACAAAAAAACATACCGTACGGGTGAGCGCTCGCCTGTACGGTATGTTTTTTTGAGGAAAAAGGCGGAGAGGATTTTTTGATACGGGGGAATATCAAAAAAATTCCGCTTCATACAAAAAACCTCCGTTGCCGCTTTTTGGTTGCCATCGTTCAGACGCGTTCACAAATTGTTTACATATCTTCGATTCCGGCAGGTTTTTTTGGAAAAAAGAGGCATATTATACAAAAAAACCTGTTTTTATTTGTTGTAATTCTTCAAACGCACTTGCATTTCCGAGAATTTTGGGTTAAAATCTATTATAGATTGGTATGATTTTGATTTGGAAGCATTCCAGAAGAAAAGGAGTAAAAAATATGAGCAACAAGTTGTTTCAAGGTTTGATTTATCAGATGCGTGACGCAGTTGACCGTGAGATCGGTATTATTGATGACAAAGGGATCATTATTGCCTGCAGTCAGCTCACAAAGATCGGCGGTGTGCACCGTGACATTGTTGACGAGATTTCTTACAACTACGATACTCTTGTAATCGGTGACTATACATACCGTCCCATCGGCTCCCATGCAAGAATTGAATACATTGTTTTTGTTGAGGGTACCGACGACACCGCCAAGAGCGTATCCGCGCTTTTGTCCGTTTCTTTTTCCAACATCAAGACCCTGTACGACGAAAAATACGACAAGACCAATTTTATCAAAAATATTATTCTTGACAACATTCTCCCCGGAGATATCTACATCAAATCAAAGGAGCTCAGATTTGACAGCGAGGTCAACCGCGTTGTCATGCTCATCAGATTTCAGAACTCCAACGATATCATTCCCTACGATGTGATACAAAATATGTTTCCCGACAAGGGACGTGACTACGTCATCAACGTGGGCGAGAACGATATCGTGCTGGTAAAAGAGCTCAAGAGCGCCAATGACACAAAGACCATTGAGTCCGTGGCAAAAAGCATCTCCGATACCGTGCAGAGCGAGTTTTATCTCAAGGTTTCTGTGGGCATCGGCTCCGTGGTTACCAGCGTCAAGGAGCTGGCACGCTCCTACAAGGACGCACAGGTTGCACTTGAGGTGGGCAAGGTGTTTGACACAGAGAAAAACATCATCAACTACGAAAACCTGGGCATTGGCCGTCTCATCTACCAGCTCCCCACAACCCTGTGCGAGATGTTCCTGCAGGAGGTGTTCAAGCGCGGATCTCTCGAGACTCTTGACCGTGAGACTCTCCAGACCATCCATGCATTTTTTGACAACAACCTCAACGTATCCGAGACATCCCGCAAGCTCTTTGTGCACCGCAACACCCTTGTTTACCGTCTGGAAAAGATCAAAAAGCTGACAGGACTTGATCTCCGTGAGTTTGATCACGCCATCACATTCAAGGTGGCTCTCATGGTCAAAAAATACCTTCTCAGCAAGCCCTCTATTTATTGATCGGTTTTTTGCCTACAAAGGAAACATCAAGATATGATAAATTTTGAAAACGTTTCAATGGAATACCGCAACGGAAACGCTGCCATTCACGACGTGTCCCTAAAAATCAACGACGGCGAGTTTGTTTTTGTGGTGGGTCACTCCGGTGCGGGCAAGACCACTCTGACAAAGCTGATGCTCTGCGAGGAGAGAGTCTCCTCCGGCAAGCTGTCCGTCAACGGATTTCAGTTGGACCGCATTCCCAGAAGAAAAATTCCCGCCCTCAGAAGGACCATGGGCGTGGTTTTCCAGGATTTCAAGCTGTTTGACAAAATGACCGTGTACGAAAACGTGGCTTTTGCCATGCGTGTAGTTGGCGCAAAGCCCGCTATCATAAAAAAACGTGTCCCTGCGTTTTTGTCATTGGTAGAGCTGACAGACAAAGCGGATTCTTTCCCCACCGAGCTGTCCGGAGGCGAACAGCAGAGAGTTGCTTTTGCAAGAGCTCTGGTAAACAACCCCTCCCTCATTATTGCAGACGAGCCCACAGGCAACGTTGACGAAAAGCTGACAAAGGATATCATGGATCTCCTTTTCAAGATCAACTCCCTTGGCAAAACCGTAATCGTGGTCACACATGATATGGAGATCGTCAAGAGCAGCAACAAACGAGTCATCAGGTTGGAAAAAGGTCAGCTCGTATCCGACCGGATCGGAGGCGAGATCACGGAATGAAACCACGTACATTTTTTTACAACGTCCGCCAGGGATTCAAAAGCGTTTTTCGCCACAGTGTCATGTCCACCGCATCAATGCTGGTGCTGGTGGTGTGTATGGTTTTGGTGGGTTCTTTCTACCTCATCATCGACACTATTGATCTCAATTTCAAAAACATCAACATGCTCAACGTCATTGAGGTTCGGCTCAACAAGAGCTATACCGAGGAGCAGATCGGATATATCGGCGACAAGCTGACAGAGATCCGCAACAAATCCTCCGTTATTGAGGAGGAGGTTCTCTTTGTTTCTGCTGAGGAGCATCTTGAAATAATGCGCCAGCAGTACGGCGAGAACGCCTGGTTTGACGATATCGTATCTGAGGACAACCCTCTCCGCCCCAGCTTTCGGCTCACCTTTGTCAATCTTTCCGATGCAGACGAGGTCAGCAGAGTAAAATATCAGATCGAAGCCATCACCTTTGAGGACGGAACAAAAGCCATCAACATTGACGACATCAAAGATTATATCGACCTGTACGACAATGTTATGAGCATCAAAAACGCACTTTATATCGTAGGCGCATGGGTCATGATCATTCTTCTTGCATTCTCCCTGTTTGTTATCACAAACACCATCCGTCTCGGCGTGTTTGCCAGACGCGAGGAGATCCGTTTCATGCGGCTGTGCGGTGCAACAAGAGGTTTTGTGCGGATGCCGTTTATAGTTCAGGGCATCATCATCGGCATCATCTCCGCAGGAATTGCTTTTGGAATCGAATTTTATCTCTACGAATACCTGCTCAAGGATCTGGTCAGCTCCGTGGCAGGCGGAATGTCCGGCAACGGAATCATTATTGCGCCTTTTTCCGAGTATGTCTTTATCCTTGCTGCCGGTTACCTGGGTATCGGTCTGTTTGCGGGAGTTATTTCCTCCGGAATCAGCATCAACAAGTATCTCAATCAGTAATTGTCCTTTCCCCCCCCCACACACTTTGTTTTTTGGTGAGAAAATATGCAACAAATTTTTAAAAAAACACTTTTGTTCCTTTTGTGCTCCGTGATCCTTTTGGGCACGGGTCTGTCTTCACTTCCCGCAGAAAAGGTGGAAGCGCGCACCATCTACGACATCGAAGCCGAGCTGGCGGAATACACCCGTATGCAAGAGGCGTTGAAAAAAGAGCTGGCACAGGTTCAGGCAGATCTGAACAAGGTTGATCAGCAGTCAGGTCAGACCAGCGACGATCTCCGCAAATACCAGGAGGAGATCGAGCTGTTGGAGGCCGATATTCTCATCAACACCGCATACAGTGAGTCCTACGACCTGAAGCGGTCTGAGGTATACTCCGAGATGCTCATCATCCAGGAGGACTATGACTATCGCAAATCTATGTACAAATCTCTGATGCAGTACATATACGAGAACAGCGAGGTCAACTCATTTGAGCTTTTGTTTTCGTCCTCAAGTATGACGGATTACCTCACCAGACGAGACAATTTTAACAGCATCATGGAATGCGCCAACGCCATCATCAAGGAAATGGAGCAATCGTTGGATTATCTCAAGCGTCTCGAGGAAGAGCTGAAAGCCGCTCAAAGCGAATACGACACATACCTTGCAGCTCTGAACGAATCAAAGCTTAACTATCAATCAAAAATCGAACAACTTCAGACAATTGCAGGTCAGCTGGGAGTCAGCTACGAGGAGCTGGCCAATAAATACGCTTCCACCAACTCCACACTCAAGGAAGTCAAAGCCAAAATCAAAAAGCTTGAGGAGGAGAGAGCGGAGTATTATAACAGCAACTCCGAGCATATCTGGCCCATTAAATCCTCGGTTTCATACAGAGTTACCAGCCAATTCGGCATCCGCAACGATCCGTTTGGGCTGCCTCAGACCGAGTTTCACAAGGGAATTGATATTGCCTGTGCAAAAAATTCTCCTATTCTTGCCACAAAGGGCGGCACTGTCACAAAAGCAGAATGGTACGGCGGATACGGCAACTGCGTTATTATTTATCACGGCAACGGCATCTCCACACTGTACGCTCACTGCACCTCCTTTGCCTCCGGCATCAAAAAGGGTGTCAACGTAAAGCAGGGTGACCTCATTGCATACGTAGGAACCACAGGCCGTTCGACAGGATATCACCTGCACTTTGGTGTAATATATAACGGAAACTACGTCAACCCCAACGATTATCTCCCCGACGGATACTACACCAAAAAGTCATAAACTTTTTTCCTACTACCGAAAGGACTCCCGATGTTCAAAAAACGACTTTCCGTTGCCGCCTGTATTGTTATCTGCGCCATATTTTGTGCAGTTACCTTTGTAGGTACGCATTCTGCGCTCACTGTCAAATACAAGCAGGATCTAAACAGCCAAAAAGCGGTTGCCTCCGAGGAGGAAGCAAAGCTCCGTGATATTTTTTCCATTATCGAAACGGGATATCTGCGGGATTTTGACAAGAGCGTATTGTGGGAACGGGTATACGCCGCACTTGTAGAAGGGCTTTCGGACAAATACTCCGCATATATGACTGCGGACGAGTATTCCGAGTACACCTCGGGGGATAACGGGAATTTTGTGGGGATCGGAGTGTACTGCGCCTATGACAGTCAAGAGGGCGGACTCTATATTTCCACTGTATTTCCCGACTCGCCTGCAGAAAAGGCGGGGATGAAGCAGGGCGACGTTATCACCGCTGTAAACGGGGTTTCTTTTACCGACGAAAACAACGCTTCATTGGCAGACAGCATCTCGGGAGACGAGGGAACCGAGGTTTTGCTCACCGTAAAAAGCAGCGGCCGCATCAGCCGCCGCGTACTGACAAGACAAAAGGTCAGCAGCAATAACGTGCTGTACGAGCGGTTTGACCGAGTTGCATATATCAAAATCGTATCATTTTCGGACATGACCGTGTCGGAGGAGTTTGGCGCAGCAATCAAAAAAGCAAAGCAGGACGGCTGCAAGAGCTTTTTGTTTGACGTACGCAACAATCCCGGTGGATTTTTGGACGAGATCTGTGCGGTGCTGGACATTCTTTTGCCGGAGGGTGTTATTATCAACATTGTTGACAAAAACGGCAACACCTCTCAAAAAACCTCCGATGCAAGCTGTATCGATGCACCCATGGCGGTGCTCTGCAACGAAAACACCGCTTCTGCCGCAGAGCTTTTTACAAAAGCGCTGATGGACTACAACATGGCGCAGAGCGTGGGCGAGACCACACTTGGCAAGGGAACAGTACAGATCACAAAGATCTTGCCCGACGGCAGTGCTGTTCGTATCTCGTCATATTATTACAACCCTCCCTGCAACGTCAGCTATGACGGAGTGGGAATAGAACCTGATCACAAGGTTTTGCTTCCGGATGAGAAAAAAATGATTTTTCACAAGCTCAAAAAAGAAGAGGATGACCAGTTTTTATTCGCACTTTCGTTGCTGAAGGATTAAATTTCACAAATATTATTTTTTCATAAAAAAGAGGAGTTATTTTCTTATGTCAAAGCAAATAATCGTGTCCCACGAAGGACTGAAAAAGCTTCAATCCGAGCTTGAGTATCTCAAAACAGTCAAGCGCAAAGAGGTTGCCCAGGCCATCCAGAAGGCAAGAGCATACGGAGACCTTTCGGAGAACAGCGAATATGATGAGGCAAAGAACGAGCAGGCAGAGATTGAGGGAAAGATCGCTCACCTTGAGACCACCCTTGACAATGCAATCGTCCTTGATGACGCCGAGCTGGGCACAGACAAGGTTTCTGTAGGAAACAAAGTCACTGTTCACAATATCGACACCGACGAGGACACAGAGTACAAGATCGTTTCCACCACTGAGGCAGACCCTCTCCTGTTCCTCATCAGCGATGATTCCCCTCTCGGAAAAGCTCTCATCGGTCAGCGCAAGGGCGACAGCATCAACGTTGAAGCACCCATGGGCATCATCAGATACACTATCACCAACATTTCCAAATAATTTTTTTGAGTCAAAAGGTAAATTGACATGAGCCAAGAAAACACAAACAACACCCCTCGTGAGGAACAAAATCTCAATGACCTGCTTGCCATCCGCCGCCAAAAGCTGGCTGACCTTCAGGCAGAGGGAAGGGATCCTTACGTTATCACAAAATACGACGTCACTCATCACAGTGATGAGATAAAGCAAAATTTTGAGCAGCTGGAAAACCACGAGGTTTCTGTTGCGGGACGACTTATGTCCAAGCGTGTTATGGGCAAGGCATCCTTTGCCAACGTACAGGATCTCCCCGGCTCTATCCAGCTCTACGTTGCCCGTGACAGTCTGGGCGAGGAAGAATACGCTGCTTTTAAGAAATTTGACATCGGTGACATCGTCGGTGTAAAGGGCACGGTATTTAAAACAAAAACAGGAGAGATCTCCCTCCATGCCACAAGCGTCACACTTCTTACAAAGAGCTTGCAGATGCTTCCCGAAAAATTTCACGGTCTCACCAACACCGACCTGAGATACCGTCAGAGATACGTTGATTTGATCATGAATGCAGATGCAAAAGACACGTTCATCAAGCGTTCCCGCATTGTCAGTTCCATCCGCCGTTTCCTTGACAAAAAAGGATTTTTGGAGGTGGAGACCCCAATGCTGGTTTCAAACGCAGGCGGTGCCGCCGCCAGGCCCTTTGAGACCCATTTCAACGCACTCAACGAGGATCTCAAGCTGAGAATCTCCCTTGAGCTCTATCTCAAGCGCCTCATCGTCGGCGGACTTGAAAAAGTATACGAGATCGGCAGAGTGTTCCGCAACGAGGGACTTGACACCCGTCACAATCCCGAATTTACATTGATGGAGCTCTATCAGGCATACACCGATTATCACGGAATGATGGATCTCACAGAGGAGATGTACCGCCACGTTGCACAGGAGGTCTTGGGCACTACCACCATTGTCTACAACGGTATTGAGATGGATCTGGGCAAGCCCTTTGAGCGCATCACCATGGTTGAAGCGGTCAAAAAATATTCCGGCGTAGATTTTGATACCATCGCCACCCTTGAGGAGGCACGTTTGATTGCAAAAGAAAAGGGAGTTCAGTTTGAGGATCGACACAAAAAGGGAGATATTCTCAATCTGTTCTTTGAGGAATTTGCGGAGGAACACCTGATCCAGCCCACGTTTGTGATGGATCACCCCGTGGAGATCTCTCCCCTTACCAAGCGCAAGCCCTCAAATCCCGACTACGTGGAGAGGTTTGAGTTTTTTATGAACGGCTGGGAGATGGCAAACGCATACTCCGAGCTGAACGACCCCATCGATCAGCGTGAGAGATTTAAGGACCAGGAAGCACAGCTGAGCCAGGGCAACGAGGAAGCAAACACCACTGATGAGGATTTTCTCAACGCGCTGGAGCTGGGTATGCCCCCCACAGGCGGTATCGGATACGGAATCGACAGAATGTGCATGCTGTTTACTGATTCACAGGCAATCAGAGACGTGCTGCTCTTCCCAACGATGAAGTCGCTTGACTCACAGAAAAAGGATTCTGTACCCGTTTCTTCAACAACGGAATGCGTGGTTGAGGAGCCCGTTGATTTTTCAAAAGTTGTTATTGAGCCCATGTTTGAGGACGTGGATTTTGAAACATTCAGCAAGTGTGATTTCAGGGCAGTAAAGGTCAAGTCCTGTGAAGCAGTGAAAAAATCCAAAAAGCTGCTTCAGTTCACCCTTGATGACGGCACAGGCACCGACCGCATTATTCTCAGCGGCATCCACGCATACTATGAGCCGGAGGAGCTGGTGGGAAAAACTCTTGTTGCCATCACCAATCTGCCACCCCGAGCTATGATGGGAATTGAATCCAACGGAATGCTTTTGTCCGCCGTTCACACCGAGGAAGGCGAGGAAAAGCTCAATCTTTTGATGATCAGCAACCGCATTCCCGCAGGCGCAAAGCTTTATTGACAAAAAACAAAACACCCCTCATGCATTTTGCATCCGGGGTGTTTTTTGTGTGTTTTCTTATCTTTCAGCCAAGGAAAAAATCACATATCAGCATAACGCAAAAGCCGAGAAGAAGCGCGTATGTAGCTCCCCGCTGACTGCCGTGGGCGTGAGTCTCGGGTATCATCTCATCGCTGATAACGTACAGCATCGTTCCTCCCGCAAACGCAAGTGCAAACGGGAGAACAGCAGCAGAAATATTGACGGCAAAATATCCCAGCAGTGTTCCCGCAATCTCCACAAGTCCCGTTGCCATGGCGCACACAAAGGTTCTTCTTGGGCTGACGCCGGACGCCAGCATGGGGCCGATTATGACCATTCCCTCCGGGATGTTTTGAAGAGCGATTCCGCCTGCAATCAAAAGTGCGTGAGATATGTCATCGGAGCCAAATCCCACACCTGCGGCAATTCCCTCCGGAAAATTGTGAATAGCAATTGCAAGGACAAACAGCAGTATCTTATTCAGCTTTGCATCGGGATGGTGTTCGTCCTCTGCCCCTACCAGCTTGTGCAGGTGAGGAACCAGTTTGTCAATAAAATTGAGACAGAGAGCGCCCGCAAAAATTCCTGCAACAGTCACTGCAATTCCCCATTTCCCGCCGTATTCTATGGACGGGATCACCAGTCCCAGAATTGCCGCAGCCAGCATTACACCCGCCGCAAAGGAAAGGACAATATCGGAAAAACGGTGAGTTATACGTTTGAAAGCAAAGCCCATCAGAGAGCCGAACATCGTGGCTCCCCCTACGCCGAGGGCTGTGAGTAAAACCATTTTCATTCTATCATTTCCTTTTTTACAAAAAACCGAAACAAGGTGCAAAAAATGCACCCTGTTTTGTTTTTTTAGTTGGAGGGAGACATCATCAGCTCAGAGATGATATCAAGTACCTTTTGGTAGCATCCGCCGCAGCCGGTAGAGCATTTTGTGATCTTTTGGACACCTTGGAACGTTTCCAGAACATCTCCAAATGAAGTATTGTTGTGCAGCGCATCTTCAATGTCTCCATAGGTGACCTTCATGCAGTTGCAAACAGTGTAATTTTCTTTCATTGCAGTCATCCTTCCGTTCAGCTTATTCTGCGCTGAAATTGGATTTATCCACACCGCAGAGGTCGCACTCAAAATCGTCGGGAAGATCACAGAATTTTGTGCCGGGAGCAATTCCTTTTTCGGGAAGTCCGGCTTCCTCGTCATATACCCAACCGCAAATATTGCAAACGTATTTCATATCAGTTTCTCCTTTTTCAAAATAAAATTATTTTATCGGTTCAAAATCAGATGCGCCGTGCTTGCACAGGGGACACACAAAATCCTCGGGAAGCGGATCGCCCTCATATACGTATCCGCATATCTTGCACACCCATCCCTTTTTGCCCTCCGTGGCGGGCTTGGGCTTGACGTTGTTTTGATAATAAGTGTAGGTCATGGTCTCCGCATGGGTGATGACACGTGATTCTGTCACGGTGCAAATAAACATTCCGTGGGTATCAAGGTCCACGTACTGCTCCACCTTGAGCGACATAAACGAGTTGATGTACTTGGGCAGGAACACCAGTCCGTTGTCAGATCTCAGAGGAGTGCAGTCCTTGAATTTGTCAACGTTTCTGCCGCTTTGGAACCCAAATGTTTCAAACACCTTGAACGGTGCCTCAACCGACAGGCAGTTTACGTTCATGATACCTGTCTGCTTGATGACGTGGTGAGAATAATTGTCCTTGTTTATGGTAACGGCAATTTTGTTGGGAGTATTGGTTACCTGCGAAACGGTGTTGACTATGAGGCCGTTGTCCTTTTTTCCGTCATTGCTGGTAACCACGTAGAGGCCGTAGCCGATATTGAACAGCGCCGAAAGGTCGTTTTTGTTGGCAGTGGAATCACGGCGGGCCATATATTCCTCGCACAGCTCGTCTGCCAAAGCATCAATGGTTGCAGTGCTCTCCTCATTGAGAGCGGACATGATGCGTACGTTGTTTTGGGTGTAGGTGAGGTTTGCACACTTTTCCAGCATTCCTTTCATCACCTTTGTTGCCATGGGCGCCCAGCTTCCGTTTTCAACAAAAGCAACGGTGCGGTTGCGGAAATTGCGCTCTGTCAGATGGTCAATAAATGTGCGCATAAAAGGAAATATCTCTGCGTTGTACGTAGTTGTAGCAAGAACCAGCTTTCCGTAGCGGAAAGCGTCCTCCACCGCCTCTGCCATATCACAGCGCGCAAGGTCGTTGACCACTACCTTTGGGCATCCCTTTTCCTTGAGCTTTTCGCTGAGGCGAAGCACGGCTTTTTTTGTGTTTCCGTAAACGGAGGTATAGGCAATAACGATACCCTCAGACTCAACACCATAGCTTGACCAGGTGTTGTAAAGGTCAAGGTAATAAGAAAGATTGTCCGTCAGCACGGGACCGTGGAGCGGGCAGATGATTGCTATATCAAGTCCTGCTGCTTTTTTCAGCAATGATTGCACCTGTGCTCCGTATTTTCCGACGATGCCGATATAATATCTTCTCGCCTCGCACGCCCAGTCCTCCTCCACGTCAAGGGCTCCGAATTTTCCAAACCCGTCAGCAGAAAAAAGAACACGGTCCTTGCTGTCATAGGTAACAATAACCTCGGGCCAGTGCACCATGGGCGCGGTAACGAAAGTAAGGGTATGCTCACCCAATGACAGGATGCTCCCTTCCCCAACCACCAGACGGCGGTCGGAAAACTCCGTGCCAAAAAAGTTTTTCATCATTGCAAACGCTTTTTGGGATGACACAATCACAGCATCAGGGTATGCTTTTGCAAAATTTAGGATATTTGCGGAATGGTCGGGCTCCATATGCTGAACCACAAGATAATCCGGTGTTCTTCCGTCAAGAACGTTTTGGATATTGTCAAGCCAAGCGTGACCAAACCTTGCGTCAACCGTATCCATAACCGCAATTTTTTTGTCAAGGATCACATATGAATTGTACGCCATTCCGTTGGGAACAACGTACTGGCCTTCAAAAAGGTCTATCTCGTGATCGTTGACGCCAACGTATCTGATATCTTTTGTTATGATCATAAAAGATTTTCCTTTCAGTGGAGTTACACACGTAGTCTATCATATTTTTTTCAAATAATAAAGTGTTTTTCGCATTATTTCAGTATTTTTTATTTTTTACCGAGCCTGTTAGCATTTGGAATATTTTTGTGAATATGCTCAAACCGATTGATTTTTCGGGCCCTGTATGATATAATACCGCAAATACAAAATCAATTTTTGCAAACACGTATTTTGCAGAATAACAATTTTTCCGGAAGAGGTTTTTTTATGATGGAAAAAAAGGAGCGGCTCAGTTTTTCGGAGTGGTGCGAGAACATGTGGTATCACTACAAATGGCTGATCATTTTCGGCGGTTTGATGCTGCTTTTTTTGGTAGTGTCGGTCATACAGATGAACAAGCAAAAGGATCCCGATGTAAACACCCTCTTTGTGGGTCCTTGGTATCTGTCAGTTGCCAATATTGACGAGCTGGAGACCACCATCAGCGGATTTTCACGAGATTATAACGACGATGGTAAAATAAAAGTCAACACCCTTGATCTCACTATTCAAAAACTAAAAGACGAGGGTGACGAGAACGTTTCCGGTGACGAGACCCTCATCAACCACGACGAGCGAAACGAGACCCTGCAGAGGTTTCAGGTGGAGATCCGCACAGGCGACGCTGTGATTTATTTTTTGGATCGTGAGTTTTTTGACATCTGTGTCAAGGAAAATATCCTCACACCCATTGATGAGATAATTGACGATGCCTATATGCCCGATACCGTTATTGACGGGTGCGGGATTCCGCTCTCAGCACTTGACGTGTACCGATGCCCGGGAATTTCGCGGATGCCTGAGGACACGGTTTTGTGTATCAGACGTTCTCCTGAAAAGGACGACATCACATACGGCAGAACCATGGAAACCTGGGACGGAAACCGCCAAACCTTTGTCAATATGGTAAAATACCGCAATACCGCTCAAGATTGACCTTAAAATATCAATTTTGCTATTGCAAATCAACACGTTTTGTGATAAAATCATCAAATACGAACAAAAATACCGGAGGACAACCAAATGGCAAATATTGTCAAAAAAAAGCAGATGCGCATCACCGTTATCTGCATTGTACTGAGCGTGCTTTTGCTGGCAAGCTCGGTGTTTGTCATCACTGACTATCTTATCCACAAAAACGACTTTTACAAGCAGTTCAAGGACCAGGGCTTTGCCTCTGCCATTGCCGCTGCAATGGGAATTTCTGTCCGAGAGCTTACTGCCGAAAACGTTGCGAAATACGAATCACTGGTTTATTACTGTGATATCGGAAACGATTCCAACAACAATTACTCGGTATATACTTACCCCGTGGTCATGCTGGGAGATCCCACAATGACCCAAAACATCATTGACGATGCAGACGAGGATGAGGCACCTGAGAACTCCTACCTGGCATTCCAGTACGTCATCTCCGAGCCCGATGATTTCAACCTGTTCCCCAACCTCCGCGTGCTCCGCGCATTTGACCTGGCAGAGGTCAGCGACATGGAGGAGGCGTGCTACTACACCCAGATCTATCAAATGTACTACGGTGCAGGCAGTGCCATCACTCTTGACAGCGTTGTGGGCGTAATGGGTCTTTCCAAGCTCAAGAGCTTGAACCAGCTTTCCTCCCTCACCAAGCTTGAGCACCTCTCCGTCGAATACACCGGCATCACTGATCTTTCCGGTATCGAAAATTTCCCCAATCTGAAAAAACTTGACGTCGGCTACAACGAGATCACCGACATCTCAGCACTTGAGAACTGCACCGGTCTTGAAAACCTGATCATCCGTCAGCTGGGCACAAGACCCGAGATCGAAGAAAAGGACGAGTCCGAGTCTACCTCTTCTGAAGCAACCTCCTCTGAATCAACCTCTTCTGACGAGACCTCTGACGAGACTTCCGCTGAAGATACAACCTCTGAGGACACCACCTCCAACGAGACCTCCGATGAGACTTCTGCTGAAGATACAACCTCTGATGATACCTCTGATGACACCTCCGCTGACGTGAGCGAAGAAGATGAAGAAGAGGAAGAGGAGGAAGACAAGGAAGAAGAGCAGACCCGTTGGGGCATCAGTGACATTTCTGTTATTTCCAAGCTCACCAACCTCAAATCCCTTGATTTCACCAGCAACCTGGTTTCTGACATCGCTCCTCTTGCAGGACTTACCAAGCTTGAGGCGTTGGCCATGTCCAACAATGCGATTGCTTCTCTTGACGCTCTCAAAAACGTTACCGCTCTCAAAGAGCTGTTTGTGGCAACCAACAACATCACCGATATTTCCGGCATCAGCGGCTGCACCAAGATCACCAACCTCAATCTGTACGACAACGATATCATTGATATCAGTGCCGTTTCCGGCATGACCGAGCTTGTCACATTTACCGCCAACGACAACAAGATCAAGGATCTCAGCCCGTTGGCATCCTGCACCAAGCTCACAGGCATTACCGCATACGACAACAAGATCGAGACTCTTGGCGACCTCTCCGCTCTCAAAGCGCTGACAAGCATTTCTGTCTACAACAACAAGCTCACAAGCATTGACGGTCTCAACGGATGTGAAAAACTCACCTCCATCACCGCGTATGACAACAAGATCGAAAAGATCGGCGACCTCTCCGGTTGCAAAGAGCTTGTTACTCTTGACGTTTACAACAACAAGATCACCGATATCTCCGGCATCAAGGGCTGCACGAAGCTTGAGACAGTCACCGCATACAAAAACAAGATCACCGCAATTCCCGATCTCACCGGTTGTGACGCACTCAAGACTCTCACTGTTTATGAAAACGAGATCACCGACATCTCCGGCATCAAATCTCTGAAAAAGCTTGAGACTCTGTCCGCATACAGCAACAAGATCACTGCGATCCCCGACCTTTCCGGCTGTGAATCACTGGTGACCCTCACTCTCAACAAGAATGAGATTGCTGATCTGTCCGGTCTCAAAAACGTGGCAAAGCTTGCTACCGTTGATCTGGCCGAGAACAAGATCGTTGATATCTCACCCATAGAGAAGCTTGACAAGCTCACCAATATCAACCTGTCCAAAAACCTCATCACTGATATTTCCTCTCTCAAGGGCAAATTTGACAAATCTTCAAAGCTTACTATCGACCTGTCCGGAAACATCATTGAGGATTGGAAAGTATTTGAAGAGTATCCCAACATGACAGTCAAAAAAGTGGCTGACAAAGAGGACACCTCTAAATAAGATAACACCTACCCGACAGAAACGGGGCCGCACGCAGTGACGCTGCGGCCCTGGTTTTTTTGAAAATAATATTTCATTAGGAGGCAACACCATGCCCGATATGCTGGTAAAGCTCTATGAGCTGAAAGACTCTACCCCTCTGTACAACAAACTTGCCGAAAAAGGCATAAAAATCATCCGCCCCATGACTCCCAACAAAACCAAAGTGGTTGAGTGGGTTCGTGAGCATTTTCATGACGGATGGGCAGACGAGATTTCTGCTGCATTCACACGCCATCCCGTAAGCTGTTTTATTGCTTATGACGAGAACGAAAAGAAAATTTTGGGGTTTGCAGGATATGACTGCACCTACAAGGATTTCTTTGGCCCCACCGGTGTTGACGAAACAAAGCGCGGCCTTGGTATCGGAGGAGCTCTTTTTATGCGTTGCATGGAGGCAATGCGTGACGAGGGCTACGGTTACGCTGTTATCGGCAGCGTAGGTCCCAAGGATTTTTACAACAAAATGGCAGGCGCCACCGTTATTGAGGGAAGCGATCCCGGCATCTACAAAGACCTGATCTGACGGTATTGAAAAGAGGTAATTGATATGAAAAAACTTAGAGCCGGTATTATCGGCGCAACCGGTATGGTTGGTCAACGTTTTATCACACTGATCGAAAAGCATCCTTATTTTGAGCTCTCAGCCCTTGTGGCAAGCCCCTCCTCTGCAGGCAAGACATATGCTGAGGCAGTAAAGGGACGCTGGATGATGAGCACTCCTATCTCTGAAAAGGTTGGAAGCATGGTCGTGCTCAACTCCGAGGATATCGAGAGCGTAAAACCTCATGTTGATTTTGTTTTCTGTGCAGTGAACCTGCCCAAAGAGGACACAAAAAAGCTTGAGGAAGCATACGCAAAAGCAGAGATTCCCGTGGTTTCCAACAACTCTGCAAACAGAGGCACAGCCGACGTACCCATGCTAATCCCCGAGATCAACTACGGCCACACCGCCGTTATTGAGGCGCAAAAGGCCCGTCTGGGAACAAAAAAAGGTTTTATTTCCGTAAAACCCAACTGCTCCATTCAGAGCTACGTTCCCGCCCTTGAGCCCCTCCGCAAATACGGCATCAAAGCTGTCAACGTTACCACATTTCAGGCAATCTCCGGTGCAGGAAAGAACTTTGACACCTGGCCCGAGATGATCGACAACGTGATTCCTTTTATCGGCGGTGAGGAAGAAAAGAGCGAGAAAGAGCCCCTGAAGATCTGGGGCAAGGTAGAAAACGGTGCCATCGTCAATGCCGAAACTCCCGTCATTTCTGCTCAGTGCATCCGTGTTCCTGCATCTGACGGACATCTGGCTGCTGTTTCTGTTTCCTTTGAAAACAAACCCTCAAAGGAACAGATTCTCAAGGATTGGGCAGAGTTTGTTGGCGAAGCACAGCGTCTGCAGCTTCCCCACGCACCCGAGAGATTTCTCACCTATTTTGAAGAGGACAACAGACCCCAGACACGCCTTGACAGAGATCTGTACGGCGGAATGGGCATCTCTATCGGCCGTCTCCGCGAGGACGTGATCTTTGATTACAAATTTGTGTGCCTGTCTCACAACACCCTCAGAGGCGCAGCAGGCGGTGCAGTGCTTTGTGCAGAGCTTTTGTACAAGCAGGGATTTTTGGGCTGATCGGAGCAATATCATTACATAAAACAAAACGCTTCCCTTGTTGGAAGCGTTTTTTGAAAAAGTAAAAGGACTGCAAAAACAGTCCTTTTTTGTGGGTATTTCGAACTTAGTGGCACGAATGAAATGTGCCTGAAAACAGAGGATTTTCTATAAACTTATTCAAATCTATTTTCAATAGGCTCGCTAAATTCAAATCTTATAATTTTTATTCCAAAATATTTTTCAAGTTGCTCATAACTCAATTCTGTAAATTCAACCTTTGAAGTGTTATCAGATACTTTATAGGTTTCAGAATAATTTATATACGGATGCTTATCTTTGTAATTGGGGTCACCAAGATAATATCCACCGTGACCATAATATAGAATTACTCTTGATTCCGTATTGATTCTTCCTTTAACAAGCATAGATTCCGTATTTGGTTCAAACTCAATAAATAATCTTTTGGATTCATCGCCACTTTCTAAAGATGCATCCCAAGAACGTAAATATGAAAACCCAAATATCGCAAAATTATTTGACATATCATATCCGTCATAAGTACAAACTACTGTATCTTCGATTAAATATCTTTCACCATTCATTTCATATTCTAAAATAAATGGAAATTTGCCTTCTGTTATTTGAGGTGCAGGCTCATATCTTTCCTTGCAACCAGAAAAACAAAATGTCATTAAAACAACAATACCTATTGAAAGCAATTTCTTCATAATCATCACCGCCTTGGATTTATTATAGCATAAAAGCGAAGATAAATCAATGCGAATAAAGTGAAATCGTGCTGACGCACGGTGAAATCAAAGGCTTTCGCCTTTGGTGAAATATTTTGCTAACGCAAAATGTGAAATTAAATCCACCCACCGCCGCAGCGATTTCACTCGAGCGAAGCGAGAATTTCACATTGCGAAGCAATATTTCACCCACCCGTTAGGGTGGATTTAGTTGAAAA
>JAZSRP010000029.1:0-8272 GCA_045538555.1 Eubacteriales bacterium
GCGAGAGCTGATTCAAGATCTGCAACAGAATCCTCGGTGTAGATGGAGGTGTCAATAGCATTTGCATCTGCAACTGCCTGATTGTACTCTGTATAATCCGCATCCTCCACCGTTTCCTCGGAGGTGAGATCAAAATAGACATCAAAGGTAATCTTTGTGTCGGTATTGTTTGCGGTATAGGTGGTACCGGAGTGAGTGCCGTTTGAGGTGGTCAGCGTGAGGGTGCAATCATCTGCAATGGTAACACCGCTGTTTACCACGATGGCAAGGTAGAGGTCGTAGATATTGCCCACAACAAACGTCTCGTCGGTGTATTCTGCCCAATCGGATCCGTCAATGGAATCGATGGTGTACCAGATGTTGTATGCGCTTGAAATATAATCAACAATGTTCAGATCGGTCCTGCCATTGATGGTTGTCAGCACAGGAGTAAATACAGTGTCGCCGACCTTGGGGGTTCTTGCGTCGATAGTAAACTCAAGAGAGGTTATGGTAACAACTTCTTTTTCGATCAATGCTTCAATGGCATCAAGTATTGCTTGAGTTGCGGCATCAACGGTTGCCTGCTGATCTGCGGGGAGACGGTTTACGTTTACGTAAAGTGCTGCCTCAAGAACCTCCCAGGAATCAGCGGTGTAATCCGAGGAGTCAAGTGCTTTTGCCGCAGAAACAGCCGCATTGTACTGGGTGTAATCTGCAAGGTCTTCTGAGGAATAAACAACAGAAATGTAGGGAGCTGCTCCAAGGGTTTTGTTTTCGATATCGATGTTGTGGAGCTCCAAAACGTCTCCTTCTTTTGCAATGTAGAGGTTTTGTGCGTTTTGGTCACTGCCGGGAACGGTGTCTTCCCAAGAATGCACTGCAATGAAGAATTCATCGGAGGCAAGGTTTGTGTCCACATCAACGCCGCCGCCTGCCCATACGCCCTTGACAACGTAGCCGTTTACGGAATCATCCCACTTTGCCACGAGGTTGTAGGTCCAGAGTGTGTTTGCGGTGCTTGCGTTTATGGTGCCAAAATCAGAGGTGAAGATCTGGGATGCGCCTGCGTCGATGTAAGTATTGAATCCGTCAACGTACACGTATCCGGAGGCAGCAGTCTCACCTGACTGTACAGTGTCGGCAACAGCGGCTTTGAGCAGCTCTGCCATGGCGTCCTGCTCTGCTTCTGTTGAGTTGGGATCGTTGAGCATTTCAACTGCCTGGTTGTAGAGGCGGTGGAGAGTCTCAAGGTCCTGCTCTGTATAATCGGTGTAAACAGCTTTTTTTGCCTGGTTTACTGCGCTGGAAAGTCCCGAATCGATGTTGTTGTAGCCGTACTGTGCCATGATGGCGGGATAATCCTTGTATGCCACGTTTACGTCAAGCATATCAAGTCCGATGCCGTCATACTCGTATCCGTAGAAAGAATACTGCCACATACCGCACTCATTGCTGAGGTTGTAGGAATAAGGAGAGTAGGAACTTATAGAGGTTGAAGAGGAAACCCATGCGATCCATGTGTCGTATGTGTTCTTTACAGCAGAAGAAATTCCGTCATAGAGTCCATAGTTTCCGTAGATGCCGGGGAAATATCCTGCGTCCACCATGGTTTCGCACCAGCCGTAGCACACGTTTGAAAGAGCTGACTCACTCAATGCCAGCTGATCCGATTCCTCAATATCGATATAAAGAGGGTATTCAAAGTACATGTCGTATGCTTCTACAACTTCGATACAGAACTGTGCTTCGGCAGCGGCCTCTGCATAGGTGAGGGCATAGGAGTAATAGTAAAGACCAATGTCCATTCCTGCCTCACGCGCCATGTTGTAATAGGTAACAAAGTGAGGATCATAATAACGTCCGCTGGAATCCTCGCTACCAAGACGGAGAATAACAAAATCACAACCGTCGGCCTTCATTTTTGCAAAATTCACGAGTGAATAGTCTGCACCGGAATCATCATTTGAATATCCGTTTGCGTAGTTGTTGTCGCCGACGTTGTAAAAAGAAACGTCGCAACCCCAATAGAGGTTGTCGGCGGATCCGGGGATTCCTGCGCCGTCAAGTGCCGATACGGACAGTCCGGGAAACACTATCATCGATAGCATCATAAAGACGGCAACAGAAAGAGAGCAAAGTTTTTTTGCAAGCTTCATAAAAGTTCCCTCCAAAAAAAAATAAAATATCCGACTTATTATATCACATCCGCGCAAATAATGTCAACAATATCGGAGGTTTCTAAAGTGTTTTTGTGCAAACAGACAAGAAAACAAAGCGGTTTATGGTTTATTGTAACAAAAAAAGTACCGCAATCAATACATGCGGTACTTTTGTACGTATTGCTATTCCAGAGATTTGAGCAGGAGCGGAATCACGGGTTCAAACCTTGCGCCATACCAGTGACCGGGATGCTTTTGAGTCTCTCTGATGCACTCCACGGTATAGTCAGCGGCGATCTGTGCGGCCTGCACTGCGGTTTTTCCTCTCGAAAGCGCGCCGACAAACGCAGAAGCGTAGATGTCTCCGGTACCGTGACAGCCCTTGGAGATCTTTTCGTGGCGGTAGTAGGAGTAAGAACCGTTTTCCAGCACTGCAACGCCTGTGGTACTGTCATCGTAGGACACACCTGTCAGGACAACGTTTTTGCACCCAAGTGACGCAAGCTTGTCAATCAGCTCGGCGACGTACTGATGATCGTATTGGGTCTTGTACTCCGTGCCCGTGAGGAGGCATGCCTCTGTTATGTTGGGCAAGAGATAATCTGCAACAGAGCAGAGTGATCTCATTTCTTTTACAAAACCGTCATCAAATCCCACGTACAGCTTTCCGTTGTCTGCCATGGCAGGATCAACCACAGTTATCCCATCGGGATTTTTGGAGGTGAGGATGATATCTTTTACAATACCGATCTGCCTTGCACTGCCCAGATAACCTGTATAGACGGTGTCAAACTTGATGTTTTCCTTTTGCCAGTGGGCATTGATGGCAGGCATATCGTCCGTGAGGTCACGGAACGTAAAACCCTCAAACCCGCCTGTGTGGGTAGAAAGCACCGCCGAGGGAAGAACACATGTCTCGATACCGCAGGCGGAAATGATGGGAAGCGCTACGGTCAGTGAGCATTGGCCCACGCAGGAAATGTCCTGAATGGTCAAGATTCTTTTATTTGACATAAAAGTCAACTCCTTATCTTGCCAGAACCCTTACGACGCCGTCAATGGCGCTGATATCACGGATGACGTTGTCGGAGATGTTCTCGTTGGAATCAAATATTGAGATTGCGTTTGTGCCCTTGGACTGGGACAGCAGAGACTCGATGTTGACGTTGTCCTTGGACAAAACGCCGGAGATCTGAGAGAGCATGTTGGGTACGTTCTCGTGAAGAACGATAACACGGTTTGCAGCGGAACGAGGGAGAGAAATCTCGGGATAGTTCACACTGTTTTTGATGTTGCCGTTCTCGATGTAGTCAATGAGCTGTCTTGCTGCCATAACTGCACAGTTGTCCTCGGACTCGGGAGTGGAAGCACCCAGGTGAGGAATGGTGACGCAGTGGGGCACGTTGAGGAGCTCCTCGCAGGGGAAATCGGTAACGTAGGAAGCTACCTTGCCTGATTTGAGCGCTTCGATCATATCCGGAACGTTGCAGAGATCGCCTCTGGAGAGGTTGATGATTCTGACCCCGTCCTTCATTTTGGAGATGGTCTCCTTGTTGATGATGCCCTTGGTGGTGGGCAGTGAGGGAATGTGATATGTGATATAATCGCTCTGCGCGTAGATCTCGTCATAGTTATCGGCCTTTTCAACCGCACGGGAGAGAGACCAAGCGTTTTTGACGGTGATGTAAGGGTCACAGCCCACGACGCTCATGCCAAGTCCGTACGCAACGTTTGCTACCATGCCGCCGATTGCACCCAAACCGATAACGCCCAGCTTTTTGCCCATGATCTCGGGGCCGGCAAAAGCGCTCTTGCCTTTTTCGACCTGCTTGGGAACGTCAGCGCCTGTGAGTCCGCTTGCCCAGTTGATGCCGCCCACGATATCGCGGGATGCAAGCATCAGAGCGGCAACTGCCAGCTCTTTGACACCGTTTGCGTTGGCACCGGGAGTGTTGAATACAACAATACCCTGCTGAGAGCAACGGTCAAGGGGAATATTGTTGACACCTGCGCCTGCTCTTGCGATGGCAAGGAGGGAGGGCTCAAATTCAGTCTCCAGCAGAGATGCGCTGCGGACAAGAATGCCCTCGGCGTTCTCTACGCTGTCGGAAACGTTGTATTTTGCGGAATCAAATTCATCAAGACCGATCTTGCTGATCTTGTTAAAAAGCTTAATGTTGGTCATCAGGCGTTCTCCTGTTCGTATTGTTTCATAAATTCAACCAGCTTTTCCACACCCTCTCTGGGCATTGCGTTGTAGATGGATGCGCGCATGCCGCCTACGGAACGGTGGCCCTTGAGGTTGACAAAACCGGCTTTTGCTGCTTTGGAGCAGAAATCCTTGTCTTTGTCTGCGTCGCCGGTGACAAAGCAGACGTTCATGAGAGATCTGAACTCTTTGTCTGCGGTTGCCTTGAACAGTTTGCTGTTGTCAAGATAATCGTAGAGGATAGCGGCTTTTTCGATGTTCATTTTTTCCATCACGGAGAGACCGCCGAGAGAAAGGATCCACTCATATACCAGGCCTGCAATGTAGATAGAATAGCAGGGGGGAGTGTTGTACATAGAACCGTTATCGGCTGCCACCTTGTAGTCCAGCATAACGGGAGTTCCCTCACGTGCATTGCCCAGCAGGTCCTCGCGTACGATAACAAGAGTCATACCGGAGGGACCCATGTTTTTCTGTGCGCCTGCATAGATGAGTCCAAACTTGGAAACGTCTATCTCACGGGAGAGGATGCCGGAGGACATGTCTGCAACGAGAGGAATATCACCTGTATCGGGAATGTAATTGTAGGTGGTGCCAAAAATGGTGTTGTTGTAGCAGATGTGAACGTAGTCTGCATCGGGGGAGAAGGAATCAACAAAGGGAACGTATGCAAAATTGCGATCCTTGGAGGAAGCAATAACGTTCACGGTGCCAAATTTTGCGGCCTCGTCAGCGG
The DNA here is from genome assembly GCA_045538555.1 of Eubacteriales bacterium. Lineage (GTDB taxonomy): Bacteria > Bacillota > Clostridia > Oscillospirales > CAG-382 > Coliplasma. The sequence continues at coordinate 5,087 of JAZSRP010000029.1, forward strand.
CTTTTTTTGAAAACTGACCGGAGACGATATAATCTGCTTTCTTGTTTTTATTCATGAGGTTGAGAGGAACAGCCGAAAACTGTGTGGTTGCGCCGCCCTGAAGGAAGAGAACCTTGTAGTTGTCGGGAATGTTCATCAGCTTGCGGAGGTTGGCCTCAGCTGCGTTGATGATCTCCTCGTATACGGGAGATCTGTGGCTCATCTCCATGACGGACATGCCGCTGTTGTTGTAGTTGGTCATTTCTGCAGCCGCTTTGTCCAGGACGGAAAGAGGAAGCATAGAGGGACCTGCCGAAAAATTGAAAACACGTTCCATAGCTATATATACTCCTTTACGGTGTAATAATTTTTGTCATTGTCCATATTACTACATTATCCAATTAAAGTCAATAGCTTTTCTTCCAAATATATTGACATGATGGGGAGAATTTGTTACAATCAATGATACGTTGGGGTTGTATGTGGCGACCCTGATGCCATCTTTTCTGCGGGAGGGCCAAAATGTCCCCAAAAAAATTGGGATTCGGCATCATCGGCTGCGGCACTATTGCCGATTTTCACGCAAATGCTTTGCTTCAGCTTTCCTCTGATGCAGAGCTTTTTGGTGTGTGTGATACCGTGTACGATGCGGCCGAAAAATTTGCCGCCAGACATGGTACAAGGGCATATTCCTCCGTTGAGGAGATGCTTTCTGACAAAGAAATTGACGTGGTTAATATCTGCACTCCCAGCGGTTATCATGCCTCTGCGGTGATGCAGGCGGCACGGGCGGGAAAGCATATCGTGGTAGAAAAGCCGGTGTGTATCAATGTGTCTCAGATGTTGGAGACCGAGCGTGTGTGCAGAGAATGCGGCGTTACAGTTTCCGTGGTGTCCCAAAACCGATTTGCACGCAGTGTGTATATGGTCAAAAAGGCCGTTGAGGACGGATTGCTGGGGCGTCTGCTGTGTGCAGATATATATATGAAATATCACCGATCTCAGGAATATTACGATCAGGGTAGCTGGCGTGGTACAAGACGTGTTGACGGCGGCGGTGCGCTGATGAATCAGGGGATCCACGGTGTTGATCTTTTGCTGTATATAGCAGGAGAAGTAAAAAGCGTGTACGCCGTATCAAAAACGCTTGCCCGCAACATTGAAGTTGAGGACACTCTCAGCGCTGTGCTGGAATACAAAAACGGAGCCACGGGAGTGATCCAGGCAACCACCTCTGTGTATCCGGGGTATCCCAGACGTCTTGACATCAATGGCGACAAGGGAACCATCATTCTTGATGAGACCTCTATTTTGCGCTGGGATCTCAAGGATTCTGCAAGATATGAGGACGTGGTGCTCCAGCCGGCATTTACTCACGGGGCGTCCACGCCCACTGCAATTTCGGTGGACGGTCATATCAGACAGATAGAGGACATGATACGTGCGGTCAGAAACGGAAGCCGGCCACTATCCTCCTTTCAGGATGGGAAAAAAGCAGTGGAGCTGATCCTTGCCATATACCGGTCAGCAGCAGAAAAAAGACCGGTGAGCCCAGAAGAAATCTACCAATAAAATAAAAAGGGGAAAACAATGAAAATCACAGGAGACAGAGCGTACAAGGTGTTCAAGACCCATCTTTTGTTGATACTTGCGGTGGCGCTGGTGTGCTTTGGCGCCGCATACGGATATCTCAAGCTTTTTGTGGCTCCCACCTATTGTGCGGAGGCGAAATTTTATATCGAGAGCGCAAATCTCAAGGGAAACAGCGGTGATGTTACCACCACCCGTATGCTGGCAGAAACTTTTGTGGAGATTCTCAACACAAACAGCTTTTTCAAAAACGTTCACAACAACCTGCCCGACGGGCTGAAAGAAAAATATACTTCGTATGATCTGATGGCAGGATGCCAGTTCAGCATTCGCAACAATACCGAGGTGGTCATGGTGAGATATACCGATGGCGACCAACAGGCGGTCATTCCCGTCATCACGGCCATCCTTTCCTCGCTTCAGCCCCACCTTGACGTGGCATACGGAGATTGCTCCTGCCATATCGTGGATACACCGGACGGCCCATCGGTTTCATCCTCTCGTACAAAAACCGTGTGCCTGCTGGCTGTTTTGGCAGGTGCCGCAGTCGCTTATTGCTTCTTCCTCCTCAAGGATATGCTTGATATCCATGTGCGTACCGCAGAGGATCTTGTTTCCCGTTACAACGTGCCTGTTATCGGCACAGTTCCGTCTTTTGAAAAAGGTGTGCGCAAGGAGGTAAACGTCAATGGCAAAAACTGACATGTCAAACGGTTATTTTGAAAACGGAATGTTTGCCGTTTCCGAGGCGTACAAGGCCATCCGTACAAACATCATTCTTTCCGTTCTCAAGGACGGATGCAAAAAGATCGTGGTTACCAGCCCCGTTGCCGGCGAGGGAAAATCCACCACGTCGGTCAACGTTGCCGTTTCTCTGGCACAGGCGTTCAACAAGGTGCTCATCATCGACTGTGATCTCCGCAAGCCCCGTGTTCACAAAGCTCTCGGCTCTTCACGAGATCCCGGACTGACCAACCTTTTGTCCGGACTTGCTGACGTTGACGAGGCGATCAAACCTACAAAGTACCAAAATCTTTTTCTTCTCTCTGCAGGACTTTCTGCACCAAACCCCGCAGAGATGCTTGCCGGATCCCGCATGAGCGATCTTGTCAAGGAACTGGAAACGAGCTTTGATTACATTATTTTTGACACCCCGCCCGTAAACGTGGTGGCCGATGCGCTTCCGGTCATTCGTATGTCAGACGGTGTTGCGTTGGTGGTGAGAAGTGGTGTTTCGGTTTATGCCGAGATCGAAAAAGCTCTCTCTACTCTGGAATTTATTGATGCACATATCATCGGGATGATCCTCAATGACGACAATACCGAAAAAAGCAGAAGCCATTACGGCCGCTACGGCGACATGTGAGCCCTTTTGAAAAAACGACAACTGAAAAACAACCGAAAAAAATAAGGTTCGCAAAAGTAACAGGTTCCCTAAGGACAGTTACCTTTAATAAAAACGGAATTTGGCACACAAATTCCCTGCTTGTAACAGTATAAGACAAAAAACTACCCGAAGAAGAGAAAACAAAACTCTTTTTCGGGTAGTACTTTTTATATAGTGATATTCTGCGCTTTTCGCACAGAGTGATATTTCCCTTTGGGGAAGTGGTATTG
>JAZSRP010000043.1:0-224155 GCA_045538555.1 Eubacteriales bacterium
TCACCGTTTAGCAAGGCTTTGGCTACAAGGGCAATAAGCTCCTCACATTCAGCGCCCATTTGGGTCATCTTTTTATTCAGCACCTTAAGCTGCTCATCAAATCTACTTCTCATAATATCAACCAAACCTTCCTGTAATGTAATCCTCGGTGCGCTTATCAATCGGTTGCGAGAACAGCTTCTCTGTTTCACCAAATTCCACTAACTCTCCAAGAAGGAAGAATGCCGTGTTATCTGAGATACGAACTGCCTGCTGCATATTATGAGTCACTATAATTATAGTATATTTTTGCCGCAATTGCAATGCAAGTTCCTCAATTCGAGAGGTGGAGATAGGATCAAGTGCCGAAGTCGGCTCATCCATCAGCAAAACTTTTGGCTCAACGGCAAGCGCACGGGCAATACACAAACGCTGTTGCTGACCGCCCGAAAGACCGAGAGCGTTCTTTTTAAGTCTGTCCTTGACCTCGTCCCAAATAGCTGCATCACGAAGCGCCTGCTCGACGATTTCATCGAGCTTCACCTTGCTTGTGATACCGTGTGTACGGGGGCCGTATGCGATATTATCGTAAATACTCATCGGGAATGGATTTGGTTTTTGGAACACCATACCAACGTCACGGCGAAGCTCGTTCACATCTACATCTTTATCGAATATGTTTCGGCCGTTATAGCAGACCTCGCCCGTGATTTTTACAATCGGTATAAGGTCGTTCATTCGGTTAAGGGTTTTAAGGAACGTGGACTTACCGCAACCCGAAGGACCGATCAGTGCCGTGATGCTCTTTTCGGGAATGGCAATATTTATATCTTTTAGGGCTTTATTGTCACCGTACCATAGGCACAGGTCTTTGGCGGTAATTATCTCGCTCATATATTTCTCCTTTTTGCGAAGTACTTGCCCACCAATGTGGCAGATAGATTTATCAGTAATGTCAGTATCATCAAAATTGCGGCAATAGCAAAGGCAACTCCGAATTCGCCTTCCTCTTTGGCATACACATAAAGGGCAACAGTTAAGGTTGCACCGGGAGAAGTCAATCCCGTAAAAATGCCATTCAGAGCGTGGGCAAAGCCTGCGGTAAAGAGCAAAGCCGCCGACTCACCGAGGATACGACCGACAGAGAGGATACAGCCGGTGATCACGCCATCCACACATCCGGGTAGGACTACGGTGCGGACCACTCGCCATTTGCCTGCGCCCAAGCCGAAAGCACCTTCACGGTAACTCTGGGGAACGGTTTTCAGGCTCTCTTGTGTGGTACGCATTACAGTAGGAAGGTTCATAATAACGAGTGTTAAAGCACCTGCGAGAAGGCTTGTTCCGAAGTTGTTGGAAAAGAGCAGCATACCGACAAGACCGTATATGATAGACGGAATGCCCGAAAGTGTTTCGGCGGCGTATTCGATCATAGCCACCAACTTTTTATTTTTAGCGTATTCGGTAAGATAAATCGCCGCACCAACACCGAGGGGAAGCACAATCACGAGTGTTGCAAGCACGATGTAAACCGTGTTCAGAATGTCGGGCAAAATACCAATTCGCTCGGTTAAGTAACTCGGCTTGGTGGAGAGCAGTTCCCACGTGATATTCGGGATACCGTTTATCAGCACATACACAAGCAGGAACAACACAAGCGCCGCCGTAAGTGCGGTACAAACGATCATTGCGCCACGCATAAAACCGATATATAATTTTCGTTTTTTCATTCTATTATTTCTCCTTATTTCTCTTGAGGAAGAAATTGAGCGTAGCGTTAATCAGCATAATAAACAGGAACAGCACAAGTGCGATGGAGAACAGAGCGTTTCTCTGCAAGCTGCCGGGGCTCGAATATGCCATTTCGCTTGCAACGGCGGTGGTAAGGAAACGAACACTCTCAAAGAGCGAAGGCATATTCGCTACATTACCTGCAACCATCATAACCGCCATTGCTTCACCAATGGCACGACCAACACCGAGCACAACAGCGGCAGCGATACCGCTTTTTGCGGCAGGGACCGATACTTTGAAAAAGGTTTCGGTCGGTGTTGCACCGAGAGCCAAAGAAGCATCCTCATACTCTTTCGGAACAGCATCCAGCGCCGTGATAGAAACTTTTATGATGTTTGGCAGAATCATAATGGCAAGCACGATAATAGCGGCAAGCAGGCTTGCTCCGTCCGGCACATTAAAAATCTCACGGATCGCCGGTACAAGCACAAGCATACCGACAAGACCGTACACAACCGAAGGAATACCTGCGAGCAGGTTGACAGCGGCTTCAATAACGGCTCTGACCTTCTTATTTGCCACCTTTGAAAGATACACGGCAGTAAAGAATCCAATCGGCACACCAATCAATATTGCGCCTGCTGTTCCGTACACGCTTGTCAGTATAAACGGCAGTATTCCGTATTTCGGCTCGGCGGCGGTGGATGCCCACTCTTTGCCGAAAAGGAAATTAAAAAGTCCGATTTCCTTAATAGCTGGAATACCCGAAATAATCAGATATACCGTGATGAGCAGAACACAGCCGACAGTTATTAAACCGAGTATGAGAAATATGCCGTGTACGATATTCTCAAATAATCTGTTTTTCTTCATAGTTTAACCTCAATGGGAACAAGCGGCGGCATTTGTGCGCCGTCGCTTAGACTCCTTAGTTTGCAGGAACGACACCTGCGCCGCTGATGATCTCGTTTGCTGCTTCGGAAGTAATGTAGTCGAAGAACTTCTGAGCGTTTTCAGTGAGCTTCGCATCCTTTTTGGTTACGAGAACGAAGGGACGCTGTACGACATAACTACCGTTCTTGATAGTTGCTTCACTCGGTGCAATGCCGTCAACAGTCAGTGCTTTTACGGTATCCTTAACAGAAGCGAGAGAAGCATAACCGATTGCACCGGGGTTGCTTGCTACGGTTGTGATAACGTCGCCGGTAGAGGTGAGTTCCTGACGGTAATCACATTTGTCTTTTGTATCGGTGATATCCTCAAACCCATCTCTTGTACCGCTGCCTGCTTCACGGCCGATGAGCACAATTTCTGCATCGTCGCCGCCAACTTCTTTCCAATTCTTAATTTCACCGGTGTAGATCTTAGTGATGGTTTCAATGTCGAGATCAGAAACGGGGTTGTTAGGATTTACAATGATTGCGATGCCGTCGTAAGCGAGGATTGTACCTTCAAGTCCCTTTGCCTTTTCCTCATCCTTGAGATTGCGGCTTGAAAGACCAATGTCGCATCTGCCTTCCTGCACTGCCTGAATGCCTGCGCCCGAGCCGGTTGCATTGTAGGTTACGGTAATTCCCGTTTCATTTTCAAATGCTTCGCCCAAAGCACCGATGACCTTGTTCATTGATGTGGATCCGTCTGTTGCAACTGCATCTTTGTTACCGCCGCAACCGGCAAGCGCGCATACGAGCAAAACCGCTACTGTGAGTAAACTAATAATCTTTTTCATATTCAAAATCTCCTTTGATTTATTATTGACTTTTTTCTGTCGGATTCTCTCGGCTACGGTTAAATTTTATCGCCAAGCTGTAAAATCCGTAACCAAATCGGTGTAAAATCGATGTAAAATCATCCGAAATATGCAGAAAAGTCAGCTGTTTTGCAACTTATCGTAATCAACAATTCCGACCGACACCGAATTGCGAGGACGGTTCATTGTTCATTGACGTTTTTAAGGTTCTTTATCGCTCTTCTTCCGATGAGGAATATTTTTCGGAGTGAATTTGGAATTTTCACCTCGGTTTTGGGGAGTTTTGTGAGAAAATCCGCCGAAATATCCGCCGAATTTGACCGAGGTTCGGCTCCACCAAAAAAAACGCCCGTATGGGCGTTTTTTTGAGGAAAAAATCATTTTCGTTTCAGCGGGATATCGATTTTTTGATATTTGTTAATCAAATAATCAAAGAGGTTTGAAATTGCTTTTGCAAAGTAGTGTTGTGATGACTTTAGTTTGCTATATTCTTTTGGGGAGATGAAATAATTTTTCTTTTGAATTTCTTTATGCTCTGTTCTTAACAAATAAGCAAAATAATCTGCTTTAATTTTTTCAATATCGCTTTCGGTCAGCTCGACTGGGTTGTCGTTTTGTTTAATTTCACCCAAACAAAAATTTTGGGCATGTTTGATTCTTTTGATAACGGGCGTCAAGAGAGAGCTGTTTTTGATCAACTGCTCTGCAACACTGCAATAATTGTTTTTTTCCCTGTAACATATTCTGTCAAACAGCAGCCAAAACGCAGTGGAACAACCGCTGCTGTCCAAGTTATATTTGATACAGAGATCAATATACTTTATTGCCAGCTCTTCATAATCGTCTCTTTCCTGTTTATAAGCGATATAATAATTGTTATTTGCGTGGCAGAGTTTTGTCATTCTCCTGTAGTATTTTGTTTTTATTTTTTTGAAAAGAGGATAATATGCCATAAAGTGCTCTGCAATATCAAATTTTTTGCAGTTGCACATCATGTTTATGGTATTGTACATTGTATAGACGCAGTATATTTGTCCATGCTTTTGGAGAGCATGGAAATTCTCTTTAAACAAGTCGGCTATATCAAATACTTGCAAAAATTCTTTTGACTCAGAATTGATAGCATTTGAATAAAGTGCATTGCAGATATGGCGTGAAAAATTTTGGCAAACCTGAATATACTCGTCATCAGTTTTTTTCAGGTCAGACAGTGCTCCATCCTTCAACTCGCATATCTGTGCGGTAGAAATGCTGTTCAAACCCGAGAGTGACAGCATTTTTCGGCAAATATTTGGAAGCATTGCCGAATCCTCTGCGTTTTTTACAAAGGTTTCATACGCTTTCAGATAAAACTGAAAAGCTGTTTGAGAATCACCAAACGCAGAGCACAGATCAGCGTGTGAAATATACGCCTCTGCGATATCGCTGTGATTCTCGGGGCGCAATCTCAACATCGTATTCAACACACAGAGACTCTGGTCGATTGCGATCCTTTCTCCCAATAGCTGGTTGATAAGTGTTGCCGTCTGGAGAGAAGAAAGTGTCTTGATGGAAATATTGTCTGTATCTGTTCCATCCACCAGCTCTGCAGTACACTTTTTTACAGTTGCTTGAGGTAGAGTGGCCAAAATGTTTACCAATCCGATGACAGAATCTCTTGCAGATGCAAAAGTATTTCCGTTTCTTACTTTTTCCATATAAAGATTCAGACTTGCATCGATCAGCTTTCGTACGTCGATCTCAGCATTACCTGCAAGATTGTAGGATTCGTCTATCAGTATATTCCAACTCATGGCAAGCGGATCGCTGTCCGGAAGGTTTTCAGCGTCATTTTGTCCGCGTGTGATATTTTTGAAAAGGAATGGATGAAATATAGCCAGCTTGTATGCTTCGAGATTGTGTGACTGTGAAAGGGAAGAAATCATTGTTGACAGTTTGTTCAAAAGCTCGCTACGTCTGCACGTTGGAAAAGCTTTGCATACAAAATACATGGATTCCAGCATGAGAAAAGCGCCGGTTATCTTGCGGGTTCTGCGTTGTTCGTTTATATAACTTTTCAGCTTATTAGATAGCTCTCTTCCGCTGTGATGGAGAATATAATAATTTGTCAGATCCAATAGTGCGAGGTCGTCATTTGCCACAATTGCAGAGTCGATTGCTGTATCTATAGCAGAAATAAGAATAGATTCAAATTCTTTGATCCCGTATAAATGCCCAAAAGTAACTGACAAAGCACGCAACAGCCATTTGTAGTTGGATGCGTTTGTACGTATGGATTGTACAAATGATTGCAAAATATCCGTGCGGGTGGGATGGTGCTCAATGACCATCATATTTCCGTATGACAGAACAACTGACTTGTCAGAATCATCAATCCTTGATGCAAGTGCCGAGACCTTTTTTTGAGTGTTCTCAACGTCACCCAAAAGGTGATTTATGCCCACAAATTTATCCCACAAACGGCGTGACAGTTTTTTGTCGTTGCCACTGATGGTGTAAAGTGCATAAAACAGCCCGTCCTCCAGAACAGAAGCGTCTGTATATGTAATATTTTGATTTGTGTCTTCCACTCTTTGAATGAGGTATTGGATCATTGGCAATACGTTTTCTTCCGTGGGGCACAACAATGAGGCAATGAGCCGTGACAAAATAGGGTGGAGATATACGTACTGAACGTCGCGGTTTTGGATTTCAATCCAACCGCTTGCCGAAAGCTCATTGACAGCATTCATGTTTTTCAAAAAAAGTACCGATTTCAGATCATTGAGGGGGATAGTTCCGTCACCCAGGATTGACATAGAGCGGAGAATGTTTTTTGAGTCATCGGAAAAACCGGTTATATTAAAAAGCTTTTTCAAATGTCCCAAGACAGTATCGGAGTCACCGTACTCATTGTGTCTGAAGCTGACTTTTGCATCAGTGGAAACATCTGACCCAAGCTCGCCCAACAATTGATCCACAGAAAGTCCGTGAGCACGCATCATTTTTGCCATAATGCAAAGAGTAATGGTATGACCGCCGATAAAATCAAAGAGTATTTTGAACTCATTCTCATCAATTTTGCAGCCATAGATGTCACAGAATACGTCAAACGCTTCTTGCATTTCGAGACAATCGATATTGATTATTTCGGCATTGTTGCCGTTGAAATCAAGGCGACTGCGGGTTGTGATGAGTAGTTTGCACTTGAGTTGAGAGAGAATCTCAAAAAGGTCATCGTTTGTAATGGAATTGTGGTTGTCCACAACCAACAAAACGTTTTCGGGCAACTCGGACAAAGCGCGGAGCTTGCGCCTGTACTTGTCAGTATCAGACAGGGAAGTGAGAGAATCGTATACGTTCTTTTCGTAGTTGACAGATGAAACGATGGTGTGAAGCCCGTTTCCGGAGCCGGTAATTTCCTGAATTTTTACGATCTGAGGGCATTTGAGAAAACCAATTTCGTCGCACTTGCGTGCGATCTCTGTTGCCAGGGCGGTTTTTCCCATGCCGCCAAGTCCTGACAGTACAACCATCTGCTTTCCGTTTGAAAAAGCATCCAATGCAAGCTGTATTTCTTTTTCTCTGCCTTTGAAAAAACCTTTGTCAGCCAGTTTTTCATCAGCAATCTCAACACGGGGCTTTTGGGAGATGACGGGAGTTCCCGCATTGCGTTTTTTGATAAAGGTGCTGCACTGATAAAGAATATTGTCCAATGTGGATGAAGAAAGAACACCGTTTTCGTCAACTGTTCCATCAATGCGTGAAAAACCTCTTGTGTGAGTGTAAAAATGCCAGCCGATAGTATCGTTATAATCGTGAAACGGCTTGTCGTATCTGAAAAACGGAGACATACAGAGTATAACGATATTCAACTCGTTTCTTGCCTCAAGCTCGCATGCCAAACCGCATTCACGGCGAACCTCAGTCAACGCGCCCTTGCCTGAGATGGCGGGATCATTTCTGAGATTGTCTGTCAGTATCATTAGATAGACTCTGCTCTGATCAAGAGCTTGACAAAAATCGTCTCTGAACTGACCCATACAGTACATATCACTGTCATAAAAAGACAGACCGTTTGCGCTGAGGTGCTCTTTGATAGTATTTTTCAGTTCTCTGTCGGCGCCAGTAAAGCTCAAAAAAACATCATAAACGTACTCTTTCATGGTACACGCTCCCAAAAAGTTATACTCTATAAAACGATTATAAAATTTATTGTAATAATTTGCAACACTTTTTGTTGAAATATGTTTCACGATGTAATATAATGAGAGCATAAAAACAAATCGTGGATAATATGAGAATAAATAAAATGAACGATATTTTCTGGCTTTTGAGTGCAGGGCTTTGCGCTTTGGGAGTTACGTTGTGCACAAAAGCGGGATTTGGCTTGTCAATGATAGCGGCGCCGGCATACATAATTCACGTTGCGGTTTCAAAATTTCTCCCATGGTATACTCAGGGAACTTCAGAATATATATGGCAGGCGGTTTTACGGGAGTGGGAGTAGGTACGGTCATCATAACGTTGACAAATTCCTATCTTATACGTTTTTTTGGAAAGATTCTTGACAGGTTTTTTGTTTTTGATTCAGTATTCCCCAAAATGGAATATTATTTTTTAAAATAAGCCAACAAAAGCATACGTTGACACGAATGTACTTTTTGTGTAGAATAAAAGTACAAACAAAATTTTGTTTTGAGGTGTGAAATGAGCTATCGGATTTTTGAGTACGATCCCTATCTATTGCCGTATGAGCCCCACATCGAATACAGAATGAACCGCTTTTTGGCAAAAAAAGAAGTATTGCTGAAGGCGGGCCAGTCTTTGTCTGATTTTGCCAACGCACATGAGTATTTTGGTTTTCACAAGACAGACAAGGGTTGGTTTTACCGTGAGTGGGCTCCTGCCGCGGATTCTGTCTATCTCATGGGTGATATGAACGGCTGGAACAAAACCGAGCTTGAGCTGACACCTGTGGGGAACGGGGTTTTTGAGATTTTTCTTGATGGCGCCGATGCTTTGTATCACGGTTGCAAAGTAAAAACCGTTGTTAAACATAAAGGTCAGTTGCTGGAGAGGATACCCCTTTATGCCCGAAGAGTTGTTCAGGATCCTGTCAATTACAGCTGGTGCTGTGAAATTGTCGATAGTCCTGCATATAGATGGCACAAGCCGCATTTTTGCCCCAAGAACGAGCTTTTTATTTATGAATGTCATGTTGGGATGGCGCAGGAAAAAGAAGGCGTAGGCAGCTTTTTGGAGTTTCGTGACAATATACTGCCAAGAATCAAGGAGCAGGGGTACAATGCCATTCAGATCATGGCTGTTATGGAGCATCCTTATTATGGTTCATTTGGTTATCAGGTTTCTTCATTTTTTGCTGTTTCATCACGATTTGGCACGCCTGATGATCTCCGTTCTCTTATTGACACTGCCCATTCGATGGGCATCTGTGTGCTCCTGGACGTGATACACTCACATGCTGTAAAAAATACTGCCGAGGGTATCAACTGTTTTGACGGAACTGAATTTCAGTTCTTCCACGAGGGACCTCGGGGAGACCATCCCGCTTGGGGAACAAAGCTATTTGATTATGACAAGCCCGAGGTTATACATTTTCTCTTGTCAAATTTGAAATTCTGGATCAATGAATTCCATTTTGACGGTTTTAGATTTGACGGCGTGACTTCCATGATTTACCACGATCATGGGCTTGGTACGGATTTTTGCGGTTATGACAAGTACTTCTCCGGAAATACAGATCATTCTGCGATTACTTATCTGCAGCTTGCCAATCAGCTTATACGCGAGGTAAACCCAGATGCAGTGACGATTGCTGAGGATATGTCCGCAATGCCCGGCATGTGTCTGCCTATTGAAGACGGCGGAATAGGATTTGATTATCGTTTGGCAATGGGGACACCTGATATGTGGATCAAACTGCTGAAGAAATACCGCGATGAGGACTGGAATATGCGGTATATCTGGCACGAGCTTGTCAGCAGACGTCCTATGGAAAAATACATCGGATATGCAGAGTCACACGATCAGGCGTTGGTGGGCGACAAAACCATTATGTTTTGGCTTTGTGACAAAGAGATGTACTATGGAATGTCCACGCTGACACCAAATATGAGCGTTGATAGGGGAGTCGCTCTTCACAAAATGATACGTCTTTTGACTTTGTCGCTTGCAGGTGAGGGATACCTCAATTTTATGGGCAATGAATTTGGACATCCTGAGTGGATCGATTTCCCCCGTGAAGGCAACGGCTGGAGCTACAAATACTGCCGCAGACAATGGAATCTTGTAGATGATGAATTGCTTAGATACAAGGATTTGGCGTTGTTTGACAAAGAAATGATAAAGCTTGCAAAGAGCAAAAAGCTGTTTTCTGCTCCACCGGTCAGTATGTATATTGACGAGGAAGCGCAGGTTCTTGTTTACAGCAGAAATGGGGTTGTATTTGCTTTTAATTTCAATCCCTCCCATTCTTTTGCATCATATCCGCTGAGAAACGTTCCTCTTGGTGCATACAATGTAGTTCTGTCTACCGACGAGTCCCGTTTTGGCGGTTTTGACCGTATTTCGGACACTCAAAAATACGTTGTTCATTCCCTTGAGGATGGGGCAATGGGATTTGAGATTTATTTGCCGTCAAGGACAGCAATTGTGCTCAAAAAAATCAAATAAAATGTATTTCACTCCTTTTGCGTGTGCTGGGAATAAAAATATTATTCTGTAGTATACTGATATAAAAGGAGTGATTTTTTTGAAGATAAAATGGAAGCTATTAATTGCCTGTATTGCATTGCCGTTGATAGTAGGAGGACTTGCATCGCTTCTAACTATGGACAGTATGGAAACATTTGAGGCGCTATCAAAACCTCCGCTGTCTCCTCCGGGATGGCTTTTTCCTGCTGTGTGGACGGTTTTGTATATACTGATGGGTGTTGCCTCGTATCTTGTGCTTGTATCTGGTTCTCCACAGGATTCTATCAACCGTGCCCTAAAATTTTACGGAATTCAGTTGGCGCTGAATTTTGGATGGACACTTTTGTTTTTCAACCTGTCGGCATATTGGGTTGCTTTTGCGTGGCTCTTGCTTCTTTGGATATTTGTATTTCTCACGTGGCGCGAGTTCAAAAGCAATTCAGCGGCTGCGGGATGGTTGCTTGTGCCGTATCTGATCTGGATCACTTTTGCAGCGTATCTGAACGCAGGCATTGCATATCTGAACTGAATGAAAAAAGACTTGTTGTTTGCCAACAAGTCTTTTTTGATTGGTGCCTTTTAAGGCGTGGAAATAAACCCCCGGTTCTACCGGGGGAAGAAAATTACTTTTGTATATGCATAATAAAACCTCCGTGATATAATTGTGTAAAGGTTTGGCGACCGCATTACACAATGAAAAACGGAGGTTTTATAGCGATGTTAAAAAATGAGAAAAACGAAATAAAAAGTAGCGCCCATTCAAAATACAGATGCCAATATCATATAGTATTTGCCCCAAAATATCGCAGACATGAGATATATGGACAAATCAAAAAAGATATAGGGAAAATACTACGTAAATTGTGTGAACAAAAAGGCGTAGAGCTAATAGAATCAGAAGCGTGTGTAGACCAGTTCAACCGGTGGTTTTGTTTTTTACGATAGCTTTGATAAATTTGTTTTTGCCCTTGCTGACTACATATTCACCGGCAGAGTCAAGAACTTTGTTAGGGTCGGTAATCTGTGTTCCGTCAAGCTTGACACCGCCTCCTGTGATGAGTCGGCGCGCCTCGCTGTTTGAGGGAGCAAGACCGGATTTTGAAAGCACTTCGATCAATCTGATGCCTGACTCAAACTCCATTGATGCGATATCCTGAGGTATCCCGCCGCCTGCAACGCTCTGGTATCTCTTTTCTGCAGCTTCAATGGCTTCTTTTCCGTGATAGAGGGTGATGATCGCCTCTGCATAGAGCTTGTGAGCAGCTCTTATATCAGACTCGCAAAGGGGTTTGTATTCATCCTCGGGAAGCTCAGTGGTAAGGTTGAAATATGTGAGCAACAAATTGTCGGGAACCTTCATGCATTTCTCGTACATGATCTCTGCGGGCTCGTCGATACCGATATAGTTGTCAAGAGATTTTGACATTTTTTCAACGCCGTCAAGTCCGGGAAGCAGGGGGAATGTAATAACCTCCTGAGATGACTGGCCATAATCCTTTTGGAGCTCTCTGCCTACCAAAAGGTTGAATGTCTGATCGTTTCCTCCGACCTCAATATCAGCATTGAGTGCAACACTGTCGTAGCCCTGCATTAGAGGGTAGAAAAGCTCGTGCATGCCGATGGGGCGTTTCTCGTTGTAGCGTTTGGCAAAATCGTCTCTCTCCAGAATACGTGCGAGAGTGTATTTTCCGGCAAGGGAAAGAACATCCTCAAAAGTCATTTTTCCCAACCATTCGGAGTTGTAAGTAATGGTTGTTTTTTCTCTGTCAAGAATTTTTGTTACTTGCTCATAGTAGCTGATAGCATTTTCGCGCGTCTGTTCAAAAGTGAGAGGAACACGGGTCTTGCTTTTTCCGGAGGGGTCACCGATCATTGCCGTAAAATCACCGATGACAAAAATGATCTCATGTCCCAGATCCTGCAGCATCTTGAGTTTTCTCAACACAACAGAGTGGCCGAGATGAAGATCAGGACGGCTGGGATCCGCACCCATCTTTATTCTGAGCTTTTTTCCGCTCTCAAGCTTTTCTTTCAGTCCCTCGGGAGAGAAAACGCTTATGGCATCACGCATGATAATATTGTATGCTTCTGTACCTGTCATTTTTTAATTTCTCCAATTCTTTTTATCAAGAATAAAAATTGTCGTCAAGTGCGGGAATTGAAGCCACATCAAATCTTGAAATGACCTCGTTGTTGATCTCAATATCATCGTTGAATGAAAGGATGTATTGATAGAAAGCGTCGTTAATGAGGGTATCCTCTATTGTTGAATAAATCTCTTCAGTGATATCATCTGCCTTGAGTTCAAGCTTTTTGACGATAAATACGCCGTCATTGCTGATCTCTTTGAGAATATACTCGCCAACCTTTGCATCTTTTATGGCCTTTTCAAGATCGCTGTAGTTTGTTTTTCCGTCGGTTGTCACAGCGGGTTTTTCGTAGAAATAGTAGTCCTTGTCCTCTTTTACAAAACCGTCAAGCTCGCCCGATTTGAGTTTTTCAAAGCACTCGTTTGCCTCAAAACGTATTTTGTCAGCGCTCATTGCTGCTGCAACAGAGACTTTGATACTTCCTTTTGTATTTCCGTCAGCGTCGGTTGTGCCAAAAAGATCTGTGTCAGAAAGCTCAAGTTTTTCAATTACATGATAACCGTATTGTGTCTTGGCGATGCCTACGGCACCGATCTCCAGATCGAAAGAAAGCTCTTCAAATTCTTTTACCATCTTTCCTTTGGTAAAAGTATAGGTATATCCGCTATCGTCGGTAGCGTGCTTGAAATCATCAAGAGTCTTTTCGCCGCTCTGAATTGCAGCCAGGGCGCTCTCTGCATCGGATTTTGCTTTTTCAACTTCTTCTTTTGACAGCTCTTTGCCGGTAGCGTCAACTGTTTTGTAGAGAACATGGTTGACTTTTACGTAGTTTTCATAAAAATACGTCTTGATCTCGTCGTCTGTCAAATCAAAAATATACTGAGTGTTGTTTCCGTCTTTGTCCTCGGTGAGGAACGAATATATACATCCTTCAAAGCTGAAATATTCGCTGAGGAACTTTTCTGTAACGGAGGATTCCGGAATTTTTGCAACACCGTTGTCGCCGTATCTGAAATCACTGTAAAGATTGAGAAGATAATTGTATCTCTCGTATCTTTCGATACTGCTGCGTACAAATCCCATTTTTGCAAGCTCGATCTCAAAAAGATCCTTTCCACCGTAGGCATACTCAAGCTCATCAACGTAGGTGCTGATTTCATTGATGGATGACTCATCGGTGATAGTCAGCCCCGCCTCATCGCAGAGATGCTCAATAATAAGAACACGCTTGGCAGTCTCATCTATTGCCTCTTTGATATAATCAGAAACTGTTTTTCCGTCCTCTGAGAATGACTGCTTGAGTATATCTGCCTCCTGATAGACAGTGCCTGTCATTTGATAGAGATAATATTGGTAATAATATACAACGTTGTCCTTGACGATTGACGCGATATAAAGATAATCGCTCTCGTTGAGAGTTTTGTCACCGTAGCGCATCACAACGTCTCCGCCGCTCAAAACGCCGCATGAGCAGAATGAAAGCATCAAAGCGATGACAAGAAACAAGCTGATCATATTTTTGATCTTTTTCATATAAAATTTTGCCTTTCTCATTGTATTCTACACATTATAACTCATTTCAACTGTTTTGTCTATACTAATTTTGTGACAATTTTAAGTACCTGAAAACGACCTTTTCTGCCATATCCAGATTATTTTCCTTTTCACGCAATCTGTATGCTATGTGTGGTCTTCCGCCTGCGGAAAGCATCACTGCACCCTTGAACGGATCCTCTGAAGCAATAACAGCTGCTTTTTCAATTGACAGCGTGGGAGTATAAAAGCTCAAAACGTTGCTGTTTTGTTCAATTGAAGTAAAACCGCATTCCATTGCCGTATTTCGTATCAAAGAGACACGAATGAGATTTTGTGTTGGTTTTGGAATATCTCCAAACCTGTCGTTCAACTCATCAAAAAGATCGTCAACATCATCACAGTTACGGATTGAAGCGATTTTTTTGTATACGTCAATACGCATTGCGGAGGAAGAAATGTAGTTTTCGGGAATAAAAGCGTTGCAAAGAATGTCGATGCTGCAGTTCCTCTCTGCAACCGGTGCAATACCTTTTTCTGCATTTATAGCATCTTCAAGTATCTTTATGTAAAGATCATACCCGATTGCTTCAAGATGACCGCTCTGCTCTGAACCGAGGAGGTTTCCGGCACCTCTCAGCTCAAGATCTCTCATGGCGATCTTGAATCCTGAACCAAACTCTGTAAATTCCTTGATTGCTTCCAGCCGTTTTTCGGCAATTTCGTTCATTATCTTGTTTTTTCTATACGTAAGGTATGCGTATGCTTTTCGTGTAGATCTTCCCACCCGTCCTCTGATCTGGTGCAGCTGTGACAGGCCCATACGGTCGGCGTCTTCAATAATGAGGGTATTTGCATTTGGAACATTGATACCGGATTCGATAATAGTTGTGCAAACAAGTATGTCGATTTTTCCTTCTACCATATCTGCCCAGACGTCAGAAAGCGTTTCTTTGTCCATCTGGCCGTGAGCAATTCCGACAGTATGATCGGGAAATGCATTGGAAATGCGTGTCGCTGTTGAAAAGATAGAATCAACAAAATTGTGGAGATAGAACACCTGCCCGCCCCGGCGGAGCTCGCGTCTTATGGCTTCAAACAAAACCTCATCATCCTGCTCAACCACAAATGTTTGCACCGGCACTCTGTCCATGGGCGCTTCTTCCAATACAGACATATCACGGATTCCGCTAAGTGCCATATTGAGGGTTCTTGGTATAGGTGTTGCGGTCAACGTCAGTACGTCAACGCCTTTTGCAAGCTCTTTCAAACGTTCCTTGTGAGTGACGCCAAAGCGTTGCTCCTCGTCGACAACAAGTAGTCCGAGATCCCAAAACTGAATATCCTTTTGCAACAGTCTGTGAGTACCAACTATAATATCAATTTGTCCTTCACGCAGCTTGCAAATAATTTCGGTTTGTTCTTTTTTTGTAACAAAACGTGAGAGCATTGCAATTTTTACGGGGTACCCTCTGAACCGAGCCAAAAGAGTCTGATAATGTTGAAGCGAAAGAATGGTTGTAGGTACCAAAAATGCCGCCTGCTTTCCTGAAAAAACGCACTTGAATATGGCGCGTAGCGAAACCTCTGTTTTTCCAAATCCAACGTCTCCGCACAAAAGTCGATCCATGGGGTAGGGGTTTTGCATATCTCTTTTTATTTCCTCTGCCGCCTGCATTTGACCGTCAGTTTCGGCATATTCAAATCCTGCTTCAAACTCGTCCTGGAGTTCATCGTCGGGAGGAAAAGCGTATCCCGGTTGGTTGCGGCGTTCTGCATAAAGCTTGATCAAATCTTTGGCAATGTTTGCGGCAGATGCTTTTGCCTTTGCTTTGGCACGTTTCCACTCAGCGCCGCCCATTTTTGAAAGCTTTGTGTCCTCGGCTCCGATATATTTGCTCACCATATCCAGCTGATCGCACGGAACGTAAAGTATACCTCCGTCAGCATAAACGATTTTGATAAAATCACGTGACATCCCTTGTGATACAAGGTTTTGGATACCTTGATACCGTCCTATACCATGATTGATATGCACCACAAGATCACCGGTGTTAAGATCGGCATATGACGCAATTCGCTCTCCTTTGACAGCTTTTGCCATACGCTTCCTGCCCATGGATCCCTCATGAAGACGGGTGGCGGACTTGTCGGTATACAGCACAAAATTTCCCTTTGGAAGCTCAAATCCCGAATAGAAACCAAAATCACCTGATGCAACTGCGATTCTGTAATCGTGAAGAACACCAAAATATGGATATGCGGCAATATCATTCTCGGCAAGTATATCAAGCATCGCCGAGGCAGAATAATCTCCGGAGCATACGATCATTACTGTGTGCGAAGAGTCGAGATGTGCTTGAATATCATCAATGAATATATCTGTTTTGTCGGGAATCTGCATTACGGTTTTTGTAGTAATATTGTAAGATGCAGAAGCACTGACAAAATTTCCGGAGCTTGAAAAAGTGTCCACAAGCACGGTGTTTACTCCGAGAAGGGATCCCAACTCATCACTGTTGCAGATCGGTCTGCAATTCTTCATTTTGCACAAACCGCTTTTTGCAAGAGATTCGATGGAATTGTAAGAAATTTGCTCAAACCCTCTTGCTCTGTCAATGACTCTCTTTGAATCAACAACAATACGCAAAGCATCACTGCAGGCGTCAAGTATAGATTCCTTTTGGTTGTAAATAAGAGAAAAATATCTATCCGATATCCCGCACCGGTCGTCCTTTTCCGCCTTTTCAAGATCAGAAAAAAGATCAGCGCGTCGTTTTTCTGATCCCTCAAAATGGTCAAGCAGATACTTTACCTCTCTTTTGACAGCAAGCAGTGTGTTGTCGGTAGCCGTCAACTCAGAGCAGGGGAGAACATGAATGCTCTCGAGGTTTTCCACTCTTCTTTGAGATACAATATCAAAACGTCCGATGAGATCAATTTCATCACCAAAAAAGTCAATTCTTACCGGTGAGTCACCGCCGGGGGTAAAAATATCCAAAATTCCGCCGCGTACAGAGAATTGCCCCACGCCTTCTACAATATCGGTGCGCTTGTAACCCATTCTTATCAATTTTGCAGTAACTTTGTCAATGGAGGCAGCATCGCCCCTTGACAGAGAAAAAGAGATCTCTTGCAAAAAATCGGCAGGCATTGTGTATTGCATCACTGCGTCAGGCACCGCAATTACAACATCATAGTCCCCTTGCAGGCATTTCCAGAGAACAGTGAGGCGCTCGTGCTCCCATTCTCTTGAATACGCAGAAACCGTATCAAGCACAAGATCTCTGGTAGGGAATATAAGCACTCTTTCAAAAAATACCGAGAGTGCATCCCTGAGACGAAGAGCTTCTTTCTCTTCGGAAACAAGGATAAATCCTTTATTTTCTGTGTCTTTCAGCAATGCGGAAATGAAAAAAGGGCGCGAAGAATCGCACATCCCACTGATGTGGCAGGGCATGTGTCTTTCTTTTATGCCGTTGAGTACGGCTCTGTATTCGCTGTCCTTTAAAAACTGTTTGAGTATTTGTTCCATGTCTGGTTTCAGTTGTTTTTGTTAAAAAGGTTCATTGCTTTGTCAGTATTTCCTTCAATTATACATTCAATAGCAGAAAGAATATTGTCAAAATTTGCACTGACACGTTTTATGTCATCATCGGTAAACTTGCCCAGAACATAGTCTGCAAGATCGTATCCGTCGGGCTTGTTGCCGATTCCCAGCTTTATGCGGGGAAAATCCTGTGTACCGAGGTGAGAAATAATTGACTTGATTCCGTTGTGTCCGCCTGCGCTTCCGTTTTTTCTGATGCGAAGCGCACCGACACCAATTGAGGTGTCATCATAGATTACAATAACATTTTCTGCAGGAATTTTATAAAAGTTGGCTGCATCTCTGACTGCTTCTCCGGAGTTGTTCATATATGTTTGAGGTTTCATCAACAAAACGCCTGTTTGACTGATGATTGTCTTTTGGATGAGCGAAAGATGCTTGAGGTGCTTGATATTGCACCCAAGCTTTTCGGCGATATGGTCGATTGCCAAAAATCCTGCGTTGTGGCGTGTGTGTGCATATTGGGATCCGGGATTGCCCAAACCTACTACTAAAAAACGAGGTGTGGATTTTCCTATCCCTCCAAAAAATTTCATGTTATTTTCCTCTCAACAAACGTGATAAAACAACTCAAAGAGGCCGTATAAACAGCCCCTTTTTGTGGTTTTAATAATTATTTTTCGTCAATTGTTGCAACAAAGAAGAAATCTGTGGGATCGATTTTTTTGCTTTCTTTTGGAGTTGTTTTTTGGGGTTTCTTGTCAGTTTCTTCTTCCTCGTCGTCAAAAATCACAACGGGAGGATAATCCTCATTTGCGTGTTCAACAGTGTTTTTTGAAACAAAATTGGATTCTTTTGTTTTGTGAGGTTCATTTTTTTCAAGTTTTGAAAAATCAATAGCATACGTATCAAATTCTATTTCTGACTTGTTTATATCATTCTCGCCAGAATCGTTTGATTTGTTGGCTTTCGTGTCAGATGAGTTGTCGGTGTTTGGTTCATTATCGTTTTTGATCATATCAACCAAGCTGTCGGAACCGTCGGCAGCATTGTCATATGCCTTTTCCGACACGGGTGAATCCACGGGCAATGAAATGTCGTTTTCCGTATGGTCAAAAATGGTTTTTGTTTCTTTGACTTCTTCAACACTTGGACACTGACCTATGTGTGTAAAAATATCCTCGTGGGTCATTTCGGAGTTTTGCGACTGCTGTGAAGGAGTAATGAGAATATCAAGATCTGTTTTTTGTTTTACAGATGCATCTCTTGAGAGTGAATATGGAAGGTTTGGGTCGGCAAGCATCTTTTCAATCTCAGGGATCTTTGAAAGCCTGACCGAACCCAAAAGCTCGTTGATCTCATCTGTCACAGAATCATCCTCAAGATCTTTGCTTTCTGCTTTGGCAGGAGGATTTTCGGATTCTTCTTTTACATTTGAATCAGTATCAACACTGCTTCCGGTCTTTTTCAAAAGAATATCATAAAAATCATCTTGGCTGATAATGGTTTTGCTTTTTGATTCCGATGTGGGTTTTGTATCGACAGGCGCCGTTTTTGTATCAAGATCATCTTTGAGGGATGATGCTTGTTTTTCCGCCTTGTATGCTGCAATATCGTTTTCTGTACCGCCGAATGCGCGTATGACATCCTCACTGCTGAAAGGATTTGTTTTTACTTTTTGCGGTTCGGTATTCTCAAGCGCTCTTGATTCTCTGATAAACTTGTTGAATAGCTCTTTGAGCTCCTTAAGCGAAGTGCGGATATCCTGTTGAGGTATCAGAATAGAGGGGAGATTTTCTTCGAGATTATCGCGCATTTCCTCTGCGGCTTTTCCATGGAGCATTGCAAGAACAATGTCGTTGTTTTCAAGACGGATGCCAAAAAGCGGTGATTTTTTTGTGCCGAATATCCCGATGCTCGAAATGTTGGTCCACTCTATCTCCACGTTGCTGCCAAGTGATGAAACGGAAAATCCATGATTGTTGAGCACCAATGCGTTTTGGGGCTTGATCTCACGCATAAGTAGGTAAACAAACAAAGAAATGAAAAATATAAATGCTATACCGCCGATTGCAAGAAACATGATCTTTTTCTCGGCTGCAAAATCAAACAAATACGGCATGAGTGCAAAAAACAGGGAGCCAACTGATAGAAAGAGCCAACATATGCCGATAGTCAAAAAATTACTGCGTTTTTCTTTGATTTCAATGATATTGTAGTTCATATGTCAGTCCTCCTGCGGCTCAAAATCCGCTTTTGTAAAAACAGTGTTGTTTTTGTATATTGTAAGCGTCTCTATTGTTTGTTCAACATCCTTGTGTTTTACGGCAAAATACCATATCTTGTTTTCTCGCTTTTCGTTTTGGTGGTCTTCCTTGTTGTATCGCAGATCGTTTAGGTCAAGTTTTAGGTCCACGTTTTCAAAGCAGACACGGGCAAATGCATATTTTCCACGTGAATCCGTTACAATGTTTGTGGGTTGAAAAATGTTGCCGTCGCTGTCTGTCAAAACAAAGTACAGTCCTGCATCATCACCGTTTGTCAACTTGTCGGTATTGACCTTCACGCCGATCTCAAGTGCTTGGCAATCCTCGGCGTAAAAAATGTGGTATAGCTGAACTGTCCCGTCATAGTTCATAAAATCAGCCGCGTTGATTCTGAAAAAATCAAATTCATCTCCAATCTCTTCGGCTTGCTGAACAACAGAAGGCGTAAAATACATCTGCTCAAGAATCTTGCTGTCTCGGTTTGAAAATATTACGTAAAAAATGACTGCATATATCAAAAAGGAAATGCCGTACATTGTCCATTTGAAAATGCCTTTTACAATACGATATGTTTTTGATTCCCGTTCGTCTCTGTCCTCGGGGAAATAGTTGCCTTGATAATCCATGGTGTCGCTCTTTCTGTGATTTTTGATTGGTTACATAATTTTTGTCAAAAAATAGTTATTCACTGAGTTTTCCACATTTCAACAGGTCCTAGGTAAAAAAACAGCTTGATTTTTCAAGAAAAACCAGAGTTTTCCACAAAGTTGTTCACATCGAGGGGTGTTTTTCCACATGTTTTATGTAAACTGTAATGTGTGTTTCACAAGGAAAAATACTTTCTGTCAAGCGATCTCATCTGTATTGCAACTGCAATGTGCTGTTTTTGAATGAGTTGACTTTGGTCAAAATCAGCAACTGTACGCGCAACTTTTAGGACACGGTCGTATCCTCTTGCAGATAATCCCAGCTTGTCATATGCGTCACGCAAAAGATCTCTGCCGCTATCGTCAACTACGCAAAATTTTCGGATGTGTTTTGGTTGCATTGCGGCGTTGTTTGTGAGAGGAAGCCCGTTTGCAAGCTTTTCGCCGTCAAAACGTTCCATTGCAAACTCCCGTGCTTTGCAAACTCGAGCGCGTATCTCGCTGCTGCTCTCTGCAGCAACAGAGGTGTCAAGGTCCGAAAAAGCAAGTGCATTGACCTCGACTTGAATATCGATTCTGTCAAGTATGGGACCGGAAATTTTTGACAAATATGAGTTGCGGGACATCGGTGTACAGCTACATGCTTTTGTGGGATGACCGTAGAATCCGCATTTGCAGAGGTTCATAGCACACACCAACATAAAAGAGCTTGGGTATTCGACAGTGCTGTTGACTCTTGCTATGGTAACCTTGCGCTCCTCAACGGGTTGCCTGAGAACCTCGCATGCGTGCTTGTCAAATTCCGGAAATTCATCAAGAAACAAAACTCCGTTGTTTGCAAGAGAAATTTCACCGGGCTTTGGATTTGTACCGCCTCCGATGAGAGCTGCGGCGGAAAGAGAGTGATGAGGTAATCTGAAAGGCCTTTTTGTAATAAGCGGTTTGAGTTCGGATGAATAACCCGCGATAGAATAAATTTTTGAAGTTTCGATTGATTCCTCAAGGGTGATGGGAGGGAGAATATCGGGCAACCGAGATGCGAGCATGCTTTTTCCTGTGCCGGGAGGGCCTATAAGGAGAACGTTGTGAGCTCCGGCGGCAGCGATCTCAAGTGCCTTTTTGGCGGTTTCCTGTCCCTTTACGTCTCGGTAATCAGAATTTATCTCGTTGGAAACTTTGAAAAAATCATGTTCCTCAAATATCAGTGGCAAGACTTTTTCTCTTGTCAAAAAGTGATTGATCAACTGAACAAGGTTTTTTATGGGATAAACATTGATCTTTCCTGCAGCAGATGCCTCGGGAGCGTTCTCAGCAGGTACAAACATGCGTCGAAATCCGGAATCTCTGGCAGCTACCGCCATTGGCAAAACTCCGGTGACCGGTCTCAGCTCACCGGACAGTGAAAGCTCTCCGATAAAACAGCAATCGGAAAAATCAATTTTGTTAAACCCGGGAATATCCAGAAGCGAAAGCAGGATAGGCAGATCAAAAACCGTGCCTTCCTTCCGAACGTCAGCAGGGGCAAGGTTTACTGTCAAAACACCGCGCTTGAGCGGCATGTTGATAGCTCTTGCGGCGGCGCGAACGCGGCCTTGGGATTCTTTTACGGCTGTATCCGGAAGACCAATAATATCCATTCGCGGGCTGCTGCTGGCGGCACTGGTGGCCTCCACCGTAACGATCTGTCCGTCTATTCCTCGAAGTGCGGCGGAATAAAATGTACTGACCAAATCATTTCTCATAAAAACACCCGCTCCTTTCCTATATACAGAGTCAATAATATCATAAATAATTTTGTTTTTCAAGACGTTGATGAATATATGTATGAAAAAATAAACTTTTCATAAAATGTAAAATTTTGTTTTAATCAAATGTCGAAAAATTAAGAAAATGCTCTTTACAATCAAAAAAAAAGGTGCTATAGTATGTATGTATGAATATGAAAACAAAACAGGAGGCAAGTTCCATATGTCAACAAGAAAAAAGCTGTCAATGGACGGCAACACAGCCGCGGCGCACGTGTCATATGCGTTTACCGAGGTTGCAGGTATTTATCCCATCACTCCTTCATCTCCCATGGCAGAGGTCACTGATCAGTGGGCAGCTGAAGGACGCAAGAACATCTTTGGCCAGACTGTAAAGGTCGTTGAGATGCAGTCCGAGGGCGGTGCTTCGGGTACTGTTCACGGTTCTCTTGCCGCAGGTGCTCTTACCACAACCTACACAGCATCGCAGGGTCTCCTGCTCATGATTCCCAATATGTACAAAATCGCCGGCGAGCTTCTTCCCGGTGTAATCCATGTTTCTGCTCGTTGCCTTGCTTCTCACGCACTCAACATTTTTGGAGATCACTCCGATGTTATGGCGTGCAGACAGACCGGTTTTGCGCTCCTTTGCGCTTCCAATGTTCAGGAAGTTATGGACCTTGGCGCTGTTGCACACCTTACTGCAATTGAAAGCAGAGTTCCTTTCCTACACTTCTTTGACGGTTTCAGAACCTCTCACGAGATTCAAAAAGTTGAGGTTTGGGATTATGACGATCTTGCTGAGATGTGTAACTGGGATGCTGTAAAAGCATTTAGAGAAAGAGCACTCAATCCTGAGCATCCAGTTCTCCGCGGTACAGCTCAGAACCCCGATATCTTCTTCCAGGCAAGAGAGGCCTGCAATACTTATTATGATGCAGTTCCCGCACTCGTTGAGAAATACATGGACAAGGTCAACGAAAAGGCCGGAACAAACTACAAACCCTTCAACTACTACGGCGCTCCCGACGCAGAAAAAGTCATCATTGCGATGGGTTCTGTTTGCGACACCATTGAGGAGACAGTTGATTATATCAACGCAAACGGCGGCAAAGTTGGTCTTGTAAAGGTTCGTCTGTATCGTCCTTTTGTCAACTCACTGCTTGTTGACGCAATCCCCGCTACTGCAAAGAAGATTGCTGTTATGGACAGAACAAAAGAGCCCGGCGCAGGCGCTGAGCCCTTGTTCCTTGATGTCGTAAACGCACTCCGCGGTACCGCATTTGAATCTGCTCTTGTTGTTGGCGGTAGATATGGTCTCGGCTCCAAGGATACAACTCCCGCATGTATTTTTGCTGTATTCAACAACCTTGATGCTGACAAACCCATCGATGGATTTACCGTTGGTATCAACGACGATGTTACCAACCTTTCTCTTCCCATGGAGCCCGCTCCCAATACCGCAGGTGAGGGAATCGTTGCATGTAAATTCTGGGGTCTTGGCTCTGACGGTACAGTTGGAGCAAACAAGAACTCTATCAAGATCATCGGCGACCATACCGACAAGTACATTCAGGCATACTTTGCATACGACTCCAAAAAGTCCGGCGGTATCACCATCAGCCACCTGCGTTTTGGTGACACTCCCATCAGATCAACATACTATGTATCCCACGCAAACTTTGTGGCTTGCCACAATCCTTCCTATATTGATAAATATGACATCACCGGCGATCTTGCTGAGGGCGGAACTTTCCTGCTCAACTGCCAGTGGAGCGCAGACGAGCTCAACGAGAAGCTTCCTGCAAAGGTGAAGAGGGATATTGCGACCAAAAATGTGAACTTCTATACCATCGACGCAATTACAATTGCACGTGAGATCGGTCTCGGCAACAGAACAAATACTGTTCTTCAGAGCGCTTTCTTCTCTCTTGCAAATATTATTCCTTCTGCAGATGCTATCGAGTATATGAAAAAAGCTGCTTACAAGAGCTTTGCAAAGAAGGGTGAAGCTATTGTCAACATGAACTATGCCGCAATTGATGCCGGAGCAAATGCGTTTACAAAGATCGATGTTCCTGCTGATTGGGCAACGGCTGTTGATACCAAAAAGGTTGATAAGAACCTCGAAGGCAGACCTGAGGTTGTGAAATTTGTGCGTGAGATTCTTGAGCCCGCAAATGCACAGAAGGGTGATGATCTTCCTGTTTCTATCTTCCATGAGAACGCAGACGGCACATTCCCCCAGGGTACCGCTGCGTACGAGAAGCGCGGTGTTGCGGTTGATGTTCCTAACTGGAATCCCGACAACTGCATCCAGTGTAACTTCTGCTCCTACGTATGTCCTCACGCAACCATCAGACCTATTGCGATGACAGACGCTGAAGCGGAGCAGTATCCCGATTTCAAGCTTGTTCCCATGACAGGTATGGCAGGTTACAAGTTTGGTATCACAGTTTCTGCACTTGACTGCCTCGGATGCCAGAGCTGTGTACAGATCTGTCCCGGCAAAAAAGGCGAAAAGGCGCTCTCTATGGCACCCATTGAGGGTCAGCTTAAGTATCAGAATGCATTTGATGCAAGCTACAAATATGCTGACAACAAAGAAGTTCTTGCAAAATTCAAACCCGAAACCGTAAAGGGCAGCCAGTTCAAGCAGCCCCTCCTCGAGTTCTCGGGCGCATGCGCAGGCTGCGGTGAGACACCTTATGCAAAGCTGATCACTCAGCTCTTCGGCGACAGAATGTTTATTGCCAACGCAACCGGATGTTCCTCTATCTGGGGCGGTTCTGCTCCTTCTATGCCTTACACCGTGAACAAAGACGGACACGGTCCGGCATGGGCAAACTCTCTCTTTGAGGACAACGCAGAGTTTGGTATCGGTATGGCAACTGCAATGAACGCACGCAGAGACCGTCTTGCAGAGACCGTGACTACTCTTATCGCAATTGATTACACCGATGCTGATATCAAAGCAGCGGGTGCAGAATGGCTTGCAGGTAAAGACGAGGCGGAGTCATCCAAGGATGCCGGCGCAAAGCTTCTTGCTGCATGCAAGGATGCTATTATTGATGGTTGCACCTGCGATGCATGTACTCTTGCTCGCAAGGTAGTTGAGGATGCTGATCTTCTCACCAAAAAATCCATGTGGATCTTTGGTGGCGATGGTTGGGCATATGATATCGGATTTGGCGGTCTTGACCATGCACTTGCATCTGGCGAGGATGTAAATATCTTTGTGTTTGATACAGAGGTTTATTCCAACACCGGCGGACAGGCGTCCAAGTCAACTCCTACCGGTTCTACTGCAAAGTTTGCAGCTGCAGGTAAAACAATGAAGAAAAAAGACCTTGCAGCGATTGCGATGTCCTACGGTTACGTATACGTAGCACAGATTGCAATGGGCGCCGACTATGCACAGTGCATCAAGGCGATCACTGAGGCCGAAAAGTACAAAGGACCTTCCCTTATTATCGGTTATGCACCCTGTATCAACCATGGTATCAAGAAAGGTCTTGGTACAAGCATGCTTGAGACAAAAGCAGCTGTTGCAGCCGGTTACTGGTTCAACTTCCGCTACAACCCCGAGCTTGCTGCTGAGGGCAAAAACCCCTTCGTGCTCGACAGCAAAGAGCCCACAACATCCTACAAGGACTTCATCAAGTCTGAGACTAGATACAGTTCTTTGGGACTGTCCTTCCCTGAGAGAGCAGAAAAACTCTTTGATACTGCTGAACAGCAGTCCAAGGAAAAATATGCTATGCTCAAGAAGAAAGCAGAGAATTAAACAGTTATATATTGCATGTGCGGGCGCATAGTCGCCCGCACAAATCAACTTACGGAGGCACAAAATGCCGAATAAAAGAAAAGGCAACGGAGCATACAATTACATGTACTTCTCCGCAGGTCTCATCTGTGTGGTTGTTGCCATTATCATTGCCTCTTTGATTGCTTTTGTCAATTTTGAGGAGGAAGATATTTCTGAAGATGTTTCGGAGCTTGTTTCAGAGGCAACATCTGAGGTCATTGTGAGCACTGATGTTTCTGCAGGAGCACAATCCGGGCTGCTTGATGATATCAGAATGGATGATCTTGTTGTTAACAACTCGTCTGTTTTTGATGGAAAGCTTGCTGTAATCACAAACAACGACGAGTCATATAGAAGCGCTGAGGATTTTGAGCTTGTTAGGTTTTACGGCAACAAAGGAAGTGGCTATGAATTGTCGGGAACCGGTGTAAAAGTTGAAAAAGAAGCCCAGGAACGTTTTGATGCATTTTTGGTATCTTTTGCTGAAACACTCCCGGGTAGCGGCGTTATCGTGGATAAAGGTTATTCTGACCGTGAAACTCTTATAAAAAACAGTTTATTTGATGAATTTGCGGATCTTACGTCCGGAATGTCTGTTTTGCTTGGACTCAGCGGGAGCGATTATTCATTCTCGTCACCGGAGTTTGCTTATCTATATGAGCAAGCGTATAAGTATGGCATAATCCAGAGGTATCCTGAGAATAAAGAAAGCTCGACAAACCATACTGCCAACAAAAAACTGTATCGATATATCGGTATTGCGCATACGCAGTATATGCATATATACAATCTTTCTCTTGAGGAATATCTTGATGCGCTCAGAAGCAATGATAAGCCGCTCGAGATAACCAGCACACTTGAGCAAAACAAAAAATACGTTGTTTATTATACCGCAATGTCCGGCGGGGCAGGGGATACTACTATCGTAAAAGTTCCTTCTGATCTGCCTTATGAAATTTCCGGAGACGGTTCAGGTGGATTTGTGGTTACTGTAACAATTGAAAATTAAGCTTGCACACTGCAAAAAAACAGCGAAAAAACGCTGTTTTTTTGATCTTATCAAAAGAACATGCGTTTTGTAAAAATGTGCTTGTTGTAGAATTATTTAAACTCAAGTTGTGCAATGTGTACACAATATTTGCTTTCACTATTCGAAAAATTCGAGAGAAATAAATTTTAAAAAATCAAGTATATATTTTTTGGCATTTTTCTGAAAGATAAATGTGTAAATAAAGTTATATATTTTTTGCCTGTTGTGAAACATAAAAATAACGTTTGCCTTTAAAATCAAGGGGTTTTGTTGTGATTAACTTGCCTCGGCAATTATAAAATTTTCAAATTTAAATTTTGCTTAAAAAATTCATAACAACAAAATTAACAGTTGAAATATGTCGAGATTATTTGTGATTTTTGAGCAAGTGAGATACATTAGTATAAATTGCATTATTTTGAATCGTGTTTTATATGCACACTTGACAAAATGACGAACCATGTGCTATTATCACATATATAAAAATATACCGTGCGTACATATGCGCATATGTGTGCACGTATATCCAAAGGATTCTTCGCAGGAGGATTAGAAATGACCAGAATCAGGAGAAAAACCCAAAGCATTTGCGTCATGATGCTCGTTTTGGCAATGCTTGTTACAGGCGTTGGCGGGGTGTGCGCATCTGCTATCGGCGATTTTTTTGGTGACTCCGATTCTCTGTACCGTACCTCGTTGGAGGATGTTGAGAAGTATCTTACTTCCACAACCTACAATGAGTATATGTCAATTTACGGTTCAACAGAGAAAGTCTCAGAAGAAATCGTTCTCAACCCCAAGGATTACAACACCGAGCTTACCACCGGTGCTGTAAGTGTTGTCGACTCTCTCGGCAATTACAACGGTGATGTTATCGTTTGCGGTGACAACAGTACTGTTTACTGGACGGTTGAGGTTGATAAGCCCGTGCTTTTCAACGTTCTTGTTGAGTATTACACCGGTGACTATGATCTTGGTGAAAATCTCGCTTCAAAGTCTTCTACCGTTGAGAGATACATTCTCATCGACGGAACTGTTCCCTACAAAGAGGCACGTTCCGTAGAGTTTGAGCGCATTTGGGCCGATCAGTATACCGTTGTTGATGCAGAAGGAAAATACGTCCTTGACGAGAACGGCAAGAAGCAAACGTTCCTCTCCAACGAACAGAGATTTATTGACTTTGTTCTGAAGCAGGAAAATGTTACTTCCGAGAGCGAGCGTCTTTATGTTCGCGATACAAACGGCAACGAGCTAAAGCCCGAGAAAAAACTCATCGCTGACTGGAGCAAAAAGTTTATCTATGACTCCACAGGTTATTACAACACTCCTTTGTCTTTTTATGTTTCTGAGGGCACACACACCTTTGGAATCCAGGCAGTAAGAGAACCTCTTGCTATCAAGAGTATCACTCTTGTTGCTGCTGACACAGCTCCCACCTATGAGGAGTATCTTGAAAGCCACAAGGATGCCAAGGATTACAACGGTGACAGCATCATCATCCAAGCTGAGTACGCAGTTCAGACCTCTGAGAGAACTATCTATCAGCTCAATGACAGATCCTCGAGCTTTTCTCAGCCCCAGGATTCTGCGTTGATCCGTCTCAATGAGATCGGTGGTGACAAGTGGCAGTACGTTGGTCAGTGGATCGAATGGAAGGTTGAAGTTCCCGAGTCGGGCTTCTACACAATTGTTCCTCGTAGCCAGCAGAACTATTACTCAGGTATTTACGTTTCAAGACGTATTTACATAAACGGTGAGATGCCTTTCCAGGAAGCATCTTTCCTCAGATTTGAGTATTCCTCTGATTGGAGCACCAAACCGCTCAACAACGGCAAGCAGGATTTCAAGTTCTACCTCGAAAAGGGTGTCAACACCATCAAGCTTGAAGTTGTTCTCGGTGATATGTCCGAGATTCTCAGCACGGTTGAAAACTCTCTTGCAGCCATCAACGGTTATTACAGAAAAATACTCATGATTACAGGTCCTGATGCGGACGATTACCGTGATTACGGCTTTAACAAGCTGATCCCCGATGTTCTCACCGGACTCAAGGATCAAGCAAAGCTTCTCTACGGTGTATCAGATTTGCTCACAGAGCTGACCGGTGAAAAGGGCGAACACTCCTCCACACTTGACCGTGTGGCTCTCATCTGCGAGAGAATGGGTACCAACCAAAAGACAATTGCGTCTCAGATGGATACTCTCAAGGACTACACCGCGTCCCTTGGTTCTTGGCTCTCTGATACTCAAAACCAGCCCCTTGATCTGGATTATTTCAGCATCCAGGCGCCTTCCGCAGATACCCCCGAAGCTGAACCCGGTTTCTTTAAGAGTTTTTGGTTTGAGCTTCAGAAATTTTATGAGTCGTTCTTCAACGATTACAACTCTCTTGGTTCCGTCGGTGAGGACGGAAAGGTACAGGAAGTTGTAAGCGTAGAGGTTTGGACCGCGTCCTCCCGCGACCAAGCACAGATCATCAGAACACTTGTTGACGACAACTTTGCGATGAAATATCCCGGACTCTCCGTTGATATCAAGCTTGTTGCAGGCGGCACGTTGCTTCCCGCAACACTTGCAGGAACCGGTCCCGATATTTATTTGGGTGCTGCACAGGGAGACCCTGTAAACTACGCTATCCGTTCTGCGGTGCTGTCTCTCAACACAAAGACCGGCAACAACCAGATAGGATATGATTTTACCGACCTCGAAAATTCCGTTTGGAATTCCAAAGACGAAGCCGGCAACTACAAGTATCCTACCTACCATGCTCTGATTGAGTCCGGCAGTGTCAGGAACTTTGGTGAGGTCAAAGAGTGGTTTGCTGATCAAGCACTTATTCCTCTTACTCTTTACGGCGAGACCTATGCGCTTCCTGAGACGATGTCGTTCTCTATGATGTTCTACCGCAAAGACATATTTGTGGATCTGGGCATCAGCGTTCCCAATACCTGGGATGATTTCTACGATATTATATATTCTCTGCAGTCCAACTCGCTGGAGATCGGATTCCCCACAGGTACCGGCGGATCCATGGTACTTATGTATCAGCAGAATGATCCTCTCTACGATATGGGCAACTACGATTACTATACTGAGCTGTTCAGACGTTACTATTATGAAGGCGACGATTATGACAGTCTCAATGAGCAACAGATTGCCGAGATTGACAAAAAGCTCAATGATATGGGTCTTACATACACCGATGCAGACGGAAATGTTGTTACCAAGACTGACGGCATGACCATCAATCTTGATTCTGATATTTCACTCGCAGCTTTCAAGGACGTATGCCAGCTGTTCACAATGTACGACTTTGACGTTACATACAGCTTTGCAAACAGATTCCGTTCCGGTGAGATGCCTCTCTCCATCATTGATTACACTTCCTATAATACACTTATAGTATTTGCACCCGAGATCAACGGTTTGTGGGAATTCACACCGCTTCCCGGCACGGCAGATCCTCTCACTCAGGAGGTAAACAACGTTACTATCGGCGCCGTTTCCGCTCTGATGATGATGAGATCTGTTGATGAGGCAACTGCATTTGCAGCATGGACATTTATGCAATGGTATCTCAGCGCTGAGATACAAAGTGCATACGGCAACGAGATGGTTGCTCTCCTTGGACCTTCTGCAAAACAACCTACTGCAAATATGCTGGCTCTTCAGGATATGGCATGGTCTACCGACGAGTATAACAACCTGTTTGCTCAGTTTAATGCGGTTGCATGTACACCTGAGTTCCCCGGTGGATATATTATCGGAAGATATACAAACTTTGCGTTCCTTGACGTATACAACGACGGCGCAGAGCCCGTTGACGAGCTTCAGTCTTACATAGTTGACATCAACGTTGAGCTGACCAGAAAGAGAGAAGAGTTTGGGCTTCCCACTGACAAGTCGGTAAAAGAAATGATAGAAGCAGTCAACCAAAAATACAAAGACTGGGATAAAGGAGGGAATTAAACAATGGCAAAAGAAAAAGCGATAATCAGAAGCGATATATCGCGCTTCAAATGGACATTGATGGAAATGAAGAAGCACAAAGCCGGATATATGATGGCACTTCCGTTCTTTATTCTGTTCTTCATATTTACTGTTGTCCCGGTACTTCTTTCGTTTGTACTCAGTTTTACCACTTTCAACCTTCTTGAGTGGCCCACATTTGTGTTTATGGATAACTACATCCGTCTCATTCTTGATGACGATATCTTCATAGTAGCTATCAAAAACACTCTAAAGTTCTCTGCTATCACCGGTCCCTGCTCGTATCTGTTGAGTATGCTTTTTGCATGGTTTATCAACGAGTTGAGACCCAAGCTGAGATCGTTTGTAACACTTCTCTTTTACGCACCTTCAATTTCGGGTCAGGTATATCTGATCTGGACAATCTTCTTCAACTCCGACCAGTACGGTTACGTCAACGCTTGGGGCATGAAACTTGGTCTCATCAATGAGCCGGTTCTTTGGTTCCAGGATGAAAAATACATCTTTGGACTCATCGTTGCCGTTGCTCTTTGGACTTCGCTTGGTACATCGTTCCTGACGTTTATTGCAGGTTTCCAGGTTGTAGACAAAGGTTTGTATGAGGCAGGAGCTGTTGACGGTGTCAAGAATCGTTGGCAGGAGCTTTGGTTCATCACTCTGCCTACAATGCGTCCGCAGATGATGCTGGGTGCAATTCTTGCAATCACCGGTTCGTTTGGATTTGGTGCAGTTATTACTGCTCTGGTTGGATTCCCCAGCCCCAACTACTGTGCACATACAATCATGCACCATCTTGAGGACTACGGTAATGCGCGTTTTGAGATGGGTTATGCATCCGCAATTGCTACCATCCTCTTCTTTATGATGATTGGTGCCAATATGCTGGTTACAAAAATGCTGAGAAAGGTAGGTACGTAATATGTCTTTTGCAGACCTTAAGAAAAAATATCGTAACTACCGCAACAAAAAGCTTCAGAACAAAACGCAGTTCAAGCGTTCTGTCAACAGATCTGCAGGCGGTGACGCAGGAATCTTTATTCTGCTCGGTGTGGTTGCTGTAATCATGGTTCTTCCTATGGTTTACGCAATCTGCCAATCACTCAAACCTCTTGACGAGTTGTTTGTTTTCCCGCCCAGATTCTTTGTGGTTAATCCCACATTTAAAAACTTTAGAGACCTTTTCAATTTGATGAATGAGTCTTGGGTTCCTTTCTCCAGATATATCTTCAACACGGTTCTTATCTCTGTTGTTGGTACATTTGGTAACGTTATCTTTGCATCCTATGCAGCATATGCGCTTGCAAAGATCAACTTCCCCGGAAGAAAGTTTTTGTTCTCCGTGGTCGTTTACTCCCTGATGTTCAACTCCACCGTTACCGGCATTACAAACTTTATTACAATGTCTGCTCTCGGTTGGGTTGATACATATCTTGCAGTTATCGTTCCCGCATTCTGCTACACATTCGGCCTCTACCTGATGAAGCAGTTTATGGAATCCTCGGTTACCGACTCTGTTCTTGAAAGCGCTCGTCTTGAGGGCGCAAATGAGAATCTGATCTTCTGGCGTATCGCAATGCCTATGGTAAAGCCCGCTTGGATCACTTTGATCATCTTTGCTTTCAAGGATCTGTGGAATATGGGCGCAAGCTTGTATATTTACAGTGAGGAGCTCAAGACATTTAACTATGCTATCAGCCAGTTGGTTACCGCTGGTATTGCACGTTCCGGCGTATCAGCCGCGGCAACCGTTGTTATGATGATCGTTCCCATTACCGTATTTGTTGTTACACAAAGCCAGGTAATCACAACGATGTCAACTTCTGGTATGAAAGATTAAGGAGGGTAAAAATGAAAAATAGATTTGTTCGCACCCTGCTTGTCTGTCTCGTGCTGGTTATGTTTTTTGGAACAATTTCTGCAAGTGCTATTGTTCCTTATACCAGCTACACCTACAACGTATACGGCGTTATGGCTACCAGCCCTCACGCATACGTTCCCCACGTTGTTGTCAACACCGCAACACTTCTTGAATCCCTTACAGAAGAGGGTGGTGCCAGCGATAACGCAAAAGCAATGCATGGACCAAACTCTGACGATCCTTTTGTAGCGTTGGAGTCTCCCAAAGATATCTTTGTAGATGATCTCGGCCACATTTATATTGCCAACACCGGCGCAAACCAGATTGTTGTCACCGACGAGAACTACAATGTCCGTGTTATAATCAGCGCTTTTACAAACCAATATGGTGTTCCCGATGCTCTCAATACTCCAAGTGGTGTGTTTGTTACATCCAACGAGATTTTTGTAGCAGATACCGAGAACTCCCGTATCGTCGTATTTGACAAACTCGGAAATTTTGTGGATATCATTCCCGAGCCCGAGAGCGAAGTACTTCCCGATAACAGCGTTTACAAGCCCGTTGCTGTTGCTGTTGACAAAGCCGGACGTGTTTACGTTGTATCTTCTACCACAAACTATGGTGTTGTTTCTCTGAACAGAGATGGCTCTTTCAACGGATTTATCGGACCTCAAAAGGTTACGTACAATTTGCTGGAGCATTTTCTCCGTCTGTTCAAGACCGCAGACCAGCTGGCTGCAAGTGAGCAGAACGTTTCAACAGAGTTTAACAACCTTACCATTGACGCTGACGGTTTCATCTACGTTACAACATCTTCAGTTGATGAAGGATCCCGCGCCGCAGCTATCACAGGACGCAGCAAGTCCGGTGACTATGCTCCCGTAAAGAAACTCAACCCCAATGGTTCTGACGTCATGAACAGAAACGGCTTCTGGCCGCCCTCCGGCGAGGTTGATTTCAGAAACATGGCAACTACCGAGTTTAA
This sequence comes from Eubacteriales bacterium, assembly GCA_045538555.1. Taxonomy (GTDB): domain Bacteria; phylum Bacillota; class Clostridia; order Oscillospirales; family CAG-382; genus Coliplasma. The sequence continues at coordinate 33,663 of JAZSRP010000043.1, forward strand.
GACCTCAGGTCCTTCCACTATCGTCGACGTTGCACTTGGTCCCAACAACACTTGGAGCATCATTGACAACAAGAGAAGCAGGATTTTCACCTATGATTCCAACGGCAACCTTTTGTATGCCTTTGGTGACACAGGCAACCAGCTCGGCAGTATTTCAAACCTTGTTGCAATCGATTATCAGGACACCAACATGCTCCTGCTTGATCGAAGCAACGAGTCTATCACTGTTTACAAGCGTACTACATACGGTGATCTGGTTGCGCAGGCAATCCAAAACACTGAGGATAAGCAGTACGACAAAGCTGTTGAATACTATATCAGCATTCTTCAGAGAAACAACAACTATGATACCGCATACGTGGGAATCGCACAGAGTATGTACCGTGACGGTGAGTATGTTCAGGCAATGAAGTACTACAAATACGCGTACAACACTGAGGATTACTCAGAGGCATATCAGGCATACCGTAAAGAATGGATGGAAAAATACATCTGGGTCATTCCTCTGGTTCTGTTTGTAGCGATTTTTGGCATTTCAAAGTTTTTCAAATATGCCAAGAAGGTCAACAAGCAGGGGCAGAAGCGTGTTGAAAAACGCACCTTCTGGCAGGAGGTATTGTATGGATTCCATATTATCTTCCACCCGTTTGACGGTTTCTGGGATGTAAAACACGAGAAGCGCGGATCTGTCAGAGGCGCAAGTTTTTGGCTGGGAATCACCGCTCTCACATTTGTGTATCAGTCGGTTGGTACCGGTTATCTTTCCAATCCTTATGGCACAACCGGTTCATATTTCATCAGCGCAATTTCAATTATACTTCCCGCAATGCTTTGGGTTACTGCAAACTGGTGTTTGACAACACTGTTTGACGGCGAGGGTACATTCAAGGACGTTTACATTGCGACCTGCTACTCACTTGTACCGCTGCCCATGCTTATCATTCCTACCGTCATGATCTCCAACGTTCTCACTCTTGAGGAACTTGATATCGTTGCTATGATCAACTCATTGGCATTTATCTGGCTCGCTCTGCTTGTGTTCTTTGGCATGATGGTTACACATGATTACACCCTCGGAAAGAACTTCCTCACCACGCTGGGAACAATCGTTGGTGCAGCATTTATTATATTTGTTGTTGCGCTGTTCTCCGCACTTGTTACCAAGGTGTTCACGTTCTTCTATAACATTTACATCGAGCTCTCTTACAGATGGTCGTAGAAAGGAGTGTATGTTATTATGAAAAATAAATTTATAAGATCATTGGCACTCATTGTCTGCGTCATGATGATTTTTTCATCCCTGACCTGCTTGTCTGCCTTTGCTGACAACAGCGATACTTCTTCTGCAACCACATCCGGCACAACGTCCGGTACAACCTCAGGTTCAACATCAGGCTCGACCTCTGGAGATACCTCTGAGGAGGATATCTGGGAGACACTGCAGCCCGCATATATGCAGACTGCTTTTACCTCTATTGTAAAAAGAATGGAAGGTAACGACACCATCGCTCCCATGATTTGCTATGCAGTGGTTGAGGGATATGCATTTTATGGCGATCCTCTCACCGGTGAGATGGTATTTCTCAAGCTCACTGATCCCACTCTTACAAAAGAAGTCATTGAGGAGTCAGGCGTAATTCCCGACTACACCGCATATTATTGCACCAATCCCTACAACATTGGCTCTTCAGCCGCAATCGGCAACGAGAGCGGTCAGCAGACTGCCGCATCCGAAAAAGAAAAGCTCTACTCCCAGCTCATTATCAAATACACTGATAACGACAAGGATACAGAGATGAACTCCTTTACAGATGCCGCTGTACGCAACCAGATAACCGTCAAGAATATCAGAAACGGTGTCCGTGTTGAGTATACTGTTGGACGTGAAGAGGTCAACTACCTTGTTCCTCGTCTTATCAAAGCCGACAAGCTGTTGGCTCTGAGAGACCAGATTGCCGCAAACTCGCAGATCGCAAGAGATGCAAGAACGTTTATGGCATTCTATATGCACAAAGACCTTGAGGATCCCAACCTTTCCGAAAAAGGAAAGGCGGAGATGGAAGCTCAGTATCCCATCACCAAGCAGTTTCCGATCTATGTCTGTGAGCCTCTTATCTCCACACAGGAGCTTTTGAGACTTGAACGTCTTGTGGTTCAATATACAACATATGACTATGAAACGCTTGAAGCAGACCACGCTGAGACAGACTATGAATCGTCTGACGAGGTTCCCGCTCTGTTCAAGCTGGCGCTTGAGTACAAGGTTGACGGAAACGAGATCACAATCCGTTGCAAGTCCGGCAACATCAGATTTGACTCATCTGTTTACAAGCTTTCCGATATTGTTCTTCTGCCTTATGGCGGTGCAGGAGACTGCAACAACGAGGGTTATCTCTTCTCACCGGACGGCTCCGGCTCGTTGCTCAATTTCTCTGATTTTTATGAGGAATTCAACAACACCACACCTCTCTACGGTCAGGACTACGCATATCACACCATCAGCGGTGCAAACTACGAGGTTGCAAGACTTCCTGTGTTTGGTGTCTACCAAAAGGTAGAAAACAACAGCACCGAGATTCAAAAACAGCCCGTGCTTGACGAGCAGGGGCAACCCACCTATGATGAGGAAGGAAATCCCATCATGGAGGACGTAGAGGTTTCTGTGCCTCTTGAGATCGCATATCTTGCAGTTGTTGAGACTGGTTCTTCACTGGCAAACATCACCACAAGATATGGCGGAAATCTCCATATGTACGCCTCTGTGTATACCTCATTTAACCCCAGACCCAAGGACTCATACGTACTTGACGGCGGTATCTCTGCAGGTACTGATGCGATGTGGACGGTTGAGTCAAAGAGAAAATACACAGGAGACTATAAGATCCGTCTCTTCATTCTTGATGGTACAGAGGACGGCGACGTAGCTCCCGGAATCGGCGATGCAGAAAAATCCTATTCTGATATGGCTGCGGCTTATCGTACCTACTTGTTGGAAGAAGGCGTTTTGACAAAGCTTGAAGATACCAAGGAAAATATTCCTCTTTATCTCGAGACTTTGGGCGCGATCGAGACAACACGTACCGTGCTTGGCGTTCCTGTAACAACAACCGTTGCGATGACTAGGTTTGAAGATACAAAGAACGTTTTGGAAACTCTCAAAAACGAGGGTGTCACCAACGTCAAAGTCAAACTCACCGGTTGGTACAACGGCGGCATGATTCCTTATGTTCCCACCTCCATTGATATTGAGAAATGCATGGGCGGTGAGGAAGGATTTAAAGACCTGCTTGACTATGCAAACCAGAACGGCATCACGATTTTCCCTGATATCGAACTTTCGCTTGCATTTAGAGACAAGACATTTGACGGATTTGATTCCGGCGACGATCTTTCTCAGACCATCGACGAGCGTTCTGCAATCATGAAAGAGTATGATCCTATCTGGCAGGGCTATATCAAGACAGGTATCGGTGTAATTTCTCCCAACTTTATGAAAGAACTTTACACCAAAGCATATGAGGATTACGGCACACTGAACGTTGGAGCAATTTCTGTTGGTTCTGTTGGCAAATACTTGTCATCTGATTTCAACACAGACAATCCTTTGACTCGTGAGGATTCCAGAGAGCTGATCGCTCAGCTTATGTCTGCAATAGCTGAAAACAATAATAAAGTTCTTGTTTCCGGCGGTAACGAGTACGTTCTTGAGTACGTAACCGATATTATCGAGCTTCCTCTTGATGACTCGAGATACAAGCACTCCTATGCAACAGTTCCTTTCATGAGCATGGTGCTTCACGGAACAAAAGAGTATGCAGGAACCGCACTCAACCTTGCAGGTGATTACAACTATCAGGTTCTCAAGTCCATTGAGTCCGGTGCTGCTCCTTACTTTGTAGTTGCTTCACAGAACACTTCTGAGATGAAGCAGTACACCTATTCAATCCTTGCACAGTATTATTCTATCAGATGCAACATCTGGCTGGCTGACATCATCAAAACATACAAAGAGATGAACGAAGCGCTGTGCGATGTTCAGTCTGAGTCCATCCGCAAGCATGAGCTTCTCACCGCTGACGGAAAGGTTTCCAAGGTTACTTACTCCAACGGCGTTTCGTTCTACATCAACTACCGTATCACTGATTATACCGTAGTCGATAATGGAAACGAATATGTGATTCCTGCTGAAGGATACATCAAACTTGCAGCCGATGGTACGGTTGTATTGAAAGGGGAGGGAGACAGATGACAAACGACATGACCAAAAAAACCAAGGTTTCTTCTCCTTCTGAATCTGCGCCCGTAAAACAAAAGAAGCGCAGATCCAAATCACTTCAAACTCAAAAATCCCGTATGGGTTGGGTGTTTATATCACCGTTTTTGATCGGATTTTTCCTGATCTATCTGCCCATGATTGTTGAATCGGTTCAGTTTTCGTTCAGCAAGGTCATCATTCAGGGCGGCGGCGGATTCAAGCTCGAAAACGTTGGCTGGGAGAACTACTCCTACGCAATACTCAAAGACGTTGACTTTGTAGAAACACTCATCTCCAGCATTAAGGAATTGTTGTTCAACGTTCCCGCAATCGTTATTTTCTCGTTGTTTATGGCAGTTATGCTCAACCAGAAAATGCGCGGCAGAGCGATTTTCAGAGCAATATTCTTTATCCCGGTCATTGTTTCTACAGGTATTATTGAGTCGATTGACTTGAGAAACAGCCTTGCTGCAAACATGGAGTCCATGACTCAGGGCGAGACCGGTATGGACAATACCAGCGCAGGAAACCAGATCATTTCAGCAATGGACGTTGCTGCTTTGTTTGGAAGCATGAGGGTCGGCGGTCAGCTTGTTGGCTACGTTACTACTATTGTCAATGATGTGTACGATATCGTCAACAAGTCCGGTGTACAGATGCTTATATTCCTTGCAGGTCTTCAGTCCATTTCTCCTGCAATCTATGAGTCCTGCTATATTGACGGCGCTTCCGCATGGGAGACTTTCTGGAAAATCACATTCCCGATGATCAGCCCCATGATACTTGTAAATGCTGTCTATACGGTCATTGACTCGTTCACGTCACAGTCCAATCAGGTTATGACCTATATTTCTGCGGTCTATAACTCACAGAACGGTACTGTCAGAGCAACGGCGATGTCCTGGATGTACTTCCTGCTCGTCGTAGCAATTCTGGCTCTGGTGGCAGGTTTGCTGAGTGCATACGTCTTCTATCAGAGACGCGATACTTGAGAAAGGAGGAACAGCTTTTATGGATACTTCCACAATGACAAAGCAAGAGTTGAAGGAATACCAAAAACAACTCAAGCGCGAAGAAGCCATCCGCAAGATCAAGATGCAGGAAAAGACTCCGTTTTGGATGAGACTGAAGTACAAGTATCTCACTTTCTACTTCCTGAAAAAATTGGCCTGGTCCCTGTTTAGATTCATCCTTTTGGTTGGTATTTCTTACGTTATCCTGTTCCCCTATATCTCCAAAATCGCCGGTTCGTTCATGAGCCGTGAGGATTTTACGGACGTTACCGTAAAGCTTATTGCAAAATATCCTACTCTCGATACATACAAAGCAGTTATTACCGATAACCAGTATTTCAAAGCACTTTTCAACACGTCTGTGCTTTCTGTGCTTTGCGGTGTATCACAGATGCTGATTTGTTCTATCGTTGGTTATGGTTTTGCAAAATTCAAGTTCAGATTCAAAAAACTCTTGTTCCTGTGCGTCATTTTTACAATGATTGTTCCCCATGAGACCATCCAGCTGTCAATGTTCATGAAATTTAGATATTTTGACATCTGGGGTATCTACGGATTTATCGCCAAGAACATTTTTGGATCCACCGAAGCCACTCCCGCTATTTGTAATATGCTCAACTCCTATTGGCCGTTTATGGTTTTGTCAATCACCGGTCTTGCATTCAAAAACGGGTTGTACATTTACATCATGCGTCAGTACTTCAACGGTGTACCCGATGAGCTTGAGGAAGCAGCGTACGTTGATGGCGCAGGCGTTATCAAGACTTTTGTGAGAATTATTCTTCCGATGTCAGTTCCCATGCTTGTTACCATCTTTATGTTTGCGTTCTCTTGGCAGTGGTCCGACACCTTCTACACCGGCCTCTTCTTTACAACCACCAAGGGCAGAGTACTGCTTCCTGATATTGTAAAGATTCCCGCTTCACTGGATACTGACTATGTAGCACAGACAGCATATGAAGCAGCTATCAGAAATACCTGCGGATTGCTTATACTTGCTCCGTTAGTTATCATCTATATGTTTGCTCAGCGTACTCTGATCGAAGGCGTAGAGCGCAGCGGTCTGACCGGCTGATACCGTTTTTGCATGAATATGCCCGTACACCTGATGGTGTACGGGCATGTTTTTTTGGTACGTACTGCAATTAAAATCAACAAAAATCAAAGCTCTTTATTGGTGAAAATGAATCGCAAAAGGTGTTGAAAAAATGCGGAAACTATGATAAAATAAACAATTGGTGATAGTATGTATTTTGAAAATGTTTTCTTTGATTGGAACGGAACTCTGTATGACGATGCAATGGCCTCTGTCCTGGCGGTAAACCATATGCTGCGCGACCGTGACAGATTGCCAATTACCCTTGAAAACTACAGGGAAATGATAGAAATCCCAATCGAAAATTTTTATAAAAAAGTGTTGGATATGTCCCTCGAGAATATGGACGATCTGTCAGTAGAATTCAACACGTTATATAAAAAAAATCTGCCCGATTGTCCGGTAGCGCCAAATGTTAAGCAAACCTTGGAGACCCTGTCACAGATGGGTGTACATATGTATATATTTTCATCAAGTGCATGCGACATCATTTTGCCTCACCTGAAAAAATGGGGTATGGAAAAATATTTCTGTACCGTGCTGGGTGCTTCGGATTGCTATGTTACAAGCAAAACAGAGCGCACTGCAAAGTATATTTTTGAAAATAATATTGATCCGCAAAAAACACTTTTTGTAGGTGATATGGTTCACGACAGAGAGGTTGCACAGCATGTTGGTTCTGAATGTTTGCTGGTATCCTACGGGCACCAATCGGAGTCAGCGTTGAAAGAAACCGGAATGCCTGTGATAAGCGATATTTCTTGCCTTTCCCATATTGTAAAAAACGGTTTTTGATACATAGATTATAATTTCTTTGGAGTATGAATATGAAACGAATCGGTTTTGATTGTGATAAATACGTTGAGCTACAAACCAAGCATATCCGTGAACGGATCGATCAGTTTGGCGGAAAGCTATTTGATGATTTTCATGCCGCACGAGTACTTCCCGGTTTTAAGCCAAGTATAAAGATCGATATGCTCAGCGAGCTCAAGGACGTTGCAGAGATCGTAATCACCATCAATGCAAATGATATCGAAAAAAACAAGGTTCGCGGTGATCTTGGTATAACATATGATCAAGAGGTTTTGCGCCTCATTGATGCATTTCGTGCCTGCGGACTATATGTTGGGAGCGTTGTGCTTGCACAGTATAATTCACAACCGGCCGCAAAAGCGTTTCAGCAACGTCTTGAAAAGCTTGGTGTAACAACATATAAGCACTATACTATCGAAGGATATCCTTCAAATATAAAGCTCATTGTCAGCGAACAAGGGTATGGCAAAAACGAGTATATTCACACTACCAGAAAACTAATTGTCGTTACTGCGCCCGGCCCCGGGAGCGGAAAAATGGCAACCTGTCTCTCGCAGCTCTATCATGAGCATGAAATGGGTGTTAAAGCAGGTTATGCAAAATTTGAGACTTTTCCTATCTGGAATATTCCTCTGAAGCATCCTGTTAACGTCGCTTACGAGGCTGCTACTGCCGACCTTGACGACAACAACGTTATTGATCCTTTCCATCTTGAAGCATACGGCGTACAGACAGTCAACTATAACCGCGACGTAGAGATATATCCTGTTTTAAATGCGATATTCGAACGTATATATGGTTATTCTCCTTATAAATCGCCTACTGATATGGGCGTAAATATGGTTGGACAAGCCATTATTGACGATGACGCCTGCCGTGAAGCAGGAAAGCAGGAAATTATACGGAGATACTATGAGGCGCTTTGTCAGCAGAGAAAGGGAATGGGCAGGGATGAGACCGTTTACAAAATCGAACTGCTTATGAACAGATTGGGTCTTTCCATTGAAGATCGCGCAGTTGCTGTTGCTGCTGTCAAAAAAGCACAAGAAACGGGTGCTCCGGCAGCAGCGCTTCAGCTTCACGACGGCAGGATTATTACAGGTAGAACAAGCTCTCTCCTTGGCGCTTCCAGTGCAATGCTTCTCAATGCGCTAAAAACTCTTGCAGGAATTGATGATTCAATCTGCCTCATTTCTCCTTCTGTTATAGAACCTATCCAGGATCTAAAAATAAAGCATCTTCGCAACAGGAACCCCAGACTGCATACTGATGAGGTTTTGATAGCGCTCTCTGTATGTGCAGTTACTGACAAAAATGCCCGCAATGCGCTTGATCAGCTGGAGAATCTGTCTTGCTGTGAGATGCATTCCTCTGTTCTGCTGTCGCAGGTAGATGAAAAACTGATACATCGACTTGGCATCAACCTTACAAGTGAACCGGTTTATCAAACAAAAAAGCTTTATCATGCATAGCTATATCTTGCATAATATAAATCCCCCCCTCGCATCGAGGTGAAACGTATAATATGTTTTTAAAATTTTTTACTGCAGCAGGTATGTCAAAAAGAATCAAACCACTTGGCGAGCTTCCTGATACTCGACAGTTGTACGGAGGGTTTATCAAGGTTGCGTGGCCGGCAATTGTTGAATCTGTGTTGATGAGCTTGGTAAATCTCATTGACACAAAAATGGTTTCGGTTTTGGGATCAAGTGCTGTGGCAGCAGTGGGGCTTACCACACAGCCGAGAATGATATTTTTTGCTGTATTTTTTGCGATGAACATTGCGGTTACAGCAATTGTGTCTCGGCGAAAAGGTCAAAACGACCGTGATGGTGCCAATGAGTCTTTGGGTCAAGCAATTTCACTTGTATCTGTACTTGCTGTATTTTTGTGCGGAGCCGCAATTGTTTCTGCGGAGCCGTTGCTATTGTTTGCAGGTGCAAAAGAAGACACTATTGCTGATTCGATGATATATTTTAGGATCACAATGTTTGGCCTTGTGTTCACGTCGATCGGAATGATCATCAACGCAGCACAGCGCGGATGCGGAAACACAAAGATATCAATGCGGACAAATATTGTTGCCAATATTACCAATATATGTCTCAATTACTGTCTGATCAGTGGTCATTTGTATTTTCCTGCTCTTGGTGTAAAAGGTGCAGCCATTGCAACGGTTGTTGGAAATTTTGCATCGTTTTGCATGAGCTTGTGGTCATTGCATAACAAAAACGGCTTTTTAAGATTTAATTTCAAGTATCTTTTCCGATGGAAAAAATCATTGCTTTCAACGATTATAAAAATATCGATGGGAGCAGGAACAGAACAGATATTTATGCGTGTAGGATTCTTTGCATATGCAAAAATGGTTGCTGAGCTTGGTACAGCTGAGTTTGCAACCCACACGATATGCATGAATATCATTACAATTTCATTCGCATGCGGTGACGGACTCAGCATGGCAGCTTCTTCACTGGTTGGTCAAAATCTCGGTAAACGAAGACCGGATATTTCAACTCTGTTTGGAAAAACAGGACAAAGAATCGGTTTGTTCTTTTCGGGACTGCTGGTGTTGATATTTGTGTTTGCCGGAAAATTCATGGTCTCGATGTTCACTGATATCGGTGACGTAAACTATGAGTATATTATATATGCAGGCACACTGATCATGTACCTTATGGCAATCGTTACACCGGCGCAGATATCGCAAGTTATATACAATGGTGTTTTGCGTGGCGCAGGAGATACAAAATACGTTGCAATCACGTCAGCGGTTACCATTGCTTTTGTTCGTCCGGTGCTGACATATATTATGTGCTTCCCATTGGGATGGGGATTGTACGGTGCTTGGATAAGCTTGGTAGTAGATCAGTATTTGAGACTATTGTTTTCCGTAAAACGCTTTGCAAACGGAAGATGGAGCAAAATAGAGATTTGATAAAATGTTTTGGAGGAATAGGGAAATGACAAAACAACAGGCATTGGAAGAAATTAAAAAATATCAATCTGCCAAAAGCGCATTGAGCCACGCAAGTGCACTCATATATTATGATGCTGCAACTCTTGCTCCCGAAGGAAGCATAGAGATACGCACCTACACGCTGGGCGAGCTTGCCAGAATGGAATATGAGCTTGAGACATCTCCTGCCCATGTCGAATCGCTGGAAACATTGTACCCTATCAGAGATGAGCTTTCTTTTGTAGAAAAAAGAACCGTTGAGGAAATGTGGCGCAACTATGATCGTGTAAGAAAAATTCCCATGGACGAAATGGTTGAATTTGAGATGCACCTGTCCGAGTCTGACGCTGTGTGGCACAAGGCAAAAGAAAACAACGATTTTGCATCATTTGAGCCCTATCTCCAAAAAACTTTTGACACATTGAAAAAATTTGCATCATATACCGATCCCGACAAGGATCCCTATGATGTCGCACTTGATCAGTACGAAAGAGGTTTGACTCAGGAGAAATGCGACAAATTTTTTACTTCACTTCGCAAAAAAATCGTTCCTCTCATAAACTCTGTCTGCAACGCAAAACAGATCGATGATGCTGTTCTTCATCTCAACTTTCCGGTTGAACAACAGCGTAGATTCAGCGACTTTTTGGTTGATGTTATGGACATTGACAAAAAATATTTTACCATAGGCGAGACAGAGCATCCTTTTACTATTGACATGTCAAAAAAGGATGTACGCATAACAACTCATTATTATGAGGATGCACTCGCAAGCTCTCTTTACAGTGTTGTTCACGAGTGCGGGCACGCTCTGTACGAACTCAATACAGGTGACGATCTATTCAGAACCGTTCTGGGCGGCGGTGTTTCTATGGCGATCCATGAGAGCCAGTCAAGATTTTATGAAAATATTATTGGCAGAAGCAGAGAGTTTTGCGCTGTTATTTTGCCGTTTCTTAAAAAAGAATTTCCCCAGCAGCTCAAAGATGTGGACGAGGATTCATTCTATCGAATGATCAACCGTTCCGAGCCATCCCTCATCCGTACTGAAGCAGATGAGCTCACATATTGCCTCCATGTTATGATAAGGTACGAATTGGAGAAAAAGATGTTTGCCGGAGAACTGACTGCAAAGGAGCTTCCTGCAGAATGGAACAGACTTTACAAGGAGTACCTTGGTATTGATGTTCCGGACGATAAAAACGGTGTGCTTCAGGACAGCCATTGGTCAAATGCAAATATTGGTTATTTTCCGTCATATGCTTTGGGGTCTGCATACGGTGCACAGATTCTCAAGGAAATGAAAAAGGATATTGATGTAGAGTCCGTTGTTGCATCAGGCAGGCTCACCGCCATAAACGACTGGCTCAGAGAGAAAATTTGGAAATTTGGATGTCTCTACGATCCTTCTCAACTGTTCAACATAGTGTGCGGTGAGTTTGATCCCGACGTTTACGTAGATTATTTGCAAAACAAGTTTTCTGACATCTATGGTCTTTGAGGTGAAAAATGAGCTATCTGGTTGGTGAAGAGGTATTGGACTCCGGTGACAGAGTCATCATTACCTGGACGGACAGAACGGAAACGCTTGCTGAATATAAAAACACATACGGTTACACACATATTTTTGAACCCATCAATCCACAGGGGAAGGAAATAAAGCTTTCAAACCATTTCATGCGATTGAAGGGTATATATATCCGACGCGCAGAAGAATAGGAATTTTCATGAACAAAAACACCAATATGATCGATCTTCACACTCATTCAAATTGCTCTGACGGTTCAATGACTCCCATTGAGCTTGTCCACCATGCAAAAATCAACGGTCTTTCTGCCATTGCGCTGACAGACCATGATTCTGTTGATGGCATTTCACGGGCACTTGAAGAGGGAAACAGTATTGGTCTTGAGGTTGTTCCCGGCATTGAGTTTTCTGTTCAATCAGAGACAGAGACCCACATTCTTGGTTTTTTCATCGATCACAAATCCCACTTACTGCAGGATGCCATAGAAAATATTCGTTCTGTGAGAACAACACGCATCGAAAATACCTGTAAAAAGCTGGGACATCTTGGTTTTGACGTATCAATGGAAGAAGTACGTGAACTTGCACCCTCAGGACTTATCGGAAGAGCTCATTTTGCAAAGCTGCTTGTAAAAAAAGGGTATACCTCTTCTGTAAAGGAAGGATTTGACAAATATCTTTCCAACGGAAAATATGCCTATGACGGTTCACAATACCTGACTGCGTCCGATGCAATCTCTCTCATTAGAGATTGCGGCGGAGTCAGCTTTCTTGCACATCCTCATTTGACTCGGCTGCCCGAAGAACGATTGATCGCTTTTTTGGAAGAACTGAAAAGTTTTGGACTTTCGGGTCTTGAGGGCTATTATAGCGAGTACACTCCGGAAATGCAAAAATATTTTTGCAGTTTGGCTGACAAAATGGGACTTGACGTTTCCGGTGGCAGTGATTTTCATGCCGATATGAAACCTCATATAAGCATTGGAAAAGGTATGGGGAATCTTTATATACCATATTCTGTATTGGCAAAAATAAAGGAGATTGCCCATGTGGGCTAAAAATAGCGGACCAATTGACATTTTTTCTGCAGAAGAGCTGATCCTTGAATTACTTCAAAAAAAACCATCCGAGCCTGTTTTTGTAGCAATCGATGGCGAAATCGGAGCAGGGAAGTCATATTTTGCAAATTTAATGCACGAAAAACACTGTCTTTCGGTTGTGCATACCGATGACTTTTATAAACCCGGTTTTGATCCAAAAAAACCTCCTGTATTTGATGGAAATATTGATTTTGAACGTCTGTGCAGAGAGGTTTTTTTTCAAACATCAGATATATTTTCTTATGGTGTGTTTGATTGTTTTGTGCAGACAAATGTTTGCCAAAGAATGATTGATGCAAGAAAACCGATCATTATTGAGGGAACTTATTCTCTCCACCCAAGAATATCTCAACGATATTCATTGAAGTTGTTTTTTGAAACAGCTGAGGATGTGAGAGACAACCGCATTTCCGCCCGTGGACCGGATGCCGAAAAACGTTTGACAAATATTTGGATCCCTGCCTCAAAGAGATATTTTGAGCATTACAAAATTAAAGAACGTTGCCACGCAGTTGTAAAAACTTGAAAGGAATCGAAAGAATGAGCGTTTTTTGTTATAATGAGAAAAGTTTCTTGCTTGACGAAACAGAGTTTCAGATTATATCAGGATCTATCCATTATTTTCGGACCGTTCCGCAATATTGGCGGGACAGATTGAGAAAGCTCAAACAATGCGGATTCAATACAGTCGAAACATATACATGCTGGAACCTCCACGAGAGGCGCGAGAACGAGTTTTCGTTTGAAGGTATACTTGACCTCGGTCAGTTCCTGGATATTGCCAAGGAAGAAGGTCTGTACGCCATTGTAAGGCCGGGGCCGTATATCTGCGCAGAGTGGGAGTTTGGCGGTCTGCCTTCCTGGCTTTTGAAGTACGAAAACATCCATATCCGATGCCGCAATCCCATCTTTTTGGAAAAAGAAAAAAGATATCTGTCAAAACTGTTTGAAATCATTGTACCGCGGCTTATAACAAACGGCGGAAACATCCTGATGGTACAGGTAGAAAACGAGTATGGATCATATGGAAATGATCACGATTACATCAACGAGCTTGCAGATTTTTACCGTCAATGCGGAATTGATACCGTTCTTTTTACTTCTGACGGAGCAAACGAGATGTTTCTCGGAGGCGGAACAGTTCCTGATCTTTTACCAACCGCAAATTTTGGATCGGATTTTAAAACCTGGTTTGGTGAATTGGAACGCTTGCGCCCCGGGTTTCCAAAAATGTGCGCTGAGTATTGGGACGGTTGGTTTGATACCTGGCACGAGCCCCATCACAGACGAATCCCCGATGATGTACCTCAACAGTTGGACGGTATTATATCAAGCGGCGGCAATGTGAATTTTTATATGTTTTGCGGTGGAACAAACTTTGGATTCCACAATGGAGCAAATATAATTGACGGAAAGATTTGCCCTCAGACCACCAGTTATGATTATGATGCGATGTTGACTGAGGAGGGCGACCTTACAGAACGGTATTTCAGATGCAGAGAAGTGATTGAAAAGCATTTTGGCACGCTTCCTCCGCTTACTGTAAACAATACAAAAAAAATGAGCTATGGCAAAGTATTGTTGAAAGAAAGTTCTTCTGTCATAAAGTACGCAAAAAACAACGTAGATCCAATAGTTTCAGCTTTTCCGCAGAGTTTTGAAGAACTGGGCATTGATTTTGGATTTGTACTGTACAGCACAACAATCGATTATGAACTGCCTGAAACAGAGATCATAATCGAACCCGTTAGGGACAGAGCGATTATTTTTATCAACGGAATATATGCAGGCACAAAAGAGCGTGATCGTCGTGACGACAGGGTTACTGTTTCTGTTAAAAAAGGCGAAACGGTGCAGGTCGATGTTCTGATGGAAAATATGGGCCGTGTCAATTATGGGCAGTATATGCTTGACAACAGAAAAGGGATAACAACCGGCGTTAGAACAGGACAGCAATATCTGTTTGGCTGGAAGATGTACCCAATGACAATGGATGATCTTTCAAATGTTGTCTTTGACCGTGAAAAAGGGTTTACAGAGCCCGCATTTTTGAAAGGTGAATTTGCTGTCGACGGAACCCCGTGTGATACTTTTGTACGCCTTGACGGGTTTAAAAAAGGATTTGTATGTGTAAACGGTTTTAATATCGGTAGATATTGGAATACCGCGGGTCCGCAAAAAACTTTATACTTGCCTGCGCCGCTTCTAAAAAAAGGAAATAATACCGTTGTCGTCTGCGAGCTTGACGGTTATGAACAAGCAGAGATATGTCTTACTGATGTTCGTGATCTCGGTTGAACAAAAAAGGATGTAAGAAATTACATCCTTTTTTATGTTATTTGCAGTTTTTCTTACTCTTAAAAATCAAATTGCGGAAAAGTAAAATGTTCAACACAACGCAAAGTATCGCAAGGCACCCAAGAGTGATATATGTCGCCGATTCACTTGTTGGTGCGTAGGATACAAAAAGCATGATAGGAAATCCAAAAACGATAGCAGGCAGATTTTGATATACAAGGTTGTCAGAAACAGGTGACGTAAAATCCTGATCAACCTCGCGCAAAAGAATCATGCCTGTGCTTGCTGTGCCTGTGAGCATACCGTACATAGCAAGAAATTGCTGGTCCTTGTATTCGGGAAACAGCTTTTTGCACACGAATTGAAGATAAATAAATGTCGAAAGAGCGCCAAAAAGTCCGAGAATAAGAAGTGTATACCAGTACTCTGCAATAAGATCGATCTGTATTGCGGCAATTCCTGCAACTATCATAACGTCAAAAGCAAAACCACTTATTCTGGAAAGCATAAAATTGTTGATATATTCGCGTTTGATGACCTTTTTTCTACGAAAATAATTATAAACAGCTTTGAAACCAACTGCAACCAAAGTTCCGAGAAGGAAGTTAAAACCAAAAATAGTAGCGGTCATACCCTCGCCGACAACCTTGCTCAAAAGGTACATGAATATGTATGCAACTGCATATGCACAGATAATAAACCCAACCTGAATGGAAAACTTGTCAACTGTGGAAGTCATGGGGATCTCATCGTCTGCTTGGATATCTGCACCTTTCATTGTTTTGGCTGTTTCATCGGATGCATCGCATATCCTGCCTTTTCTCTTGAGATAGTTGAGATACATTACACCCAAAATGCTGGCACTGAGAAACCCAAGAGCAGCAATTGTCAGTCCAAAGCTCTTTCCTCCCTCAAAGCCATACGATGACTCATAGATAGAGCCGTAGTTGAGTGCCTGGCCGGTTCCCTGACCATATCCGAGTGCAAGAATGATACCGGCTGCTTTGATAAGCTTTGGAACAAAGCATGAAAGTCCAATGGTAATACCAATACCCAATATAGCTTGGATTAGATAGGTTGAAACAGTGGTAACACCTGTGTTAAAGATTTCTGCCATGCGTTTTCCGGTAAAGGATTTTTTATCTTGGCGCAGGGACATGGCAATAAAACCGATTGCAAGTGAATGGTAGGTAATATTTTCCAACTCATTCATTCCGGAAACCGTGCTGTCTGAAGAGAATACCGCCAGGTTAAAAAGGTAGTCTCCGCAACACATTTTGCAAACTGTAGAAATGACCAAAAGTATAATTCCGCCAAGTACCGAAGCGGGTATCAGTGATCTTTTCAAAAATGGGATCAACTGCTTAAGAGCGTTTGCCAAAACAATGGCACCAAGAAGAACAGCGCAAAGCAAAACAAATGACCATGTTTGCGGTTCCCAAAAGTTCATAAAATCACCTCTGATATCATATTAAACCACTTAATTATACAACATTTTTGTAAAAAGTAAAATACTTTTTTTCAAAAAAATGAAATAAATACATACAAGATATACCGCAAATTTTTGTTATACAAATCAAACAATATTGATTTTGCGGTAGATGTATGATATTATAAAATTAAATATAAGATAAAAAATAACGCACGGGGAGTTTATTGATGAAAAAGATAGCTACAGTATTCTTGGCAGCTTTTATCCTTTTCTCACTGGTCATTCCTTTTGAAACTGTATTTGCCACGAGATATATCGGTGATTTGAGTGGAGATAAAAGCGTTACTGCAGTTGATTATCTCACGCTCAAAAGATATTGTCTCGGCACCTATGATCTTTCGCGCAGCTCTTTGGAAGCGGCTGACGTCAACGGGGACGGTGACATCGGTGCCTCTGACTATTTGATGGTAAAACGCAGTGTACTTGGTACATATGATATTTCAAACCCCGAGTTTTTCACACCTGTCAGCAACGGAAAGCAATATTCATTCAGTGTTTCACCAAGCAGCACTTATCCCGATACTTACTCATGTGAGCTGACCGATGGCATCCATGCAAAATCCGCTTCTTATTCTTCAAATGAATTTTGCGGTATAAATTCAAGCTTTTTTGTGGTATTGGATTTGGGAAACGACGGCAAGAAGCTCAATCGATTTGAACTCTATTATCTTGCCACAACAAATGCCGGTATTGCTGCTCCCGCTGCTATTGATCTGTACGGTTCAGATGATGGGGTTTCATGGGAATCTATCGGCACGATGACAATGCCCGCATATGTTGAAAACACGATCCAGTGTGCATATTTTGTGCCACAGACAGAGCTTGAATATCAATACATAAAATATGACCTGACCAAAAAAGCATATTGGATATTTATAGATGAGATTGTTGCATATTCAAATATTCCTGATTACAAAACTTATCCCTCTGACAGAGTTTTTGAGTCTTATCGAAGTGATACTGTTACGGATTCACAGCGTCAAGTGAATCTCATTGCACTTTCCAACGGTGTTTCATACGATAAAGAAAAAGGAAAAACCGTCATTTCCAATAATTGCAGCTATGAAATCACTGCAAACGGGTTTGACTGGAGGACGGGTGAAAAATCCGGGGTGCTTACCGACGGAGTTGATACCGGTTCTTATTTTGAAAGTCAAAATTTTGTGGGAATCGATGCAAACGGAGGTATCGGCATCACAATCGATCTTGGTCAAAAATATACCACCATTTGCGGTTTTTCTCTCCATTGCTTCAAGCGTCCCGCCGCAAAAATCGATTTGCCTGTTTTTGTTGATATATTTGCCGGTGATTCTACCGATACGATGATCAACGTTGCAAGATCATATATGACTTGCGGTGAAGATGAAAATTTTGAGTATTTTGTGACACTTGATTCAATTATATGTGCAAGATACATTACTTTTTATATCCCTGCAAATGATTTTTACTGTTGGGTTGAAGAGGCACAAATATTTGAAAACAGCGGCTCTGCCCCTTTGCAGTATTTTGTATATGATACTCCAAACATTCCGGTTATTGAAAAAGATATATATCACAATGTATCCGATTCCGATTATAATACACACCAAAATCTGATTCTTGGAAAAACTCAGCAGATTACTTCGGATATTGATCTTGATTACGAGTATTACGGTGAATCAAACACTCCTCAGACCTCCAATCTGCTTACGGACGGAAAATATACATCCGACACCAACTGCTACAACGGATATTGGTTTCATTTCTCTCGAGGCACAGGTAGAAATGTTTTTTATGATCTTGGAGCACTTTCTGCAGTTGATAGCTATTCAATCCGTTTTCTTGTAAATGACAGTTGGGGAATCCGACTGCCCACAAAAGTGTCGCTCATTCTTTCTCAAAACGGTAAAGACTGGTACGTCGCAGACACCCATTATCCAGACGTATTGTATGACGAACAGATTTTTGTTGTTGAGCGCGAGCTAAACAAACAATACAAGGCAAGATACGCTCTTGTTTACATGACGGTCGCCGCACACGTATTTCTTGATGAAATTACTGTAAACGGCACAAAAAATATTGATTATGCAACCTCTCTCTCTTCCTCAGGTCTTTCAACCCACTCTGTATTTACAGGAAACGAAAACCAAGGGTATATGGCACCCGATCCCGATATTCTCGGTGGCGCAAAGGATGTCAATCTGGTTTATCATACAGGAACCGTCACTGATGAAGAGTTTCTTTTGCCATATGTGGCATATTTGGATCAAAACGGAAATATTGTCGACACAATGTTTGACGGATTTTTGTTTCTTCCCACCACCGGCACTTTACCAAGCGGCGGTAGACCATACGGAACAAATATCAAGAGCGACTGGGATTATTTGTACAACGATATTTTTGCTTCAGACAGATGCTTCCAGGCACTTGAAAACGTGGCAGATAGCGTAAAAACAGCACTTGGTATATCACAGCTCAAGCTCAAGGTTTTTGTTGCAATTCCGCACCTTGACACAACGTTGACAAGCTTTGGCGATGTAGACGGTGACGGTGTTTCCGAGAACCTGACAAAAATGGATGACCGCATCAAGGTTACACAGTGGTATACCCAAAAAGTGCGTACGGAATTTGACGCCCGAGGGTATGACAATCTACAGCTCAACGGTTTTTATTGGTTCCATGAAACAATTGAAGGTGACGATGCCGAGACGGCAAAAAACGTCAGCGCAATGTTGAAATATAACAACGAGCAGCTGTTCTGGATCCCTTATTTTCAGGCAACCGGATTTACAGACTGGAAAGATTTTGGTTTTGTGACGGGCTGTCTCCAGCCAAATTATGCTTTCAATCTTGACGTACCGGTATCTCGGCTTTACTACGCTTCGGAGATTGCAAAGAAGTACGGAATGTGCATTGAGCTGGAATTGGACAACAGAGCTTTTTCTGATGACAGATACTTCCAGAAATATATGGATTATTTGCGATGCGGTGTAGAATACGGATATATGAGTGACTGTATCCATATGTACTACCAAGGCGTGGGATATTTTAATACTGCATGCTATTCTACGGGAAAATACAGATTGATATACGACTATACGTATCAGTTTGTGAAAGGCACGTTGGGATTTGATATTGACAGTGTTGTAGATCAGGAATACAACGCCTATTCCAACAAAATGTTTTCTGGCAATCTCAATGCAAATGACACTGTCGGCGTCTCTTTTGAATTGACAAAATCTCCGTCTCACGGGACTGTATCGGTTGATTCAAACGGTGATTTTGTCTACTATCCCAACAAGGGTTTTTCAGGTACTGACAGCTTTTGCTTTGCTGCCAATGATTATCTTTGTACATCCGGTGATTGTACAGTCACAATAAACGTGGAATGAAAATGAAGAACAACAAGTTATTTCAACTTTTCAAAACATTTTTCAAGATTGGTGCCTTTACAATCGGCGGCGGGTATGCAATGCTTCCGCTGATCCAAAACGAGGTGGCCGAAAAGAAAAAATGGATCAAAGAATCTGATATGCTGGACATAGTGGCAATCGCTGAGAGCACCCCAGGTCCAATTGCAATCAATACTGCAACATTTGTTGGAACAAAGGTAGCGGGATTTTGGGGAGCATTTTGTGCCACTATTGGCACAGTTCTTCCGTCTTTTCTTATCATTGTTACACTTGCGTTTGTTTTGGGAAAGATCAACCAGTACACAGTTGTGCGTTTTGCTTTCAACGGTGTACGCGCAGGCGTGATTGCGCTGATTGTCAAAGCGCTTTTTGGAATGGCAAAATCCTGTCCAAAAAATCTTTCTTCTGCAATACTGGCATGTGTTGCTTTTGCCATAGTCTTGTTTACAAATGTAAATATTGTTTTTGTTATCATCGGTGGCGCATTTATTGGGCTGGCTGCAGCAATACTATGCAAACAAAAAGAGAAAGGAGATAAAAAATGATTCTCCTTGAGCTTTTTCTTACCTTTCTTCAAATCGGCGCGCTCACCTTTGGCGGCGGGTATGCAATGCTTCCGTTGATGCAGCAGGAGGTGCTTGCTCACCAATGGATGCCCGAAGAACAGCTTTTGGATTTTATTGCAGTTGCAGAGAGTACTCCGGGTCCCGTTGCAATAAATATGGCAACATATATTGGGGTCGAAAATGCAGGAATTTTTGGCGCAATTTGTGCAACTGTCGGCGTTGTGCTTCCTTCCTTTTTGATCATATTGATCGTGGCAAGGTTTTATGAAAAGTACAAAAATTCCTTTGTTGTAAAAGGTTGTCTTACCGGCCTGCGTCCTGTTGTTGTTGGACTTATTGCATCGGCTGTGATCTCTTTAGGAGCAGGAGTGTTTTTTTCAACTCCCATATCAGAAACAGTTTACGGTGTTGGTTTCTTTTCAAATATATTAATTTTTGGGATTACAGTATATCTTGCATTCAAAAAGAAAAACCCAATACTGCTGATACTTTTGTCAGCGTGTCTTGGAATTGCGGCTGGATATACGGATATGTATCTTTTCTAAACAAAAGGGTGCCAAAAGCACCCTTTTTTAATCGAAAATATCACAAATAATAGCAAAATTTTTAAACAAACTTGTATGTGAACACAATAAATATCTGTTGAAAAAACCTTGAATTTGTGATACAATTATTTAAATTATTTCCGGAGGCCGATATGAGATTTGTAGCAACGTGCCTATTTGGACTCGAAAGACTTTTGGGTGAAGAAATTGATGCCCTTGGTTACCAGCGTATTGAAACCATTGACGGCAGAGTGGAGTTTGAAGCGCCACCTGAAGCGATTGCTGTCTGCAATATACATTTTCGATATGCTGAGCGTGTTCTTATTCTCATGAAAAAGTTCAAGGCATTGACTTTTGATGAGCTTTTTGAGGGTGTAAAGTCTATTTGCTGGAATGAAATTATCGGCAGGGAAGACGCATTTCCTGTAAAGGGACATAGCGTCAGATCAAAGCTGTTTTCAATTCCTGATTGCCAGCGCATTATAAAAAAAGCCATTGTTGATAGTATGTCAAAAAACTATGGTATCAAATTTTTTGAAGAGAGCGGCACAAAATATCAGATCAACTTTTTTATTCTCAACGATGTGGCTTCAATAATGTTAGATACAAGCGGCGAGCCGCTTCACAAGCGCGGTTATCGCAAGCTGGCTGGAATTGCACCGCTGCGCGAAACTCTTGCCGCCGCAATGGTTTCGCTCTCTCGCCCACGTGAGAATGTTATTATTTGTGACCCGCTCTGCGGTAGCGGAACAATTGCCATCGAGGCTGCAATGTTATCAAAAGGCATTGCGCCGGGAATTTACCGCTCTTTTTCTGCTGAGGCGTTTCACATTTTGAAAAACAGTGTCTGGAATTTGGAAAGGGAAAAAGCAAAAAGCAAAATACACGATCCTGCTTTTTTCGTTTATGGTTCGGATATTGATTCAGAATGCATATCTCTTGCAAAAGATAACTCAACCAAGGCAGGAGTATCAGATGCAGTTTCATTTTGTGTGACCGATGCAATTAATTTTGTTTCACCGGTACCCGAGGCAAGGGGAACAATAGTCACAAACCCACCGTATGGTGAGCGTCTGCTGGATATTGAGTCCGCAAGGGCACTATACAAAGGAATGGGAAAAGCTTTTTCGGAAAACGTACCCGCATGGCAGATATACGTTATTACTTCGGATCCTGAATTTGAGCGTCACTTTGGCAGAAGGTGCGACAAAAAGCGTCCGATGTACAACGGTATGATAAAATGCACATTCTATCAATTTTTCAAGCGTAATCATTGATTGGCACTGAAAAACAGTGAGAATAAGCGAATATTATTGATTTTATTGTCAAACATTGGCACTCTTGCCGTCAGTCTGCCAATACTTTACAAATTATATGACACATATTCTTTTTTTGTTCATAATTGCGTAGTATAACAATATGCGAAAAATATTATATAATTTATTATAACGGAGGTTATATTATGAAACTCAAACCCTTGGCTGACAGAGTTGTCATCAAAATGCTGGAAGCCGAAGAAACTACAAAAAGCGGCATCATTCTTACCGGAGCCGCCAAAGAAAAACCCCAGATCGCTGAGGTTGTTGAGGTTGGCCCCGGCGGAAACGTTGATGGAAAAGACATCGTCATGACTGTAAAAGTTGGCGACAAGGTTATAACCAGCAAGTATTCCGGAACAGAGATCAAACTTGACGGTGAGGAATATATCGTTATCCGTCAAAATGATATTCTCGCAACTGTAGAAGACTGAATTGGAGGAAACACATTATGGCAAAAGATATAAAGAACGGCATTGAAGCAAGAGAAGCTCTCATGCGCGGTATTGACAAGCTTGCCGATACCGTAAAGATCACACTTGGCCCCAAGGGCAGAAACGTAGTTCTTGACAAGAAATTTGGTGCACCCCTCATTACAAACGACGGTGTTACTATTGCAAAAGAGATAGAGCTGGATGATTCTTTTGAAAACATGGGTGCATCTCTTGTGAGAGAAGTTGCTACAAAAACAAACGATGCCGCAGGTGATGGAACTACTACCGCAACTCTTCTTGCACAAGCATTTATCCGTGAAGGTATGAAAAATGTTGCCGCCGGTGCAAATCCCATGGTTGTTAAAAAAGGAATTGCAAAAGCAGTTGAAACAGCAGTTGAGTCACTGAAAGCTTCATCCAAAAAAGTCAACGGAAGTGCTGATATTGCAAGAGTAGGCACTGTTTCTGCAGGCGACGAGGTGATCGGTTCTTTGATTGCTGACGCTATGGAAAAGGTTACCAGCGACGGCGTTATTACCGTTGAGGAGAGCAAGACCGCAGAGACCTCTTGCGAGGTAGTAGAGGGAATGCAGTTTGACCGTGGATATATCACTCCTTATATGGTCACAGATACCGACAAGATGGAGGCTGTTATCGACGATGCGTCCATTCTTATTACAGACAAAAAAATTTCAAACGTTCAGGAGATTCTTCCTCTTCTTGAGCAGGTTGTTCAGAACGGCAAAAAACTTGTTATTGTTGCAGAGGATGTTGAGGGCGAAGCGCTTTCCACTCTTATTGTCAACAAGCTGAGAGGTACTTTTACCTGCGTTGCAGTAAAAGCTCCAGGATTTGGCGACAGAAGAAAAGATATGCTCAAGGATATTGCCATTCTTACCGGTGGTGAGGTAATTTCTTCTGAACTTGGATTTGAGCTCAAGGATGCAAGCATCATGCAGCTTGGCAGAGCAAGACAAGTCAAGATCAACAAGGAAAACACCATTATTGTTGGCGGTGCAGGTGATACAGGTGAGATAAAGGCACGTATCGGTCAGATCAAAGCCGCGATTGAAGTTTCTACCAGTGATTTTGATAAAGAAAAGCTTCAGGAACGTCTTGCAAAGCTGTCAGGCGGAGTTGCTGTAATCAAAGTCGGTGCAGCAACCGAGACAGAAATGAAAGAGAAAAAGCTTCGTATCGAGGACGCTCTCAACGCTACCAAAGCTGCTGTTGAAGAGGGTATCGTTGCAGGTGGCGGTGTTGCATTGGCTGATTGTATCCCCGCAGTTGAGGCGTTGGTTGACACCGTTGAGGGTGATGAAAAGACCGGTGTAAGAATCGTTCTTCGTGCACTTGAGGAGCCCGTTCGTCAGATCGCTGAGAACGCAGGTTTTGAGGGCAGTGTCATTGTCCGTGATGTCAAGAGTGCAGCTCCCGGAGTAGGTTTTGATGCATACAACGAGAGATTTGTTGACATGATCGAGGCAGGTATTGTAGATCCCACAAAGGTTACACGCAGCGCTCTCCAAAATGCCGCAAGCGTTGCTTCAATGGTGCTCACAACAGAGGCACTCGTTACTGACAAAAAAGATGAAAACGCTGCTGCAAATGCCGCTGCAATGGCAGGCGGTATGGGCGGCGGAATGTATTGATCCTTTAGAATTTACTGAAAAAGCCGCAGTTTTTAGATTGCGGCTTTTGTTTTCCTATAGATTCAACCATTGGTTGCAACGTTTTTGTAATTTACATTTTTCAAAAATTGTGTTTTCAATCACAAGTTTATTGACTGAAATACAGATTTTTGTTAGAATTTTTTCATAGAGCTCTTGTATTTTTCAGAAGAAAAGGAGATCAATGATGTTTGATATGAAAAGGTTTGCGCTTTTTCTATCGGAAAAACGCAAAAAGAAAAATATCACTCAAGGTCAGCTTGCAGATATGATGGGTGTTTCGCATCAAGCTGTCAGCAAATGGGAGCGTGGGGAGTCAATGCCTGAGATTTCAAAACTGGCATCGCTTTCTGATGCAATTTCTGTTCCTGCAGATGAGATTCTTGCTGCAATGAACAGCAATGACGTATCTTCAACTGATCATAACAAATGTCTTGATGATCAATATTTTGCATTGCCGGACAAATCCTTGGTAGGTGATGTGTATGAGTTGGCACCTTATCTTTCAAATGATACTCTCACAAAAGCAATCATCGAGATAGTTGTATCAAAGGGAAGCGAGATTGCAAGTGTTTTGTTTCAATTTGCCGATCAAAAAACATTGTCTTTGATTGCAGAGCGTGCATTTGAAATGGATTGTACAAAGGGACGTGCACATTTGCTGCCGTATCTCTCAGAGTCAACTTTGACAAAGGTTGTTCTCAACAAATACGCAAATAATGAGCAGCATATATTGGCACAGCTTATACCAATGATAAAAAACGAAAAAGTACTTGATCTTGTATTTGAGATCTGTGTTGATAAATATGATGGGACATGGAATCTTCTCAGACCGTATATTTCGGAAATGCCCGACTCCATTGTAATCAAACATGGAATAAAAATTGCTGTCAGAGTTGGTCCGGGTTGCTTCAATTCCTGGTGGCACTTATTGGGAAAAGACACCAGTGCCGAGATCTTGGCGGGGTATTGTCAGCGCTTTGATTATAATCCCCGCAGCATTCAAGACATTTCACGATTCATACATTTTTGTAATAAGGATATTGTTGAAAAATATTTCAAAGAAGCTGTACAATCCGGAGTTGATGTTCAATGCTTTGTTTATGTATATCACCTTGTGTCCGATGAGACAAAGAGGTTTTTTGATTCAAAAAATATTGATGTATCATCCTACGAAAAAAAAATCAATGACAATCTTGGATTACCTTTCTCAAGCTTTTTTGACTTTGCTCACAAAAACAGCACCGACAGCGTTGCTGAAGAAAACGGTTTTGATGAGCGAATCACAGAGATTGAAGAAGCACTGGAGTTCTTGACCGAACAAATTGCAATCCTCAGAAATAAAATCGAAAATATGGAAAAACAATAATTTTTCATAAAAAAAAGGACAGAAAACACTTCTGTCCTTATATTTATACATAAAACTAATAATTGAGCATCTCGTCAAGGTTGTAGGGAGTATTTTGATACACAAAGTAGTTGAGCCAGTTTGCAAATAACAGGTGAGCATGGGCGCGCCATGTTGCAATTGGCTCAAGATTTGGATCATCATTGGGGAAGTAGTTCTTTGGAACATTTGGGTTCATACCTTTTCCGAGATCACGGAGATACTCATTCCTCAATGTGTCAAAATCATATTCACAATGCCCGGTAACATACACCTCTCTGCCGTTTTTGTTGGCTACAAGATATACACCGGCATCCTCGGATTTTGCCAGGAGCACAAGTTCATCTTTTGACGTAATGTCAGACTCGGTTACACCTGAAAATCTGGAATGAGGAGCGGAAAACTCGGGGTTGAAACCACGAACAAGCGGATGCTCCGGTACAAGTGTTTTGTGCCTGTAGACACCTGAAATTTTGTCTTTCAGCGGATGTTTTTCAATACCATGATTATAATACAGGCCTGCGTATGCTCCCCAACAGACGTAAAGGGTTGAATATACGTTCTTTTTTGTCCATTCCAATACACGGCAGAGCTCATCCCAATAGTCCACGTCCTCAAATCCCAGAAGCTCAACAGGGGCACCGGTAATGATCATACCGTCAAACTTTTCGTCTTTAACTTCATAAAAAGTTTTGTAAAAAGCAGTGAGATGTTCCATGGGAGTATTCTTTGCTTGATGAGAGGCGGTTGCAAGGAGTGTAATATCGATCTGCAGAGGAGTGTTGGACAAAAGGCGAAGGAACTGTGTCTCTGTCACAATCTTTGTTGGCATAAGATTGAGAATCGCAATTTTGAGCGGTCTGATATCTTGCTTGACAGCGCGAGACTCGTCCATCACAAAAATATTCTCTTTTATCAGTTTTTCGGCCGCAGGAAGCGACATTGGAATCTTGATGGGCATTGTGTCCTCCGATAAATATTATCAAAATAAGTATATCATTATAAACAGTTGTTTTCAATAGTTTTTTACCAAAACCTATGGAAAACGAAGGTATGATGTGTTATAATTTTTTTGAGGTGATATATATGACACCACATATTTTTGTTTTTGATGAAAATTCTCCGGATATAAACGCAATACGTGAATGCGCTGATATTATACGTAGTGGTGGAATAGTTATTTTCCCAACCGAAACTGTGTATGGAATCGGTGTAAATGCTCTTGATCAAAATGCAGTGAAGCGTCTTTATGCAGCAAAGCAAAGACCTCTTGACAAACCGTTGCTTTGCCATATCACCGGTATTGAACAGGCAAAAAAATTTGCATATATTGATGATCGGGCAAAAAAAGTAATTGATGCTTTTACACCGGGACCTCTTACACTTGTCGTGAAAAAACGATCTTTGATTCCCGATATTGTTACATCGGGCAGTGATACGGTGGGATTGAGGTTTCCAAGCAACAATTTGTTTAAATTATTGTCAATGGAATGTGATCTTCCCATTGCCGCAACCAGCGCCAATATTTCCGGAAATGTGAGCGCAAAGGATTCTCAGGATCTAAAAAACGTTTATGGTATTGCAGATGCAGTCATTGACTGCGGAAAATGTCAGTATTCGTTGGAGTCCACGATACTTTCGCTTGTTGATGAGCCAAAATTGATCAGACAAGGTGCTTTTTCAAAAGAACAGCTTGAGGAGGTGCTTCGATCATGCTTTTAATTGGACTTTGCGGCAGAAGCGGCAGCGGAAAAGGTGTATTTTGCAATATTGCTTCGCAGCTCGGATATTATGTTGTTGACTGTGACAAGGTTTATCACAACCTTATTTCTGCACCATCTGATTGCTTGCTTGAAATCGAAAAGGAATTTGGCAGTCAATATATAAAAAACGGAGCACTCGACAGACCCGCTCTTGCAAAATTGGTTTTTAATAACAACAAGTTATTGAAAAAGCTTAACAAAATCACTCACAAGCATATTATCGCTCAAATCGATAATATGATTAGTACACTGAAAGAGGATTCGATTGTAATATTTGATGCTCCAACTTTGTTTGAAAGTGGTTTGAACGAGCGATGCGATATTGTGGTTGGTATCCTGGCAAGTGATGACGATTGCATCACACGGCTCGTACAGAGGGACAAGATCTCCAGTGATAATGCGATCCTGCGCCTCAATAATCAAAAAAGCAACAAGTATATTGCCGAGAACAGCGACTATATTCTATATAATGATTCTACATTTGAGGATTTTGAGGCATCTGTTCGGGATTTCTTTTATGAAGTTGTGAAGGAAAATGTATGAGAAGACGTGGATTATTGATATGCATTCTGTTATTGATTGCTTTTGCAGTTGGATGCGTTTTTGGTGTGAAAATCTACGAAAAACAAAGCTATCCCCAAAAGTACCAGTCTTATGTCACAAAATATTGTAGTGAGTATTCTGTGCCCGAGCCGTTGGTGTACGCTGTCATTCGGACCGAGAGCAGTTTCAAACCCGATGCTGTGTCTCCTGTAGGTGCACAAGGGTTGATGCAGTTGATGCCTGACACTTTTTCTTGGCTGGCACGTTTGATAGAGGTTGAGCACAAAGCGGAGACAATCACTGATCCCGAAACAAATATTCGTTTTGGCACATATTATCTGCGTCACCTTTATGACCGTTTTGGCAACTGGGATACTGCACTTGCTGCTTACAATGCAGGTCACGGAAGAGTGACTCAATGGCTTGCGGACAGCCGGTATTCAGATGACGGTATTGTGCTGAAAAGAATACCGTACAAAGAAACTTATAATTTTGTTAAAAGAGTAAATTCTTCCACTGAAAAATACAAAGAATTATATTACGGAGAGTAAAAATGGACAGAGAAAACGCAAAAAAACTTTTGAGAACCCCACAGTCTACCATCGTTGCAAACAAGGCAAACCTTGAGCAGGTTGAAACGTTCAACAAAGAGTACCGAGTGTTTATTGATGAGGCAAAAACAGAACGCAGAGCAGTTGAATATGCTGTATCAGCTGCAGAAGCACTTGGATTTGTTGAGTTAAAAGCAAATATGAAGCTAAATCCCGGCGACAAGGTGTACAGGGTAACAAAAAATAAGAGCATCTGTCTGGCGGTTGTTGGCAGCGACGGGATGAAAAACGGCGGCCGAATTATTGCGTCACATATTGATTCACCGCGTCTTGATCTCAAACCTGTTCCTTTGTATGAGACGGGAGGTTTCTCATATTTCAAGACACACTACTATGGTGGTATAAAAAAATATCAGTGGACCGCATTGCCTCTTGAGCTTCAGGGAGTTGTGTATAAAAAAGATGGCACAAGAGTTGATGTCAATATAGGTGCTGATGAAAACGACCCGGTTTTTTATATTTCTGACCTTATGCCTCATATCGGAAAGGACCAAATGAGCAAGGGTGCCGCAGAATTTATCCCCGGCGAGTCTCTAAATATCATAAACGGAAGCATGCCTCTTGATGAAGAGGGCGATGTCAAGCTCAACATTCTTGCCATTCTCAATGAAAAATACGGTATCACTGAGAGCGATCTTTCAACTGCAGAGATTACGGCAGTGCCTGCCCAAAAATCCCGTGAGGTTGGTTTTGACCGCAGTATGATTGCTGCCTACGGTCATGATGACAGAATCTGTGCTTTTCCTTCGCTCAAGGCTCTGTTTGATTGCAAGGTTCCTCAAAAAACTGCCATTGTTATGCTTGCTGATAAAGAAGAAATCGGTTCATACGGCATCACCGGACTTGGAAGCGAGACATATATTGATTTTGTATACGACCTCTGCGAGGGAACAGGTGCACATCTCCGCGACGCAAAGAGAAAAACAGTGTGTCTGTCAGCAGATGTTGGCGGCGCATATGATCCTACGTTTGCAGATGCGTATGAGGCAGGAAACTCTTGCTATCTCAACAAAGGTGTTGTGATAAGCAAATATACAGGATCACGCGGTAAAAGCGGTTGTTCTGATGCTTCTGCAGAAACACTGGCGCTTCTTGCGGGCATTTTTGATCGCGAGGGCATTGTATGGCAGGTTGGTGAGTATGGCAAGGTCGACCAGGGCGGTGCCGGAACTGTTGCATCTGAAATATCACATTACGGTATTGAGGTTGTTGACTGCGGTGTTCCCATACTTTCAATGCATTCACCTGTAGAACTTGCATCCAAGTATGATATCTATGAGATGTACAAGGCATCAAAAGCGTTTTTCATGAGTTGAAAAAAAAAATAAAAGCCACTTACGTGGCTTTTATTTTTTTAATTATTACTGGTTATTATCCGAAAAATTGGGGGAGGAAGATTCCTGTTGAGGAACAAACTGCTGTGCAGTCCCGCCAAAATTGTTTGTATCAGTCCCGCCGGAGATAACGGGGCAGGCAAGAATCGCTTTTGAGAATTCTGAAATAAAGGATGCAAGTATAAAATAGAAGAATATGTCAAAAATGTTACCGATAAAGGAAACCACGGTAGATGCATTAAAAACATTTTGACCATCTGCAGGGGCACCGATAAATCCGATGATAGCAAGTATAGTCCCAATTATCATGATAGTGGCAATCGCTCTATAAAAACCAACGATATATCCGGCTTTCTTAAATGTTGCCACACCAAGCTCCACTTGATTGCGGATTGCCTTGATCTGTCCGGAAATTTTGTGAAGTGCAATAATATACAAAACAACAAAAATGAGAATTACAACAAAGACAACTGTGAGGATATTGTATACCAGTTCAAAGAGATCAATAACGCCGGTTGTACCAAAAAAAGTCACAAAGATCTCTTTGGGAATCTCTGTATACTTGTCAATTGTTGAAAAGATGATAAGAAAAATAAGAAGAGCCACACCAATGATGTACAATATTACATTCATAAACACAGGGTAAAAACGAAGGTATCCAACGTTTTTTACTGTAACGTTTTTCTTTAGTGCATATGCTCCAAAAACGGTAAAAGCCAAAAACACAATAGGAAGAAGTGCACCGATCAAGGTTGGTACATCAAATTCCTGAGATGTGAGCGTGGAAATAGCAGAATAGATGGTCATTCCAAGAGAGATAGCCAACAAAATGCATACAGTAGACCATTTTTTAGAAGAGAAGTAATATTTTATGCAGTCAAGGCGAGGGCTTGACGAAACAACATTGCATCCGCAATTTGTGCAAAAAGATGCATTGCTGTCCAATGGGGCGCCACAGTTTTTACAAAACATAATTGTACTCCTTTAATTATTTTAAATATATTATATGTTTATATATAAATTTTGTCAAGATTTAATATGATTTGTTTCAATTGTTTAAAAAAATCAAGGGCTTCCGTTTAACGGGAAGCCCTAACAAATTTATTTTACCAGACGGTAACAGTACAGGAAAGTGAATCTGATGAACGCTCTCGTGTTTCGGTATCAAAGATATAAATAGTGTATGTACGGCGGCCAAGATTCTGCGCCTGGAATTTTATTTGATACATATCGCGGTTTTGGTTGGAATTGAAAAATATCCATTCTTCAACATAAACTCTGTTGTTCAGGTCATCGTAAATACGAATATTCTCTTTCAACTCTACAAAATCATGACCTTTCTCAACACCTACTGCAAATATAAAGTATTTTCCAAGATTTGCAGTATCGGTTCTTGAGGCGACGCTGAACAAATAATTGTTTTCGCTGACATCAGAGAGGAGCACAAGCTCGTCGCTAAGGCGTGTAAGCCGCGAGAAGTAGTTGTCAACCTTTGCTTGCTCAATATCTGCGTCAGAGTTCAAATATGCCTCTGCCTCAACTGCAAGCTGTTTGTATGCGTTGTATGACTCCGTAGTATAAGAAGCAGAATTGCAGTTTTCAAACAGATTCAGAGCATCATTCAGATCAGATGCATCATATACGGGCTTATTTTCAAGAGAAGCAATTGCAGCATTGATAGCATCAAGCGCTTTGTTTACATCTGACTGAGAAGGATCGCCATTGAGAATCTCTCTGCCTGCATCAACAGCAGCAGTATATTTACCAAAGCTCTCTTTTGTATATGCAAATCTGTTTGTATCATAGTTGCTGTCATATTCTTCAATTGCGGCAATGAGTGCTGTGTAATCAGCGCCATATGTTATTGTCGCTTCTTTCAAATTGGCGGGTGCATTGCCAAGTGAAGAAATATCTGCTGCATAGTCTGTGTATGATTGGGAGGTGTTGGCGGTAGTTTCCCAGCACTTTGCCGCATTTGCACGGATGGGACCAATAGCAGTTGACATTATATAATCTTCTGTATACTGATTTGGTATATCACACCAGATTGCATATGCGCCGCCGGTTACATTGCTTCTGTATTGATTTGGAATTGTTGTCGGTGTGGATGATCCGGCAGGAATATCAATATAGGGATTCCACTCGTTGTAGATCTTTTGAGCAGTGGCTCTCGGGCCGTTGTATGCGTTCAAAACATAATAATTGTAATCCTGGAGGTAATTGACAACATTATATTTTTCTGCATACTGTGAAAGCGTGTTGAAATATGGACTGCCCCATGGATTTGTCCAATAATTGATAGAAAATCCTGAGTTGAGTTGTACGACTCCATTCCATCCGGTGTCTGTAGAACGCATTACGTCATCATTCCACATTCTGATATCATCAAAGCCAAGATCTTCTACAATGCCGTAAACGGTGTTCATGAAATAAAGGAAGGCATCATAGGCAACGGCATTATTGTTGCCGGTGATAGATTTTGCATAGCTGTCCCAGTGGGGGAGTGCCTGCCATCTGTTATATCCTCCGACAGTACCCCATCCCAAAAGTTCATCGCCGCCGATATCAAACTTTGTGCAACCGAGCTCTCTGAAGAAAGTACCATATGCCCTGTAGAGTTCAAAAACAAAATCACGCGCCTCTTGACTTGCGATATCAATACATCTTGAGTATTGATCCGCTGTTCCACCGGCCGCACTTGACCCCTCTACAATGTAATATCTGTTGTTATAGTAAAAATAATTTCCGATACCAAAATTTGTATTTCCAAAGGTTGCTCCGGAAACGTTGTAGTTTGGGTCATCGGCATAGTTTGAACTGCCGGAATGGTACTTTGAAACCTTGCTGCTGTTCTTGTTGTACTCGTGGATAAGGTAATTTAAATGTCCGGGGGAATCAAAAGAGGGCACTATCTCAACGTGATACAATTTTGCAACCTCAGCAATTTCACGCATGTCAGATACAGTCAAAACGCTATTGTCGGTAGGAACATTTATCGCTTGTGTGCACATTGCTCCATCACGACCCGCAACCTCTGCAATCCATTTGTAATCATCACTGAAATATGATTCATCAAGTGCGATACCAAGTCCCATTTCTTCAGAGAAATGGAGATAAAGTGTATTCATATTTGACCATGAGATCTCACGAATCATTTCCTTGATCCAGTTGGGTGTAAAATACTTTCGACCGCAATCCAACGAAAGGCCGCGCTCCATCATATCGGGAGAATCGGTATATGTCTGACCTACGATAAGGTCATCCCCAAGTATCAACTGGCGGATAACATATCTACAGCCATAAAAAAGTCCGTCAGCATCGGATGCTTTTACAACAATTCTTCCGCCGACAGGTACTTCAATTGAAAATCCCTGAGCAGTAATGTTGTGAGCTGATGAAAGTGAAAGAACAATATCGTTTTCACCAATGCTATCTGCATCATCGCAATACTTGATAGGAAGAACTTGTGATGTACATCCCTTTGACTCAAGCTCTGATGCAAAGAGCTTTATTTGTTCTGCCAGATCAGTATCAGATTTGTCAGAGATAGCAGTTTCAAGCCACACGATTGAAGTTTCGTTTGTGACTTTCCATTGAATACCCTGAGGCGAAACACCAAGGGAACCTGTGCTTGCAGCAATTGCACAGATGTTGGTGAATGAAAGCATGCAAAGCAGCGTCAACAACAGAGAAATACATCTGTTTGTGTTTGATTGGGGGTTTTGCTTCTTCATGATAGTTCCTTTCATCATTTGTGCGTAACTATCAAAAGCAATTATTGAGGAATTGAATACAACAAATACAGCTTTTTGTTATATCAAATATCCTCAGGATAATTTGATAGAAACATCACAAAAAATTTTATCAAATCACATTATTATATACAATTTTACTAGATTTGTCAAGTATTTCATTGATTAACCAAGCGCAACATCAAGCAGCATCATAACAGAAAAACCTATCGCAACACTCAAAGAGGCCACATGATCATTTTGGTCAGAATTTATATCCGGTATAAGATCTGATATTACCACATACACCATGGCTCCTGCTGCAAATGACAGCACGTAGGGAAGTGCAAAGCCCACAACAGACGTAATAGCTATTGTAATAATTGCAGAAATCGGTTCAACAATTCCTGAAATCAATCCGACAAATAATGCTTTTTGTTTTGAAACGCCTTCTCCTGCAAGCGGCAAAGAAATCATTGCTCCCTCCGGAAAATTTTGGACTGTTATACCCAAAACAAGTGCAAAAACCTCCGCTTCCGACACCAACGTGTGTGCTTCCAGCAATGCAGAAAGTACCACACCCACCGCCATTCCTTCAGGAATATTGTGCAATGTAACTGCAAGGAACATTAAAAATGACTTTTTTCCAGTGTGCCTACTCCATCTTGCAGATTGCATTTTTTTCAATATATCATCAATTAATATTAAAAATAACACTCCTACCAAAAATCCTGTAACGGCAGGAAACCATTTTGCAAAGCTGTTGTTTTCTGATAAATCAATTGCGGGTATCAAAAGTGACCACACTGATGCTGCAAGCATTACTCCCGATGCAATTCCCACAAGTGCTTTTTGTGTTATTTTATCCGCATCTTTTTTCAATACAAAAACCGTCAAAGCACCAAAAGAAGTACCAAAAAACGGCAATATAATTCCAAATATTATTTTTGCAGATTCACACATAATTTATTTCTCCTTTTATTATGAGTTTATTCTGCAGCAAATTTCTTGTGAAAAAAAGAGTGATGCAGTCAATAGCATCACTCAAAATTTTATGATTTTGCAGCATTTAAAAATGATTTGCAATAAGTTTTTATATATTTGCACATCTCTGGCGCAAGTACAGATGGATCACCGTTGCGAGCAAACCCGATCGCAGCACATGAAGGGCAGATCTTTTTGTATTGACAATCTGTACAATCTTTTGGCAAAAACATGCTTTCTGTACGTTTTGTAATCTCGTTCCATGCATTTTGAAAACCGTATTTCAAGGGTTCTGACCAAAATCCGTTGATCATTCCGCATGGAAGCATCAACCCATCCCAGGTGATCCAAAATGCGCCTTTTCCTGCCATGCATGACGATGCAGAACATTCAACCGGGTCATCAGTAAGCTCCGGTTCTTCAGCTTCGGTGATATTTGTCAACACTTCGATCCGTCTTTGCTTCTGCTCATTGTTCATGGTCAAAATATCAAACTTGGATGACAAACAGCCCATTTCTTCAGGAGAAAGAAAACAAGAATCCTCTGAGCTTCCGCATTTTCTCACCGGTGGAAAAATATAGCTTGCGGTGCGAATAGGGATGTTGTGTTCTTTTGAAAAAGCAACAAGATCAAAAATATCGTTTTTGTTATAATGCGTAAACGTTGTATTTATAATAACGTTAAAACCGCTGTTTTTGAGTTTTAGGATCCCCTCAATGGATTTTTTGTATCCGGAATTATTTTGGCATAGGGAAGTATATGTCTCTTCACTTGAGCCGTATATAGTCACGTTTATACGCTCAGGTGGGTGGTTGTGAAAACAATCAAGTATCTCCTGGGTTATGCAAGATGCATTTGTATTTATGGAAATAATAACTCCCATTTTTGCCATTTCTGTATAAATATAGGAAAAATCTTTTCTCAACAAGGGTTCTCCGCCGGTCATGAGAAGATAAATCATTCCTTTATTTACAGCTTGTCTGCCAATATCGATCCATTGCGCGGCAGACAATTCACGCGACATGGCGTGTGTATCGTTTTCATCAGAATGGATATAGCACATTTTACAGTCAAAATTACATCTTGCAGTCAGCTCAAATGTTCCGCTGACAGGAATTTTGTTGTAAGCACCTTTTGCAAAGAGATACTTTTTCATGTTCATAGCATCAACCCGTTTTCTATTGAAAAATTACGGGCTTCCATCTTGAGGGAAGCCCGTTATTTGTAGTTTTACCAAACATTAACAGTACAGGAGAGAGAATCAGCAGAACGTGTGATTCCGTCCTTGTCAAGGATATAAATAGTATAGGTGCGTGTTCCGAGATGCTGTGCCTGGAATTTGATCTGATACATATCGCGGCTGTCGTTTGTATTGAAGAAAAGCATATCCTCTATATAAACTCTGTTGTTGAGATCGTCATAGATACGGATTTCAGAGAACTCATATCCTTTGTTGATACCCACAGCAAATATAAAGTATTTACCAAGATTTGCAGTAGAGGTTCTGGACGCAACACTGAACACGTAGTCATTTTCGCTGACATTGGAAGTGAGCACAAGCTCTTCACTCAGACGGAAAAGTCTTGAGTAATAGCTGTCAACTCTGGTCTGCTCAATATCAGCATCAGAGCTGATATATGCTTCAGCTTCAACAGCAAGCTGTTTGTATGCGTTGTATGATTCAGCAGTATATGCAGAAGAGTTACATGCTTTGTACTCAGCAAGAGCACTCTTGAGATATGACGCATCATACTCCGGCTTGTTTTCAAGAGCATCGATTGCAGCATTGATAGCATCAACAGCTTTGTTTACATCAGACTGAGAAGGTTCACCATTGAGAAGTGCTCTGCCTGCCTCAACAGCTGCAGTATAATTGCCAAAGCTCTCTGTTGTATATGCAAATCTGTTTGTTTCGTAGTTGTTGTCATATACTTCAATAGCAGCAACAAGAGCAGCAGTATCAACACCAAAAGTGATGGTTGCTTCTTTGAGATTTGAAGGAGCACTGCCAAGAGTTGTCATTCTGGAAGCAAAAGCAGAATAAGTCTCATAAGAATTTGCACTGGTATTCCAACATTTTGCAGCATTTGCGCGGATAGGATCAATTGCACCGGATTTTACCTGTGCTTCAGTATGGAGCGAGGGATGGTCACACCAAATAGCATAAGCACCGCCCAAAACATTTGATCTGTAAGAGCTGCTTACAGATGTTCCGCTTGTATCCTGTGTATAAGGAGTCCAGCTGTCATAAATTGTTTGGGCCGAAACTTTGGCCCCGTTTGTGCCGGTATTGACTATATAGTAGTTGTAATCATCAAGGAAATTGATGATTTTGTATGATTTTGCATAAGTATCAATTGTATTTTGACCGGATGTCCAATAGTTGATTCTGATATTGGAATTAAGAGTTACTGCCTGCTGCCAACCTGTATCAGAGGAGCGGAGTGCATCGTCATTCCACATTCTGATATCGTTGTAACCGAGATCGACGAGCAGACTATATACACTATTGAGATAATAGATAAATCCGTCATAAGCAACCACATTGGTTTTTCCGGTTACAGACTTAGCATACTCTTTCCAGTGGTCAAGCTGCTTCCATTTTGTAACAGAGCTGGAGGGTACAGCAGAGCCCCAACCCAAAAGCTCGTCACCACCCAGGTCAAACTTTGTACAACCAATGGATCTGAAAAAGTTTCCATATGCTGTGTAAAGCTCATAAGCAAAGTTTCTTGCTTCTTCACTTGCAATATTGATACCTCTTGAATAAGAAGTATTGCGTGAACCTTTTACAAGAGTAGTATAATTGTTGTATTTGAAATAGTTACCGATACCAAATGTACCGTTGTCCTTATTGTAATCGGATGCAGAAGCGTAGCCATATTGCTTATTGTATTCGTGTACCAGATAGTTCATGTGACCGGGGGAGTCAAATGAAGGAACGATCTCAACATGATACAGCTTTGCAACCTCTGCAATAGCGATAATATCGGATTTTGTCAGATATCTGTCATCGTCAGCAATTACAGCTCCTACACACATTGTGCCGTCACGGCCTGCAACGTTGGCAATCCATTTATAACCTTCTGAAAAATCGGATTCATCAAGCTTGATGCCAAGTCCCATCTCCTCTGAGAAATGGAGATAGAGAGTGTTCATATTGGACCAGGATATCTCACGTATCATATCCTTGATCCAGTCGGGAGTAAAATATTTTCTTGCACAGTCGAGGAAAAGTCCGCGCTCAAGAGTGTCGGGGGAATCGGTATATGTCTGACCGACAATAAGCTTGGTTCCAAGAATAAGCTGCTGAATAACATATCTGCAACCGTAAAAGAGGCCGTCTGCATCAGATGCTTTTACTACAATTTTTCCACCTACAGGAACTTCAACTATAAATCCCTGAGTGGTGATGTTGTGAGAAGATGAAAGATTGAGAACGATATCATTTGTTCCTGCGTTGCTGATATCATCACCGTATTTGATGGGAAGCACACTTGAGGTACAGCCTTTTGCTTCAAGCTCGGATGCAAAAAGCTTTACTTGATCAGCAAGTTCAGTATTTGATTTGTCTGAATCAGCAGTTTCGAGCCAAAATATCTCTGTATCGTTTGTAACGACCCATTGAACTCCGCTGGGGGATACTCCAAGTGAACCCGTGCTTGCAGCAATAGCACAGATATTTGTAAACGAGAGCACACAAAGCAGCATCAGCACAAGCGCAAAAGATCTGCTTGTTTTAGAATAGGAACATTGCTTCTTCATAAATTCTTCCTTTCAATTTTTTTGTTTCTGTCACTGATTATTTAACCAATCAGATAGTGCAACAGATGCAGAGTGGGATCTAACACAAGCAAACCTGACAATATCAGTAACAGCAACAATTTCTTGGATTGTATTTAATACATTTTCATTCAACAAACGGTCTGATTCAAATCTGATGCACTCAGAATAAAGCGTCAAAAAGGCATCGCGCTTTGTCATTTTACACACAGCGTTTTTTTCACTCTTTTCAACTCGTGCAACAACCTTTACGTTTGCCGAAATATCTCTGTATATGCCTGATGTACCTGCAATCGGACTGCCGTAAGCGATACATTTTCCATCATTGACAGCAAGTATCACTTTGTCACCGTTGAGCATCTCCGAGCCAAATTTTTCTTGCCATATTTGTGCCTGAGTTGATTTTCCGCCGCCGGAGGGGGCGCAAAAAATGATTGCTTCACCGGCATCAATAACGCATGAAGAATGAAGTACAACTCGTCCGTGTTTGGCAAAAAAACGCTCAAGATTTAATAGCAAATTCCAGTTTGCATTACTTGTTATTGCATTTTTAAAAGATGTTGGAACAAACAGATAATAAAGGGTATTGTCCTCAAATGATTCTGAAAGAATGATTTTTGAACCGTCGTTGAGGGGAAATTCTTTGATAACCCTAACTCTTTGGTCATTTTTACAAAAATATTCACCCACAAAAATCTCAAATACGCCCTGGTGGGTCGCCTCAGATGCTTCCTCCCTTAAAAAAGGGAGGAAGCAATCCGGGAAATCGATTTTTACGGGTGATTTGATTCTGATATTCAGACCTGCGATACAAAAATCAAAATTATATTTGCCTGTCACGAAGTAAACGCAACCTGAACGTTGGAGTGGTAGCAAATCTCAGTGCCCATAATTCTTCCATCAGCATCAGGGAGAATATAGCAAGTGCTATCTGCAAAAACGCCAAGGTTTACAAGTGATTTCACATCATCAAAATCTGCTGTACAGTTGAAAGCGATGGGGGAGTCAAGCTCAAGTGACTCGGTGGCAATCATGGGCTTGGTGTATTGTTTTTTCATTTTTAAGCCCTCCTTATTTAATCGACAAACACGTCAAGCTTGTTGACGGAAGCGTTTCCGTTTGCGTCAAATGCTCTGACAGTGTAGGTTTGTCCTGCGGTGAGAGAAATCTCTGCAACAAATGTCACGGTGTCATCACCAACAGACTTTGTGGATCCAAGGATCTCTACTTCATTGCCAAACATATCAAGCACGGAGATCTTCTCAGCACCTGCGGTAGTAACAACAGTGAGAGCACCGTCTGCATTTGCAGAAAGTACAGTCAGCTCATCGTTGACAACAACGTCGTTGGGAATAAAGGTAGTCTGCTTGGAAATCTCCTGAAGCTTGATTGCCTCAGAAAGAACAGGGGAAGAAGCAGCGTTCATAAGATTTACTGCGTCTGTGACCTCAAGCTCAATATCAGAGCATACGGTGTAACCGGAAAGCTTGATATTGGTCATAGCGAGAACTGCTGTAAATGCATCGCCGCCCTTTGTGCCGATAAGCACCAAATATTTGCCGTCAACCTCAGTGAGGTTTGCAACGTCAATGGTGTAGTAGATCTCAGTTCCGCTTGCAACAGAAATGTAGTTGCTGTCGCCTTCTGCGGCATTGTGAATCTGCTCTGCGGTGCTTCCGTATACCAGAGAAAGTGCAGTTTTGTCGTTGTTTACCGCTTTGCGGTGAACAGCAATTTGGATAGTGCGGTTTGTATCTTCAACGTTTGCATCCTTTTCAATGTAGAAAGCAATAACGCTGGTGTTGGATTCGCCGCTGAAATAGATCTCATTGTTGGGGCCGTTCTTGATATAATCATCTCTGTCGGCAGCGTCAACAAGTACAAAATCTCCAAGACCGTTGGTGTTTTCAACCAAAGTGTTTCCAACACCAAGGGTAGACCCGTCAGAATTGATGGTGCAGTATGCCATGGAGTTGTCTTCGATCTGCTCTTTTACGTTGAGAACAGTAACGTTCTGCTCAGATGCAAGATATTTGGAAGTATCCTGATAGGGTTTGTAGATCTTGATACCGTCAAGGAAGAGCACGCGGGTTTTTTCTGCAGTGCTTCCTGCAACGTTGACAACAACCTTGTATGTGCCGTAATCAATATCTCTCATCTTGATGACGGGGATCTGGTAGAGGTCGCCGCCCTTGCTCTCGGTAATAACAGGGAGAGCGTACGTAAAATCATTTGCAACAACACCGTTCTCGACCTTGTAAACAAGGACAGCAATTACCGCATAGGTATCAACGGTGGTGCGGCTGATGAGATCAAAACCGGTACCGGTGAACTCAAAGGAGAAGGCTACATCAGAGCTCATCTCAGGAACGTTCAGCGTATGAACATTGCCGTGGGAGTCAAGTGAATTGTTCTGATCTTTTTGATAGAAAGGATCGTTGCCGTAGTTAATGGACTGATCAGGAGACTGAACGCCGGTAGAAGCACTGCCTGCATTCCAGCCGAGGTCGTCATTATATATAATGGAAGCAAAGTCATCCTCGTAGTAAACAGAGTTTGCAGGGAGGACAGTGACAGTCTCGTTCATCTCAACGCCGTTAAACTTGGTGATATCACCGGTTGCATCTTTTTCCTGTACGGAAACGTTGAGCTTGATGGTATCCTCACCACTCATAAATTTGTTCATGGTGTAGGTGAGAGTATTGTTGGCAAGAACGGTGAGACCGTAATCAGAAGTAGACTCGCTTGCAACAATCTCAAATGCATATTCAGTCTCGTAGGGGTTACGGGGCAGAAGGATAGTGTCGTTTTCAGTGATTCCGCCCTCAGCAGTGAGATTTACGGGCAGACCGTAGTCAAGGACAATATTGTCATCCTGTGCGTCGTAGCTGTAAACAGCGCAAACTGCGGGATTGAAGACGGTAGGAACGTTTGTGCTCTGGTTGCGAACCGTTGCCTGATAGTAGAAAACGTCGACTCCGGATGTAACACCCGTAAACACAAAGTTGCCGTTTGCATCAACAGTTACGTTGGGGTTGACCAAGTAAGCGTCGGTGTTGCCCAGTGCGTCACAGAGTACAAAGTCGGTGTTTGACGTCTCAATATAAACTGCAGCGTCTTTTTCCTGCTGGGTGAGTGAATCATTGTTTCTCAGGGATTCCTGAAGGTTTGCGATGAGGTCTTCCTCAGTGATAGTGACAGATTTTCCTGTCCATTCATATACGTGGAGGGGTTCGATGGGGTACTCGAATCTCTGTACAAAACACTCTGCAAAACCGCTCAGATTCTTTTGGCTTGAGACAGAAACCGCAGTGGTATCAACCTTGTTGATAAATCTCCACTCGTCTTTTCCTGTACTCGTGCTGATGTTATCCCAGTCATCTTCAGGAATGGTGTAGTTAAAGCCATAGATCTCAAACGTTTCGTTGATACCAATTCCATCCTCAAGCATCTCCTCGAGAATAGATTCAGTCACGTCACCGATACCAACATACTTGATTGTTCTTCCATATTCGTTGCTCTCTGCGTCAAATTCGCGTACGCGGATGAACAAATCGGAAAAATCGGTCTCGGAGTTGAGTGTGATGCTGTCTTTTGTGAGGTAAACACCAAGTTTGGGATCGCTGAAGGTCAGGTTTTCAATAGCGTCACCACCGGTGTTTTTGATGTGGAACTCATAGGTAACGGGAGATTTTGCGTCGATATAAGCACCTTGAGCAAGAGCTGCACCGTGCTGATACGCAAGTTTGTCAGTAACGATGGAGGGGTCAACGACCTTGATGTTGGTCTCGATACCAAAGTTTGCTGCGGTACCGTGGCGCTCCATGTAGAAAAAGTCAAAATCGTATACGCCGCCGTCCTGCATTCCAAGAACAGCTGCAACGTCGTTGAGTGAGATAGTACATGCAGAGATAGAGTGTGCGCCGCCGAGGTCAAGTACACGGGTACCGTCAATATAGAGGTACACGTCATCGTCACCGGTAAAGGTGAAGTACAGGTTGTCAGCGGTGTTGTAAACGAACTTTCCGTGGCCCTCAAGTGTCAGGTTGTAGTTGGTTTTTTCATAATAAGTACCGTTGCCGGTATCAATATATGAAATAGCGTTGTCCTCATAAACGTTTCCGTTTCTGCCGTATCCGTAATCAACACCGTCAACGTACAGGGGGTTGAACGTCCACTCGGGCTGCTTGTGACCTCTGGTGTATACGTCATTTCCACTATCGTCGACACGCGCAGTAATGTTGTCGGTCTGCGTGTTGTAGATAATACCGTTTACAGGATCGTATACGGTGTCATCATAAGCGGAGTTGAAAACGTATTTTACTGTTCCGTCATCGTTCTGCACTTCCTTGAGGTTGATGTACTCATACTCGTCAACAACGGTACCGTAACCGTCATTGTCGGTAAAAGTACTGTGCATAATAAAGTATGCTATCTCGTAGTAGGTAGTGCAATCGGTGGGTTTGGTCAGTCCGCCTGCCTCAAATTTTGCCTTTGCTTTTGTATATCCATACTCAACGTAGCCGTTGAGACCGGCTTTTTCGATACTGTCACGGAATACCTGCGCAAGATCCTTTGTACCTGCAATAGGTCCCACAAACTCACCTGCATCATTGTACAGCTTGGCACCCATGATAAAATAGTTGTTGACGGAGCCGTCATCGTTCTCATAGTCTACCTGGAGCATTTGCTGCAACAGCGCTGCCATATAGTCAACTGCAGTTGAGATATACACGGGCTTTCCGTTTGCGCCAAGAGTTGACTCAACAAGGTCAGGACGGATCAGACCGCCATGAGCAGTCTGTGTGATGCCGCTGTTGAGTACAACAGCAAGATCCTCGGGAACATCGGAACTGTTGTAAGTGCCGTTGTTGATATACTGAGATCCGGTAATCGAGCCGGCATTGCCGGGCAGATTATTGAGATATGAATTGTCGTTTGTCTGCAACAGACCAAAACCAAGGTTATTT
Organism: Eubacteriales bacterium; assembly: GCA_045538555.1. Lineage (GTDB taxonomy): Bacteria > Bacillota > Clostridia > Oscillospirales > CAG-382 > Coliplasma. Next base: position 77,249 of record JAZSRP010000043.1, read on the forward strand.
GCCTGGTGCATGGTAGGGGCATCGCCCTGTGTGTTTTGATAGAGGTAAATGTAGGAATCAGTACCGGCAACGTAACCGCTGACATCGATTTTTGAATAATCACCGACGCCGGTGGTACGCGAGGAAACGAATCCTGCATCATTGTATACGGGCACACCGATATTTGAACTGGTGATCTGAGAAAGAGCAGTGTAGCCGCCTGTTGTATCACCCACCCAACACCAGATGGCATAGGTTGCCATACAGTTTGTATCGGTCATGATTTGAGTGTATACATCTTTGGTTGATCCGTTTTCAAAAACGTACAGGATATTTCCGGAACCGTCAACGATGATACAAATCCACCATTCATAAGAATCGGGAAGAGAGGTTCCGAATGTGGAGCTATATCCAACAACACGCACTCCGCTATAAGAGTTCTCGCTCCAAGTATCGGTGTTATATGAGCCGGGATAAACCGCTGTTGTTGAGTAATTAACCGACTCATATGTGGTATTTGCGGAGATTTCATTCCACTCAAAGAACATACCGTCTGCGGCATAGTCACGCAGAGTGATAGGGAATGAAAGATAATTTGCTCCGTCACTCAGGGCACTTGTGGAATCGGCCGCAAGAGACGAGAGAGCAAACGCAGGGATGATTGACACTATCATCAAAAACGACAACAGTGCCGAGATAATGCGTTTTTTCATAATTAACTCCTTTTTTATGTGAAATTATTTATTTTTCAAAATTGAGTTCAAAAATCAAGGTATGAGTCGCACATCAATCGGTTGAGAAATTCATACACATCGGCAGAAGCCACAGAAACGGATATATCATACTCATTCAGCAGTGCGGACAACAATTGAGGAAACGTTGCTCCCTCTGTCAGCAGCTGCCACAAAAAAGCACCAACGGGATTGAGCACAGACGTCTGGGGAACCGTAGTGTCCTTTGGACCAACGGGAACAACAATGCTCTCGCCAAAAAAATCACGCAGGACGTACCCGGATCTGAGCTTGTATGAGGGATATGTGTCAGCAACACCGCTGCCTTTTGCAATGCGGTGTACCTCCTCGGCCGTCATCACTGACAGCGACTCCCACTCAGCGCCTATCTTTTGTTGGGAAGCAGGGGATTTGTCGGCCAAAAAGTATCACCACACAGTGTCGATATTTGTTAAATGTAATATTATCACATACTACTCCATCTAACATTCGGTCCATTATACCACTTATAGATATAATATTCAAGGGGTATTTCAAAAAAATATTGATTTTTTCACGTTTTCTTGTATTTTTATCCTTATTTTTCCTTTGTTGATCGATGCAAATTTTTTACAAAAAGTTTTCAAATCACATTTGATCCACGGCTTTTCTTTCTGAATTGTTTTTTTAATTCCTGTTTACAAATATTTTTTTGTGTGGTATAATTTGAAAAACAATGATTTTTCTTGTTTTTTTGAGGTGAAAAATGTCTGACAGGAATCAAAACAACAAAAAAACAGATTTTCGGGTTGTTGCCATATTTGGTATCTGCATAGCGGCTTTTATGCTTTTTTTGAGCATTGATCTCATCAGAGGGATATTTTCTTGGATCGGCAGTGTATTGAGCCCTGCCTTTCTTGGTATTGCGATGGCATTTGTCATCAACCCGCTCTATTCTTGGCTCAACAAAAAGTTTCTGGCGCTGTTTACAAAAAGACGCACATCCACAAGAACGATCCGGCGCACGGCAAAAGCGCTTTCGGTCATACTGGCAGTTTTGTTACTGTTATCCATCATCGTTTTGCTTTTGTTCCTCATTATACCTGAGTTTCTCAAGAGTTTAAAAATACTCATCGACCGCATCCCCGAGCTTGTTGAGGACGTATCGGTTTGGTTTGAGACTCAGAGAAGCTCCGACAGTGAGTTCCTCAACAATTTTGGAAACTATATCGACACTATTATCAATCGTTTTAACGAATGGCTGAACAACGAGCTCAGCGGTGCAATCGAGGGGATTCTTTCTTTTGCCACAAGCGGTGTAATCAGCGTTGTCGCTTTCCTGTTTGATTTTATCATCGCAACCGTAGTTTGTGTCTATGCCCTCATTGAAAAAAACAATTTTATCGCCCAGACAAAAAAGCTGATCCTCGCATTCTTTTCAAAAGAACGCGCAAACGATATTTTTGCCACAGCACGGTATGCCAACGAGGTTTTTGGAGAATTTGTTTCCGGAAAAATCATCACCTCTGCCATTGTGGGGGTCATAACATTTCTGTTTATGACGGTCATGGGCATGCCCTATGCTTTGTTGTCAAGCGTTATACTGGGTATCACAAACATTATTCCATTTTTCGGACCTTTCATCGGCGGAGTTCCCACAGCATTTATCGTTCTCATCACCGAGCCGCGGCAGGGCATCATATACGTCATATACATGATAGTTCTGCAACAGGTGGAGGGCAATATTATCGAGCCCGCCATCATGGAGGACAAGACTGGCGTAAGCAAGTTTTGGGTAACGGTGGCATTGCTTTTCTTTGGAGGAATGTTTGGCGTGGGCGGAATGATTATTTCCGTGCCTCTGTTTGCCGTTTTGTTCTATATCATCAAAGAAATTGTCAACCGCAAATTGACTGCAAAAGGTTTTCCCACTGATGGCACAAAGTACATTTCCCTGGGATACGTTGACTGTGATACAAACGAGTTTTTGGAGTCCAAAAGGGAAACTGATCAGGAAACGTTTAAAAAAATCAAGGCTCGTGTAAAGGAATTGCGCCAAAAAAGAAAAGAAAAAAAGCAAAAGAAAAAGAAATAACAAAAAAAGAAATAACAAAAAAATTGACCGATGCTTTTGGCGTCGGTCATATTTTTTCAAATTTTGCATAGAATATCGTTATAAAAATGCATTTTTTGGGGTTGATAATTTGGCTGATGGATTTTCTGTTTTGCTGCTGGGGTTTGAGAATCGGTTTTTAAAGAAGATGCCGGCAGGAGAGTATGACATTTTTCCAAAACGTGAATTTTATGACCTGATCGCCGTTAGTGAAAAAGGAAATTTTGAGCCCTGTTTTGTTGCCGCAGAAACTTTGCTTTGTCCCCAAAACTGCCATGTTTCCGACGGGCTCAAATGCTCTGTTTGCGTCACTTGCGGCATGAGCAGAATGAGCACGCTTTCTTTTTCGTCGGTGCGATATGACAGCGCAATGCTTTCGCTCAGCAGACGAATCGATACAAAATGGTTTTCTTTGATGCAGGGTGATTGCAACGTGATCTACAATCATGATCTGACTTTGTACGAAAACCTTGTACTGCAAGGACTCAATATGATAAAAAAATGCATTGACTGCCAATAAGGAAGACCGGTATTTTGTAAATACCGGTCCGTTGTTTTATTCGTATATGGGATGAGCAGAGCAGAGCTTGTCAACCTCGGAAATGATATAATCCTTGCTGTTTTCAAAATCGGTTGCAGTGAGCTTGATGAGCTTTGCAATGGTGACCATATCGTTTTCTTTGAAGCCACGGGAAGTGACAGCGGGTGTACCAACGCGGATTCCGCTGGTGATCGTGGGCTTTTGAGGATCGTTGGGGATGGCGTTTTTGTTGACAGTGATGTGAACCTCGTCAAGATTGTGCTCCAGTTCTTTGCCTGTTACACCCATGCTGCGCAGATCAATCAAAATGAGGTGATTGTCGGTACCGCCTGAAACAAGGTCAAATCCCTCATCAATCAGTGCTTTTTCAAGCGCTTTTGCATTTTTTGCAATCTGCTGCTGATATGCTTTGAAATCATCAGAAAGCGCTTCGCCAAAAGCAACGGCTTTTGCGGCGATAATATGCTCAAGAGGGCCTCCCTGTGTACCGGGGAAGATAGCTTTGTCGATCTGCTTTGCATACTGTTCCTTGCAGAGAATGAGACCACCTCTTGGGCCGCGCAGCGTTTTGTGAGTAGTGGTAGTCACAACGTCGGCGTAGGGAACAGGACTGGGGTGCACTCCCGCGGCAACAAGACCTGCAATATGAGCCATATCAACCATCATAATTGCACCAACCTTGTCACAAATCTCACGGCAACGTGCAAAATCAATCACTCTGGGGTAAGCGCTTGCACCGATAACTACAAGTTTGGGCTTGTTTTCTATCGCAAGACGCTCCATCTCATCATAATTGATAAGGTGTGTTTCAGAATCAACACCATATGAAACAACGTTGAAATATTTTCCGGAAATGTTTACGGGAGAACCGTGGGAAAGATGGCCGCCATGTGCAAGATTCATGCCCAAAACGGTATCACCCGGCTGAAGAAAAGCAAAGAAAACAGCAAGATTTGCGCTTGCACCACAGTGCGGCTGAACGTTTGCATGTTCTGCACCAAAGAGCTTTTTGGCACGCTCAATGGCAATGAGCTCAACTTTGTCAACCTCTTCGCACCCGCCATAATATCTGTGAGCGGGGTAGCCCTCAGCGTATTTGTTTGTCAAAACGGTACCTGCAGCAGCAAGAACACCTTCACTGACGATGTTTTCGCTGGCAATAAGCTCTATGTTTCTTTTTTGTCTTTTGAGCTCGGATTCAACAGCAGTTGCAACCTCGGGATCCACTTTGTACAGAAACTCAATGTTCTTCATACCTACTCCTTATAATATAAACATTAAACTTTAACAATTTTAGGATACCATAGTTACAGTTGATTTTCAAGAAAAATCGCATACAATAAAAATTTTTGTCATTTTGCGCAAAAAAAGACCGCCCAATACATCACGGGCGGTCAAAGTGACAAAGATATTCAGTAATCAGTCTTCTTTGTAAAACTCTTCAAGAGTCGAATCAAGAGCGTTCTGAATCACATCCTCGATAGACTGGTAGGTAGAAGCAAATGTCTGCTGTCCGCTGAAAGCAACCGTGTTCATGAAAGAACCGATGCTGTTTGTATCATAGACGCTGGTACCGCCCCAGTTGAATACTACGCCAAGGTCATATACACGGCTGTCAAAGATGAGATTGAGCATTTCTTCGCTCTCATCGTCTTTGATATTGCGGCCCTTCATAATAACATCATAGTAAGCATACTTGGTGGTATCGGTAGATGCCTCACAAAGTGCCTGAGCAATGATGGACGCCTTCTCGGGCTCTGCGTTGGAAGAGGGAATAGCTACGCAGGTAGCATACAGTGTAGATACAAAGGAATAATAATCATCCTGCTGTGCGCTGAACTTGGGAATGGGCAGTACGCCGTAGTCGCAGTCATATTTGGAGCCGAGGTCAACAATATCGATGATGGACATTGCGCGGAACATTGTGCGGTTGTTTCCAACAGAATCGGTAGCTGCTTTCCAGTGACCGGAAACATCTCCGCCGGAGGTAGAGCTGATATAGAATCCGCTTGTGGTAGAGTCAATCTTGCCGGTGCAGTTTGAATCGTTTACAAGGTCAAAGATCTTGCTAAACACGGTAACCGAAGACTCAGAATCTACAGAAATAAAAGGAATATCATCAGCATCTTTGTCAGTGAGGCGCTCACCGCATCCGACAAACATGGATGTAACAAAGTTGGAGTTGACAAGGAATCCGTATGTATCGGTGTTTGACATTCCGGTAACGCCGTCAGAATCCTTGGTGACGTTCTTTGACATCTCACGGAGCTTGTCAATAGTCCAATCACCGCTTTCGACCAGATCGTAGGGATTTTCAAGACCATAGTTTGTGATCATAGTCTTGTTAAATACGATTGCGTGTGTGCAAGCAAAGGTCAAAAGGCTGATATCGCCCGTTACAAAGTAGTTTTTGTTGTTGATGGAGAGACCCTCGGTAGCATTTTTGTCCCAGCAGGGGTTGTCAAGATTGATATAGGGATAATCGTTGACAAGATAAAACATATCCTCAAGTGCAAGAGTAGCAGCATCGGGGATATAGGGCATGACCAGATCATACTCGTCTGTGAAGGACATACATGCCTCACGGATAAGTGCCATCATTTTTTGATCGGCAGTAGAACGAATCTCTGCGATTTTTACGCCAAACCTTTCCTCAACAAGCTCGTTTCTTGTACGAATGTTGTCGTTGAGAACCTCGGGCGAAGTCTCCTGCTCCATGATCTCGCAGGATGTGTAGCCTGCATTGCTGCCTTCCTCACCGGGAACAAGAATGGTGAACTCCTCGCCGCCGTAGTTAACTTCGGGAAGCCCGCTGAAAAGCTCGTTGGTCTGAGTGCTTGAGCCGGTGGTAGATGAGGTATCTTCCTCGTCCTTGCATGCGGCAAAAGCTGTCAGTGACATGATGAGAATCATGACCAACGAAATGATGCGAAGTGTAAGTTTCATTTCCAAACCTCTTTTCGTTGATGGTGGGTGGTGTGCATAAGCACATAAAAATACTAATTAATTATACTGCAAAATGTGATTTTGTCAAGGCGTTTTTTATTATTCTTTTCTTTGACAAAAGAATTTGTGTATGTTATAATAAATAATTGAAAAACAAGCAAGTAATTTTGTTAAAAGGAAATACCGTATGTTTGAAAAATCTCTTGCAAATATGTCAATGGATTTTGTGCTCAAGCTCTTTGGAACGCTTGATACAAATATTGACAATATCGAAAGCGCATTTTCTGTCACCATTTCAAGCCGTGACGGCGATATTCGTATTAGCGGAGAAAACGCAGAAAATGTAAACATGGCAGCTGCATGTATTCAGCAATTGGAACGTATCAGTGCCATGTCCGACACAATTGAAGAAAACAATGTGAATTACGTTATATCTATGGTGAAGGAAGAAAAACAGGAAGAGCTTTCTGCCATTTATGACGATTGTATCTGCCTCACTAACAAAGGAAAACCCATCAAAGCAAAAACCGTTGGTCAACAGCGATACGTAGATGAGATATCAAAAAATTCCATAATATTTGGAGTAGGCCCTGCCGGAACGGGAAAAACATTTCTTGCCGTCGCTATGGCAGTTACGGCACTCAAGAAAAAACAAGTCGCTCGTATCGTGCTCACCAGACCTGCTGTAGAGGCAGGAGAAAAACTGGGATTTCTTCCCGGTGACCTGCAAAGCAAAATAGACCCGTATCTCAGACCGCTGTATGATGCTCTGGGCGAAATGCTCGGCAGCGAAAGCTTTGCAAAGTATACCGAAAAAGGCATTATTGAGATCGCACCGCTTGCGTACATGAGAGGAAGAACACTTGATGATGCTTTTATCATTCTGGACGAGGCACAAAATACCACACCCGAACAAATGAAAATGTTTCTCACCCGTCTTGGCAACAATAGCAAAGCCATTGTCACCGGCGACGTTACGCAGATCGATTTGCCTTTTATCAAAAAAAGCGGTTTGATAGATGCTCTTGAAATTTTGGCTGACATCAAAGGAATCAGTATTTTCAAATTCACACACAAAGACGTGGTTCGGCATCCTCTTGTTCAAAAAATCATACTTGCATACGAAAAAAGGGCAATAAGCCAGCGAACTGAACCGAGCCAAAAAACTTATTTCCGCAGGAGCAAAAAATGATACGAATATATTTTGAAAAACTCACCGATGATATTCCGAGAATCTATGAGACGCTCATGAAGCGTGTTGTTAGAAAGATAGTGCACGAGATGTACCCCGAGCATCGGTTTGAAGTTAACATAACCATCTGTGATGATGCCTATATTCATCAGCTCAACAAAGAACACAGGGGGATTGACCGTCCTACAGACGTGCTTTCGTTTCCTTTTTTTGATTTTGATTCACCCGACAGATACGTACTGCTTGGGGACATAATTATTTCACGAGACACAGCGTACAGGCAGGCAGAAGAATACGGTCACTCTGCAAAAAGAGAATTTTGCTTCCTGGCTGCGCATTCTGCTCTGCATCTTCTTGGATATGACCATGAAAATGATGATGAAAGAGAAAAAATGGAATCAAAGCAAAAAGAAATACTTGACGATATGGGAATCAAGAGGTAGATATGACAAAAACAGCTTTTATTATGATTGCAGGAAAGCCAAATGCGGGGAAAAGTACTCTTTTAAACGCTATACTTGGCGAAAAAGTTGCAATTGTGTCCCGAAAACCCCAGACGACCCGAAACCGCATAACCGGAGTTTTGACCGAAGGTGAAAACCAATACGTATTCACCGACACACCGGGACTGCACAAACCCCGCACTCTTCTGGGAGAATATATGATGAAAGCGGCAGGAAACGTTGCAAACGACTCCGACATTATCCTTTTTGTTGCCGAGGCCTGCACCGAGCTCAACGTGGCCGAGAAAAAGGCACTGGAAAGATACTTTGCATCAAAGCTCACCGTTATACTTCTTCTGAACAAGATCGACTGTGCAGACAAATCAAAGCTTGCCGCACAGATAGGCGAACTATCAGAGAAATATGATTTTCATGCAATAATTCCAATCTCTGCCATGACAGGAGACGGTGTTGACATAATCAAGAAGGAGCTGGAACCGCTTCTTGTTGAAAGCGTCCACTTTTTCCCCGACGATTATATTACGGATCAACCGGAAAGAAAAATTTTCGGAGAGATAATCCGGGAAAAAGCGCTCAGACTTCTTGACGACGAGATACCTCACGGAATTGCTGTTTCCGTAGAGTCATTCAAAGAGTCAAAAGGCATCCTTTCAGTGCGTGCAGAGATATACTGCGAGCGTGAATCTCACAAGCGCATCATTATTGGCAAAAATGGTTCGATGCTGAAAAAGATCGGAAGCTATGCACGAGAGGACGCCGAACAGATCTTTGGCACAAAGGTATTTCTTGACCTTTGGGTAAAAGTAAAAGACAACTGGCGAGACAGACCCTCTTTGTTGTCGGATTTTGGTTACAAAGACGAGGAGTAGCTCATGCATCACAAAATCAGAGGATTGGTCATCAAAGAGCAGGAAAAGGGAGAGAACGGAAAGCTCCTTACGCTATTGACTGAAAAACAAGGAGTCATTTCCGTCAACGCAAAAGGAGTCCAAAAACTTTCTGCCGCTTACCTCAAATCAGCCCAGCTTTTTGCTCTGTCGGATATGCTTCTGTATGAAAAAAACGGTTTTTATACGTTGATGGAAGCAAATCTTGTAACCGATTTTTACAAGTTGAGAGAAGATGTGGTTTCCTTTTCGCTGGCATGCTTTATATGCGAGGCGGCAAGCGCTTTTTCCGTTCCGGGCGAGAATGAATCAAGGGTATTGCGCCTTGTGCTCAATTCTCTGTATGCACTCGAGAAACAGCTATGTTCTTACCAAAAGCTCAAGATGTCTTTTGAAATTCGTTTGTGTGCAGAATGCGGCTTTTGTCTCGATGCGTCAGAATGTACATATTGCGGTGAGGATATCCTGAGCAACAGCTTTTTTGATTTTTCGGAGAATGCTATAGTCTGCGCAGAGTGCGCCGCCGCATCGGGAAACAAAAACATACAGCTTACCCATGGGTGCATTTTTGCCATAAGGCATCTGGTATCCTGTGAGCAGAACAGATTTTTATCCTATACACTGAGTGACCACGAGATATCGTTGCTGTCTCAATGCTCCGAGCATCTGTTGCTCTCATGTGCCGAAAGGCAGTTTAATTCGCTCAAGGTCCTCAAATCGATGATGTAAGTAAAGGTATTATTGATGAACAACGGTTTTGAAAAAGCAATACACACACTTGAGTATGATAAAATAATGGCATTGAATGCCTCATACGCAATGACCGCTGTTGCAAAACAACGGATCGTTGATACAGTTCCGCTTGTTGATGAGGTAATGATCAACCGTTGCCTTGATGAAACGGAACAGGCATTGGAGCTTTTGACCTACAAAGGTTCGCCGGGAATCTCTGCACCCGAGAGCGTTATTGACTCAGCACAGCGTGCCTGTAAAGGTGCAATGCTCACAACAAAGGAATTGCTCAACGTTGCATCCATGCTTCGTGCAGTCACATCGCTCCGCCGGTATCCCGATGGAAAAAGTACGGGAGCGCTTGAGCCGTACTTTCTTGCCCTGACCGAAAACAAGGGCTTGGAATCAGATATCTCCATGAAGATAATCTCCGAGGATCAGATTGCGGACGATGCGTCTTCTTCTCTTCACAAAATTCGACGTGAAATCAAAAGAGCAGAGGAAAACGTACGCAATATCCTTTCTCGACTTACCACCGGCGATAACGCAAAATTTTTGCAGGATACTATCGTGACCGTAAGGCAGGGAAGATACGTTGTTCCTGTCAGAGCAGAGCACAAAAACGACGTAAAAGGACTTGTTCACGATGCGTCTGCATCAGGCCAGACCTTGTTTATTGAGCCAATGGCAGTTGTTGAAGCAAACAACAAGCTCAGGGAGCTGAAAAGCGAGGAAACGGCAGAGATTGAAAAAATTTTGTTTGATCTTTCGGCAAAGGTTGCGGATTTTTCTGACTGTCTAAAAATAGACTTTGAAGCTGTCACAGACCTTGATATAATTTTTTCAAGAGCAAAATTTTCATCTGATCTCAACGGCTGCAGACCAAAGCTAAGCAACAAAAAACTCAAGCTAATTAAAGCACGTCACCCTCTGATCAACAAGGACCGTGTGGTTCCTATCAGTGTTGAATTTGGTGAAAAAGAAAACGCTCTTATCATAACCGGTCCCAATACAGGCGGAAAAACAGTTACTCTAAAAACGCTTGGACTTCTCTCGATGATGGCGCAGAGTGGACTTTTTGTTCCCTGTGATAATGGGACAGAACTTATTATTTTTGAACAGGTTCTGGCAGACATTGGAGATGAGCAGAGCATTGAACAATCACTTTCAACCTTTTCATCTCATATGGTAAATATTGTATCAATTCTTGAGCAATGCACCGACAGATCTTTGGTATTGTTTGATGAGTTGGGGGCGGGAACCGACCCTGTCGAGGGCGCTTCTCTTGCAATTTCAATCCTTGAGCGGGTTCGTTCCCTCGGAGCAAGAGTAGCGGCAACCACACACTATTCCGAGCTCAAACTATATGCACTTGACACAGAGGGTGTCATCAACGCCTCCTGTGAATTTGATCTTGCCACTCTCAAGCCAACATACCGTCTCATTACAGGCATTCCCGGGCGCTCCAATGCATTTGAAATTAGTTTGCGGCTTGGCATCGACAGAGATATTGTTGACAGAGCAAGACAGCTTCTTGCAGATGATAACATTCGGTTTGAAGAAGTTATCACTCGGCTGGAGGAGACCGAACAAAGCTTGAAAAAGCAAAAGAGCGAAGCAGAAGAGGCAAGGGAAGAAGCAAAGAAACTGCGTGAACAAGCCGAAAAAGAATCAAAGCTGCTCAAAGAGAGATCCGAATCGGAGCTTGACAGGGCACGAGCACAGGCGCAACGCATTCTTGATGCAGCAAAAGCAGCCAGCAACGCTGTGTTCAATGATCTAAATGAAATTAAAAAGCTTGAGGCAAGGCAGCTCAACTCACAGCGTATAGATGATGCCAGAAACGCCATAAAACAGCGTATCAATGATGCAAACGTATTGGTAAAGGACAATTTGGAATACCAATCCGATGCGGAAGAGACATATGTATTGCCCCGTCCTGTTGTTGCAGGTGATCGTGTATTGCTTGCCGACGTTGGACTTGAGGCAATTGTAAAAAGTGTATCAGGTGACACGGTGTTTGCTGTTGCAGGACGTTTTGAATCAAAAACAAGCATCAGCAACATCCGTCTGCTTGACAAAAAAGTTGAAAAACAACAGCAAAAGGGAAGAGCCCAATACACTCATTCTGCCGAGGCAGTGAAGCATGAGATCGACGTTAGAGGAAACACAGGCGACGATGCGTGGTTTATGATCGACAGATATCTTGAGGACGCAATACTTGCGGGATATGAGACAGTTTCTGTCATACACGGAAAAGGCACGGGAGCTCTCAGAAACGCACTTTGGCAGTATTTCCGTGCGGATAAACGCAGGATCAAAACTTTCCGTTTTGGAAAATACGGTGAGGGCGACACCGGCGTGACAATCCTTGAACTGAAAGTCAAATAACACAAAAAACAACACCTGAATCGGAGACAATTTCCGTTTCAGGTGTTTTTATTTGTCGCAAAGCTCACCCTGCAAGACGTTGTGCTTGTTTAGATATCTGTTTAGTGAGTTGAGAACGTTTCGCTTATTTGCGCTCCAAAGCGGAGCAATGAGGATACTTTTGTCGCCATCGCCGGTCAAACGATGAATCACTATATTTTTTGGTGTGTTTTTGAGACATTTTGCAATGATTTCAAAATATTCTTCCATTTCAAGAGGAATATACTCCATCTTGGCAAGCTTTGTGCCTCTCAGCACGTGCAATAGCTGAAGCTTTATCCCATCCACTCCCAATGACGCCGCATACCGAACAGTATTTACTGCATCTTCTGCGTCCTCACCGGGAAGTCCGACGATTATGTGGGCAACAACGTTGAGACCGTTGGCTTTCAATTTTTTTACACAGGATTCAAAGCAGGCGTTGTCATAACATCTATTTATCAAAACAGCTGTGTCCTCACGGCAGGTTTGCAACCCAAGCTCAACAAATACCGGTTTTATGCGGTTCAAGCATGAAAGTAATGTGATTTTTTCATCATCAAGACAGTCGGGTCTTGTTCCAATAGAAATCCCAACGATATCAGGATGCTTGATAGCAGGGACAAAAAGTTTTTCCAGTTTTTCTACAGGCGCATACGTATTTGTAAAAGCTTGAAAATAACAGATATACCCGCCATCTTGTCCAATTTTTGACGCAACACGATGCTTTGCTTTTTCAATAGCGCAGTATATGTCCTCGCCCGTGTCCGCAAAATCTCCGGAACCGCTGCCCGAACAAAAAATACATCCGCCAACCCCGACAGTTCCGTCACGGTTGGGGCATCCGAGCCCCGTATTTATCGCTATTTTATAAATTTTTTTGCCAAACCGATTTCTAAGGTAGCTGTTTAATGAGTTATAACGTTCCATTTGAATCAAAATACATGTTTTTTATAAATTTCTGCTCAAAATCACTGTTTCCGCCAAGCTCAACCAACACACAATTTTGAGCAAGCTCACATGCCTTTTTGCGATACTCTGAATCAATCACCGCCATCACAGCCCCCGCCAAAGCGGAATTACCAATGCAAGAAGTTTTTTGTACAACAGCTTGAGGAATCAACCCAATCCTTGCGGCATTTTTGGGATTTATAAAACTACCAAAATTCCCACACAAAAACACTCTGTCAAGTTCATCAAAAGTAACCCCTGCTTTAGAAGCAAGACACTCTGCGGCAGAAAACACTGCGGATTTTGCCAGTTGGATTTTGGATATATCTTCAGAATCTAACAAAACGCCTGAGAAATCATATTTTTCGAATTTTAAGATTCCATCATAGGAAAGTATTTCATTGTTAAGCAAAAATGCTATTGCATCGATCAATCCGCTGCCGCAAAAACCGACAGCTGCATAATTTCCAACAGTTCTTACCTCTGCAGTACCGTCGTTATCAACAATAGAACATATGGCTCCATTTGTAGCAATCATACCGCTTTTTATTCCCCTGCCTTCAAACGCAGGGCCTGCGGGTGCAGAGGTACAAAACAGTTTTTCTCCATTCCACAGCGCCAGCTCACAGTTTGTCCCAATATCCATCAACAATGTATTTTTAATCGTTGTCATTCCCGATGCAATAACCGATGAAAAAAGATCACCGCCACTGAAAGCGGCCGCGCACGGAAAATAAAAATCATTTCCGATATATGTCCCAAAAAGTGATTTTGGAACAAATGGAAAAACTCCCATTTGTGACGGATCAAGCTCCGATACAATATGAAGCATTGTTGTATTTCCAGCAAAAACACAAAATTTTGGATAGGAGGGAAGTGACAAAAAATATTCTTCCAGCAGATCGGTTATCAACCTATGCATATGCAAATAACCATCGTTTTTTGCATTTGTTATACGGGTCATCACGTCCTCACCAAACACAACAAGCGGATTTAGAAATGATTTTGTTTCAAAAATCTTTCCGCTCGGAAGACAAACAGTGGCGGCAAGAATCGTTGTGGTGCCGATATCAACAGCACAGGCAAAACATTCATTTTCATCTTCTGATTTTTCGCTAGAGGAAACAGCCGGTTTATAACCAACCGAAAAAGGAACTACCTGAGGGTTTGAATCCCATTCAAAAACGGTTACATCCCCTTTTATGTACGCAAAACAAGCAAGACGATACCCAAGTTCAAGCCTTTTTGCCAAAAAATCTCTTTCTTCATCGGTAGGTGCAGACAATTCACCGCTGGCCTTGACTGCACATCCACCGCATATTGATTTTCCACCGCATGGCGCAGAAAAAACAAAACCGTTTTTTTGCAATGCGTCAAAAAGACGGGTGTTTTTTTCAACATAATAATCTTTTTTATTTCCCTGCGAAAAAACTGTCAGCACCATTGTTATATTGCCTCAATAGCAAATGCCACAAACTCCAAATCTGCAATGATACAGCATATGTTGTGAATATCATCATTGTTTTTCGCAATCACGGTTGCGTTTACGCCCACGTGATTGGGTGTAGATGATTTTGGAGCTGTGATATCGATTTCTGCAAGGGTTATTCCGCACTGTGCAACATTGTTCAATATTACGTTGAGAGAGTCTGCAGATCTAATCTCAAAATAAATTTTTCGTTTTCTGGAATGCCGTGAAAGAGCTCGGTCAAGATTTTTGAACTGAGTCATTACGATAAGTATCAGCAGTGTGCAAAGCAATGCCCCCTCATAAAAACCAATCCCGCACGCAAGCCCAATCGCAGCAGTACTCCAAAGTCCTGCCGCTGTGGTAAGACCTCTGATATGAAGACGCTGGGTCACCAAAATCGTTCCCGCACCAATAAAACCGATGCCCGAAACAACCTGCGCGGCGATTCTCAGCGGATCACCGCCAAAACCAAGAACCGAGTATCCAAAAACACCGGTCATCACAGTCATTGAGGCGCCGAGACAAACCAAAATGTGTGTACGAAATCCTGCAGCGTGGCCGTTCTTTTCACGCTGGAGTCCAATCAAACCGCCTGCTACGAGAGACAAAAATATCCTGATTACCGATGATAAAAAGTTGAACTGACGAATATATTCAAAAAATTCAAACATTTGACAACACTCCTTTTTTTGATTTTACCAAAATATTAAAAATTTGTCAATGCGGTTCAATTGACAAGGAGTTACCTTTGTGATATTATTATTTTGGATTACATAGTATAATGTATAATTTTTATATCGGAGATCATTATGAAAAAAGATGTTATCATCGTAGGAGCAGGCCCTGCGGGTATTTTTACTGCGCTTGAAATGATAAGAAAAGGAAGCAAAAAAAGCATCCTTATGATAGAAAAGGGAAAAGCGGTGGAAGACAGGCGCTGCCCAAAAAATATTACAAAAAAATGTGTCAATTGCAAACCGTTTTGCCATATAACCAGCGGTTTTTCCGGTGCAGGCGCCTTTTCCGACGGAAAGCTCTCATTAAGCAGTGAGGTTGGCGGAGATCTTCCGCGCCTCATAGGTGATGATGTTGCCCAGGAGACCATCAACTATACCGACTCTATATATCTTGAGTTCGGTGCAGATACCCACATTGAGGGCATCAACGCAAGCGAGGAAGTAAAAGAGATCCGCAAGCGTGCCATCAGAGCCGGTCTCAAGCTCGTTGACTGTCCTATCCGTCATATGGGCACAGAAAAGGCACAGGATATCTATCTTGCTATCGAGAATTACCTCCGTGCCAATGGCGTAGAGATGCTGTTTGGTTGCGAGTGCTCGGGAATTATTCTTGAAAACGGACAGTGCAAGGGCGTCACCATCATCGAAAACGGTATGGAAAAAGAGATACTTTCTGATTATACTGTTGTTGCAACGGGACGCAGAGGGGCCGATTGGCTGGAAAAAATCTGTGCGGAGCATGATATTGCCCATGAACCGGGCACTGTTGATATAGGTGTCCGTGTCGAGGTCAGAAACGAGGTCATGGAGACCGTAAACAGTGCTCTTTATGAATCAAAGCTTATCGGCTATCCCCATCCTTTCAAAAACAAGGTACGGACTTTTTGTCAAAATCCCGGCGGCTTTGTCAGCCAAGAGAACTATGACAACGATCTTGCCGTAGTCAACGGACATTCATACAAAGAGCTGAAGAGCAACAACACAAATCTTGCCATTCTTTGCTCCCACAACTTCAATACGCCCTTCAACCAGCCCATATCGTATGCTCAAAAGGTTGGTGAGCTTACAAATATGCTTGGAGCAGGACACATTCTCGTACAACGCTTTGGTGACATTCTTGACGGAAAGCGCACATGGCAAAAGGAGCTTTCCCGTTCAAACCTCAAGCCCACACTCCCTGATGCAGTTGCCGGCGATATAACCGCCGCAATGCCGTACAGAGCAATGATGAATATTATCAATTTTATTCATGCGGTTGATCAGGTTGTTCCCGGTTTTGCAGCCGAAGAAACGCTGCTGTATTCTCCCGAATTGAAATTCTACAGCAACAGAGTCAAAATGGACGAAAACTTCAACACAAGCGTAGACGGTCTGTTCTGCCTGGGCGATTCCAGCGGATGGACAAGAGGATTGATGATGGCATCCGTAATGGGTGTTCTTATGGGCAGAAGAATCGCTGCCGAAGGATGATTATATTTACATTTGTAGATACAATATATTGACATATATTTTTCAATATGATAATATATAGTATAAATTTACGGATTTTTTATATGTAATATCTCATATTTAAAATTCTCAAAAATTCATATCAAAAACACAAGGAGGATCGTCTATGAATTGTCCCAACTGCGGTGCAAACGTTGAAGCCAATGATCTGTTTTGCACTTCCTGTGGCACAAGAATGACACAGCCCGAACCCCAACCCGCAGCGGAATCCGTTTCCGCCCAACCTGTTTCGCAGACCTATGCAGCACCCGCTGTAAACAATGAGCAACCCAAGGATAACTCCGCATTGCTCAAAAATCTTGTAAAATTTGGTACCATTGCCGTTGTTGCAGTAGTGCTTCTCGTTGTACTTATCAAGATCTTTACATCCGGTACAGACTATATTTTCCGTGAAAAAAATCTTCTCCCCATCGAGGTTGATGATGAAATCAGATTTGTCATTGACGACAAAATGGGTGAAGCAAAGCAGTCCGGCTCACTTGATGAGTACGAAACATCCACAAAAGGCGATATAACAGTGTTTACCACCGTTGAAGAGACAGAGGTTGAAGATAACTCTTCTTCTGAGACTGATGATGAATACTACGATGATTGGGATGATTGGGGCGAGCCCGAGGTAGAGAGAACATACACTCTGTTTTGGACTGACGGAGACAAGGTGACAAAGATCGCCGATGATTGTGGCTCTTTCTTCGTACTTTCCGCTGACGGAACAGGTGTCGTATATTATGATGCCGACGGCAATATCTGCCTGTACAATATCGAAAAAGATGAAAACGTAAAAGTATACGATTACTCCGAGAATAAGAACTTTTCCGGCATAACTATCGCTCCTAACGGTGACACTGTTGTATTCAAGGTTATTGAGTACACCGAGGAAGACGAGACCAAATCCAATATCTACCTCTTTGACGGCAAAGAGAATGCAAAAGTCACCTCTGACGGATTTGTAATTGCTATGTCCGACGACGGCGACCTCATCTACGTTGTTACTGAAAACGACGAGGGAGAAGAAAAGCTCAACGTTTACAAGGGAACCAGCGGCGACAAGGTCTCTCTCGGCAAGTATTCTGATGTTGTTTGCTTCAACAATGACAACACTCAGATCATGTTTACCGATGGAGAGAAAACATATATCTCCGATGATGGTAAAGAGTCTGTAAAGATCTCCTCCAAATCCGGATTTGACATCGTCGTTCCCGAAGGATGCGTAGGTGTTGAGGATCTGTACGGCAAGGTATACGAGGCAGACAATGGTCTCTACCTTATCGAAGAGGACGAGGAACCCATCAAGCTCGCATCCAGGGTGTATCAGGTGACAATGGATGCCAGCGGCGAGTATATTTATTTCATCAAGAGCGGCGATGAGACTCTGCTCCGAATTGAAATAGCCGATGAAGACAAAGCGGCAGACAACGCAGTCAAGATTGCCGAGGATGTTGACGGATACATCATTACCTCTGATTGCAAGAACGTTTATTATTCCTCCGATGACACTCTCTACAGCGTTGACGGCAGAGATGGTGATGACAAGACCTCCATTGCTGAGGACGTCACCATGGCTCAGATTGACGGAAACGACGTATTCTATTATATCTGCGACGAAGAACTGTTCACCTGCGTCAAGGGCGAGAAATACGGCAAACTCAAGAGTGACATCATGGGCATCACCAAAGAGGGTGACTATGTATACGCCTTTACAAAAGAAGACATCAGCGTCTGCCTTGGCAAAAAGAGCATTGAGAAGCTCACCGATCACAACATGTTTGATTAATCGTCATACAAAAAAACAAAGAGCGGTTTTCCGCTCTTTGTTTTTTTCAGGAAGGATCAGATTTATTTGAAAGCGATCATTTGATTTCAATTTGCCTCGATTCCGGCTCTTGTTTTTTGAGCTTTGGCAGGGTGATCAATAGCAGACCGTTTTTGTATTCCGCTTCGATATTTTCTTTGTCGATCTCCGAAACGTCAAAGGAACGTGAATAGCTTCCGTATCTGCGCTCACGCTTTATTAGGTTGTCTTGACTGCTTTCATTATTGCAATCGGATTTTGCAGACACCAAAAGAATATCACCGTTGATTTGGATAGAAATATCAGACTTTTCAAATCCGGGAAGCTCTGATTCAAGCAAATAAAAGTCACCTTTATCAAACACGTTTGTACAAATGTTTGTCATTGCACCTGAACCGAGCCCAAAAAAATGCCTGTCAATATCATCAAAAATATTTGAGAATGCAAGCGATGGAAATCTGTTGTAGGTTGTAATATACATAAAAATACCTCCGTATATCAATTTTTTAAAAAGATTTTTTTCGTTATTTCTTACGGCTATTCATCGGACTCACCCTTTCCGTTTCACTGTACTTACGTTATACAACAGAATTATTAATAAAAAAAGCAAAACAATACTACAAATTGTAAATATTAGCACACACACAACTACAGTGCTAATATACGCGCGTATTTATTAAATCTCATTACTTTTGTGATTAGAATTTATATCATTAACAGCATTGAATACAGCAATCCAAGACAATAATGTAGCATTCGAAAGACATGTGTGCTAACCGCATCTCTTTCTTTTCACCTTTTGTAGATGTTGACAATTTTTCATTTGAATGGTATTATTATACCATAATCAATTTATTGTAGGAGATATAATCATGAGTTCTGCTGACAGATGTTTTGTTGATACATGCCAAACTATTCTTGACAAAGGAATTTGGGTCAGAGAAGGAGTCAGACCTCATTGGGATGACGGAGAGCCTGCCTCTACAAAAAAGACCTTTTGTATCGTAAACAGATACGATCTGTCAAAGGAATTTCCGCTCATCACCATACGCCCAATTTCACTCAAAAAAGCAGTTGACGAGATTTTGTGGATATGGCAAAAAAAATCAAACAATATTCACGATCTTGACAGCCGCATATGGGATTCTTGGGCTGACGAGAGTGGTTCCATCGGCAAAGCATACGGATATCAGATGGGAGTCAAGCACAAATACCGTGAGGGTGAGTTTGATATGGTCGACAGAGTTTTGTTTGACCTGAAAAACAACCCTGCAAGCAGACGTATAATGACAAATCTGTACACATTTGCAGATCTTCACGAGATGGCGCTGTATCCCTGTGCATACTCAATGACCTTTAACGTATGTGACGGCAAGCTCTGTGCGATCCTTAACCAGAGATCTCAAGATATGCTTGCAGCAAACGCTTGGAACGTTGCTCAGTATGCCGCATTGGTGATGATGTTTGCTCAAGTGTCAGGGCTTGAGCCGGGTGAATTTGTTCACGTAATTGCTGATGCACACATATACGACAGACACATTCCCATCGTGGAGGAGCTTATCACTCGCCAGCAATATGATGCTCCAAAGGTCATTCTTGATCCAAGCATCAAAAATTTTTATGATTTTACTCCCGACAGTTTTACGGTAGTCGACTACAAGCACGGAGAAAAAATCGGAAAATTTCCTGTGGCGATTTGATTTTGGAGGTTTTCTATGAAACTAATTGTTGCTGTTGATAATGAATGGGGAATAGGATACAAAGGCGATCTGCTGGTGCGTGTTCGTGCCGATCTCCTCAATTTTCAGCGCTTGACCAAAGAAAAGATAGTTGTCTACGGTTCAAACACTCTTGCCACCTTTCCAAACGGAAAAGTACTGAAAAACCGCACAAACATCGTTCTCAACTGGGATCCCGACTACGCGCCCGAGGGGGCGATTGTTGTTCACTCTTTGGACGAGCTTTTTGAAGAACTGAAAAAATATGATACCAACGATGTTTTTGTTATCGGCGGTGCAAGTGTTTACAAACAGCTACTGCCGTACTGCGACACCGCATACGTCACCAAGTTTTTTAAGAGTTATGAAAAAGACGTTTATTTTCCAAATCTTGACGAGGATAACGATTGGTATATCTTCAACATTGGCAACACTATGTCCTCTGATCCGGAAAAAGATGATTGCGGCGAGCTTGACTTTGTAATAATGGAGTACAGACGCAAATAACTCAAAATTAGTTTTTTTACTGGAGTACATATATGACATCAAAAGTATTCTTTACTGATTTTCGTGTAAAAAACAAAAGCATTCTCATCAAGCTTGATGCATTCCTAAAAACCGCAGGACTTGACAGTGTTGATTTTGATGGTAAGTACGTTGCCGTAAAAATGCATTTTGGTGAACCCGGAAACCTTGCGTTTTTGCGCCCGAATTATGCCAAAACAGTCTGCGATTTTGTCAAACAAAGAGGCGGAAAACCCTTTCTCACAGATTGCAACACCCTGTATGTGGGCGGCAGAAAAAACGGACTTGACCATCTTGACAGCGCATACCAAAACGGTTTCAATCCTTTTCAGACCGGAGTCCACACTGTTATTGCAGACGGTATAAAGGGCACCGATGAGGTTTACGTTCCCGTTAAAGGCGGCGTTTACGTAAAAGAAGCAAAAATCGGACGCGCGGTTATGGATGCAGACTATATAATTTCACTCAATCATTTCAAGGGCCATGAAGCAGCAGGATTTGGCGGTGCTCTCAAAAACATCGGCATGGGCTGCGGATCAAGAGCAGGAAAAATGGAGATGCATTCTGCAGGCAAGCCCTTTGTCAGATCCGAAAAATGTATCAACTGCAAGCTGTGCGCCACAGTTTGTGCACATTCTGCAATTTCATTTGAAAACAAGGCGTCCATTGATGAATCAAAGTGCGTAGGATGCGGACGTTGTGTTGGCATCTGTCCCAAGGATGCAGTCAGACCGCGCAATGATGAGAGCAACGAAATACTTGGTTGCAAGATTGCAGAATATTCAAAAGCTATTCTTGACAAGATTCCGTCATTTCATATATCATTTGTATGCGACGTTTCTCCCAACTGCGACTGTCATTCCGAAAACGACGCACCCATTGTTCCGGATGTTGGAATTTTTGCCTCTTTTGACCCGGTTGCAATTGACGCTGCTTGTGCAGATGCTGTCAACAATCAGATTGCCGTTACAAACAGTCTTTTGGGCAAATGTGAGCACACAGGTGATCATTTTTCTGACCTTCATCCAACCACGGACTGGAGAGCAGGTTTGCTCCATGCCGAAAAACTGGGGATCGGAATCAGAAACTATGAACTTGTGGAAATGAAGCAGCAATAATACATTTTCTTCAAATAGAAAGACACCTTCAAAAACAGAGGGTGTCTTTTTGATTTTGTTTCATTATAATCCATTTAAATTCATATATATTACAAATAATGATATAAATAATTATGTAAATTTGTAGCATAATATATCTTAAAATTCTTGTAAAAAGTTGTTTACAATGTTATAATATCAGTATAAGGGGTAATTATAATGAAAAAATTTTTTATATTTATCTTGCTGTTACACATTGTTGCAGCAGGGGCATTTGTCGCTTATGCCGATGATAAGCTTGACACTATCACTGTTACCGTAAGCGGAATGAATGATGATCTGTATTATCTTGATATTCTTGTCAAGGAAGAGCTCATATCCGACACATCCGAGTTTGATAAAAGCAACTATGACCAACAACTCATCGACAATCTATTCAAGCACAGCCGGTTTGGATGGATGCCCGCTACTGTTTGCGGCACAAAAATCAACATAAACGGAAGCATCACACCCAAAGCATCCGATGACGGCGACGTTTTTGTTTTTAGCGCAAAAGAGTTGCCGGATACCGTCAGAATAATTGTAACAAGTCAAAACGGTGATACAAAAACGTCTGATGTTGTACGCATCAAAGGAACTGATGTGAAAATCAGCTTTGATTATGTCACTTCAAGCGTTTCTGTTGACACCGGGAGCAGCAAGCTGTACGTTCTCATTGCTCTCATGTTTGTCCTTGCATCGGTTATTACCTTTTGTATATTCAGTATTCAACGAGTGTCACCAAAAAACAATTTTAAATTGATTACCGCAATCAATCTGATCTGGACATTGTTTTATGTCACGATCATTCATATGTTTGGCATAGATACACTTGATCTCCACGCCATTCTCATACATCTGCTCTGTGGTATTACAATGATCGTTTCGGCAGTTGTGGCTTTTTCTTTCCTTGCAGTGGGCAGATCACCAAAAAAGCTTGTATTTGCCTCTTCCTATGCGTTTATTGCTTCTTTTGTCGGTTGTTTTGCATTGATGGTGCTTTTTGGTTTCTAATACCTTGAAACGGTTATAACACACAACAAACAAAATGCAACAAATCCACCAAGCATTAAACCAAACAAAAATCCAATCATAACAAAACCTCCTCTTTTGATAGGATTGTCAAAAGAAGAGGTTTTTATTTATACGTTTATTTTATTAGTCTACAAATTTGAAATTACCATCATACAATGTTTGTTCCAGCCATTTTATTGACCAATCGACCCAACGGGCCACGTATGGAATGATGTACGAATTTTTTGACCAATCGGGTGAGGTCTCTGCATTTGCTCTGGAAAGCCCGTGATCACCCATTGGGAAAATGTGAAGCTCGCAGGGAACATTGTTTTCTGTCAGCGATTTTGCAAGTACAAGAGAATTGATGACAGGAACACAAGAATCTTTTGCAGTGTGCCAGATGAAGCAAGGGCAGGTACGTTCATCAACACAAAGCTCAACACACGCTTTTTTTGAAAGTTCTTCATCCCTGTCCGCACCCAAAAAGTTGTCAAAAGACTGGGAGTGAGTCATCACCATTGTGGATATTACAGGATAAGAGAGAATTGCTGCATTTGGGCGAAAAAGTTCGTTTTCCATTCCAAGCTTTTCCGACAGTCCCTTTTGATGCCACTGAGTAGCCAGCATTCCTGCCAAATGTCCTCCGGCAGAAAAACCAATAACGGCAATACGATTTGTGTCAACACAGTATTTTTCAGCATTTAAACGAATATGCGCCATTGCAGCAGCGGCGTCAAGCAGGGGTTTTCCGATTTTTGCCTGTTCTCCTGTTATGTACCTGAGCACAAAGCAATTATACCCTTGAGCAAAATATGCGGATGCGATAGGTTCGGCCTCTCTGTCAGAGCAAAAACCGTATCCTCCGCCGGGGAGCACAAGCATTGCGGGTCTGGGAGCGGCAGTCAGCTCAGGTGAAGCCGAATGAACAAACAGCTCCAACGTAACCTTTTCTGATCCGTCATACATTGATTTTTCATAGAGCTTGATTCTTTCCATATTTTTTCCTCCCGATATACTTTTGTATTATTATAAACAATATCATCAAAGCCAAAACAACAAGTACAGAATCGCCGATAAAAGTATATAGTGTGTTTGATTGGTTTGGGCAAATATTCCCATACACAATATCGGTAACAAGCGGCTCAGAATAGCTGATAATATTTCCGCGTTTATCAAGCACAGCAGAAATACCCGTATTTGCAGCGCGCAATATCGGCTTTCCTGTTTCGACAGCTCTGATTTGACTATGCCTCAGGTGAGTATATATGCCCTGACTGTCGTTGAACCAGCTATCGTTGGTGACAACCATGTGCATCTTTGCGCCGTTTTTTGCATTATCACGTGCAAAAAAAGGAAAGATGGAATCAAAGCATACCATAGAGCCCGCATTTCCAAAGGGTGTATCAATCATAACAGCCCGTTTTCCCTGTGTCAACTGAGTGCCGCTCTGGTCAAAATCTGCGACAAAAGGAAAGAGCTTTCCCAAAGTGTCTGCAAAAGGAACAAATTCGCCAAAGGGCACGAGGTGCCGCTTTGAATACAGATCCGACAAACTTCCATCCGGATATATTGCAATCACTCCGTTGTGGGATTGTCCTTCATCGTCCCGTGCGGTAACACCGGCAATCACCGTAGCATTGTATTTTTCGGCAATACTTGCCAGAGCCGTGTGTACAGAACTGCCTTTGTAGAATCGGGATGGAATAGCACTTTCGGGAAGCAAAACAATCTCCGCTCCATTTGCTGCCGCCTCATCCGTGAGAGAAATATATGTATCAAATATCATAGGATAAGCCGCAGGATCCCATTTTTCGTTGGACAAAACATTTCCTTGTATCATAGCGACTTTTACGGTACGCTCATCATATTGAGGCAATAAGTACAAAACTGTGCCTATCAGTGTGTGGATCAAAAAAATCGATACGGAAAAAACACAAAACAGTTTTTTTCTTTCCGACAAACCCAAAACCAACAAATAGCAAAATATTGATACAGAAAATGTGATAAAATACTGTCCCAGCAGCGAAGCCACTTGCACAAATGGTATAAACCCAGTCAAAGCCACTGCGGTTGTTCCCCATGGAAACGCAAGGGTTCCCAGAGTCAACAGCCACTCACCGATGGCAAACAAAGAAGGGAAAACAATCGCCTCATACCAACCCTTCGGACAGAGCTTTGATACAAGCATCAATGCTCCAAGCACGCAAGAATGAAGAAGAGGTATTAAAAAACAGGCGCAAAATACTACAAAAACTCCCTGATCGGGTGAAAATCCAAATCTGTCAAATGGATACAGCTCCGATAAAAAAAGATATAGTAATGTGAAATAGCCCATATAATAACACAAAAACGGCACAAAAATGCCGTCATTGTTGTTTTTTCGGTTGTGAATAACAAAAAACAATACAAAATATCCAACAAAGGTACATACAAAAAGCTTTTCAAAATAATAGGGAAGAGAAGAAACAACACCTGCAAAAAGGCAGAGCAAAAAGGGGCGGATGCGCCCCTGGCAGATTGTTTTGAGGTTATTCAATGCATGCGACCATTGCTTTGACAGCATCGGTCGCTGTTTTGAATGCATCAAAAGGTGTTTCAAAACTGTATACGTGCTTTATATCATCAAGTTTTGAAAGAGTGGAAAGCCCCGTAAACACCATCAAATGAGGTTCCATAGTGATGACGATATCTTCATCCGGCCTGTCCTTTGCAACGGCAGAGAGAGTTTCAAAAAGACAAGCAACGCCTTTTCCGGGGGGAACGATATTACCATCCTTGTCAGCATCTTTGATATGAAAATATTTTATGTAGTCCTTGAGCTTTGGATATGCCTGTGAAGCATCAGCCCTGCAAAAAGCAAAATTCCCGGGATCGAGAACCGCCTTGAGCCGTCCTCCAAAGTGATCCAGCATCTCAAGCTCACGGTCTGCGTCACAGCCATAGATGTCTTTTTCGTTCTCGTGACACAGCACAAAACCCCGAGCTTCTGCCATTGTCAGAAGCTCGTCGATCATGGAAAAAGCACGGACTCTAAACTCATTGTTTTCCATACCTTTTGCGGGATAAAAGCTGAACACGCGGAGTGTTTTGCATCCAAGCATGTCACCGATGTCCATAATACGGGAAAGCAACCGTTTGTGGGCGTCAAAATCACCGTCTACGTCAATTTTCCCAATAGGGGTACCGAGAGCAGAAAGTCCAATTCCTTCAGCATCCAGCTTTGATTTTACGGTCAATATCTCTGCATCTGTCAGCTCCACAAAGCTCTTTCCGTTGACAATACGCAGCTCTATCAAGCCGATACCGAGCTTTTTTAGAGATGCAAGCTGAATATCAAAATCAGAGTCAATTTCATCAGCAAAAGCTGAAAAAACAAATCTTGGCACCAAAATCACTCCATTTCGTTTTCAATGCTTACGCCAACTGCCTGTCCGTTCAAAAAATAACCTGTGTAAACCCTGCCGGTGGTAAAAGTATATCTCGCTTGCTCACCGTGAACGTACTCACCGCTGTCATTGAGAATAAAGTTGCCGTTGGAATCAACAGTGCGCGTATCCATAAGATTTTTGCGGAAGGTACCGAGATAGCTCTCGCCGTTTTCCCATGTGTACAGCCCATCTCCGTCACGCATATCGTTTTTAAAATATCCTTCATACCTTGAGCCGGAAGCAAACACCATCACGCCAAAACCGTTCTTCACATCATCGGAAAAAGCGCCTTCATAATTTGTACCCGATGCCCAGGTGTATTTGCCTTGACCGCTTTTAACGTCGTTTTCAAAATTACCCTCGTACTTGTTCCCGTTGGCATATTCAAAAACACCGTAGCCGTGCTTTTTTGAGTTCAAAAGAGAGCCCACGTACACGTCGCCGTTAGAATAGGTAAAGGTTCCGCTTCCGGTGATCTCATCGTTTGAAAAGCTTCCGGTATAAACATCTCCGGTAGCGGCATAGGTCATCTTTCCCGTTCCGTTTCTGCAACCGCCGAGTATCTCTCCCTCGTAGATATCGCCGTTTGAAAAAACAATCTTATTGTTTGTCAGATCAAGCTCTGCGGTAATACCTGTGGGGTATTTGATAGTTCCCACGGCAGGCTGGCCATTGATGGATTCTCCAATAAATTTTGCTCCGTTGGTGAGAGTGGTATATCTATATCCTATCACCATTAAAACCACAACTGTAAGAACAACCATCACAGCGGCAGCACCCAGAATGATAAACAGAGGATTGATCTTTGTGCGTCTTGTTTTCATAAATAGTTCTCCTTAGCGAAAGAGTGTATCAAATCTCTGCTGCGCAAAACCCAACACCTCAGGAAAAACGTAGGTTGCCGCAAGCGCTGCTGCAAAAAACAGAACAAGCATTATCAACACAAAGAAAATTGTTATACCTTCATCTCTGTATTTTGCTTTTGCTTTTGCCACCTTTTCCGGTGCGATATAATATCTGTTATCCTCGGTACGGATAACCGTTGCAGAAAAATCCGTACCGGGTCTCAGAGAATACCTGAGAGCAGGGGAGAGCTTGAAATTGATTTCTTCCAGAGAAATTGCAGATTCCGGAGACGTTGCATCAATATTGAGAAGCGCTCTTACGAGCCCGCCCAAAAAACGTTTGCTGTAATACACAGAAACGGTAGCAACGCCAAATCCGATTATAAGAAGAATCAAAAATGTTTTCAGAGTCATAAATAATCCTTACTTAATAATGGTTTTGCCCAGCATATAGGGATGGAGAACCTCAGGGATGTTGACACTTCCGTCAGGATTGAGATTGTTCTCAATAAGTGCAATGAGCATTCTGGGAGGAGCAACAACGGTGTTATTGAGAGTGTGAGCAAAATATTTTCCGTCCTGTCCGTCAACTCTTATCTTGAGTCGGCGTGCCTGAGCATCACCAAGATTGGAGCAAGAACCCACCTCAAAATATTTTTGCTGTCTGGGAGACCATGCTTCAACGTCAACGGATTTCACTTTCAGATCAGCAAGGTCGCCTGAGCAACACTCGATGGTACGAACGGGAATATCAAGTGTACGGAAAAGATCAACTGTGTTCTGCCACAGCTTGTCAAACCACTCCATACTGTCCTCGGGTTTGCAGATAACGATCATTTCCTGCTTTTCAAATTGGTGAATCCTGTAAATACCGCGCTCCTCAATGCCGTGAGCACCTTTTTCTTTGCGGAAGCAGGGGGAATAGCTGGTGAGTGCTTTGGGAAGCTGTGCTTCGGGAATTATTGTGTCAATGTATCTTCCGATCATGGAGTGCTCACTTGTACCGATGAGATACAGATCCTCGCCCTCGATCTTGTACATCATAGAATCCATTTCAGCAAAGCTCATTACACCCGTAACAACGTTGCTGCGAATCATAAAGGGAGGAATGCAGTACTGAAATCCTCTCTTGATCATAAAATCTCTTGCGTATGCAAGAACAGCAGAATGAAGCTGTGCAATGTCACCGGTAAGATAATAAAAACCGTTTCCGGCAACTTTGCGTGCAGAATCAAGGTCAATCCCGTTGAGCTTTTCAATGATATCCGTGTGATAAGGAATCTCAAATTCCGGAACAAGGGGATCTCCGTATCTTTCAACCTCAACGTTTTCCTCATCACTCTTTCCGATAGGAACAGAAGGATCGATAAAGTTGGGGATACGCATCATCTTTTGAAGAATTTCTTCCTCAATCTGCTTTTCCTCTGCAGAGAGCTCGTCAATTCTACTGCCGCTTGCGGCAAGTTTCTTTTTGAGCTCCTCCGCTTCTTCGCGCTTGCCCTGACCCATGAGGGCACCGATCTGTTTGCTGCCCTTGTTGCGCTCAGCGCGGAGTGCTTCAACCTCCTGCTTGATCTGACGGTTGCGGATATCAAGCGCCATCACCTCATCAACAAGAGGAAGCTTTGCGTCCTGAAATTTCTTCTTCATATTCTCACGTACAGCGTCGGGGTTTTCTCTGAGAATTTTGATATCAATCATTGTTTTTATCTCCAATTATAATTATTTTATGTTTTATTGTTTTGATTCAAAAAAATCGGTGCCGCAAAGGTTTTTTATCAGCAGTTCCAGATCCTGCGATCCAGAAAAAGCAATGGAAATGTGTCCTTTTCCGTCTGACTTGCGGCGTATGACGGTTTTTCTGCCAAGACGGTCGCTGATATCAGTCTCCAGCTTTTTATAATAAACACGGCTTACCAGAGACTGCTGGGACGTTTTCTTCCCTCCGTCAAGTATCATTTTTACCATCTGTTCTGTCTGGCGTACCGAGAGACAGTCATCCACAACCCGATCTGCGTGCTGCTTGATATCTTGTTCCTCCAACTGCTGTGACAGCGGAATCAGAGCTCTTGCATGTCCGTATGACAGACTGCCGTTCTCAACCATTGACAAAAGTGACTCCGGCAATTTGAGAATACGAAGTATATTGGCAACAGCGGTGCGTGATTTCCCAACACGTTCTGCCGCCTGTTCCTGCGTGAGCCCAAACTTTTCCATCAGATCTCGGTATCCTCGGGCTTCTTCAACAGCATTGAGATCTTCTCTTTGCAGGTTTTCTATCAACGACAGCTCAGAGGCAGTTTGATCGTCAACTTCTTTTATCACAGCAGGTATCTCTGACAGACCTGCCATTTTTGACGCACGCCATCTGCGCTCACCAGCGATGATCTCAAAATATCCATTGGATTTTTTACGAACTGTGATGGGCTGAAGTATGCCATGTTTTGCAATGGAATCCGAAAGCTCCAAAAGGGCAGACTCCTCAAATTTTTTTCTTGCCTGCTCTCGGTTTGGCTCAATATCAGAAATTTTGATGAGCGCAATCCCGCCCGTGCCGCTTTCTTGAATATCATTGTCCGCAAGGAGAGCATCAAGCCCTCTTCCAAGACCCTTTTTTGCCATATCTACCTCCGTTGATCCTCACAACGAGTGATGATCTCATGTGTGATGGCGGAATACGCTGCCGCGCCCTTGCCGTTCCCATCGTAGTCAGTAATTGCAAGTCCGTGGCTTGGTGCCTCGCTGATCTTGACACTGCGGGGAACGGGTGTACGAAACAGCTTGTCCGCAAAATATTTTTTTATTTCCTCAAGAACTGCAACAGTGAGATTAAGCCGTCCGTCAAACATATTGATCAGAACACCCAAAAGCTCAATATCGGGATTGTACAGCTTCTTGATCTGCCTGATAGTCACCGTAAGCTGCGAGAGTCCCTCCAGGGAATAATACTCACAAAGCACCGGTATAATGACATATTTCGACGCAGAAAGCGCATTGATCGTCACAAGTCCGAGAGAAGGAGGGCAATCTATGATAATATAGTCAAATTGCTCCGTTGCTGTTTTGAGCGCGTTCCTCAATCTATACTCACGGTTTTCCTCGTCTACGAGTTCAAGCTCAGCTCCGACAAGGTTGATGCTGGAGGGAACAACGGACAAATTGCGCACCGATGTTTCCACGGCTGCCTCGTTCCAACGAAGCCGACCGATGAGCAGGTCATATACACTGCCGGATATATTTTTTTTCTTTATGCCGATGCCACTGGTTGCGTTGCCTTGAGGGTCAGAATCTACCAGAAGTACCTTTCTTCCGCTACGGGCAAGACAAGCGGCAATATTAAGAGCGCTTGTGGTTTTTCCAACACCGCCCTTTTGATTGGCAAAGCAGATTACCTTTGCATTTGTCATGAAACAACCTCGTTTTTGTTTAACTATATATAATATAACATATAAGATAAAAATGTCAATAAGCACGTCAATATTTTGTGCTGTCGTATTTCTCATTCAATGTTGACATACAGGCATTAATGAGTTAAAATGAAAAAATAACGGAGGTGGAATAATGGAAACTTTTTCACTTGAGTTTTTGTCAACGATTCTTGAGCATCTCAAGCAATATGCCGCAAGCATCGGATTCAAACTGATCGCCGGTATCTTGGTGCTTTTTATAGGTCTCAAACTCTCAAATATTATTGTCAAACGATTCAAAAAAAGCCGTATTTTCTCCCAACTTGACAGCTCAGTTGCGGGATTTGTCGCAAGTTTTGTCTCAATCATTTTCAAAATATTGGTTTTTATTACTGTCATTTCCATTTTAGGTGTTCCCACCTCGTCGGTGGTGGCAGTTGTTGCTTCTGCAGGCGTTGCTGTGGGACTTGCGGTACAGGGCGCAATGTCAAACCTTGTGGGCGGCATCATGATTCTTTTTTTCAAGCCGTTCAAGAAAGGTGATTTTATTGAAGGAAACGGTGTTTCCGGCACAGTAAGAGAAGTTACGGTATTTTATACGCTTCTCAATACAGTTGAAAACAATCTTGTTACAGTACCAAACGGTGAGCTGGCAAATTCCGTCGTCACAAATTATTCTTCAGAGGACAAACGCAGAGCCGACATTACAGTCAATATAAGCTATGACACCGATATTGAAAAGGCAAAAGAAATCATCAAAAATGTTTTGACGGAGACAAAAGGGGTTCTTGACGACCCAAAGCCAATGATAGTTGTTACCGAATACGCGGACAGCTCCATCAAGCTTTCTGTCAGAGCATGGGCAAAAAACGCCGAGTTTTGGGATGTTCGTTTTTTACTCAACGAAAAAATTCTTGTCGCACTGCGAGAGAGCGGTATCGAGATACCTTTCCGGCGCATCGACGTCAATATCAATGAACCGAGGCAAAAACAATGAAAACAAAACTTATTATCATAATCTCTGTATTGGTTGCAGTATCAATTCTTGCAGTCAGTATTGTTCTTTTGGAAACCGGAGACAACGGCACTGTATCTGAGAATACCTCAAGTGTGTCTCCTGCAATGTCTTCTCCCGATCTTGCGGAACCCAGCGAGGCAAGCAAGGATGAAAACCTTGATCCGTTTGTCGTAGCAGTTGACATAATCAAAAAGAATGCGCAAAACCTCAAGTGTGACATTAACACTGATTTTTCTGACAGCTATTTTGAGAAAATGCGAGATACGTTTGGGTTGTCTGCCGTAGAAGGATTGGCATACGCAATGAAAGACGGTGTTGTTGA
Organism: Eubacteriales bacterium; assembly: GCA_045538555.1. Taxonomy (GTDB): domain Bacteria; phylum Bacillota; class Clostridia; order Oscillospirales; family CAG-382; genus Coliplasma. Next base: position 109,098 of record JAZSRP010000043.1, read on the forward strand.
TGACGAAATGTTTTATCAGGCCACCGGCTATTCAAAAAAGGCATTTATCTCGATGTTTAACGAAGATCTTGAACGTACGACCATTTGCAAAAACACCGACGATGGAATCATTGATCTTGCCTTTGTGGGCGACACGATGTTTTGCGAGGGATACAGCGTCATGAACAAATACACCTCCCGCGGAAAAGGTGTGGAGGGAATCGTCAGCAGAGGCGTACTTGATATCATGCACGAGGTTGACATAATGATGGCAAACAACGAGTTTACTCTCACAACAAGAGGTACACCCGTTCCCAACAAAAGATTTACATTCCGTGGTGATCCAAAAAACGTTTCCATATATCACGAAATGAGCGTTGACATTGTAGGTCTCGCCAACAACCACGCATTTGATTACCAGGCAGACTCATTGACGGATACGCTCACCACGCTTGACGGAGCAGGCATCGCCCGTGTGGGAGCAGGCGAAAATCTCGACGAGGCACGGGCTCCTTATTATTACATTATCAACGGAAAAAAAATCGCATATGTTGCAGGCAGTGCCATCGACCGTCACAGCACCAGAGGTGCCACAGAAAAACAGAGCGGTGTTTTTCAGATCTTTGACACTGTTTCCATGTGCAAACTGATTGAAGAAGCAAAAGAAAATGCAGATTACGTCATAGCGTATGTTCACTGGGGTGTTGAAAGCACAACAGTGCTTACCGCAGGTCAAAAATCCATGGGAAAAGCTTTTGTTGATTCCGGAGCAGATGCGGTTATCGGTATGCACTCTCACTGCATGCAGGGCGTTGAGATGTACAACGGAAAGCTCATTGCATACAGTCTGGGCAATTTTACTTTTAGCGGATACGACCTGACCTGCGATATGGTAAGAGTTCAGATCGACAGTGAAGGAAAGTTCAACTACATCATCTATCCCATGATGCAAAAAGACAATTTTACGTATATTGTCGAGGGAGATGAGTTTGTAAAACAAATGGGTGACCTCAGAAATATTTCAATAAACGCACTTATTGCCGATGACGGCACCATAACTGCCGATTAATTTTTTGATTGCCGGGAGGTAAAATTATGAAGAGAATCATTTCTTCAGCCATCGCAATTTTTCTTTTGATCCCTCTCCTTTGCTGTTTTTCTTCTGCAGAATCCGATGAGTACAAAACCTACAAGCTATCGGGCATCAACGTTGAAAGAAAATCAAACTATGTAGTGGTCTATACTCCGGATTTTGGCGCAACCACAAAAACCACCGGCTCCGGATATGAGGCGTGCGTAGGCGCTGACGGCAGAGTAATTTCCGTTTCTGATACGGCAGACAGCAATATACCTGCTGACGGATTTGTTTTGTCAGCATCGGGACCCAGAAAAACCGTTGTGTCGGATCTCTCGGTCGGAGATTTTGTTCAATACGATGCAGATGAGATGAGCGTGCTTGTGCTGGGAAAGGATTATTCGCCCTTTTCTACCCACACATTTACTTATACGGGAAAAAATTCTGCCCGTAAAGAGAATACGCTAATTATCTATGATAAAGGTGAAACCACAAAAACCAACACCTGGGGATATGAGGTATGCGTTGACTCAAACGGTACCATAATCTCTGTTGGCGGAAATGATAACGCCATCCCCGAGGGCGGATTTGTTCTTTCTGTTATCGGAACACAAAAGCAGGCACTTATTGATGCCGCACGTCCCGGAATGAGCGTTTCTGTTGAAGATACAACAAAAACCGTCACGGTTTCATATACTGCTGATAACGCACTTTCCTCGTTTGTTATGCAAAAAGACTCGGTTTGCAGACGGATCGAAGAAAGCAAAAGCAATTTTTATCTGCTTGACTATGAAAAGCTTGATCGGATCGTCGCACGGCTTGAGGAGATATGTACCGAAATTGACACCCATCTGAAATCCGACAACATGCTTGGTTTCTTGAAAAGCAGCGAATATTTTGAGACAGTAATGGCAATTGCCGAGAGCGAGCTGATAGAATACGATCCCGTGGAGGGCAGAGTTCTTTGGCTGCGTATTTCAGCCACCTCAGACGAGTCAGTCATTTCAAAAACTGTAAAACAGATCTATGAGATGGGATTTAACTCCGTTTGCATCGAGGCGTTGTTTGATTCCACAACTATCATGCCCATGCCGGAGGACTCTCTGCTGGAGCAAAACCCTGCATTTGCAGGAAAAGATATGCTCAAGCTGTATATTGATGAATTTCACAGATACGGCATCGAGGTTCACCTTTGGATGACATGTTACAGAGTGGGATATGAGGGAAGCACAAATACCTCACGATCCGTTGGATACAAAAAACCCGAGTGGCGCAATGTATCCCAAAATGGAAATACTGTTGTAAACAATGAGTACGGCAACGCTTTTTTCCTAAACCCGGCACTGCCTGAGGTCAAGGAGTTCTTGCTGGAAACATACGAATATCTGCTCAAGAATTACGATTTTGACGGATTCCAGCTGGATTATGTAAGATATCCCGAAAACAGCACAGAAAACTTTGGATACGACGATTACACGATTTCAGAGTTCAAAAAAATTTATGGCGACATTGCCATTCCTACCTCATCCGGTCAGGCAAAGTGGGAGGAATGGTGCAAGTTCCGTGCAGAATACGTCACGCAGCTTGTAAAAAGCGTTGGAGAAATGATAAAAGAGATTCGTCCTGACGTACTTTTCTCATGCGATGTAGCACCGCAATACCCAGAAACGCTGGCAAAAATGTGCCAGGATTCCGTCCGATGGATGGAGGAGGGGATTGTCGACGTTATTTTCCCCATGGCGTACGGCACTGTAGACGCAGTGACAAAATGGACAGGAATGACAATTGAGGCCTGCGATAACAAGGTTATATCATATATCGGCCTGCGTGACAGCGGCGCTTTGAGCTACCGTGAGCAGATCGTGGCGTCAAGAGTTGCAGGTGCTGACGGCACTGCTTTCTTCTCCTACAGTCAGTATACTGCAGGGGACTACAAGGGTATTATAGATACCACGATTTTTGAAAAAAATGCTGTTTCTCCCACCTACGACACAAAAAAAGCTGTTCTTGAGGAGCTGAAATTTTTCTCAAAAAAAGCAACCGATCTCATGATACCCTCATTAGAATCATCCACCGCTCCCCAAAGTTCTGTTGACGCCCTGAAACAGCTTGTTGCCGAAACAGATGCTTTTTGCAAAAAACTTGAGGGTTCTACAATCACAGAGTGTATGGATGAATTTGGCACTCTGAAACAATCCGCTGACCAATATGCAAACGGTTTTCTTGCCGTAAGCATGATCATTGACGGACAGGATACCGCAGTGGTCGTTCTCAAAACATTCCATTCTCTCGCAAGAATGATCAATCAATGCCGTGATGATGAAAAAGCAGCATACAGAGAAACACATCCTCTGCCGGAAATGATCGAGCTTCCTGTAAGAGTGGAAATTACTGACGAGTTTGACAACACTGACAATGACATTTCCAATGCCCCAACCGTTTCAACAGATGAAAGCAACGATGAAAAAGAAGAACTGACAGTTGTTGAAAAAGTATTTCAGATTCTTTTTATCGCCGTAATGTCTCTCGGCATCATCGGTCTGCCTCTGTTTTTTGTGCTCAACAAACGAAAAAATAAGATTGCAAAAGAGTACAACGGTGAAAATGTCCCTGAACCCAAGGATACCGATTATGACAATTCCGATGAGACGGATGTTTCAGACAAAACAGAAAACAATAAAAAACAATAATTCAACTTAACTTTTAGGAGGAAACCACCATGGCAATCTGCAAAAAATGCGGACTTGAGATTCCCGAGGGAGCAACCGTTTGCCCCGCCTGCGGATATGAACTCGAGGCAAAAAAACAATCTGACGTTGCCGATACAAAAGCACAGATTGCAAACGATCTGAGTGAAATCGGCGACAAACTGGCAAAGCTCAACAAAACAGCTGACACCACAAGCGCATACGACAAGTCGGACATCGAAAAGAACAAGGTGATGGCGATCCTGTCATACATTTGGCTCCTTGTTCTCATTCCCATATTTTGTGCAAAAGACAGTCCTTTTGCAAAATACCATGCAAATCAGGGACTCGTGCTTGCAATTGTTGAAACCGCTTATGGCATTGTTATGACCATACTGGGATTCATTCTTTCTCCCATCAAGCTTGGCTTTATCGTTACGATTTTGAGCTCACTTGGCGGCATTGTATTCCTTGCTCTGACAGTCATCGGAATCATAAACGTGATCAACGGCAGAGCAAAAGAGATTCCGATTATCGGCGGAGTAAAGATCCTCAAATAGAATATCACCAAAAACAAAGAGAAACAGAACTGCTCTGTTTCTCTTTTTGCTTGCATGAACTACTCGCCGGCAGCCCTAAATTCAGACGGAAGGAACTGGGGGTCTATATACTCAACAACAGTATTTATGAGCGTTTGTCTGGAAAATTTTCCGCCAACCAGCGATCCCGTCGAGCCCTCTGTTTTGACAACGCCGTGCGTTTTTGCGATTTCCTCTGAGTAATCTGAAAGGTAATAGATATGATAATTTTCAAAGGATGAGTCACGGTGCGTAACTATTGGAATCAGCAGGGGAGAGTCGATACGTATTTCGTTGCTGTATCCATCCTTGACAATGGACATTTCCAAAACAAGCCCCAACATGTTTTTTCCGCTCCGCATACCCGAAACAAAGTTTCCGAGAGAATAGATCACAAGTGTTTTTTTACCGCTATTATTCACAAGGAACTCTGCGGGCTGTATAACGTGAGGGTGCATTCCCAAAACAAGATCCACTCCAAGCTCGTTCATATACTGTGCGTATTCCTTTTGCAGATTGTTTGGCTTGAATGTGTTTTCATCACCCCAATGGCAGGAAACAATGACAAAATCCGATATTTCTTTTGCTCTTTCAACCTGTCGTGCCAACAGCTCTTTGTCAAAATAAGGGATCACTGCACACGAATCCTTGTCAAGCTTTATTCCGTTTGTGCCGTATGTGTAGGTAAGAAAAGCAATTTTTATACCTTGATTTTCAATAACGGGAACGCTGTTAAGAGATGTACTGTCCGGATAATAACCCAATGGCAAAACTCCCAAATTTGCAAAAAGATCACTGCAGTTCTTCAATCCGTTGATATTTTTTGTATCAAGCATATGGTTGTGTGCAAGATTGAATACGTCAAATCCAAGCTCTACCATATATTCGGCAACAGCCCTTGGGGTATTGAATCTGGGATAACCGGAAACGCTTGAGTCCTCTCCGGCAATAAGTGTTTCTTGATTGAGATAGGCAATATCCGCATTTTTGATTGCCTCTGAAAAATCGGAATAGATCTCCGAAAAATCGTACTCAGCATTGTGAAGATCAGACTTGTCGGGCTTGACGCCGTTTTTTTCTGCAGCAGTTTCAAGCGCATCAATATATACCGAGGGATGAATAATATTGTCCGGACAAGCAAAAAACGTCACGACAGTATCATTAACCACCTCCTCGGCGCTTTCGCATCCATTACTGCTCTCCTGCTCAGGAGCAATCGTTACTTCTTCAGATGCGGTTTCAGCAAAACTTTCAGAGAAATGTGTATCGTTGGATCTCTTTTCAGAGCACCCCAAAAGCAATGTGTTTGCAAGCAGCAAAAGCAACAAAAAGAAACTGATTTTTTTCAACACTTCAACTCCAAATTTATTTATTTCTAATTCTAACCTATAAGTATTAAAAAATCAAGTAAGATAAGCAATATTGCTGTATATAATGATTTATGTATACGCTTGACAAACAATAGCAAAAAATTGTATAATGACACCATAAGTGAGGTGTAATAATATGAAACGTTTTTTTTGTTTTCTTCTTTGCGCAATGTTTTTTATTTTGTGCTTTCCTTTTTCCGCTGTAATTGCAGAGGGAGAAATACTCTCCGGTGTTGCCACAGTCAGCTTTTCCGGTGCTGATTTGATGAAGATAAACGGCGTAGAGTACGCTTCTGCTGACAACGGATTTGATTTTGATATTATAATCACGGTCTCCGGCTGTGAGGATAAAGAAAACACCGTATATCTCAACGGCATCTCCTTGGGCTGTATGGTTGACGGTGAAAATATTTTTTCTGTCAACACATCAAAGCTTGTTGACGGCGAGAACTCTATCTCCATCAAACTTTCAAACGGCACCGACGTATATGATGAAACAGACGTTTACGGTTCGTTCAACCTTGACGACATAGTCGTAAAATCAGTTGTTTTTGAAGGTTTTGTCATCAGCGCTCCAACCGATGTTGACTTGTTTCTTCCTGTTGTAGGTGCTGCAGGCAACACGGTCAGCCGTATTGCCTACAAAACCGATATTTCAATGGGAGACGGATGGTTTGCTGACACCGGCCTTGGAGGAAGCACTCCAAACACTCCTGTTTCCACCTCATTTGTTTTTCAAAAGCCGGACCTTTCCGGTATGTTCTCCTTTGATTCCTCTGCACTTGCTGACGGCACATACAAAGCAGAGTTTTTTGCCGCAGGCAAATCATTGGGCACAAAAGATATCTCTGTTGACAACAATTCTCCCGACGTTGTTTTCTCAGTCGAAAACAATGCAAGAGTTGAATCAAACAGCATCATCGCATATTCTGTAACCGACGCAAACACATGCGACATTTCTTTGACCGTTGACGGCAAAAAAGCAATCAAGATCGACTGTTCGCGTCTATCTGTTGGACCGCACACGGCGACTGTGACAGCGGTTGATGCGGTTGGTTTTACCACAGTCAAAACACTGCTGTTTGACGTTGTTGACAGCACAAAGCTTGACGTCACCGTAGGCGAAAAAACCGTTACAATGACTGCATATGAGGATGCAAAGATATACGGTGCACAGCTTCTCACAGATATCAGAATGTTTCACAATCGCATCGGCGAATTTGACATGAAATCCCTCCGTTGCGAGGACGAGGTTCAGCTCAGCTTTGACGACAAAGCAGAGATTGTAACCTCCGCTGTCGGAAACACTTTGCCTTATCAGTCGTTTGTTGTAAATACACGAGATGCCAAGGACAACAAGGTCTTGGTATCTTATACGGGCACCACAGGAAACGGTGCAGACATTGTTCTCAAAGCATGGAACTATGATACCAAATCATGGCACACCATCGCAAAAACAAAAAGCGGTGTCCCCGTAACGGTGGAAATGTCACTTGAGGGATACAGCAAGTCCGACAAAATGCGTATCAACGCAATGCCTTATCTTCTCACAAACGGCAGCGATACCGTATTTTGGAATTCCGATACACAGTATTATTCTCGCTACGAAGACCTCAACGACGTTTATTACCGCATAAACGAATATGCCGTCGAGCTCTACAACAAGGGTGAGATCGGCTATTACGTCCATACAGGTGATCTTATCGACCAGACAACCGTCGGCGATGAGACTGCACTGAAAGAATACGCCGTTGCCGACAAGGCACAAAAAATTCTTGAGGATGCAAAAGTTCCTCACGGTATTGTCAGTGGCAACCATGATATCAAACACACCACTGCTGATTACAGCTATTACTGGAAATTCTTTGGCGAAGAAAGATACAAGGATTTTGAGTGGTACGGCGGAAGCTTGAACAACAATATGCACCACTATGACCTTGTTACCATCGGCGCATACGATTTTGTTTTCCTTTACCTCGGATGTTATATGGAAGACAATGCAGAAACAGTTGCATGGGCAAATGCCGTTTGCAAGGCATATCCGGAGCGCAACGTTATTATCTGCACCCATGAGTATATGAGTGCCTCCGGTGTATATCTCAGTGAGAGATCCACAAACATCTGGGACCGCATAGTCGTTCCCAACGAGAACGTAAAAATGATCCTCTGCGGCCACTACGAGGGCGTATGCGATCAACTCCATCAAGTAGAAGGCACCGACAGATACGTTTTGGAGATTCTTGCCGACTACCAGTTTGCTGAGATGGGTGTTGATCCCCAGCACGTAGAGAACGGTTGCACCTGCGACGGCGAGGGATTTGTACGTCTCATGTCGTTTACCGAGTCGGGACAGTTGGTTTCCACCACTTATTCTCCCACCAACGATGTATACAATTTCTTCCCCTCGTACCAGGATAGCTTTGTTTACGATCTTGATCTCATTCCTGCTGACAGATCAATCTGCACAACCGATTTTAACGTTGCATACAACACCAAATATCTTGGAGAATTTGGAAAAGAAGAGATCGATCTGTCGCATTACGGTGCCTTTTATGCCACTTTTGGTGAAGGCGACAGCGTGGATATTTCGGCGGTATACGTTCTTGATAAATACAAAACAGGAGACAAGACCGCCAATGATCCGCACAATTATACAACAGAATTTCCCCGTGTCTCCGCGGGCGGTCTCACAAATGTGAGCGAGAACTTTGTCCGCCCCGACAGAGGTGACAAGCTTGACCTTTCATTGGTGGAAAACGGTCAAAACCTGCTCCCGTCAAACAACAGCCAGCTGATCTGGTCTTCGGGTAGCAAGGACTACACAAACACGGTCAACGCGGACGGATCACTCACTGTAAAACATGAGTCCGGCAACAACGCCACTTGGCTGACACAGATGTTCTATCTCAACAAGAGCATTGATCTCCAAAAATACAATCGTCTCTACTTTGGCGTCACTACATCCAAGGACACAAAATGGAATTTGTATATCAATTTTCCAACCAAGTCCATCAACTTTTCACAAGAGCTGTATGAAATGTTTGGATACGTAAACGCAGTTCCCAGTGACATTCAAGGTTCGTGGCAGGGATATATCGATCTTACCGATCTTGTGCCAAACGAGACAAAAATTCTGTCTGTCTATCTTGTCACCGCAACTCCCGGAGCAGATGTAACATTTGATTATTATTTCCTCGGTCATTCAGACGCCGGAAAAGTACGTTTCATCACTGATGAAAACACTGTTACCGCCCGTGAAAACAACGTGGGACAGACAATAAATGCTCCTGCGGATCCCTATAAGACCGGATATACTTTTGACGGATGGTATACCGCAAAGGATGGCGGAGAAAAAATTTCTTTCCCCATGACAATAAACAGTGCTTCAACCGACGTATATGCACGTTTTGTCAAGAATGAGCAAACGACGGGTGCAAGATATATTGACACCGAAATTCTCATGGAGCGTGCACCGATCTCAAAAATAATTCTCATTGTGGGAAGTATTCTCTGTGTGATTTTTATGACCACATTTTTGCTTGTAAAAAAAGCCAAATCAAAACCAAAGAAAGCCGAGAAATAATATGAAAGCATTGCGTTTTTTCACATCTTCAATTCTCATAGCTTTTTTGCTGATACTTTCGGTTGCTGCTTCTGCAGGAACTGCTTCTCTCAAGGTGAGCGGAGTCTACGGAGGTGAAACGATCATCGTTCATGCAGAGCTGTGTGATATTGACAGCCCTGTAGGAATTGCCTGTATAGAATACAATATTCTCTACGACAGAAACCTGCTAAAACTTGATGCATACAACGTCAATTTTCCCGATGCGTGGAGAGAAGACGTTGATTCTGAAATGGCCGAAAACCTTTCTGTTGCCGGCGACGGTATATTTAAATGGGCAATGGTCAATGCCGAGATTGAAAAGGGCGTCAAAGAAGACGGTCAGCTGTTTGTTGACCTCACGTTCAGTATTCTTGACAGCACAGTGACTGATTTTGACATAGTGTTCAACTGTGTTGCGGTTACCGACGATATGCTTGAGACAATAGACTGCGATTCCTACACTCTCCACATTCATATGGACGGAACCGATACCAGTGTTGAAAATTCTGACAGTAACTTTTCAACAGATTTTTCTGTACCCACACAGTCTGCACCTAATGGCAGTGTATCGCAGTCCTATTCAGATCCTGCCAACAGCAACACAGACAACTCTGCAGCAACAGATTCCGACAACACTGATGCAGATAATTCTTCACTTATTTTCGGAATAAAAAGCAGTGTTTTTGTTATTATATTTGCAAGTATTGCAGTTGTTGCCGTTGTTGTGGCAATCCTTGTAAGCAGAAAAAAGAAGGTTTGATGCATGAAAAAGTTTTTTTCTCAAAATTCTGAAGCGATCACAAAATTTGTCACCAATCAGATCGTAATGTCCATTCTTGGCATAATGGTTGGGTTGGCGGTTCTGTCTGCTGAAGGGGGCGACACAAACGGAATCAGTCTGCTGTCCGGAATTGCAGGTGCGTTTTGCGTCGGTTTTCTTTGCTTTCTGCAGTATGACAATATGTTTTTTGCAGGAGAAAGAGATGCTATCAAGGCAAAAGGCGAGGGAAGTAACCCAAAGCATTTCAAAGGTTTTTTGATCGCCTTGCTATCCTATGCTCCCACAATCCTTGTTGGCGTAATTACCGTTGCGATCAAGCTGATTGGCAGCGAAGATTCAGCCGCTGTATCGCTCATTGTTTATTATGCTTTTCAGGGAAGCTTTATCCCGTTTTATGCGATACAAAACTTTGTTGGTATCATTGGCTACGTATTGGTTTGCCTTTTGCCCTCGTTCCTGTCCGCAGGACTGGGATTCTATATGGGTTCAAAGGATCTTCCGATCCGAAAAGCCCTCGGATTCAAAATCAAGCCGCCGTATGACGGCCCTGTTGAAAAGCGCAGAGACTATAAGAGCCAAGGTGGTAGCGATAAAGAATAATTTTGACTGTTCATTCATATTCTCACATGGGTGATATGAATGAATCAAAACGAGTTTCGGAACGCAAGAATAAGTCTTTATATTCTTGCGTTCATCTTGTTATTTACCGTTGCTTTTTACTTTTTTGCATCAATGTTTACATCTATGGGGTATGAGACGTTTTTAGAGGCAAAAACAGCATCAACTGCAGCCAAATACACAAAAACTCTTATTATCGATGCCGGCCACGGAGGAGAGGATCCCGGTGCCGTATCCAACGGAACGATTGAAAAAAACATTAATCTCAGCATATCCCTGTATTTGTCTCAACTCTGCAAAGCAGGCGGAATTGATGTAAAAATGACCCGTAGCAATGACGTGTTGCTTTATGGTGCAGGAGAAGAAAATCGAAAAAAGCATTTTGACCTTTTGAACCGTGTCAAAATTGCCCAAAGCTTTGGAGAAAACACATTGTTTGTGTCAATACACACAAACAAATTTACCGATGCAAAGTACTGGGGCCTACAGACATTTTTTTCAAAAAACAACGCTTACTCATCTCTTCTCGCAGAGGCAGTGCAGAGCAGTTCAAAGCTATTGACACCGGAGAACAAACGTGAAATAAAAATGGCAGATGACAGCATATTTTTGTTAGACAAACTATACGTCCCCGCAATCCTTGTAGAATGCGGTTTTTTGTCAAACCCCGAAGAAGCAGCCAAGTTGAATGATCCGCAGTACCAAAAGCAGATTGCATTGTCAATATACTGCGGAATTGTGGAATATCTGGAAGGAACAAAAAATGAAAACTGAGTACGTATGCGAAAATTGTGGATATGTCACCCCAAAATGGTACGGAAAATGCCCCGAATGCGGCGAGTGGAACTGCCTTGTTTCAAGAGAAACAGAAGTACCTGAAAAGAAAAAAACCGCCGGCAGCTCACGCAAGAGCACAAAAGCGGTTTCTGACGCGCCAAGATCCTCCAGGATAAAAGATATCTCTGCGCTTGACCGTGAACGCATCTCCACGGGCATTCACGAATTTGACCGCGTTTTGGGCGGAGGATTGGTGCTCGGATCTGTCGTGTTGCTTTCCGGAGAGCCGGGAATAGGAAAATCCACTCTCCTTTTGCAGATCTGCCAAAGCATAGGGGAGTCATCCACGGTTTTGTACGTCACAGGTGAGGAATCCACATCACAAATCAAATTGCGTTGCAATAGACTTGGCGTTGACACCGAAAACGTGTATATTATGTGCGAAAATTCCGTAGAAGATATACTTGTGGAAATTAATACGCTAAAACCTGATATCGTCATTATCGACTCGATACAGACCATGTACGATGACAACTATCCATCATCCCAGGGCAGCGTCACACAGGTTCGCCAATGTGCCATGAAACTCATAGGAAAAGCCAAAGAGGATGATGTATCCATGCTTCTGGTGGGCCACGTCAACAAAGAGGGTGCAATCGCAGGTCCAAAGGTTCTGGAACATATGGTTGATGCAGTCCTTTATTTTGAGGGAGATAAACAACACGCATACCGCATCATCAGAGGTGAAAAAAACCGTTTTGGGTCCACAAACGAGATTGGTGTTTTTGAGATGGGTGACAGAGGTCTGAATGAGATCGACAAGCCCTCTGAGATGCTGATGTCACAGCGTCCAAAAGGAGTGTCCGGAAACTGCCCTGTATGTGTCATAGAGGGCACAAGACCTTTGATAGCAGAGGTACAGTGCCTTATGGCACCAACATCGTACCCCACGCCAAGGCGCATGTCATCGGGCATTGATTATAACAGAACAACCTTGCTCCTTGCTGTACTTGAAAAAAGACTTGGTCTGAAACTCTCTTCGCAGGACGTATATATCAACGTTGCCGCAGGCATGCGACTTGTTGAACCTGCATGTGATGCTGCCTGCGCTCTTGCAATGATATCAACCTACAAAAACATTCCCGTTCCCGAGGACGTCATCGTTTTTGGCGAGATCGGACTGGCAGGGGAGTGCAGGTCTGTTTCAAACAGCGGTCAGCGTATCAATGAAGCGGTCCGCCTCGGGTTCAAGAGAATTGCAATGCCTGCAAGGAATACAAAATACATTGATCGCCTTCCGTCAGATGTAAAAGCTATCCCTATTCACGGGGTTTACGATCTCGTCAGACTCCTTGATGGATGACTGAAAAAAAGGACACACAAGCGAACCAAAAGATGGATTGTCACAGCTTGTTTTTGTGCAAATTCCATCTTTTTGAAACCGACAATTCTCAATACATTCAAGCATAATTATCCTCGCAATTCTGATTGTTTATATTATCATTTGCACTTGTTTACATCTTATTCATATTTTCGGAGAAAGAAATGGAAAAGTTTTGTAAGCCAAACATTCCGGAAGGCAGAGTAAAAAGAGCTTTTATATCAGGAATATTACCACAACAAATCGTCAGCGAGCTCAATGATTTTGGTATACGAACATACAAGCTGGGAAAAACAAAAAACATATTGTCAGAGCTTGCGTACCATCCGGATATACTTATCAACAATTACAGATTGGGACGCTGGGTCGTTGAAGAAGAAGCAAATTATCTGCCGACGGAGCTGCCCGGATACAATATGATCGAAGAAGCGTTTGAAAAACTGGGAGATCTCTATCCGTACGATTGTCTTTTCAACAGTTTTCGTATCGGAAACACAGTATTTTGCGGAAAGCGGGCTTCGTATACAATTACATTCAACACTCAGTTCGAAAACATTGAACTATGCTACGTAGCACAAGGATATGCAAAATGCTCGACGATTCTTGTATCCGAAAAGGCATGTATAACGTGTGATCCCGGTATTGCAAAGGAGCTGCGACTCAGAGGAATAGCAGTACTTAAGATCCCTGATAACGAGGGCGTGAACTTGAACGGATTTCCGTCGGGACTTATCGGCGGGTGTGCAGCTCTTATCAGCAAAGATATTTTGGCTTTTACAGGCAATCTCAATACATATAAATACGGTGCAGATATCATTGATTTTTGCAAAGATTTTGGAGTTGATGCATTTTCACTTACAAACGCTGATATGTACGATTATGGCGGCATTCTTCCAATATCCGAGATTGAGGTTGAATAATTCAATCACCTCCTTATATAATTATTCAGCTCCCCTCAATTGTATAAAATTTTTATTTTGTTTAATTTGACATACTCAATATACGCCTCTTCATCTTCTTTTGAATGACGAAATATACCAGTTTGAAATTTGCTTATCAATTTATAACTGTCAATGATAAATAGATGAAGATCATCCGGAGATTGTATTGTACCAGGTTTTACAAGATATTTTGAACATTCCAAAAAAGAACGAATACCCTCTAATTGAGTAACATGGATCTGAATTTCTTTATCAAGATTCAACTCATGATTTATTAATTTACACTCAGATTCATAATTTGGAAAGTACTTACGAAGTACAAAAAGAAAATGTTGCTTTACTTCAATAGTATCAAATATTTGTGGTTTTTTATATTTAGGAGAATTAAAAGAAATTTCTTTTAACTGCCCTTTTTTAGTAAGTTTCAAAGACGAAACATGTTCTTTTGGATACGCTACAATCAAATGTACATGAGGATGCCAAGATTTACCATCTTCACTTTTCTTTATTTCCATGGTTCCATAAATACCAGAACCAAGACCAGAAGTTTTATCGTCACCAAATCTACTCCTAAAAAACGTTGTTATTGTTTTTCTCAAAATATCAGCAGTTTTTCGAAAACCATCAATCTGATTTGGAAGAGTAAAACTATAGAAAAGATAAATATAGTTATCTATCCCTATTCTATTATCCATATCAAATGACAAACGATTAAATCTTTGGTATGCTTTTCTACGATGACAAACCATGCAAAATCGCTCATCACAATGGTTTATACCGGTAACATGAAATTTGTCTTGAGTAATATTCCAATCACCAATGATCTGAGTACCACAATAAGCAAGTTCTTTGATTGGATCAGCATATATGCGTTTGCCGTCCGTATCTCTCCAAGTACTATCATACTTTTTATAATACTTGCCAATCTTGCCTGGAATATCAGACAATCTACCCTCATCAGCAAGAATATTCAAGAATTTCAGTATTTTTCTATTCTCATTTATCGCTTGAGTTATATCTAAAAGATTCATATTTTCACTCCTCCAATAATATAATATCATACTGTTTTGCCTTTGTCAATATTTTTTTACGAAATTCCGCGGTTATTTTATCAAGAATATGATAAAGATATTACAACTTCTAAATTTATAACGATTAATTTGCATTCGATCACGCACCCCACAAGGGGGTTTTGATCGAAAAAAGCTGTTGCGACTGGGCACCTTTTTGAAAGCTTTTTTGTATCGGCCATACACGATACAAAAAACTTTCGTTTTCCGCCCGTCGCTCCCCGCTGTGGCGGGGGCCCAAAAAAAAAGAGAGCAATTAAAGCTCTCAGGGGGATTACGTGTTACAATATATAAGTTGATAACATTCATCTTCCCACTTACGAAAAGAACAAATGATTTCATCTACAGACATTTTATCAATGTCCATTGAGCAGCATTCTTTTAACCATACTGAAAACTCATACATTTCTGCTTTACTAATGTTGATAGGAAGATTAACTAAATTATAATACATTTTATTACTCCTTAAAGTGAACAAAAAAGGAAAAACGAAGCTAGTGCAAAGGTACAGAGATACTAGAATTTAAAATACAAAAAGGACGAAAACAGTATTCACAGAAGATACCATTACCATCGACTCGGCCGAAGGACGAAACGAAAAGAACAAAAGTACCAGTTCCCCAATTTGGTGTATCGCAAGGAGTTGACAACCACCAACCATCATCAACAGGATATTGCAATATAATGTAGCTGTATTTCTGCAACCGTTCCAACGTGAGCAAAGAAGCCTTCACGCCCGGAATAGAACCATAACATTTCATTCCGTTAGCCGCTGTCAAATCAACATCATGTTCGACTATGTTCTCTTCCCCGATTAGCTCCGCAAGACTTTTTGAGAAAGCGTTGCAATAAACTTCGGCTTTTGAACCGCGAAAATTGTTGTTGTCACCAAATTGAAAACCATCACAAAATACATCTTTCAAAAGAACAGCAGTTTTTGCGTTGTAATGTTCAAGAACAATAAATTCATAAACTCCAATTGTAAAAGTTTTTCCTACTTCAATATCATACAGTTTCATTTTATATACTCCATTACAGTTTTAATAATCAAAACAACAAACTTGATTTTTAGGATCAGTCCAAGTACTCGTATATAATGGTATGCCTTTAGGCATCTCATAAGTATCAAAAAATTTATACCAACGGGGACGATAAAAACGCTTTGAAAACATTCTAATATACCAAGGTGCTCTAAAATATCCTTGGATAATCTCCCCGTATTTTTCAGATGAATCATCATCTTTTTTAGGGATAACAATACCATAAGGTATACGTTCTATAATTGAAAAAGAACGCAAAAATCTACCTTTTCTAATATAGAAACAACGATCAGTAATAACACGAATACGCTTGTCCACCCCATCCCAACATTGAGTAAATAGAATGACATCACAACGGAAATGACGATGGAGGAGAAAAAAACTTTTCATCTCAAAAGAAAAAGATTTATGATCTCTAGAATCTGCGACAAGTGATGCTTCATCAAGAATCACCAAAGCATTATTAAACTGATATTTGCCCAGATCAGTACCATTTATATGAAAGATGCCAGGATAGTTTACTGCAAAATTTGTTAAAACACGATTGTAGTTGGATCTACCACGTTCTATTTTTTTTTGTTCACTAACAGCAATTGCAGAGGCAACAGTTGTTTTTCCTGAACCAGGCAAACCGAAATATAAACTAACACCCATAATGACTCCTTATAGAATTTTGGCTCCGGACCTGCGGTTCCGGAGCCGTGAATCAATAACCAGTTGAAATAACAGATTTGATAACCCTTACTGCAGCAAATGCAATAAAGATACCAACTGCTACTCCAATAAAGGGAAGAAGATCAGCCCAACTTCCTTCAGCTCCAAAAATAGCTGAAATAACAGAACCGAACCAATCAATAACACTGGTCACTCCAGAAGTAATTGCAGCCATAAAAAACTCCTTTCAAATTTAATAACCGGTTGAAATAATAGACTTGATAACCCTAACAGCGGCAAAAGCAATAAAAATACCAACAGCTACACCGATGAAAGGAAGGAGAGCTGACCAAGTTCCGCCGCCAAAAACAGCAGCAATAACTTGGCCGAACCAACCAATAACACTTGTTACACCAGTAGTTACAGCTTCCATATAATACTCCTTTCTATATTACAGCCGACGAGGAAGAACGGCTTTTATCAACTTCCAAAAAAAATCAATAAATGTTGCTCCAAAAATGTCTATAAGAAAGACACAACAATACAAGATATATTGATCAACGTTATTATATTGGGAACCAGTATATCCAATAATATCACCGATTAAATCAAACATAAAAAGCTATACCCTCCGATCTAAGAAGTACCAAATCATATTAACTACACACAAAACAACGCCAAAAGAAAGCAAAGGAACAGCGATAAGAGAAACAAGAGGAATACAATTCTCTATGATTTCATAAATATTTGATAAGCTCACTCCCCCAGCCTCCTATAAATGAGAAAAAGCAATGCAACTACTAAAAGATAATATATATTTTGCATAATTAACCCTTATTTTCTTTTTTACGCTTAACAGTATCAGACCTGTCACCTTTTACACCACTATAAAAAGGCATAACAAAAAAACGTAACGAAAGACCAAGCACAAATATGATAACCATAAATCCCATTAAAGGGACGCCCTCGATATGAATTGAATAATAGAGATCTCTTCCAAAAGACAAAGCAGAAGTCAAAACGTTAACAATAAAATCCCACATGTTAAGTACTCCTACCGATAAATTTATAAACAACAACAACAGAAAGCATACCAGCCATACCGATAATAATAGGGTTAGGAAGCAGCTCCAAATAAGTAGGAACCAAACTTATTGCATATGTAACTTTATCTACAAGAGTAAACAATCCATTAACGAGGAAAAAAACAATATCAACAAGACTTGCTACAAAGTCACAAACTTTTTCAAGAAGATCAAACATAATGTCACCCCTTAGATTTACCAGTTAAAATGTAATAAATCAAACCAGCAGACATAACAAGAGTAACTGTAGCAATAACCCAATCCATATTATAAATTAAATTTGCAACACGTTTCCAAGCGGGTAAAGCTGCATTCATAGCAACGAGAGCATTGCCCGAAAAAGCAGAAGAAACATTTACATCTTGAATTGAATCCATGGCATCATCCATACCATTGAAAACACTGTTTTCTTGTTGTTCATAGTTATTTATAGTATCAGAAACATCATTCAATTTATCTTCAAAACGTTCAATTACAGCCGGATCAACGTCACCGTAAATAGTTTGTATAGTGTTTTCAAGATTTGAAATACTGTTGTTAACACTTCCAAAACCGGAAGTCATACCGGAGCTAATATCATTAAGAAGCTGTTCTGTTGCATCCTCAAAATTCGTAGAGTAATTAAAGTCTACAAACAAATCAGAATAAGGAAAACGAACAACGTTATAAGTTTTTAGTTCCTCAGCAGTAGAAAAACTTATACCGCCCACAGAATTTGACATAGAGAAATTAGGAGGCAAACGGAAACGATTATAAAAACGAATTTTATACATTGAATAATGTTCAGCCATATTTGATAGATCTAAAAGAACATTATTGTAGCAAATAGAATATGTATAATCTCCTAGACCTGCATCAGAATAAGTCCACTCAGTACCGATGAGCTGAACAATATCACTAGTCAGATCTTTATAAGTATCATCTGACAGATCTAAATACTGAATAGAATATGATCTAACAGCACTATTTCCAATATCATAGCTGAAAAATGAACAATTAAGAATATTGTTACCATACCAGTTATCAGGTAAAGTAAACAAATACTCAACCCAAAAATACCCATTTATACCAGTTGGATAAGTATCATCAGTAAAATAATAATAAGCTGGTTTGTGATCCATATTCATATTGTTAAAACTACCGTAGTAATAATCATTATAAAGGGTAGTACGATCACTAAACGGAGACCAACTAATATTTAAAGGGTAATTAGAATTTGCAGGTTGAGGATTACCGAAACGTGCAACAAAATAGGCTTGATAGTGCTCAGAATAAGCAGAGACAGATTGAGGGACCACAAGCAAACATATTAAAAGGAGTGAAATTATAATACATTTAAAAAATAAAATTTTTTTCATGTGATCCCCCAAAAATCAATCACACTTGAAGTTGATTATTCTTGAAACAAGTTTACCTTGAACAAGACTCTCAGAAGTAACAGGAGTATATACTTTGTTAAGCTCATAATCGTATTTTCCTTCAACTATGACTTTATCAACGCATACACCTTTATACCCTGCCTTAGCATCAAAAAGACAATGACAGATAGTATATTCTTTCTGATTCTTTCGACTTACAATATGATCAATACCGACAATTTTAACAGTCAATATATATCCTCCTTTCAAAAAATTTTTTTATTCAAATCAACAAATCATATTGATCCTATCAGGATACAAAAAGAAATATGACTGTTGATGAATTTTAGTTTGTAAACTTAATTGAGTTAAAATACGTCTATCATTACACTTTGAAATATAATAGGTTTTATGATCAAAACTGTATTCATAAAATACCTTTTCTATAATCAAATCATATGGATTTTTTATTTTGTTTAATTGGTTTGTATTCTTTTGGGCGGTTAAATATGCTTGTTTCCTACCCTCGCTCCGTTTATTTTTCACTAAACGTCAAACGTATCCTTGTTTGGCTTTTATCTGAGCAACGCTCATTTTATGCAAAATAACAAAAACTGCCTTTACAGGCAGTTTTTTGTTTTAAAGGAGTTTATTATGAAAAATTCAAGTAAATCAAATTATTTACCGTTTAATTTACACTTGTAATGCTTTTTCAAAATATTTCCTGTATCATCTGCAATACAGTGCATATCCGGTCACTTTTCAAAAAACCAAAATAAGCAAAAATCTTATGTGTTATGATGAATCTTATTTGAACAAAGATCTTCTTAAAAAAGAGAACACACGCGTTAAAAAAGAGAACACACGCGTTTCCCTACCAAAGCATCTTTTTCCGTGTCCGGTAGCAAATATATTGTATATTGTTTGCTATTCCCTGTCTACGAACACTTGTTCGGTATCTGTCCACGGTTCAGGGGGGCGTTCATCAGGATGCTCTTCATAGTATGGTTCAATGACATATTTGTTTACCACAGGATATGCACAGTAGACGCCGATATATGACAAGAACGAAATAAAAAACATACACAGCAGTATCAATGCAAAGGAAGGCATCAAAAGGAAGAGATAAATAAATATAAATACCGATACAATGGAACCGATAAAGCAGCAGATATTTCTTTTTATACCGAGCGGTACAAGGAGAAATGAGTTTTTGAGTATCTTCCCCACCGTCATTTTGCAGGTGACCAGCTGGATGTACATATAGAAGCGCATAACGTAATACACTGCAGCAAAAAGCACGATGGCATAGTAGAACACCAGCATTACAAAGCTGTTGTTTGCATTTGCTCTGTATGCAAACACGTCATAAACAAGCAGCAAACAAACAAAAGCATCAAACAGCCCCATGCCGATCCCCTGCTTGATATTTTTTTTGATGGCATAAAAGAAATCATGCCAGGTATATACAGAGTCACCTTTGCAGATATTGCGCATATTGTAGATCATTCCGATCGTTGAAATGCCAAACGTGACTATCAGCAGCAATGCAGAATACATCAACACCTCAGAAGCTGTTGACACAACGCGCATATCGGCACGTGTGCCAATGACAGAATAGAGGGAGGAAACGGCAGGGCCGCCCTCATTGAGCATCATCCCGTGAAGCTGCGCAAACAGAGGGTTTGAAGCAGCGGGCACATTGCTGTCCAAAAAGCCGGCAACACCAAACAAAGCAAAAAATATTGGAAGGTTACAAAGCGAAAAAATCAGGTTTGTACCCGAAAACTTCCCCAATCTCATTTTGAGGAGCTTGAAAAAGAAACCAACTCCAAGCTTTTTTTCGATCTGCACCTGTTTTTTGCTGACACCTTTTCCGCTCTTGTTGTCAGATCCGGAAAAGAAATTGAACAATTTTCCCATAATAAAAACCTACGCACGAGGATGAAATTTCATATAGCTGTTTTTCATTTTGTCCTTCAAAAACTGTGCATACCTCTGTGTGGAGGAAATGTCACTGTGTCCAAGGATAACCTGAATATCGTGAATATCTGCGCCGTTTTCAAGCAGATGCGCCGCAAATGAGTGACGCAGTGTGTGTGGAGTGATGGTTTTGTTTATACCGGCAGATTCTGCATACGCTTTGAGGATTTTCCAAAAACCCTGTCTTGTCATTCTATCACCTGCAACATTGACAAAAAGCGCCTTTTCATCAGGATTGCTGACAAACAGCTTTCGTGCTTTTTCAATATAAGCAAGAACAGACTTGACAGCAAGCGGATACAGAGGTATAAACCTCTCCTTATCCGGCGTGCCGCACTTTAAAAATGAAAGCTGAATATTGATATCCTCCAGATTGAGACCAATAAGTTCTGATACCTTGATGCCCGTTGCATACAAAAGCTCCAGCATTGCTTTGTCACGCATACCTTTTATATCATTGCAGTCCGGCTTGGCAAGGAGTGTTTCTACCTCTTTTGATGAGAGGATGAGCATTTCCTTCTTTTCGGTTGGCTCATTGTGGATCGCTTTTGCAGGATTTGATCCACATTCACCAACAGAAACAAGATACTGAAACAGACCGCGCAGTGAAGAAAGGGTGCGACTGACCGAAGGAGAAGAAAGACCAAGAGCCAAAAGATGCTCCTTGAACTCCCCAATGGTATCAACCGATACCTGGCAAAAATCCGTGATACCAACAACACAAGAGTACGCTTCAAATTTTGTAAGATCTCTTGTGTATGCCTGAAGCGTATTCTCGGACGATTTTTTTACATTTCGAAGATACGCAATATAGCTATTCAGTTGTGAAGAAAGTACGTTTACACAACCTGTCATTATTTAACCTACTATACAAAAATTTAATAAACTCTATATAAAAAATAAAGTATAAATTATAAGCAAAAATACAAAGCACGATGAGATAAAAAACGCGAAATAATTCAGCAAAGATTTGCTTTGAAATATTGCCCTGCTCCCATAAAAAGCTCTTTTGGAGTAAAAAAAAGCTTCACTGCATTGCAAAGCAACAATAAACAAGAGTGTGCAGGAACCGACGCTCTTTGCAGCAAACACCGGCACATCAGCAAGAACACGAGGCATGGTTGAGCACGAAAAAAACAAATAAGCTCCGTGAGAAAAAGCAGCAAAAGACTGAATAACAAAAGGAAAAAACCTGCCAATGACAGTAATTCCTGACAAAAAAACAAGAAACAAAGCAAGCAAAACGAAACGCAGCGAATACACACAATCAAGATAGCTGCATCCTGAAAAATCAACACCAAAAACACTGTCATAGCTTGTCCCGCAATAAGAAAAATACACAAATCCAATTGCAGAAAAAAACAAAGCAAAAAGAAGAAATAACAAGAAAACACGTTTTCTTTTTGAAAAAGCAGAATCAAATCTGAGCTTTGCAAAAGAAAATATTTTTTCAAAAAACGGTGTTTTGATATGTTGGTTATAATACGGAACAAGCGCTTTGGAGTTGCTGTCTGCATTCATTTATATCACCCATTTGAGTGATATGCAAATAACACAAAAATTATGTCACAGTTCCTCAGACATTTCGTCAGCACGATTTGTGCAAGCTGTCATAGCTCTTTTTACAGAATCGACAAAACCGTCGTTTTCAAAAGAGTTGAGAGCCGCAAGAGTGGTTCCATTGGGAGATGCAACATTCTTTATCAACTGATCAACCGATTCATTGGACTTTTGGATCATCTTTATTGATCCGCGAATTGTTTTCAGAATCAAGGGAAGTGCTGTTTTTTGATCAATCCCCTGCTCCTCTGCCCCCTCAAGCATAGCTTTTACAAAAAGATACACGTATGCAGGAGAAGAACCAGTAACAGAGATGATAGGATTGAGAACAGATTCATCCACCGCAACAACCGTCGCAACAGAAGAAAGTATCTGACACACAAGTTGAAAATCTTTTTTTGTCACACGTTGGTTTTGGGATACAGCAATGACGCCCTCACCGACAAAAATGGGAGTAGATGGCATCGTGCGTATGACAGACACATCACGGCCGGCAGATAGCTCGATATGAGAGATAGAAACAGCAGCTGCAAAAGAAATTACGACTGCACGATCCAAAAGTCCGTCGATACCCGCAAGCTCCCTCATAACACTGCTTACAATACCGGGCTTAACTGCAAGAAAAATAAATTTTACATCTTCACAAAGAGCAAAAAGATCGGTGCCGGTTGACATACCGAGCTTTGAAAATCTGTCAAGCTTTGCACTGTCGATATCATAAACAGAAATACTGTCAGCAGCAACGGCTCCGGATGAAGCCAGCCCACAGGCAACGGCAGTGGCGATATTTCCCCCACCAACAAAAAGAAGTCTGCCTGACTTCAACGGCAAGTTTGACATATTATGTACCTCCGATTCAATCGAGCGTGCTTAAACATAATAATACAAAACTCTTTATTTTTCAAGGGGTTTTGAAAAATAACCCAAAAATTGTTCATTATGTCAGTATGTTATGTAAACTGTATTATGTCAACATCGGCAACCGACGCACTATGTTGTGCCTTTGCGTTTTGAAAATGTCAATATATAGTTTTGAGTCAATGTTAAAAATTTTTTGCACATCTATATATAATGATTGTCGGATTCATTTTCACACAAACACGACCAGCAAAATGCACAAAGATATTTTGTCGTTTTGTGATAATAAATTTGTTGAAAAACATAGTGCATAATGATATAATAATTAAAAGAATTTAAATTTACACGAGGGTTTGCCATGAAGCGTTTTGGGTGCTTTTTTCTGTGTCTCGTTATATTGACTTTCCTTCCCTGTTTTTCTGTTTCGTCAGAAAACTCGAACAACGACCTTATCGCTGTTGTTTTCACACACGACCTGCATTCTCATATCGACTCCTTTTATTACCAAGGTGCGGACATTGGCGGGTTTGCACGTATAAAAACATTTGCCGACCAGACAAAAAACAGCTACACCAACACCCTTGTCGTTGACGGCGGGGATTTCTCCATGGGCACTCTTTACCAAGCATTGTACCGTTCAGATGCCGTCGAACTTTCTTTAATGGCCGACATAGGTTATGATGCAATCGCATTGGGGAACCACGAGTTTGACTGTTCTTTTCAGGGATTGGTTGACATGATCGGAGCTGCACAAAAGAGCAGGACCGCACTGCCCCCTCTACTTTGCGCCAACCTTACAGTCTCTGATCAGCATTCCGAATTTTTCGGCAAAAACCTTGCATCAGTCTCTCAGCTTGGGATCAAGGAATATATTATCACCCAAACTGACGGATATTCCGTTGCAATATTTGGACTTTTTGGCACCAACGCCATTTCTGTCACACCAAACGGCGGCGTAAGTGCAACTGACCCCATTGAGACTGCCAAACGTGTTGTATCCGAGATAAAATCTGTCCATGATCCCGACCTTATCATTTGCCTGTCCCACGGAGGCACCGGCAAAAACGTGGACGATGAGGATATACTACTCGCAGAGGAAGTGTCCGATATCGACCTGATCGTCAGCGGTCACACCCACACAACTCTCACTACTCCCATCACTGTCAACAATACACATATTGTGTCCTGCGGCGAGTACGGCATAAATATCGGCAGAATTATTTTAAAAAGGAATTCCGGCAGATTTTCTGTCGCAAGCTATTCTGTATCACAACTTGATTCTGCTATTAATGAGGATGTTGGCATTCTTGAATCAATCGAAAGCTTCAAACCAAACATTGACGGCTTTGTCCGCCAATACGGATTTGAAAGCTACAACCAGAATATTTGCAACAACGCATTTGACAGCAGTATTTTTGTTGTCAAAAATGAGTTGTCAGAGTCAACTCTCGGAAATATTATCTCCGACTCATATATTGCAGCGGTACAAAAAGCAGAGGGCGACAACTATATCCCGATTGATGTTTCCATTGTACCCAGAGGAGTTATACGGCAGGATCTCAAGAATGGCCTCATCACCGTTTCCGACGCTTTTGAAGTGCTATCACTTGGAATGGGCGCAGACGGTACTCCGGGATATCCAATCTGCTCTGTTTATCTCACTGGTAAAGAACTGAAAACCATTGCAGAGGTTGACGCATCCGTCTCTGTTCTCATGTCAGAGTCACAGCTCTATTTTTCGGGAATGCGTTCTTTTATCAACAAAAACAGGATGCTTCTCAACCGAGTATACGACTGCGTTTTGACAAAAAACGGCGTTGATGTGCAGATTGATGACGAAAAACTGTACAGAGTCGTATCCGGACTGTATTCTGCACAGATGCTGGGAACCGTCGAGTCCAAATCCTTTGGGCTTATGTCTATCACTCCAAAAGACATTAATGGCACGCCGATTACCGATTTTAATCAACACATTGTCAAGCACTCAAATGGCACCGAGGTAAAAGAATGGGTAGCATTTGCGGATTTTCTCAACTCTTTTCAAAAAGGATCTGACGGAATCCCTGCCATTCCATCAGATTATGCCGTTTTTCAACAACGCAAAAATATTTCTGACAATTTTTCTTTTTCGGAAATGTTGAAAAATTGGAATTTCATTTCATTTACCGTGCTGGGCATATTTATATTCATTTGTATTGTCGTTGTATTGATAGTTGTTTGTATCAAAAAAAGAAAAAAGAAAAAGCGCAAAGCAATTCTTGCCCAGAGCTTTGAGGAAGATTGACGAGGTTTTTCTATGCGTGAGATCATTGTCGGAAAAAACGACGCAGGTCAACGAATCGACAAATTTTTGACAAAAAAATATCCCGCAATGCCTTTTTCGCTTATGTACAAGCTGATCCGAAAAAAGCAGATTACAATCAACAGAAAGAGGATCACCGAAAAGCAGATCCTATTGGAAAACGACAGGATTTTGATTTTTGCACCCGAAGATATTTTTTCTGAAAAACAGGGCGAGAATTTCTTGGGGCTCAAAAAGGATTTCTTTGTAGTATATGAGGATGACAACATTCTTATTGTTGACAAACCCTCCGGGCTTCTTGTACATTCCGATGACTCAAACTCCCGAAATACACTTATCAACCAAATCAAATCATACCTTTTTGAAAAGCAGGAATATGACCCGGATAAAGAAAACTGTTTTGCCCCTTCCCTTTGCAACCGCATAGACCGAAATACACAAGGGCTTGTCATAGCTGCAAAAAACGCTCAGTCCCTACGGGACATGAACGAGATCATCAAGGAGCGCGAGATTGAAAAAACTTATCTTGCGGTCGTTCACGGAATTTTGGAAAAAAAGCATGACCAAATCACGCTATTTCTCGAAAAAAACCAAAAATCCAATATCGTAACGGTAGTTGACAAAAAGACAAGCAGATCAAAAACAGCCGTCACGCAGTACCGAATGATTGCGCAAAACAAGCATCGTGATCTTTCTCTTTTGGAAATACAACTTATCACAGGAAGAACACATCAAATCAGAGCCACATTTTCTCACCTTGGACATCCACTCCTCGGCGACGGAAAATATGCAATAAATAAGTCAGACAGAGAAATGGGATATGACAACCAAGCACTCTGCGCTTATATGCTCACTTTCAAGGGATGTAAAAAAAGAGAGGCCCTTGGTTATTTGGAAGGAAAAACCTTCACCGCCAAGGAACCTCTGTTTTTGAACCTGTTTGACTGATTTTTCAAATTTCGTTTTTTATCATATCTTCGTATGATTCACGCTTGATGATGAGTCGATCTTCTCCGTCACGGATCATCACAGCGGCAGGACGGGGAACTCTGTTGTAGTTGGAAGCCATACTGTAATTGTATGCTCCGGTAACCGCTACTGCAAGTACGTCGCCTCTGGAAAACTCGGGGACGGGCATATTTTCACCGATCAGATCGTCACTTTCGCAGCATCTTCCTGCGACAGTGGCGATTTTGTTTCGCTCCGCAAGGGCTTTATTGGCATTGTAAACGGTGTATTTTGACTGATACAGCGCATATCTGGGATTGTCACACATACCACCGTCAACGCAAACATAATCTTTGTATCCAACAATATTTTTTTCAGATCCGACGGTATAAAGCGTCATTCCTGCATCAGCGCATACAAAACGGCCCATCTCAAAAAGAAATATCGGATGATCAAGTCCACGTTCATCAACCATTTTGTCGAGTTCCGCCTTGATTTCACTCATTACATCACGCAACGAGATCATTGGATCAGAATCAACGTATCTTACACCAATCCCGCCGCCGAGATTGATTTTTTGAAAACGGAATCCAAGCAGTTTTTTCACTTCCAGTGAAAAATCAAGCATTGCACTTGCCGCATCGGTAAATGGATATTTATCAAAAATCTGGCTTCCGATATGACAATGAATACCCTCCACCTCAAGATTTTTGCACCCGATTGCCTCCTCAACAAAGCCCATTGCCTGGCCTGTCGCAATAGGAACCCCAAACTTTGAATCAACGTTTCCTGTCACCACCGCCCTGTGAGTATGCGGGTCAATACCGGGAGAAACACGAAGCAAAACCTTTTGTTTTATGCCTCTTTTTTGTGCTGCAGAATCAAGGTATCTCAATTCCTCAAAATTGTCAACCACAAACCCGCCGATGCCGCTGTCAATAGCATAATCGATTTCCGAAACAGTCTTGTTGTTGCCGTGAAAATATATCTTTTCAGCAGGAAAATCAACAGAAAGCGCAGTATATAGCTCACCGCCGGATACAACGTCAATACCAAGCCCTTCTGATGCAACGACCCTGTATACCTCTCTGCAGCAAAGAGCTTTGCTGGCATAGAGAGGCAGACTGTCAGAGCCAAAAAATTCTCTTACGGTATCACTGTAAATACGGCAATTTCGGCGGAGTCTGTTTTCGTCAAAAAGGTACAACGGAGTACCGTATTTTTTTGCAAGCTCGACTGTATCCGCACCACAAAATCCAAGGTGGCCGTTTTCAAGTGCAGAAATGTTAGAATGTATCATCTTTGTCTCCAAATGCGTATTTGAGAATTGTGTCCCACAAAACATCACGGCCGATGTTTTTGAGGGAAGAATACAGTACAACAGAAGTATTGCTTCGCAGATAAGGATTTGTAACAAGTTCTGCAGTAGCTGCATTCAGATTTGTTTTGTTTAGCTTATCACACTTTGTGGCAACAACAACGTATGGGATTTCATAGTGATCAAGATACCCCAGCATCATTTTGTCATCCTCTGTGATACCGACCTTTATATCCACCAACTGAAGCACAAGTGCCAGCATCGGATTTGATTCAAAAAAGCTTTCGGTTAAAGAAGACCATTTGACAATATCAGACTTTGCTCTGCGGGCAAAACCATAGCCGGGAAGATCAACTAGTGTGAGCTTTTTGTCAACCTCATAGTAGTTGACAGTGATTGTTTTTCCCGGTTCAGAGCTGACGCGTGCCAGCTTTTTTCTGCCGAGAAGTGAATTTATCAACGAACTTTTTCCAACGTTTGATCTGCCCGAAAATGCCACCTGCGGGCATCCGCTCTTTATGAGCTGTGACGGAAGACCTGCTGTCATACGCAGATCAACATTGTGCAGGTTCAAAGAACCGAATTTCATTTCCATATCACTTGTTGAGCGCAATTTCCAGCACCTGTGAAATATGAGTCACAGGAACAAATTTTATTGCGTTTTTAACCTCATCCTCAAATTGATAAATATCCGGCTCATTCTCAGCAGGAATTACCACAACATCAGCACCGCATTTATACGCGGCCATGGATTTTTCCTTGAGTCCGCCGATAGGCAATACACGGCCGGTGAGCGTAATCTCACCCGTCATACATACGTTTTGTTTGACCGATCTGCCCGTCAACTCGCTGACCAATGCAGTGGCGATTGTGATCCCTGCCGACGGGCCGTCCTTTGGAATTGCGCCTTCGGGTACATGGATGTGTATATCAAGATTTGAATAGAAATCTGCAGGAACGTTTAGCTCATCGCAATGCTTGCGTATATAACTCACTGCTGCCCTTGCGCTCTCTTTCATTACATCCCCAAGATGCCCTGTGAGCTCCAGTTTTCCGTTGCCTTTCATGGATGTGACCTCTATTCTCAGCATTTCTCCGCCGAGCGAAGTCCAGGCAAGCCCGTTTACAATACCAACCTCATCTTTTTTATAGATGTGATCGGGAATGTACTTTTCAGGACCGAGAAGCTCTTTTATCATCTCAGGTGTCACATGAACTCTTGTCTTTCCTTCTACAATAAGTTTGGCACACTTTCTGCACACGGATGCGATCTCACGTTCAAGTCCTCTTACACCGTTCTCGCGGGTATATGAGCTGATAAGAGTGCGAATTGAGTCATCACTGAATCTGCACATACTTGCCTTGAGACCGTGGTTCTTGAGTTGTTTTTTGACAAGATGATTTTTTGCAATAGAAAGCTTTTCGTTATCGGAATAGCTGTCCATGCGTATAATCTCAAGCCGATCAAGAAGGGGTGCCGGAATGGTGTCGGTCGTGTTTGCGGTAGCAATAAACAGACATTCTGAAAGATCAACAGGTATCTCCACAAAGTTGTCGCGGAAACTGCTGTTTTGCTCAACGTCCAAAACCTCAAGCATTGCACTTGTAGGATCGCCGTGCATATCACGAGTCAGCTTGTCAAGCTCATCAAAAAGCATGACGGGATTTTTTGTTCCCGCAATTTTGAGAGCATTTATGATCCTGCCGGGCATCGAACCGATATATGTACGCCTGTGGCCTCTGATCTCTGCCTCATCACGGATACCGCCGAGGGAGATGCGTACAAATTTTTTATTTACCGCTCTTGCAATGGATCTTGCAACAGATGTTTTTCCTACACCGGGAGGTCCGACGAGACAGAGAATCTGCCCCTTGAGATCCGGTTTGAGTTGTTTTACGGCAAGAAACTCAATAATACGTTCTTTCACCTTTTCAATCCCGTCATGGTCGCTGTCAAGTATTTTTCGGGCGGCTTCTATGTCAAGACGGTCCTTGCTCTTTTTTGTCCAGGGAATCTCAAGGCAAGTATCAATGTAATTGCGAATAACCGTCGCCTCAGGTGTGCCGAAAGGCATTTTTGCCAGTTTGTTATTCTCGGCAACAAGTTTTTGCTCAACTTCTTTTGGAAGCTTTGCTTCTGCAATGGCTTTTCGGTACTCGTCCACATCCTCCATATCGTTGTCATATCCATCGCCAAGCTCGTTTTGGATAGCGCGCATCTGTTCGCGAAGATATGCATCCTTTTGCTGTTTTTGCAGACGATGCTTTACTTTGGTTTGTATACTTCCGTCAAGATAAAATATTTCAATATCTTTTTCAAAAATATCGCAAAGCATCCTGATGCGTTTGAACACATCAAACTCTGCCAATATTTGCTTTCGTTCATCAAAATTGACAACAAAATTACTTGCCAAAAAATCCGTCAGAGAAGAAGGTTCTTTGATCCTCTTTGCTTCTTCAATTATTTCAGGAGATGGCTTTTGAACGTAATGAAGATAATTTGAAAACACCTCAAGCAATTCCTTTGTTGCAAGGCGTTCCTTTGTATAGGACGGAGGTGCAGAAACGGGCGGCTCGATAACCTCACAGCGAATCCCATCGTCGTCGACTACGGTCTCTCCCCTGCGTGCTCTTGTAATGCCCTCCACAACCAGCTGATAGCTTCCGTCCTTTTGACGAACCGTATGCAAAACACGGGCAATAACGCCCACCTTCATCAGGTCCTTTGCCTCCGGTTCCACCACGGAGGCATCCTCTTGGGGAACCAAAAACAGAGGGCCGTTTTCATACTCTGCAGCTTTGAGTGCATTGATAGAAATTTTTCTTCCGATCTCAAAGCTTGTGGTAATACCGGGAAAAATCACAATCCCGCGCAGAGCAATGGTATTCATATAGTTTGTTTTTATTGCTGAATCTGACATTGTAACTCCAATAAAATATGCTGATTATTTGCCCAGAGAAGCTGCACCGATAATACCGGCATCATTTCCAAGCTCCGCAATTTTGATAACAGTTTTTTTGTGGCTGTGGCGTGAATACTGTTCTTTTTCAACAATTGCACGGATAGGCGCCAAAAGCGTTTCTCCCTCTTTACTGATGCCGCCGCCAATGCTAAGCACCTCGGGCTGAAAAATGTTGATAAAATTTGTTATACCGCAGGCAAGATAGCCGATATATTCATCAACCACCTCGCATGCTGACTTGTCGCCGTTTTTCATTGCATCAAATGCTATTTTTCCGTTGACCAAATTGATATCCCCGCCGCACAAGGACCACATCTGCGATCCATTGTCAGCAAGCATCTTTTCTTTTGTGAGCATGATGAGACCGCTGGCAGAAGCATATACCTCAAGACAGCCGTTGCGTCCACATGGACAAGGAAGACCATCCTTGACCACAACAATATGTCCCAGCTCAGCACCGGAAAAATTGAATCCGGAATAAACCTTTCCGTCAATAATAATCCCACCGCCAACACCTGTTCCGATGGTTATAAAAAGTGAATTTTTCACGCCCTTTGCAGCACCGTAGATTGCTTCTCCTTTTGCGGCAGCATTGGCATCGTTGTCGATATATATCTTTTTGATCCCTGTTCTTTCGGACAGCTTTTTTGCTATAGGATAATTGAGAAACGGAAGAGTCGCAGCATAAATTATAACGCCATTTTCACTATCTGCACTACCGGGAGATGCAATACCCGCATACTCGATATCAGAAACACTGAGACCTGCTTTGCGTATAACGTCAAGGCAAAGAGCTGCCATATCGTCAATGATCCTGTCTCCGTCTTGATCTCTGACAGTAACACAACTGTCCTTCACAAGTATGGACCCGCTATCATCGCAAACGCCTGCTTTTATGGACATTCCGCCAAGGTCAATTCCAAGATAATACATCTGTTATTCCTCCGTGTTTCCGCCATTCTGGCTGTTTTCAATAAGACGTTTTTCAAATTCCTCAGCGGTGTTGAATCCCATCTTTTTTTGTCTGTTGTTCATTGCAGCAATTTCAATGATCACGGCAAGGTTTCGGCCCGGCTTTACGGGAACGGTTATTGAAGGAATATTGATACCCAGTATCTCATTGTATTGAGTATCCAGTCCAAACCTGTCATATTGCTTTGTCTGATCCCAAATCTCAAAATTTATCACAAGGTCTATTTTTTCGGATTCCTTTACAGAACCCATACCAAAGATCCTGCGAACATCAACGATACCAATGCCCCTCAGCTCAATATAGTGCTTGATGAGAGGAGGTGCACTGCCAACCAACGTTATTGCAGAAACCTTTTTAATCTCAACCGCATCGTCCGCAATGAGACGGTGTCCTCTTTTTACCAGCTCAATAGCAGTCTCGCTTTTTCCGATACCGCTGTCACCCAGAATGAGAATTCCCTCACCGTATACCTCTACCAGAACACCATGAAGCGTGATACGTTCAGCAAGGGCCACACTCAATCCGGATGTCATGGCTGCCAAAAGCTCTGCAGTTGCACGATCGGTAGAAAAAAGCGGTGTGTCGCTCTTGTTTGCCGCATCAAGAAGCTCAGGGAATATCTCCAGTGAATATGTAACAATTACGGCAGGCACATTACAAGCAAAGAATTTTTCAAGAGATTCTCTGCGTTTTTCGGGAGAAAGAGAAGCAAGATAGCTGTGCTCCATATTTCCAATAAGCTGTATACGCTCGTTTTCAAAATCGTCAAAAAAGCCGGCAAGGGGCAACCCCGGTCTGGACAGATCGGGACGATAAATAGTGCGTGCGCTATAATCGGTGGGATCGTTTAGAAGTTTGAGACGGTATTGTTCAGCAACCTTTGAAAGCTTGATGGTGTATACTTTACTTTTCATCATTTTCCTCCGCATCATTATGCCCATGGATGCACGTTTCTTGAGTATCAGCACACCGTGTGTCCGTTGACAAATCAGCTTTTTTCAGGTCTTTCACACGTTTTGCATGAGAAATCCACTCGTCCAGATTGAAAGTGCCAAACAAAATAAGTATCACAAGAATGGGTATCAAAACCGACAAAACTCTGATAGCGTCACTTCCGCAAACGTGCTCAACCGTGGTGCAGGTTGGACTTTGGCACTTGCTCAGCCAACGTATCCACATATTGAAATAACTGTTGACAGAATCTGCAAGAAAGTTTACAACAGATTTTGCCGCGTTGCCGATTTTTTGCAAAAAGCTCTCTGATTCTGCAAGCTCCAGCAACCCGATCGGCCCGGATTTGTAGCCGACGCTCTCAAGATAATTGACTGCATAAAGCTGATAGCCGGATACCAAAGCCAACACCAAGGAAAAACCATAGTAATAAAGAGTGCGAACCTTGTATGTAATGCTATTTTTCTTTATAACCTCTGCATCGGGCAGTATCTCGCCGTCCTTTTTGCAAAAAATAATCCAATGACCGCTTGCAATAATGGGGTTGATTCCCTCCCCTTGCATACGGCCGAAATATTCTGTTGCAATGTCGCTGTTTGCAGAAGCACCTATGTTTTGGATGCAGTATGAATACGTATGTGCCTCATCGTGTTCAAAGGTGTATCTGGAATCCACAAGACCTGTCAAGAAATAACCCTTTTGACCCATCTCGTTGAGCCATTTTTCTTCTTTTATGTGAGAAAAAAAGAGCTTGAAAACCTTTGTTACCATATGCATCGCCTCCAATTCATATTATTATACATTATCAATTCAAAAAAGTCAATCACAGTGTCAATAAAATAATCCACGCAAACGACCAAATCAAATGAGACAGATTTTAAAAACCACTTGAAAATATGCCGCGGATATGGTATACTTATAGGGTGAGATACGAAATATGACCATACTAGCCGGGGAGTCAGCGGTGCCTTGTACCTGCAATCCGCTATAGCAGGGGTTATATACCCAACAAGGGCACTTACTGTGTCGCCGCACCGTCACGACCTCTGTGAGAGGCGGGTCTCTGCGCAATTCGCACCTGTGAAGGATGTCAGGCGGGGAACCGAGCAGCATTAAGCAGACCTGCGGATGTGCCGCGGAGGTGCCTGTCTTGAGAGGAAGCGTCGGCTTACGGATGGAGTGAGTGTTCGACTTGGGATGTATGGTCATATTTCGTATCTCAATTTTGTATGGAGTTGAAAATAATGTACCTTTCCCTTTACAGAAAATGGAGGCCGCAAAACTTTGATGAGATGTGCGGTCAGACACATATTACCGATATTCTGAAAAAGCAATGTGCTGACGGGCGCGTTTCGCACGCATACCTTTTTTGCGGAAGCAGAGGTACGGGAAAAACCTCCACTGCAAAAATTCTTGCAAAAGCTGTCAACTGCGAAAACCCCATTGACGGCAACCCCTGCAACAAATGCCCATCCTGCACTTCCATCAACAACGGCAGTGCCACAGACGTTCTGGAAATCGATGCCGCCAGCAACAACGGTGTAAACAATATCAGGGATCTGAGGGATGAGGTTTTATACCCTCCCACACTGTTGAAAAAGCGTGTTTATATCATCGATGAGGTTCATATGCTCAGCGATGCCGCTTTCAATGCTCTTCTCAAAACCCTTGAGGAGCCGCCGGAATACGTTGTTTTCATTTTTGCAACCACCGAACTTGACGAGATTCCATCTACCATAATTTCACGTTGTATACGTTTTGATTTTTCACGTATCGACGTATCAGAGGTTATTGACAGGTTAGAATTCGTTGCAGAGCAGGAATCGCTTTCGATTGACCGCTCTGCAACAGAGCTCATTGCTGCTCTTGCAGACGGCTCAATGCGTGATGCACTTTCTCTGCTGGAGGCATGCTCCAACGGTCATACAGGCACGCTGACCGACACAGACGTACGCAGCGTGCTGGGTTTGGCAGGAGAAGAAACAGTGTGCGCTCTTCTTGATGCCGCTTCAAAAAGTGATGTTCCTGCCGCACTTGATGCTGTTGAGGAGATTCACAGATCCTCAAAAGATGTTTCTGTTTTTCTCGATGACCTCTCCGTTGCCGTTCGCGATCTGCTGGTTGACAAGCAACTGGCAAAATACGGACGAGAGGGACGACTGAAGGATCGCAAGCTCAGCAGACTGGTTTCGGCTTTTACAAACGAGCAGTTGTTCAATATTAGCTCCATCCTTGAAGAGACCCAAAACAGGATCGCAAAATATACGGTCAACAAGCGTACCATTCTTGAGCTTTCGGTTATCAGAATGTGCGATCTTTCTCTTTCTGATTCCCCACGGGCGCTCGCAGCACGAATCTCTGCCCTTGAAAAAAAGCTGTCCGCTCTTGCTGCAACCGGTTTTTCTTGTGTTTCAAATCAGGAACAGCTTATTGTCAAAGATGAATATACTCCGGAGACACCAGAAAACTCAAAAATTATCAATACACAACCCGTCGTCACCGACGAAAAGCCCTTTGCTTTTCTTCCGGAACTCATCGAAGCGTTGAACAACGCACCCCATATTTCAGGATTTATACAGCAATCACACATTACCACAGACGGCGATGTGATGATCATCAAAGGCGATTCACTTTCTCTCCAGATGATCAAAACCGATATTCCTGCTCTTTCCGAAGCAGTTGCGTCTGTCACAGGACTGGTTTATAGATTCAAATTTGTCGAAATATCCGCAAATAATAAACCCACAAAAACACCAATTGATGAACTTTGACAGGAGGACACAAAAATGAAAGTCAGACTTCCAAAAGGAATTGGCGGCGGCCCCACAGATATGAATTCTCTCATGAAACAGGCCCAAAAAATGCAGGAGGATATGGCCGCAAAGCAAGAGGAGCTTGACAACAGAGAATATGACATCTCCGCAGGCGGAAATGTCGTCAACATCAAGATCAACGGCAAAAAGGAGATTTTGTCCATCACTATCGAGCCCGAAATCATTGATCCTGATGACAAGGAAACTCTTGAAGATATTCTTGTTGCTGCCGTAAACGAAGCCATCAAAAAAGTTGAGGACACCAACGCTTCTGAGATGCAAAAGATCACCGGAAATATCCCCGGAATGAACGGAATGTTTTGAATGAGAGGCACAGATGACACCAACGCTCGAAAGATTGATAAACAGCTTTGCATCACTGCCCGGCATTGGCAGAAAAAGCGCATCGCGACTTGCGTATCATATACTTGATATGTCTGACGATGCCGCACGTGCTTTTGCCGAGTCCATCATTGCCGCAAAAAGTTCTGTAAAGCTCTGCCCCGTCTGTCAGGCATATTCCGACAGTGACCTGTGCACAGTATGCGCAAATACCAAACGCAACAACGAGGTCATCATGTGTGTCGAGGACAACCGTGCACTTGAGGCAATTGAAGAGACTCATGAGTTTGACGGAAGATATCACGTTTTGCACGGAGTCATCTCCCCTATTGATGGCATAGGCCCCGAGCAACTCAAGATCAAGGAGCTTCTGGCACGGCTTGACAGCAACACAAAGGAAATAATTATCGCCACAAACCCCAGTGTTGAAGGCGAGGCGACCGCAATGTATCTTTCACGGCTCATCAAACCGCTGGGCATCAAGGTGACACGTCTGGCGTACGGACTGCCGGTAGGTGCAACTCTTGAGTATGCTGATTCAGTCACGTTGCTGAAAGCCATCGAAGGCCGCACAGAGGTTTGATTATTTTTTGAAAAACAAAAGAACTGCAAAAACAATTGCAGTTCTTTCTTTTTTATATTTATATCCCAAAGAGCGATGTGCCGGTCAAATGCTCCGCAAGAATTTTTGTTCCCAACAATATCAAAACGATTCCGCCTGCCATCTCAGCACGTGATTTGAGCTTTGCTTCAAAAATTCTGCCCAGCTTCACTCCAAAGAATGACAAAACAAGAGTCACCGTGCAAATAACAAGACACGAGGAGAAGATTCCCAGCAATGGTCCGTCTGAAAAGGTTTTCATTCCATCAAGTGAAAAAGCAATACCCACGGCAAGCGCATCAATGCTGGTTGCTATTGCAAGCACAACCATTTTTTTGAACGACAGACCGTCTTTAGCACAAGTTTCGCACTCTTGATCAGATGAAAAACTTTCTTTTATCATCTTTCCGCCTATGAACAACAGCAAAACAAAAGCTATCCAATGATCAAAATCCTCAATATATGTACTGAATGTCCCGGCAAGGAAAAAGCCAAGCATGGGCATCAGACCCTGAAAGATCCCAAAGTATAGTCCAACCTTTAGACAGTCAATATTTCGAGCTTTACCCAAAGACAGGCCCTTGCAGATTGCAACCGCAAAAGCATCCATGGACAAGCTCACAGCATAGGCAAGAATGATAAGAAAATTCATCGATCACAACCCGCTTTACAGTCTTTTTTCAAAATTGCCGCTGACGGCAATTCCGTCTTTTATTGAGATAAACGCTTTTGGGTCAATACGTGTGACAACCTTTTTGAGCTTTGGAATCTCGTATTTTGACACTATGGTGTAGAGAACCCGTGAGCTCTCTCCCGTAAAAGCACCGTAACCGTCCCAATAAGAAACACCCCGCCTCATCTCATTGATGATAGCGTTTTGAATCTCTGCATCATTATGCTTTGAAATAATGATAACCTCAGAGCTTATGTTTTGAAAATGCATTCTATCAAGAGCGATGGTATTGATACCGGCAAAAATAAGTGTGTATATAATCTTTGGAATATCGCTCATAAGTATAAAAGCAACACCGTAAACCACAACATTTACAAGCAAGCTGAGACGTCCCACACTGAAACGGCTTTTCTGTGCATAATACATTCCCAGCACATCGATACCGCCGCTTGATCCGCCGTTTCTCAACATAAGTCCCACACCAAAACCGCACAAAATACCGCTGATAATTGATGATGTCAGATCATCTACAAGCATCTCACCGGGAATTGGAATGAATGAAAGAAGCAAGGTCTGAAAAGCAATACAAAAAACCGTTTTGGCAATAAACTGTTTCCCAACTGTTTTGTAGGTAATAAACATCAATGGTATATTGAGGCCAAAAGAAATCACACCGGAGATATCAAATCCAAATTCCAGTCCCAAAAATTTTGTGGCAACAGTACGGAGTATCTGTGCTACACCAAGAAAACCTCCGTTGTACAGACCTGCAGGTACAACAAAAATATTTATGCCCACAGTATATACGACAGAACCTACTATTATCATAAAAATTTTTGACAGATCGCTTTTTGTTATCCTCGTTTTCATACTATGCCTCGTGACATCATATTTTTTTATGAATATACTTATTGTTGGGTGATGGGTTTGAAAAAAGCTCTTTGTGTCTTTTTATGCACAATTCTGATATGTGCGACGGTATCGGCAGTGATGTTTATAAAAAATTATTCAGACTCATGCAAAATTTATGCTCAAAACGGCATCAAATCACACGTAACAATGATGATGCACCAAACCGCATCAAAACATCTGACCGGTTGCGGAATCAAATACAGTGATATATGTACGTTAACAAAAAAGGAAGACGGGAGCGTGGGTAGCATATGTATTGACGGAATACGGCTATCTCTCCTATCCTGTGACATTGCAGATCTTATATACAAAAATTTGCAAACCCCCGATACAGAGTTTGGTGTACCGTTGGGAGCGGCGTTTGGCTCAAAAGCATATTCGGCAAAGGGCCCAAAAATTCCTGTCACAGTCGTACCCATAGGAGCTGTAGCAACAGAAAACACAAGCATTTTCTTGTCAGGGGGCGTAAACCAGACCTTGCACCGCATCGGAATCAGGTTTTCGGTTACAGTTGACTGTCTATCTCCTTTTGTTGACTGTTCATCAGTTGCAACTGTAGAAATAATCATCGCTGAAACAGTCATTTCAGGTGAAGTTCCCGGAGTTGTATGGACTCGTTAAAAACGTTTTTCCAATTTTTTTGCAACCTCAAAGGAAATGATAGAAATTGCACTGCAGGCAGGCAAAGAATAGTGGCAGGCGCGAGGATACTTGATTTTGATGACCGCATCGGACTGATCAAGTATTTCCTTTTTTATACCTCGTTTCTCACCGCCAAAAACAAGACACAGTGGCCGTGCAAGCTTTGCCCGGTAAATATCCTTGGCTTTTTCTGTTTTTGCAGTGGAAACGATGCTGTAGCCTCGTTTTGATAATTGTCGGCAGGCGTCCGCAAGATCAGCGCACACACATGCACTCATTTTTTCCGACGCTCCTGCCGAAGAACGTATCACTGTCTCAGTGGCAGAAAAGAAATTGCGCTCCGGCAGTATCACCGCATCGCATCCCGCTGCATAGAGCGAACGAAGCGCATATGCAAAATTGAAGGGATCCTCAATGCCATCAAGCATGGCTATGTAACCGTTTTTCAGGTTCAAAACCTGATCAAACGGCAAAAAAATCCTCTCACCAACTGCAGCAGCAATTCCCCCTGCAGTGGCACCGGCGTTGAAAGATGAAAACTCCTCTTCATCCACAAATACAATTTCAACTCCTGATCTCATCAACGACTCATATTGTCTCTTTTCAGCCACGTGAAAATCAGACCTTTGCACTGATTCATATCGGGATTTCTCAAGAAATATTTTTTCTATATTGCGACTTTTCGCTTCAATAACGCTTTTTACAGAAACGTAGCCGCCAATGATTGTACTATTCATAGATCATTCTCCGGTGATTCCGCATAGACGGTTGAAGGTCGGCACATATTCACCGCTGACCGCACCTGTGGAATAACATATTGTCAAAACGTCATCCGCTTTTTGCTCCGCAACAAAATCCGCAATCGATCCCTCAAATACCATTGTATTTACAACATAAATACAGCTGTAATGAGTCGCAAGAAAAGGAAGCATTGGCAACAGTGAGGTATCTCCCACTGCTACAAGCGTTCCACCATTTGAAGTGGAGTCAATTTTATAATAATCTGCCTCTGTACCCAGATACAGTTTCCAAAGATTTGTTGAGTTGCCGTTACCGGACAGGCGGTAATCGGTATAGACACGACCATCCGAAAAAGCAGTAAGCGTTGTGTCAACTCCTGCGTTTGGATAAAAATAATCAAGCCGGTCTGGGTTTTCCTTCATTGATTTCATTGTGGTTGCTTTGTAAAAGCTCCCCAAAAAGTCCTCAATGGCTCTGGTCTGAAAAGATCCCTTTGAAAGTGCAGAGAAGTCCGCCTTTTCGCAATACTCAGCATAGGCATCATACGCGGCGTGAGCAGTCCAGTTTTTGTCGGTGCGGAAAAACATATATTCCCCGTCGTCAAATCTGCGCTCTATCTTTCCGATAAGCGGTATATCCAAAATATTATCCGCAAGCTTTGATTCTACTGTAGAAACAAATGCCTTTTGAGATGCGTTATAAAAATTGTCACCTACGTATATCTCCCGAGGTATATCATAAAAGCTTGATTGCACGGGCGCAATCATATTGAAAAATCTGCAATCCGCCGGAATGGCTGACGCCAAAGTGTTCAGGCCGTTGACATAGCGGTCAAGTGCAGTGTTTTTATAATTAAACTGTTCAAATCCGGTATCACCGTACACGTAGGTATAACCGTATGGATTGATGACCCAGCCATGGTATATCAGTGGTTCTTCTTCCTGCGAATTTTCGTTAAACGCTTGACTCGAATCACTGCTCACGTCACCCATCTCGTCAGAAAGGTCACCTATATCCGATATCTCAATGATTATTTCGGAAATTTCATCCGTTTCCTCGCTATTTAACAAATCAGAATTTGAAACATACATTTCAAACGAAGTGTCAGGATATGATGATTCACTGCCTCTGTTTCCAAAAATGGCAACAAGAGTCAGTACAGTCATAAGTCCTACCAAAATTACCGAAACCGTGATGATAAGAATTGCTTTCAGTGGTGAATGCCGTGTGTTGTTCATGCTGTTTCCTCCAATAGGTTTTTATACAAGCATTGACACAAAACCCATCAATTATTCAAAAATCAGGGGACGTCTGCATTCAGATGTCCCCAAAATTTTTGTCAATGTCCTATGATGTCATCGGAAAAATCATTTCCCTCGTCAGAACCGTCACCCTTGATAACGTTTCCCTCCTGAACGGAAGCAGAGGGAGAAGACACCTTTGCACGATCCTTAAGCTCTGCCTTTCTTGCAGCGTTCTCATTCTCGGCAGCAGTTTTTTTGCGGTTTTCAACTTCTTCAAGGGCCTCGTGTGTTACACCCTCGGTAAAGCAAAGCTCAAACTGCTCTGCATCCATGATTTCGTGCTTGACCAGATATTCTGTGATGAATATGAGTTTTTCCTTGTTTTCTTCAAGGATCTTTATTGCACGTTCATAGCCGCCTACAACGATGTCATAAATCTCACGGTCAATAGTGGCAGCAACATCATCCGAATAGTTGTTTGTGCTGCCAAAATCCCTGCCGAGAAATACCTCGTTGTTGCCGGTATTGTATACAACAGGTCCCAGCTTGTCACTCATTCCGTACCTTGTGACCATCATTCTTGCAATCTCGGTGGCACGCTCCATATCGTTGGACGCACCTGCAGAAATATCATCAAGCATGAGCTTTTCTGCAGCTCTGCCGGCAAGCAGAACACAAACGTTATCAAGCAATCCCTGCTTGTAAACGCTGACTTTATCCTTTTCCGGAAGAGAGAGAGTATAGCCCAATGCTCTTCCGCTGGGAATGATTGAAATCTGATGAACGGGATCCTGTGACGGAAGCATTTTTGTAACAATGGCGTGTCCCGCCTCGTGAAATGCTGTCTTTCGCTTCTCGTCCTCGGTAATAACCATTGATTTTTTTTGAGGTCCGACAATCACTTTGATGGTCGCTTCCTCAATATCGTCGGCGTTAATAACAGACTTTTTCTTTCGTGCTGCGAGAAGCGCGGCTTCGTTCAGCAGGTTTGCAAGATCCGCACCGGAAAAACCCGAGGTGGACTTTGCAATAGTAGAAAGATCAACGTCCGCACCCAAGGGCTTTCCTTTTGCATGAACCTTGAGAATCGCTTCTCTTCCTTTGATATCGGGATAATTTACAGTAACCTGACGGTCAAATCTTCCGGGTCTCAGCAAAGCCGGATCCAAAATGTCGGGACGGTTGGTTGCTGCAATGACAATAACACCGTCATTGACGCCAAATCCATCCATCTCGACCAACAGCTGGTTGAGTGTCTGCTCACGCTCATCGTGTCCGCCGCCAAGTCCTGCGCCTCTGTGTCTGCCCACAGCATCAATCTCATCTATAAAAATGATACAGGGGGCTGTCTTTTTTGCTGTCTCAA
Source organism: Eubacteriales bacterium (assembly GCA_045538555.1). GTDB lineage: Bacteria > Bacillota > Clostridia > Oscillospirales > CAG-382 > Coliplasma. The sequence goes on from JAZSRP010000043.1 coordinate 151,286, forward strand.
ACAGATCTCTCACACGTGATGCACCGACACCGACGTACATCTCAACAAAATCAGAACCGGAAATAGAATAGAATGGAACTCCGCTCTCCCCTGCCACAGCTTTTGCCAGAAGTGTTTTTCCGGTACCGGGCGCACCAACAAGCAAAACACCTTTGGGAATTTTGGCACCAAGGTCAGAATATTTGTTGGGATTCTTGAGGAAGTCAACAACTTCCTGCAATTCCTCTTTTTCCTCATCGGCTCCTGCAACGTCAGCAAAAACAACCTTTTTCTTCTCGTCGCTTCCAAGCTTTGTACGCGCCTTGCTAAAAGAATTCATCCTGCCGCCCAGTCCGCCGCCAACGCCGCCGTTCTTTGACGTACGCGAGAGGAACAACCACCAAATAACCACAAAAATAACAATTATGATAAGATATGGCAGATATGCCATCCACCACGGAAGCACCGTTGGTGCTTCATAATCGCAGCTTGTTATAACTCCGCTCTCTATCTGAGAGAGAATCAACTGGCTCATATCGTTTGTAAATATCTCAATATCTGCGAGACGGTGGTAGAACTGATATCCGGCATTTTTGTCCTCGGAATCCGAGAGATACAAAACTCCGTCATTGTCTACAAAATAGCGTTTTACTTCCTGCTTCTGAAACTTTGAAACCACCTCACCGTAGGTAATCTCAGTCTCTGTGCTGCCGCTAGACATCAAAGTGTTGGCAAGGATAATAACAGCTATAAAGAAAACAAGATAAAAAACAAGTACTTTTCCGTTACTTTTTGGTTTCATAGGCAAAACGCCACCTTTCCGTATCAATACAGTTGAGATATGTTGTCACAAAAATTTTTCCGTTTCCGCCGGAAAACACTCTGTCCGAAACTCCTGCAAAGGGTATGTATATTATGCCCCCATCATCACAGAAAACCGGGATCATATCACGAAATTCTTTTGGTATCTTTTTGTCAATGAAAAGTTTTTTTACACTTTTATTGACACCATTTATCAGTATCCTGTCGCCCTCATGGCGGGAACGGACACAAAGTTTGCCTTTTATGTTATCAAAAGACAGTATATCTGTTGTTGAAATTTTGTAAAAAGTTTTTGTATTTTTTATTCCGTCATCAACATGTATGCAAACATTACCGTCAAAGACGATATTCTCACCCATAGAAATCGGTGCAGTGCCATAAACTCGGCTCTCAAAATGATCAAAAAAACCTACTCTACCATTTTCAAAAACTCCGTCCCAACCGCCAAAATCAATAACGGTGCGGCCATTTCTTCGAATTGCATTTTTCATAGTCTGCATTTCGGAGTACGAAGGGCTGCGCCCTATTTTGTTTGCAAAAATTTCATACATCACCCGATGGGAAACAGATGGATGAACATATCTCAAATCCTCTTGAAAATATTTTTTGATCTCATTCAAGAAATAATCTCTATCGTTCCTTGCAGAACACGAAAATCTGTAGATTGCTGTGGATACATCGGGATTGATCCTTTTTAACAGCGGCATAATTTGAGCACGAATAAAATTTCTTGAATAACACTCATCCTTGTTTGTAGAATCCGTAACAAAGGACTGATTATTACAACGCAAAAAATCCTCGACCTCTTCCCTGCTGACACAAAGCAACGGGCGTATAAAAATATCACGAACCGGCAGAATACCTGCTCCTCCAAAACTTCCGCTGCCTCTTGCAAGATTGAAGATCACTGTTTCCGCATTGTCATCCAAGGTGTGTGCGGTAGCAACAAGCTCTATTCCGTTATTCTTTACCAAGGATAAAAAGAACTCATACCTGCACTGCCTTGCACCTTCCTCAAGAGAAAGAGACTTTTTTTTAGAATATGCAACAACATCGTAGGAATCGGAAAAAAGAGTAATCCCAAAAGAACGGCAGAGTTGCTCGCAAAAGCTCTGATCTCTGTCGGATTCTGCCCCTCTGATCCTGTGGTTAAAATGACATGCCGAAAGCAAAATACCGCGTTCTCTTGCAATCATTTGCATTGCCAAGAGAAGTGACACAGAATCAGCACCGCCTGAAAGAGCAACACAAATGTTCTTTTTTTGAAAATCGGGATATCCGTCAAAAAATTTACCGACTTTTTGCAACAGACTATGCAACGGGATCTGCACCATCGATATTGTCCTCAATGCTCATAAATTTGAAGTATTTTCCGATCCACGCAAGAGTGATGGGGCCTGTGCTTCCGTGACGGTTTTTAGCCACATTCAACTCCGCCATCATATAATCTGACTGGGGTGCCTCCTGCTGTTTTTCAGCAGAGTTATTTTCATAGTATTCCTTACGGTAAATAAACAATACCATATCCGCATCCTGCTCAATAGCACCGGAGTCTCTCAGGTCAGACAGCATTGGTTGTTTTTCTTTTCGGCTGTCGGTACCGCGGGCAAGCTGAGAGCACAATATAATCGGAATTTCAAATTCTTTTGCCATCAGCTTGAGAGACCGTGTGATCTTTGCGATATCCTGCACACGGTTGTCTGTGGGAACGTCCGGCTGCATCAACTGGAGGTAATCAATAACTACCAAACCCACGTTGTCAAGACGTCTCAATTTGGCACGAATGGAAGTGGGTGTGGGAGATGTACCGGGGTCAATCAGAATGTTTGTATTGGAAAGAACGCTGGATGCTTCTGCAATCTTACGCCAATCATCCTCGGTCAACTTTCCTGTACGCATGGATGTGTGGTCCACCAGAGACTCACTGCAAAGCATACGTGATACCAGCTGTTCAGAGCTCATCTCAAGTGAAAAAACAGCCACGTTTTTGTCGGTATTCTTTGCAACGTTTGTTGCCACGTTCATACAAAAGCTTGTTTTTCCCATACCGGGTCTGCCACCCACAACAATGAGGTCACCTTTTCCCATTCCGACAATAACACGGTCAAGCTTGTCAAAATTGGTGGGAGTTCCTGCCAATGCATCGGGGTTGTCACGCAGAAGTCGAAGTGTTTTGAGGTGCTCGACAATAACATCTCTGATACGGTCAAATCCCTCTTTGTATTTTTCTTTTGAGATAGCGTAAATTTCCTGCTCTGCAAAATTTACCGCATCGCTGACAGTTCCCTTTTCACTGAAAGCAAGATCCTGTATCCTTCGTGATGATTCAATGAGCGAACGCAAAACCGCTTTGTCTCTGACGATTGTGCAATAATCATCAATATTTCCTGCACCTGAAGCAAGATCAACCAAAAGTTTTATGTACTTTGCCGCATCGCCCTCCGTATAGGTACCAAGCTGAGTCAATGAATTTATCAATGTGACCGGGTCAATAACCTTACCCTGGTTAAACATTTCCTTCATTGCAGAAAAGATCTGGCGATGCTGCTCCAGATAAAAATCCTCTTCACGAAGGGTGGCAACGTCGGTAAAACGCTCTGAATCTATAATTACGGTGCCAAGTATTGCCTGCTCCGCTTCAAGGGAGAAAGGCATTTTTTTGATGCTGTCAAGATCTGCCATAGCGTCAAACCTCAAAAAGTCTTTATATTCTTTGTGATATGCAAAAAATCATGCCTGCACAAGCAGTTTAAGCTCTGCCGTAATTCCCGAGAAAAGCTTGATTTTTATGGGATATTCGCCCACCGTTTTGATAGTATCGTTGATAGTGATGGCCCTTTTGTCAATGTCAATGCCAAGATCAGTCTTGATCTTGTCGCTGACATCCTTTGCAGTGACTGCGCCGTAGAGCCGCCCGTCTGCTCCCCCTGTGGTTTTGAACACGATCACCTTCTCAGCAAGGCGGGATTTGAGCTCCTCTGCCTTTGCTTTTTCCTGAGCAAGGTGAAACGCCTCACTCTCACGTTTATTTTCGATCTGTTTGATAGAACCTGCGTCAGCGGGTTTTGCCAATTTTCTGGGGAACAAAAAGTTGCGTGCATAGCCGTCAGAGGTGCTGATGAGCTCACCTTTTTTTCCTTGACCTTTTACGTCTTCCAACAATATAACTTTCATATCAGATTTCCTTTACTCAAATTTGTCAATAGTTGCCTTGAGAAGCATGACCGCCTCATCAATTTCTGTAACGTTGATGCGCTTTGGTTCGGCCGTTGCTTCCTCATCCTCGTTTTCGGTTTCCTTGCGAGCCTGAACGATTTTTGAAATAATTGCACCTGCGGACTGAAAATGTCCACCGCCTCCAAGGGCTTCTGCAACCCTTTTCACGTTGTATTCACCGGAGCTACGCGCAGAAAGCGCAAGAGTTGAACCTTGGGTATAAATAATGAATGATGCAGCAATTCCGTCAATATTTACGAGACGGTCAGCAGCTTTTGACGCAGTGACCTTTACTGTATCATCATTGGCATCAGTGTATACCGATATTGCAAACGCATCACGATAATACTCCACGTTGTTTTCAATCTTGCTGACGGCACGGAACTGCGCCATATCTGACTTGAAAAATGCCTGAACCTTTGCCACATCGGCACCTGCGTTTTTGAGAAAGATACAAGCACCGTAAGTGCGGGTACCGGTATCGTGCATGAAAAACTGGGTATCCAGCATGATGCCGGTCAAGAGTATCTGCGCTTCTTCGGGACGAATAACCTCAGGACGCAGAGAAAGCTCCAAAATCTCACAAACCAGCTCTGATGCACTGGATGCCGTGGGATCGATAATAGAACCCGGCAAAATCTTTTTTGAAAAATCCTGATTGCTTGCGTGATGGTCGATAATAACGATCCTTGAGCAAAGATCAAAAATATCCTTGCTGGCAAAAGTGTCATACGACGATGAATCCGTGACGATAAGCAGCGAATCTTCAGCAGACATGATATCCTGTGCAAATACTGCATCCACAAACATATCGTCATATTCCGGATACTTTTCGATCAATGTGAAAATGCGTGAAATGGCGGGATCGTTTTTGTCGGCGATGATGTACGGTGTAACACCAAGCTGTGATACAAGTTTGGCAATTCCGATATTTGATGCAATGGAGTCATAGTCGGGTCTTCCGTGACCCATGATAATAACGTTTTTACTGCGAGGAATCTGTTCAAGCAACAGGTCCTTGCATAGCCGAGATCGGATCTTGGTCTGGCGTTGAACCGCTTTTGTTTTTCCGCCGTATGCAATCTCGCCGTCAGAAAGCTTGAGCACGGCAAGGGCACCGCCCCTCTGCAATGCAAGACGCAACGCTTCGTTGGCGCTGATGCGCCTGTCCTCAATGGTTCCCAACAGATTTGAAACACCGATAGAGATGGTTATCTTCTCATCATACTCATCGTTTGATAGACTGCCAACCTTGTCAAGTATATCAAATTTGTCAGCTTGCATTTTGTCGATATGACGGTTCTCAAAGAGCATAATATATCTGTCACGCTCATACTCAGTGAGAATAGCATCGATCTCAGACGCCCATTCTGTCAAAAGAGAGTTGACAGCGGCAGAACCAAATCTGGTGTTTCTGTCGGCCTCCTGCGACACCTCGCTTGTGTTGTCGACCACGATATAAGCAACGCGAAGCATGGAGTCCTCGTATTTTTTCTTTTCTCTGCGATAGTTCTCTTGATCGTACAAAACAGCACACATGAGTGGATGTCTGTCAAACTCTGTGCAAAAGACCCTTGCACCGTAATGCCTCTCACTTGCCACTATCTCAATGAAATCCGTAAATTTGTCATACGCTTCCTTGAGCGTTTGGTATGAGAGCTTGCCATCAAAAATATTTGATGCACCGGAGCTGAGATGTGCTGATTTTACTTCAGGAAGATTGTCAAACTCATTGTTGCTCCAAACGATGCGGTTTGCTTCGTTGACCATCATAACAGGCGAATCCAACTCATTGAGGATACCGGACAGCACGGGGGCCATTGCGTTTGTGGCAATCTGTTTTTGTTTTTTCTTTGCGTGTGTCCTGAAAAGAATAACACAAACCGCACAATATACAACAAATATAACAGCAGAAACGATACCGGCGCGGACATCCATAGTAAAAAGAATGCAGGTCAGCAACGCCAACAAAAGTACACCAAAAAGCTCAGAAATATTGTTCTTCAAAAACTTGTTTGGTTTTTTCATCGTTTCGCCTCCAAAATGCTTTTTTATAACTTATCAATTATACCACGCGGTTTGTTTTTTGTCAATCACAACAAAGTTTGCTGTGTAATGTCCGGATCAACGTCTTCAAAAATGACACCGGATGCAGGAAGTTTGCTCTTGCGGTATCGTGATTCTTTTACAAGAGGAGTCACTGCGGGATCATACAGCGTAGCCGAAACCACTTTTTTCCCTTTCTTTAGTGAAAATACAGTTGCGCCGCATGAGGAGCGGGTGGATTTTTCAATTATCTGACTTTCCTTTATCAGCAATGCACGGTCGTCATCGGATTTGATGAGATATTCAGATTTTCCGTTTTCTGTTGACGCAAAGACACCGACTACAGGCGAGCCGCCAAAGAATGCGTTTGTCAGTTTTTTGCGGTTTGTCTTTGTTTCATAGGAATCCATAGGAACTGAGACAGCTTTTCCGTTTTCAAAAAACAATATTGCTCTGCCCTTATACTCCTTGAGACAGATTGCGGATACAACCCTCTCATCATTGTCAAACTTGAGCTTGGCAGGCACATACTCGCCCAGAGAGCTGGCTTTTGAATCGTCAAAATCATCAAGACGGGATTTGTACACCTGTGCTGCAGAGGTGAAGAACAGAATCTGCATGTCGTTGTTTACGTCGAATTTTGCTTTGAGATAATCGTTTTCCTTGAATTTTTGAACATCGTTTCCGCGCAACGATGCGGGAGTGCATTTTTTGAAATAACCCTCCTCGCTGAGAAAAGCAAAGCACGGGTAGCTCTCCACTCTGTCCTCAATATCCGCTGCGGGTATATCGTCCTCATGAATAATGTAGGTTTTACGAGGCATACCGTATTTTTCTGCAATAGTGTTGAGCTGCTTGATGATGTTCTTTTTTATACGCGAGTTGCTTGCAATGAGGGATTTGAGATCCTCAATCTCTTTTTCCAGCTCGTCGATCTCATCGATACGCTTGATGATATACTGACGGTTGAGGTTGCGTAGCTTGATGTCTGCGACGTATTCTGCCTGAATCTCATCGATTCCAAAGCCGGACATAAGGTTGGGAACAACGTCTTTTTCGTTTTCTGTCCCGCGAATGATACGAATTGCTTTGTCGATATCAAGCAATATAGAGCGAAGTCCATACAACAGATGAAGCTTGTCGGATTTCTTCCCAAGATCAAAAATATAGGTACGTCGTAGGCACTCCATACGAAAGGCGCACCACTCCTCAATGATTTCCTTGATACCCATAACTCTGGGAACTCCACCTGTGAGAATGTTGAAATTGCAAGAAAAATCATCTTCAAGAGAAGTTGACCTGAAAAGCTTTTGCATCAATCTGTCAGGATCTGCTCCGCGCTTGAGGTCAATCGCCATTGCAAATCCATTGAGATCGATCTCATCACGCACGTCGGAGATGTCCTTGATTTTTCCTTCTTTAACAAGAGAGACAATGGAATCCTTGATTTTTTCAAGGGTGGTGGTGTAAGGAATCTGCAAAACCTCGATGCGGTTTGCAGATTTGTCATAGACGTATTTTGCTCTTACTTTAAACGAACCGTGTCCCGTCTCATAGATTTTTTTCATCTTTTCACGGTTGTAGATCAAGAGACCTCCGGTTGGAAAATCGGGTGCTTTGAGGATCTCCATTATCTCATCGGTGGTGATATTCTCGTTTTTGAGATATGCACAGCAGACGTCACACACCTCTTTGAGATTGAAAGAGCATATAGTGCTTGTCATACCAACAGCAATACCGTTGTTGGGCGAGACAAGAATGTTTGGAAACGTGGTTGGAAGCACCACGGGCTCAACGGTGGTGCTGTCATAGTTGTCCACAAAATCCACCGCATCCCTGTCAATGCCGTCAAATATTTCCTCACTGAACTTTGCCAGCTTGCACTCAGTATAACGGGACGCAGAGTATGCCATCTCGGAGGATTGCTTTCCAAAGCATCCTTTTGATTCAATAAAAGGATGAAGCAAACTCTCCCTGCCCGTGGTCAGTCTGACCAAAGTCTCATAAATTGCAGAATCGCCGTGAGGATTGAGAACCATGGTTCTGCCCACAACGTTTGCACTTTTTTGCTTTGGACCGGTAAGAAGCCCCATTTTGAACATTGTATACAGCAATTTTCGGTGCGAGGGCTTGAAACCGTCAATATCGGGAATTGCTCTGGAAACAATAACGCTCATTGCATATGGCATATAGTTGCTTTCCAGAACGTGAGATATTCCAACGTCAATGGGCTCGGCTATAATTTCGGGTTCGACCGTTTTTTTTGTTTTTCTTGCCATTGTTTACCTCATCAATAATCAGCAAGTTCAAGGTATTTTGCACCATGCTGAGCAATAAATTCCTTTCTGCCCGCGATATTATCACCAAGCAGAATATCAAACATCTCCGCAGTACGAGCCGCATCATCCGGCGATATTCTCAATAGCTTGCGGGTGGCAGGATTCATAGTAGTGTGGCTCATCATGTCGGGATCGTTTTCACCAAGTCCCTTTGAGCGCTGAAGCGTAACCTTTTTGTCTCCGAGCTTTGAAACTATTGCATTCTTTTCTTGCTCATTATATGCAAAAAACGTCTCGCTTCCACAGGTAATCTCATAGAGCGGGGACTCTGCGATATATATTCTGCCCTCCTCAATAAGAGTCGGCAGCAGCCGATAAAACATGGTGAGGATCAGTGTGCGAATCTGATAGCCATCCTCGTCCGCATCGGTACAGATGATAACCTTGTCCCATCTGAGGTTGTTGAGATCAAAGGTTGCCAGATTTTTTCCCTTTGGCAACTTCAGTTCCACTCCGCATCCAATGACCTTTATCAGATCAAGTATGATGTCACTGTTCATGATCCTATCAACAGACGCTTTGAGACAGTTGAGAGTCTTTCCTCTGACAGGGATTATTGCCTGAAACTCAGCATTGCGAGCCAATTTGCAGCTGGCAAGTGCAGAATCACCCTCAACAATATACAGCTCCGATCTGCTCGGATCCTTGATACGGCAACCCACAAATTTTTCCACGGTGTTATTGATATCAAGGGTGACCGAAAGCTTTTTCTTTGCAGAAACACGCATGTGTTCTGCTGATTCCCTTGCCCGTTTGTTAACAAGTATCTGTGCACAGATCTTGTCTGCAAGCTGTGGGTTTTCCACAAAATACACCTGAAGGCAGTGCTTAAAAAATTCTGTCATTGCATCAGCAATAAACGAGTTGGTCACCGCCAGCTTGGTCTGGTCGGAAAATGATGCTTGAGAAGAAAGTGAGTTGACTACCAGCACCAACGAATCCTGAACATCATTAAAGGTGATCTTTGATTCGTTCTTGTTGTATTTTCCCGTAGTACGTATATACTGGTCGATGGCCCATACAAAGGCACTTCTGGTGGCCTTATCGGGAGAACCGCCGTTTTTAAGATATGAGGAATTGTGGTAATACTCAATCATGTTTACGTCATTTGAAAAACAAAACGCAAACTGCATCTTGAGCTTGTACTCAGGGCGGTCAATACTGTCTCTGCCCACACGCTCACCCGAATAATCAACCACAGGTGAAATGACCTTATCCCCGACTATCTCATTGATATAATCAACAATTCCCTTTTCATAACAAAACTCAAAGTTTTCAAAGGTGCCGTCGTGGTTTTCAAATTTGAGAGACAGTGTCAGTCCCGCATTGACCACGGACTGACGCTTCATCACTTCCAAAAAGTATTCTTTTGGAATTGCAGTGTCCGTAAAAACCTCGCGGTCGCTGCGCCATCTCACGACTGTTCCCGTCTTGCTTTTGGGGCAATCGTTTTTTTCCAACGGTCGATCCAGCTCACCCTTTTTAAAACCGATGGTGTATTTTGTCCCTCTCTGATATGAAACGATGTCCATAAACTCAGAGGCATACTGTGTAGCGCAGGCACCAAGACCGTTGAGACCCAGAGCATACTCATAAGCGCCACCGGAATTGTTTTCAAACTTTCCGCCTGCGTACATCTCACAATATATCAGTTCCCAGTTATAGCGCTGCTCTTTTTCGTTCCAATCAAGAGGCACTCCTCTGCCAAAATCCTCCACCTCCATGGTTCTGTCACGAAATACAGTGACGTTGATTCTGTCGCCGTATCCCTCTCGATACTCGTCGATGGAGTTGGAAAGAATTTCAAAAAATGAATGCTGGCAGCCGTCTATTCCGTCCGAGCCAAAAATGACAGCAGGACGCTTTCGGACTCGGTCTGCGCCTTTGAGCATTGATATCGCCTGATCATTGTATTCGATCTTTTTCTTTGCCATGGGTATCCGTCCCTTTTATTTTACAGAATAAAATCCTACCTTGCGATACACCTTGCGCAGTGTTTTGTTGGCGGTGTATGCAGCTTTTTGAGCACCTTCAACAAGGATGCTATTGAGATATTCTTTGTCAGCCATGTATTTTTGATACTCTGCCTGAAGCTTGTCAAGAAAATCGGCAACTGTCTCTCCGACTGCAAGTTTGAACACTCCGTAGCCCTTGCCTTCAAATTCTTTTTCAATTTCTTCAAATGTTTTGCCGGTCATGGAGGCATATATGGTCATCAAGTTGTTGATACCATCCTTGCCCTCGGCATATCTGACCTCTGAGCCGGAATCCGTGACAGCGCGCTTTATCTTTCTGATAACAGCATCACGGCTGTCAAGCAGAAAGATACTTCCGTCTCCCGCATCGGATTTGCTCATTTTTGAAGTAGGATCCGACAGCGACATAATTTTTGTGCCGATCTTTGGAATATAGGGCTCTGGCATTTTGAATGTCTCAGAATAAACTCCGTTAAACCTGTTGGCAATATCTCTTGCGATCTCGATATGCTGTTTTTGATCAAGACCTACTGGTACAAGATCCGGTTGGTAAAGCAAAATATCTGCTGCCATAAGCACAGGGTACGTAAACAAACCTGCATTTACGTTATCTGCATGCTTGGCTGATTTGTCCTTGAACTGTGTCATGCGTGAAAGCTCGCCGTACATTGTGTAGCAGTTAAGCACCCATGCAAGCTCGGCATGAGCAGAAACATGGCTCTGAAGAAAAAGTGTGTTTGCTTTGGGGTCAATGCCTGCAGCCAGATATAGTGACAGGGTTTTGAGGCAGTTTTGTCTCAGCTCAGCGGGAACCTGTCTGACAGTAATGGCATGTAGATCCACTACGCAAAAGAAGCAGTTGTAGTCATATTGCATTTTTTCCCAGTTTCTGAGCGCACCGAGATAGTTTCCCAAAGTGAGAGTACCGGAGGGCTGTATGCCCGAAAGTATTGTCTTCTTTTCTGTATTTTGAATGTTATCCATGATAATTTTCCTTTTTTATGTAATCACAAAACCTCTGCCAGACGCTTCACGCCGAGAACGATCTGCTCATCGGAGGGTGTGGAATAATTGAGGCGAACAGAGGGTGAAAAACCGCCCTGAATGGGATTGAAGCTGGAACCGGTCACCACTGCCACTTTGTTTTGTATGGCGCGCTTTGCAATCTCATCACCGTTGCCGCCGTCCACCGTCAGCCAGATAAAAAGTCCGCCCTCGGGACGTGTGTAGGTGGCTTTGCCCCCCACCTCTCTGTCAAGCTCCGACAGCATCAGGTCGCATTTTTGTTTATACAGTTTGCGAATGCCTGCAATATGCTCATCAAGTCCATAGGTCTCAATAAATTTGGAAGCAAGCATCTGGAAAAATAAATTTGTATGTACGTCATTGACCTGCTTGACCACAACGATCTTTTGGATCAGTTCCTTGGGAGCGGAAACAAATCCAATACGCATGCCCGCCGAAAGAATCTTTGAAAAAGAGGAGCAATAAAGAACAAATCCGTTTTTGTCCATGCTCTTGATGGTGGGAATATCCTCACCGGAAAAGCGAAGCTCACCGTAGGGGTTGTCCTCAAGAATGAGGACATTGTATTTTTCGGCAAGCGCCAGAATCGCTTTGCGTTTTTCCAGCGATGTGCAAATTCCGCCCGGATTTTGGAACGTGGGAATAACGTATATTATCTTTGTATTTGGATTGGCCTTGAGAGCCGCCTCAAGCTTTTCAATATTCATTCCGTCGGCTTCAATATCAACACCCACAAGATTTGCTTTGTATGAACGGAACGCGTTGAGTGCACCGATAAAGCTGGGGTTCTCGCAGATAACTGTATCACCTTCGTTGACAAGCACTTTTGCACACAGGTCAATACCCTGCTGTCCGCCGGTGGTAATGATAAGATCATCATTATCGGTGCCGATATCAAACCTCTCCTTGAGACGCTGTGATACCTGGTTGCGAAGCGGCGTATATCCCTCGGTTATACCGTACTGAAGTGCCGTGGGAGCGGAAGTCAAAAATATTTCTTCTGCAATGTTGTGCATTTTTTCAACAGGAAACGAAAGCGGAGACGGATTTCCTGCCGCAAAAGATATGACCGTAGGGTCTGTGAGTGATTTGAAAATCTCCCTGATTGCAGAGGGTTTCATATCGTTGACTCTGTCAGAAAATACAAATTGCATTGCATATCACCTCATGTAAAAAAACAATATATAGTATTATATCACATTATGAAGTGCATTTCAACACAAATTTTATATAAAATACTATTTACAAATCCGAGTTTTGGGTATATAATTGGTTGGATAAAGAAAATGTGAAAGGTGGATATAGCTTTGAGCAAAAAGATTCTTGTAGAAACATCCGCACGTCACGTGCACCTTACCGAGTCGGACATGGAGACACTTTTGGGCAAGGGCAACACCCTCACCGTCAAAAAGATGCTCTCTCAGCCCGGTCAATTTGCAAGCAACGAGCGCATCAGTCTGGTAGGCCCCAAAGGCAGCATCAACAACGTGCTGATCCTCGGCCCCACAAGACCCGCAACTCAGGTTGAGATCTCTCTCACCGACGCACGCGCACTTGGCATCACAGTCCCTGTACGTGAGTCGGGCGACATTGACGGTTCTGCTGCTGTCAAGTTGGTCGGCCCTGCCGGCGAGGTTGAGATTCCCCAGGGCGCAATCGCCGCAAAAAGACATATGCATCTTGACACCGCCACCGCTGAAGAGATGGGGCTTTGTGACAAACAGATCGTCAGCGCAAAGATAGACACAAACGGCAGATCCCTTATTTTTGGTGATGTTGTCGTCCGTGTGAGCGACAAATTTGCTCCCGCAATCCACATTGACACCGACGAGTCAAACGCCGCCGGCTGCTCGGGTGAAGTTTTTGCAGAAATAATCAAATAAAAAATAAAAGAACCGAAAGGAAAAAATCCAATGCTTCAGTATTCAAAAGAAGTTGAACACATGTGCGTTGTTACCAAAGGACCCAAGCACGGTCCCGCACCCATTCCCGAAGAGGGCAAATGGGTACAGGCAAAGCAGATCAGCGACATTTCCGCTTACTCACACGGTGTGGGCTGGTGCGCTCCTCAGCAGGGTGCCTGCAAGCTCTCCCTCAACGTAAAGGACGGCATCATCGAGGAGGCACTTGTTGAGACTATCGGTTGCTCCGGTATGACCCACTCCGCAGCAATGGCTGCCGAAATTCTCCCCGGCAAAACCCTGCTGGAAGCCCTCAACACCGACCTGGCTTGTGATGCTATCAACACCGCAATGCGCGAGCCCTTCCTCCAGATCGTATACGGTCGTTCACAGTCTGCTTTCTCCGAGGGTGGTCTTGTTATCGGCGCAGGTATGGAAGACCTTGGCAAGGGTGAGCGTTCCATGGTAGGTACCATGTACGGCACCAAAGACAAGGGCGTCCGTTATCTTGAAATGACCGAGGGTTATTGCACAAGAATGGCTCTTGACGAAAACAACGAGGTCATCGGATACGAATTTGTTTCTCTGGGCAAAATGACCGATTTTATCAAAAAAGGCATTGAGCCCAACGAAGCATACGAGAAGTCCAAGGGTACCTACGGCAGATTTGCTGACGCCGTCAAGTACATTGATCCCCGCAAGGAATAATTGAAGGAGGAAGTTAGAATGGCTAAATTTGAAGGTTACGAAAGACGCGAGGCAAAAATCCTTGCTGCTCTTGCAGAATACGGCATTTCCTCCATTGACGAGTGCAAGGAGATCTGCGACGCAAAAGGTATCGATCCTTACAAAATCGTTGAAGAAACTCAGCCCATCGCTTTTGAGAATGCAAAATGGGCTTACACAGTAGGTTGCGCAATCGCAATCAAAAAGGGCTGCACCAAAGCCGCTGACGCCGCTGCCGCTATCGGCATCGGCCTCCAGTCCTTCTGCATCCCCGGCTCTGTTGCCGAAAACCGCAAGGTTGGTCTCGGCCACGGCAACCTTGGCAAAATGCTTCTCTCCGAGGAAACAGACTGCTTCTGCTTCCTGGCAGGACACGAGTCATTTGCAGCAGCAGAGGGTGCAATCAAGATCGCTCTCAATGCAAACAAGGTCCGCAAGAATCCCCTCCGCGTTATCCTCAACGGTCTTGGCAAAGACGCAGCTTACATCATCTCCCGTATCAACGGATTTACTTACGTTGAGACTGAGTTTGATCATTACACCGAGGAAGTCAAGGTCATCAAGGAGATTCCCTTCTCCAACGGTCCCAGAGCAAACGTAAAATGCTACGGCTCCGATGACGTTTCCGAAGGTGTTGCAATCATGCGTCTTGAAAAGGTTGGCGTTTCCATTACCGGCAACTCTACCAATCCCACAAGATTCCAGCATCCCGTTGCAGGCACCTACAAGAAATGGTGTGTTGAGAACGGCAAGACCTATTTCTCCGTTGCATCCGGCGGCGGCACAGGCCGTACCCTCCACCCCGACAACATGGCTGCAGGTCCCTCCTCTTACGGCATGACCGACACCATGGGTCGTATGCACTCCGATGCACAGTTTGCAGGTTCCTCCTCCGTTCCCGCTCATGTAGAAATGATGGGCTTGATCGGCGCTGGTAACAACCCCATGGTTGGTATGACTGTTGCATGTGCAGTTGCAGTTGAAGAAGCAAGCAAATAATGTCTAAAAAGACATTGCGGATTTTATCGCTTGTATTGATGCTATTGGGAATAATATGTTGCATAACTATTCTTACAATTCAATTCTTGCATTGTAATGAAGTTGTAAATACTGAATTTAAAGGCGATGAATATACCGTCTTTGAATATTTCCTCAAAGTTTCTAAAGGAGCAATCGCGTGGGCTATTACCTCAGGTATTATATTTGCATCTGTTGGTTTATTTCTCAACATTCGCTCTAAATAAGCGTAACTTCCCTATTTTAACTGCTTAAACCTTATAAATAGAATTAGACACATCATTTAGGAGAAATCCTCTATGATGTGTCTTTTTTTGCAAAAAAAGAAGTGCATCAAGCACTTCTTTTTCAATCGTTTTAAAAACTGTGATCACTCTGCGTTGCGCTCAAGATATGCAACAACATCGCCTACGGTCTGGAGTGTGGGAAGTTCGGTCTCTTCAAAGATAATACCAAATCTCTCCTCACAAAGAACCACCAGATCTG
This sequence comes from Eubacteriales bacterium, assembly GCA_045538555.1. Lineage (GTDB taxonomy): Bacteria > Bacillota > Clostridia > Oscillospirales > CAG-382 > Coliplasma. Next base: position 166,820 of record JAZSRP010000043.1, read on the forward strand.
CCAGCTCCAAGGAGTTGAAGCCAAGATCGTTCATCAGCTCTGCATCTGGCGTGATGAGCTCAGCGGATATTTCCATCTCATTGACAAGAATGTCTTTCAGTTTTTCAAGCATGATATATACCTCTTAAATCAAAATGTTTTTTCAGGAAAGCTTGTAGCGAATGATCTTTTTTGTTGTGGTTTTTTCAAACTCGTTCTTTTTCAGCTCAATGCTTCTGACCTGTTTGAATATAGGCAGCATCTTGTTGATGTTGGAGACCTCGGCTTTCATTTTGGCAATGATCTCCTCATCTGTGCATCCCTTAAACTGATCAAAATCGGGATAAATAATGGCCGTGAGCACTACCTCACCGCTATCCTTTGTCCTGCCAACCACAACACATTCTTTGATATGCTCGATCTTTTCAAGATATTCCTCGATTTCCTCGGGGTACACGTTTTTGCCGTTTTGGAGAACGATTATATTCTTTTTTCTGCCGGTGATAAATATATAACCGTCATTGTCGATATATCCGTAATCTCCGGTGCGGAAGTAACCCTCTTCAGTAAACGCTTTTTCCGTTGACTCGGGATCCTTGTAATAACCAAGCATCACGTGGTTGCCCTTGACACAGATCTCACCAACTACACCGGGATATGCGTCATGCTCATTGCCGTCATCGTCCTCAAGAATGATTTTTACGCGGCTGCCGGGGATTGCTACACCTACGGAATTTTTGTTGAAAGTGATCAAAGGATTGACCGCCACAAGGGGAGCGCATTCTGTGATACCGTAGCCCTGAGAAACATTGATACCGATATTTTCAAACCACTCCACAGCATCGGGATCCATAGGAGCACCGCCGCAGATGATGGTTTTTAGTCTTCCGCCAAGCGCAGAAGTGATCTGCGAAAAGACATATTTTCTGGTATCAAGCTTTACCTTGCGCAGCACTTTTGTTGCCTTGATGCCAAAATCAACTGCACCCTGCTTGCCCTTTGCTTTGATCTCGTCCTGAATTTTCTTTTTTATGGTGGTAACAAACAAAGGGACGAGAACCATAACAGTGGGTTTAAATATTTTGAGATTGCGCAGAAAGTACTTGAGACTGTTGTTGATGCAAATTGTAAGACCAAGCATCAGTGCCGTAAGCTGTCCGCAACAGGTCTCATAGGTATGATGCATTGGAAGCACACTGAGCAACGTATTGTTGCTGTCGAGGGAGATCATATTTGCGGATGCAGTCATGCTGGTGAGAATATTCTCCTCAGAGAGCATAACACCTTTGCTTGTTCCGGTGGTGCCGGAAGTGAAAATAAGAGCGCACATCTTTGATGTGTCGTATCTCGATTTTGTAAACTTGATGCTTCCCTCGGAAAGATAACGGCCGCCAAGATTGATCAGATCGTTGTATTTTTGGAGTCGAGGGTCGGCAAAATCGGTCTCATCCAGTGAAATTACAAATTTCACGTTGGGGATGTTCATGGAGCAGACCTTTTCAAGATATTTGGAGGAGCAAATAACCGCCTCTGCATCAGCATAATTGAGAAATGCCTCAATCTGACCGGACAAAAGCTCCTTGTCAATAGGAATGACAACGCTCCCGCAGCCGATAATTGCACAGTATGAGATCATCCACTCGGGACGGTTCTCAGATATAATTGCAATTTTTGTTTTGCGAAGTCCAAGGTTTGCCAATGCTGTTCCAAAGGAATTGTATACAGAAAGAAGCTGTTTGTAGGTGATCTCCTCAATTTCGTTGGAAGAATTATAATACTTATATGCAACTTTGTCAGAATATTTTTCACACGTTTCGGTCAGCATTGCACGAATACTGTCAGGTGAACGATACTTTTCTTTGATTTGAATTTTTTTCATATGTCCTCCTTTATTCATTGCTAATTATATCAAAAAACCTCAAATTGTCAAGTGCACCGGAATAAAATCAACATATCTGCACAAAATACGAAAAAAGAGGAGAAAAAATTATGAATAACAACGATTATAACAGATACATCGAAAACCGTTCTCACCGTTCTCACTGTATTTCCAACTGTTTCAAGGCATTTTTTACAGGTGGTGTCATATGCTGTCTCGGCGAGGCGGTGTCTGCACTTTCTTCAAATTTTTGCACTGATCCTACAAGCTCCCGACTTGTTGCATCCATATTTTTGATTTTTGCTTCGGGACTTCTGACAGGAATTGGAGTTTTTGACAAAATCGCAAAATTTGGCGGGGGCGGTGCCTTGGTACCAATCACCGGTTTTTCAAACTCCGTTGCTTCACCTGCAATTGATTCAAAAACCGAGGGATGGATAACCGGAGTCGGCGCAAAAATGTTTGGAATCGCCGGGCCTGTCATTCTTTACGGAACAGTATCAAGCGTTGTCGCAGGTCTGTTTTATTGGTTGATAAATATTTAAACCGGAGTGGCCATGAAGAACAATCTGATAAAATTTCAAAACTGTTTTTTATCCCACGCATCTGTCACAGTAGGAAAAAAAGAATCCGAGGGACCCCTGCATGCATTTTTTGATTTGATAGAACCGGACGAATACTTTGGTTGCGGAGATTTTGAGAGTGCAGAAAGCGAAATGGTGCGGCGCAATATCAATCTGTTGCTAAAAAAAGCAAAAATCGATTTTTGTGATCTTGACGTTGCACTCGGAGGCGATCTTTTGAACCAGTGTGTTGCCACCAGTTTTGCGCTGAAAGACAGCGGAGTGCCCTTTCTTGGTTTGTACGGTGCTTGCACAACAGTGGCAGAATCAATACTTTTGGGCAGCATTTTGGTTGACAGACAGGTGACCGAAAACGCGCTTTGTATGGCTTCATCGCATTTTTGCTCTGCAGAACGGCAATATCGCTTTCCCCTTGAATACGGCAGTGTCCGCACCCCCACCAGCCAAAGCACCGTAACCGGAACAGGCGCTTTTTTGCTAACAAACAAAAGCAGCGAGATTTGTGTTTTGGAGGCAATGGCCGGCAGGATCGTTGATAAAGAAGTAACCGACGCCAACAATATGGGCGCCGCAATGGCAGGTGCCGCCGTTGATACTATTCTCCGTTATTTTGACATCAGCTCATTTTCTCCAAGCGATTTTGACATAATCGCAACCGGTGATCTGGGACACGAGGGACACGACATTGCAAAAGAGCTTTTGAAAAAAAGCGGTTTTCCGTTAAACTCAAATTTTATAGACTGCGGAATGCTTATATACGACAAAAGAAAACAGGACACCCACTCCGGAGGATCCGGCTGCGGATGTCTCGCATCGGTTTTGGGCAGCTACTTTTTCAAAAGCATGATAAATGGAAATATAAAACGCATTCTTGCCATCGGAACGGGCGCTCTCTTGAATCCAAACACCGTTTTTCAGAAAAAAACCATACCTTCAATAGCACATTGCGTGCATATCTGCAGGAGCGATATATGAATTATGTTTTTGCTTTTCTCATCGGAGGTGTTCTTTGCATCCCGGCCCAGATCCTCTTGGACAAAACAAAGCTCACAAACGCACGTATTCTGACAGGATACGTGGTGGCGGGTGTCATCCTTTCTTTTTTTGGAATATACAACCACATCGTGAATTTTGCAGGTTGCGGCGCCACAGTTCCGCTGACGGGGTTTGGATACGCTTTGTATTGTGGTGTAAAGGATGCGGTAAAAAATGATGGAATAATCGGTGTACTGAGTGGTGGTCTCAAGGGAACCGCCGCAGGAATTTCTGCCGCGCTGACCTTCTCTTTGATTTGGGCAATCATTTTTAAGAGCAAACAAAAATAAAAAAAGGAACTGTCTGGCAAGAAACAAGACAGTTCCGATTTTTATTATTTTTTCAGTGCACGGTCAAGCCAAATGGTGCCAATGTCAAAAGCATCATACAGACTCTTTTTCTCGCATTGCTTGATGACCTTTTCGCTGAAAGACACATCCTCGTCGGTATCCTGGATCTGTACAAGAACTCTTGTTGCAACGTCCAGCGTGCCGACTTTTTTTGTGTCAAGTATATTCATGAACAAAATATACTTCTCATCAGGAAAACCGTAAAAGAGAAACTGCCCCTGTCTCACCAACGGCTTGCCCTTGTACATCAGTGTTTTGATGTCACCCATGGGTATCACCCTTTCTTATTGCTGTCGGTTTTGATAAAATCCTCTACAAGTGCGCGCAAAAGCTCATCGCGGTCCAACTTGGAAATGATGGCTCGCGCGTTGTTGTAATTTGTGATATACGTGGGATCCTCAGAAAGAATGTATCCCACTATTTGGTTTGTGGGGTTGTATCCTTTTTCAACAAGAGAATCGTAAACTCCCTGAAGTGTTTCACGAATCAATTCCTTGTGCTGATCCTTGACAGGAAACATGATTGTTTTTGATTTGTTATCCTGCATATTAAAACCTCCGCGTATCTGATTGCTCAAACATCTGTTTTGATTATACACCACTCAAAATGTTTTTGCAACTGTTTTTTTGTTTTTTGTTTCAACTTCTCAAAACGATACCGTCGTTTTGTTCCAGTTTCTTGAGTATTTTTGCCACTGCGTTGTCCGCTTCTTCATCGGTGAGAGTTCTGTCGGGAAGTCGGAATACCAATCTGACAGCAACGCTCTTTTTGTCCTCGGCAACACCCTTTCCTCTGTAAACGTCAAAGACGCTTGAAGCTGAGAGGGATTTTCCTGCATACTCGCCAATACGAGAGAGCAGTTCTGCTGCTTCAAAATCAACGTCACAGAGAAGCGCCACGTCACGCTCCATAGCAGGATAAACAGGCAGAGGAATATAGCTCTTTTCCTCCTTGACAGCTGTTATCAACGTCTCGGTGGGTATAAGTGCTGCACATACCCCTCTCGGAAGATCATAGTTCTCACATACGAGAGGATGAATCTCTCCTATTCTACCTATCACCTTTCCATCTGCAACAATATCGGCACTGCGTCCGGGATGGAACGAGGGGTCGTCAGAAACTGCTTTGTAGCTTCGGGGTGCAATACGCAGTCTCACAAACAGCGACTCGGCATCGGCTCTCAGGTCATAAAAATCTCCGCAGTCGGGAGTAAAAGCAAAGCAGAGTGTATGTGTCTCCTCAGACATGTTTCCGACCTTTTTGTAAACGGTCATAACCTCACTCATCTTGCATTTTTCCACCTTTCGGCTCACGTTACGTGCCAATACCTCAAGCATGGATGGAAGAGCATGGGTACGCATAACCGATGTGTCCTCGCCAAGGGGATTTATCAAACGGATAAAATTGCGGAGCTCACTGTCAGCGGGAATGAGAATCTTGTCAAGCGTTTTTGGAGATACAAACGAATATGTGACGGCCTCGCAGTAACCAAGCCCTGCCATCGCTTCTCCGATCTCATATCTAAACGCCTCGCCGGGTTTGCGTCCGCCAAGAGCTGCAGCACCCTTGAACATTGTGGGCTGAATTTTGTCAAATCCGTACAAACGTACGACTTCCTCTGCAATATCTGCAGTGTTGACAATATCCCCTCTGAAAGGCGGAACCTCAAGAAAATCGCCGTCAGGAGTGAGAAATACGCTTCTCAAAAGATCATCCATTTCGGCATCAGAAATATCGGTACCGAGAAGCGCATTGACTCTCGCCCTGTCATATGCCACTCTGCGTGATCCGATATCTGCATTGTTGACGTCAATGATGCCAGGTACCACGTCTCCGCAGCCCAACAGCGTCACAAGCTGTGCCGCACGTTCAACTGCCGACAAGGTATTGCAAGCAGGAAGCCCTTTTTCAAATTTTGCCGAGCTGTCGGTGCGGAGCCCAACGGATTTTGAGGTTTTTCTCACGTTTTCACGATTGAAGTTTGCACTCTCAAATACTACTGTGGTTGTATTGTCATTGATCTCGCTGTTCTCGCCGCCCATGATACCTGCCAGAGCAACAGGTCTGCTTCCATCGGCAATAACAAGCATTTCGGGAGTCAGCTCTCTCTCAACACCGTCAAGAGTGGTGATTTTTTCACCGGAAGCAGCGTTTCTGACATTTATCTCACGGCTCTTGATAGATCCGTAGTCAAATGCGTGCATGGGCTGACCATACTCAAGCATGACAAAGTTTGTGATATCAACGATATTATTGATAGGTCTCACCCCGGCAGCGCGAAGCCTTGCACGAAGCCAGAGGGGGGACGGCTGTATCTTTATGTTTTTGATAACCCTTGCCGTATATCTTGGGCAAAGCTCGGGAGCAAGCACATTTACTTTTACGTAATCTACGGCAGTCTCTGCAGTATCTGCCTCAACGACCTTTTCATCGGGAAGAGTAAGCTCTGTGCCAAAAGTTGCCGAAACCTCTCTTGCAATACCGATATATGCAAGGCAGTCGGGGCGGTTGAATGTGAGCTCAAATTCAACAACCGTATCGTTGAGCCTGCAAACTTCTTTTATATCATCTCCGGGCTTGCAGTCCTCCTGCAAAATAAATATTCCGTCCTCGATAGCATACGGAAAATCATGAACTGTGAGACCCAGCTCTGACAGAGAGCAGAGCATTCCGTTGGACACAACGCCTCTCAGTTTGCCGTTTTTTATGACCTTTCCGCCGGGAAGGTGTGCGCCGTCAAGGCAGACAGGAACCAGATCGTCGGGGCGTACGTTTTGAGCACCGGTTACAATCTGAACATTCTCTTCCCTGCCAACGTCAACCATACATACGATGAGGTGGTCTGAATCGGGATGGGGCTCTGTGGACAAAATCCTGCCCACAACAACACCGGAAATATCCTCACCAAGGTTTTTGTAGCCCTCCACCTTTGTGCCGCTCATGGTCATTGCTTCGGTAAATTCATGAATATCAGCGGGGAATTTTACGTAATCCTTGAGCCAATTGAGTGAAACATCCATTGTACTTTCCTCCTTCTCTCAACCAATCAAAACTGTGTCAGGAATCTTGCGTCGTTTTCATACAACAGACGCATATCATCGATACCTGACATGATCATGGCAACACGCTCAATGCCCATGCCAAATGCAAATCCGGAATAAACGTCAGGATCAATGCCTCCCGCTCTGAGCACGTTTGGATGAACCATTCCGGATCCGAGAATCTCTATCCACCCCTCGCCCTTGCATAGACGGCATCCTTTTCCACCGCAAACAAAGCAGGAAACATCAACCTCTGCAGACGGTTCCGTAAAGGGAAAATTGTGGGGGCGGAATCTTGTTTTTGTTTCGGGGCCAAACATTGTTTTGGCAAACAGAGAGAGGATCCCCTTGAGGTCACCCATGGTGATGTTCTTGTCCACCACAAGCCCCTCAAGCTGATGGAAAATTGGAGAATGCGAGGCATCAGCAACGTCACAGCGATATACACGTCCGGGAGAAATAATACGGATGGGAGGAGTCAATCCTCTCATTGCTCTGATCTGCACGGGAGATGTCTGCGTGCGCAAAAGCGTCTCAGCATCGATATAGAATGTATCCTGAAAATCACGAGAGGGGTGATCAGAGGGAGCGTTGAGAGCGTCAAAGTTGTTGTAAACCGTCTCAACCTCGGGTCCTTCGGCAACAGTAAACCCCATGTCAATAAAAATCTCTGTCATATGCTTCATGGCACGAGTAATGGGATGTATATGTCCTGCAGGATGCTTTGTTATGTCAAGGGTGACGTCAAGCTTTTCTGCCTCAAGGGACTCACGGAGCTTTTGCGCCTTGACCTCAGCCGTTCTCTTTTCCAGAGCAGACTCGATCTCGACTCTTACCTCATTGGCAACAGCGCCCACAATAGGTCTTTCCTCAGCAGAAAGTGCACCCATTCCGCGAAGAATTGCTGTGAGCTGACCTTTTTTGCCAAGATACTTTATACGCACCTCCTCAAGTGAATCGGTGGCGGAATTGATCTCTGCTATTGCAGTATCACGGATAGTGTAGAGTTGTTCTTTCATGGTTTGCTGTTGCCTCTCTTATTCAAGATAATCTTTCAGTTTTTTTGATCTGCTGGGATGTCGAAGCTTTCGAAGTGCCTTTGCCTCGATCTGACGGATACGCTCACGGGTAATATTGAACTCCTTGCCTACCTCCTCAAGCGTGCGAGGTCTGCCGTCCTCAAGTCCAAATCTCAGCTTGAGAACCGACTCTTCACGGGGCGTCAGAGTATGCAAAACCTCAAGCAAATGCTCACGAAGCATCTGATAAGAAGCCGCCTCTGCAGGTGCGGGAGTGTTGTCGTCCGCAATAAAATCACCCAGATGAGAATCCTCCTCCTCGCCGATGGGCATCTCAAGTGAGACGGGCTCCTGTGCGATTTTGAGAATCTCTCTCACCTTGTCAACAGGCATTTCCATCTCGTTGGCGATCTCTTCATCAGTGGGCTCACGTCCCATCTCCTGAAGCAGCTGGCGGGATACGCGCAGCACTTTGTTTATGGTCTCTACCATATGAACGGGAATACGGATCGTTCTTGCCTGATCGGCAATTGCGCGGGTGATGGCCTGACGGATCCACCATGTTGCGTAGGTAGAAAACTTGAATCCCTTTGCACAGTCAAATTTCTCAGCTGCTTTGATAAGTCCGAGGTTGCCTTCCTGAATGAGATCAAGAAAAATCATTCCTCTGTTTACGTAGCGCTTTGCAATGCTGACAACCAAACGAAGGTTTGCTTCAACCAGCTGTCTTTTTGCATTGCCGTCACCCTCGGCCATTTTTTGTGCAAGCTCATATTCTTTCTCTGCAGAAAGCAGCGGAACCTTTCCGATATCCTTGAGATACATACGGACAGGATCATCAATAGAGATACCCTCCTGATTGAGAATATCCTCAGTGACCTCCTCGATCTCCTCACTTTCAAAGTCCTCATCGGGAATATCAAATCCCGCACTGCTCATCTCGTTTCCGACATCGATGCCGTTTTTCTCCAGCACTTCGCAGATACGCTCAAGCAGCTCAATGGAAACATCAGTGTCGGTGATCGCCTCAAGAACCGTTGCGGGCTCTATACTGCCCTTTGTTCTTGCCTGCTCGATCTGTTCGATGGTAAAAAAGCTCAGTTCCTTGTCCATATTATACCTCCGGCTTTGTGCCATTTCTTTTTTCTTTCAATTTGCCAAGATATTCCGACAGGGCGTCTGCCGGATTTAGTTCGATCTTTTTTTCATACTCGCGCCGTTCCTTCAGTGACAGCAGTGCATCAATATGCGACTGCAACGATGTTTCGTTATTGTCTCCTATGCTGAGCCGCGACGCACGATAGCTCTCAAGACACCCCTGCTCCCGAGGCGTCAGCAGTCCGTCACGAGACAAGAGCGGTTCCCTGCCTGCCATGAGATCTTCTTTGAGAAATTCAAAAAACCTTTTGTTCAACTCCGTGGAAAAGGATTCTGCATTCAGCTTTTTGCATCCCAACGGCCCGAGATCGGCGCGTACCAGCATGATCCCGATAACCGCCTCCTCATGAGCCGCTTCAGAGGAATAACGAATCTTGTCTCTATTCACGGAATCTCCCATTCCGTTTTGCTCGCGCAGGATCTTTTGGACACGGTCCTTCTTTGCCGTACGTTCCATCTTTGTGGCAGCCCTCTCGACCTCTTCACGAAGCGAATCCCTGCTCATCCCCAGCTTTTGCGCCGCCCGTACGGCATAGACCTCACGCTCGGGACGAGTGGAAAGTTTGGCAATATATTCTGTCAGTTCACGTGCGGCTCGCAGTTGTTCCTCCGCTACAGTGATATCAAATCTTGAGATTATTTCATCAATACTGTAATCTATCTGTCCAGATGATCCCGTAAGCTTGGCTCGAAATGAATCTGCTCCGAATTTTTTTATATATTCATCCGGATCCTTTGCTTCCGTACCAAGATTGATAATCTTTGTATCAACACCCACCTGGTTTAGGAGCTCGATCCCCTTGAGAGTGGCTTTTTTCCCTGCCTTGTCTATATCATATGCAAGATACACGGTACGGCATATGCGGGCGATGACACGAGCATGCTCGGTGGTGATTGCGGTACCGAGAGTGGCAATGGCATTGTCAAACCCCGCCTGGTGCATCGCAATGGCATCAGGTGCACCCTCGCACAGTATCAAATAACCCGTCTCAGTTCTTTTTGCAATATTGAGTCCAAACAGTACTCTGCTTTTTTTGAACAGAGGGGTGTCAGATGTGTTGATATACTTTCGCTCATCCTCTTCATTCAGCCGGCGGCCGCTGAATGCAACAACGTCTCCGTTTGCGTCAAAAATGGGAAACATAAGACGGTTGCGAAAAACGTCATACATTCTGCCGTTTCTGCTCTCACCGCACAGAAACGCTGTTTTCATTTCCAACGGTGTAAAACCTTTTGAAAGCAGATGATTGTACAAAGGTGCTCCCCCGGCAGGTGCATATCCGATGCCGAAGCGCTTGACCGTTGCAGAAGAAAACCTGCGCTGTGCCAGATATGCTCTTGCGCCCTCACCCTGCGGCGAAACCAATGCGGAATAAAAAAATCTGCCCGCCTCTTTGTTGATAGCCAACAATCGGTCTTTTTTTACCACGGGAGTTGCGTCCCGAAAATCGGTTTTTTCCTCCTCAACGGGAATTCCGGCACGTTTGGCAAGTATCTCCACCGCCTCACGGTAATCTACGTTTTCGGTCTGCATCACAAAAGTGACCACGTCTCCCCCCGCTCCGCAGCCAAAGCAATAATAACTTGAGGTGGAAGGAAAAACGGTAAAGGATGGGGTTTTTTCGCTGTGAAAAGGACACAGACCGGAAAGGTTTGCGCCGGCTCTTTTGAGGGTGACGATGCGTCCCACAACTTCATCAATGCTGTTTCTGTTTTTCAGTTCTTCAATAAATTCTCGTGTAAACGCCACTGTCTCCCCTCCTTTTGAAAATTTCGCTGATGTTATTTGTACTGCCACACTTTGGGCACAAAAAATTCTTCAAAACATCCCAAAGCATATCTGTCGGTCATGCCTGCAATATAATCGGCAACAACCACCTGAACCCCGTCTCTCTCAAGATGCTTGAGACACTCGGATGGTATTTTTAGAGGATTTTTTACAAAATGCTCAAAAAGAAATTCGATCATATTCATGACCTTGCCATCCTCGCTCTTTGCCACCTTGTTGCGATAAACACATTCAAACATAAACTCACGCAGCTCATCCATTGCCGTTGCGTATGGTTCTGTAAGACCGATTCCGTTTTCCACTCCAAAATCAACAGTTGCGGCAACAAGCGATGTGATCCTTGAACTGTGATCCGAGCCGAGTATGTCGACAATACCGGTTGGAATATCAATATTTTTAAGCAGTCCTGCACGGATTGCATCATCGATATCGTGATTGATGTAGGCGATCCTGTCGGCAATACGAATGATGCGCCCCTCATAGGTGTCCGCAACCTTGTTGCCCGTGTGGCAGAGAATTGCATCCCTCACCTCGTACGTTAGGTTGAGCCCGTTCCCGTCGTTTTCGAGCTTTTCTACCACACGCAATGACTGCTCGTTGTGACGAAATCCTTTTGGAAGCAGCTTGTCCAACGCACGCTCACCCGAATGTCCAAACGGAGTATGTCCCAGATCGTGTCCCAGCGCAGCCGCTTCAGTGAGATCCTCATTGAGAAACAGCGCTCTTGCGATAGTGCGTGCGATTTGGGCAACCTCAAGTGTATGAGTAAGCCGTGTGCGGTAATGGTCTCCCGCGGGAGACAAAAAAACCTGCATCTTGTGCATCAGGCGCCTAAAACTCTTTGAGTGAATGATCCTATCACGGTCTCGCTGAAATTCGGTACGCACGGTGCATTCCTCCACGGGAAACTCACGTCCCCTGGTATCCTTTGTTTTGAATGCACGGCTGCAAAGAAACTGCTCCTCACGCCGGAGAGTGATGTTTTTTATCACGATACCGCCTCCGAATGTAATACAAAAACAAAATTGTACGTGAAATTTATTTTAAAAATATATTATATAACTATTTTGGACGGAAATCAACAAAAATTTTTAAATTTTGATAGTTTTTTGTCGTATTCAAAGAGTATATACGCAGCTTTTTCCAAAATATCTTTTTTATCTCAAAATTTTTTGATTTTTAATGGAGTTTTAATTTCTTGTTATTGTAAAAAAATGTTTTGCGTGCTATAATATCGTGAAATAATATGTATTTGGAGAAAAAATGTTTGGATATATAAGGCCTCGCACTCCCGAACTGCTGGTGAAAGACAGCGAGCTGTACAAGGCCGTCTATTGCGGATTGTGCAGATACGGCGGGAAAAACATATCACATTTTACCCGATGGCTGCTCAACTATGATTTTGTGCTTCTTGCACTCTTGAGGATGTCTTTGTCAAAGGAGAGCATCTACGTTGAGCAAAAAAGATGCCCCTACAAACTGAAAAAGAAAAACTGTGTCTGTGCAGACTGTGCCTACGGACTGGCCTGCTCCGCATTTGGATTGCTCACATGTGCAAACCTTGAGGACGACATCAAGGACGAAAAAGGGTTCAAAAGGTTTTGCAAAAAGCTTTTGCTTCCGCTTTTCCGCCATATCAAAAAACGCTCCGACACCCACGGCGGTTTGGCAGATATCGTAGCCCAAGGCATGAACGCCGTTGCCCTCAGCGAGCAAAATAATTGCCGATCCATCGATGCTGCTGCTGACGGTTGCGCTGTCATGATGGGGCAAATTGCATCACACGGTATAACCGATCCCGACATGAGACAGATAGGATACGATTGTGGGTATCACATCGGCAGATTTGTGTACCTCATAGACGCATTTGATGATATGGAGCAGGATGCCGAAAGCGGAAATTACAATCCGTTTCTTGCTCATTACGGATCGTTTTTGGATGCAATGTCTCAAAAAGACGCTATTTCCGAAACATTGTTTGACAGCTTGAATGCATTTTCACACAGCTACGGGCTTTGCTGCGAGGCAGAGCTCACCGCAGTTGACCGGCTGGTATTCAACATTGTTGAGTTGGGCGGCAGAGATGCGGTGAAAAAAATTTTTGAAAGGAAAACAGTCAAATGAAAAATCCATATATTGTGCTTGGCGTGCCGGAAAACGCATCTGACGAAGAAATCAAAAAAGCATATCGTTCGCTGGCAAAAAAATACCATCCCGACAATTTTGCAAACAATCCCCTTGCGGACCTTGCTGCCGAAAAAATGAAAGAGATCAACGAGGCGTATGATATGATCCAAAAGATTCGTGCCTCGGGCAGCAGTTCGGGTTCGAGCGGGAGCAACGGAAGCTACGGAGGATACTCCGACGCCACCGGTTTTTCGCGCATACGCCAGCTCATCAACAGCGGCCGCATCGGTGAGGCGGAGGCATTGCTGACACGTATGGCAGACAGTGAAAGAAACGCAGAATGGCATTTTCTCACAGGTCTGGTTTATTACAAAAAAGGTTGGCTTCAGGATGCACGTAACGAGATCAATATCGCTTGCAATATGGACCCATACAACAACGAGTACCGCACCTTCCAGCAGAGGATGAACCAAGGGTCGTTTTCCAGCCCGTATGCCGGCACCGGAATGAATCAAAACGGCGGTTGCTCCGGCTGTGACGTATGCTCGGGACTTCTGTGCGCCGACTGCTGCTGTGAATGCATGGGCGGTGATCTCATCAGGTGTTGCTGATGAAAAACGCAAAAAAAGTTTCGGTATCCGGTATTCTCACTGCCTTGACAGTAATTTTGCTCCTTTTGGGATCGCTGTTTCAGACCCTTGATCTTGCCACAGCCGCAATGGGTTCTTTGGTAGTGATGGTAGCAATGATCGAGATAGGCAACGGATGGGCGCTGGGAATATATTGTGCCTCCTCTTTGCTGGGGTTTCTTTTGGTGCCAAACAAAGTGCCGATTATTGTGTTTTCCTGTTTCTTGGGCTATTATCCGGTATTGAAGGTATTTCTCCACAAATTCAAGCCAAAAGCAGTCTCCTTTTTTGCAAGACTTTGTGTTTTCAACGTTTTTTTATTTGCACTCTTGTTTGCAGCAAAAGAAATGATTTTTGCCGAATCGGAAGTAAAAAGATTTTGGTACCTGCTGGTCATAATGGCAAACGTAACATTTGTTGTTTTTGATTTTGCTTTGGAGCGCGTTTCGGTTTTTTACTGCCTCAAGCTTCGGGGAAAAATTTTCAAAAACAGTATTTGACATATTAAATACTGTGTGATATAATTATTAGAATACTTTTTGGAGGATTCCTATGATAAAAAGCATGACGGGTTACGGCAGACACCGTGAGACCGTTGACGGATATGACATACTCTGTGAGGTAAAAACTGTCAACAGCAAGTTTTTGGACACAAACATAAAACTCCCTCGATCATTCAACGCACTTGAGGACGGAGTGAAGCAGATTGCTTCAAAAAAACTTGCACGAGGCAAGACCGATATATACATCGCCATTGAAAAAGTCGGCGGTGACGATATGGGACTGTCTGTAAACGAGGCATTTTTGTCCGGTTACGTTGCTCTGCTCCGCGATATAAAAGAACGCCACGCTCTGGGTGGTGACGTTACAATACAGACGGTTGCTGCAAGAAACGAGGTTTTTGTCCAGACCAAGCCCGACGAGGATATGGAGCGGCTTGGAAAAGCAGTGGCAGTCGTTGCGGAAAAAGCTTTTGATGCCTGCGTTGCAATGCGTGCATTGGAGGGCGAAAAACTGTCACATGATCTGCTGACGCATCTGTCAGTCCTTGAAGACATCAGACAAAAGGTGGCTTTACGCGCACCCGATGCCGTACTTGAAAGCAACAACAAAATGAAAGCACGGATCGCCGAGCTTCTTGCAGGCGTGGAGTATGACGAATCCAGACTTTTGACCGAATGCGCCATTTTTGCTGACAAAGCAGACATCAACGAAGAGCTGGCACGGTTGGAATCTCATTTTGTTCAATTCAGGCAGATCATCAACGAATCCGTTCCCGTAGGCAGAAAGCTGGACTTTTTGGTTCAGGAGATGAACCGGGAGGTCAACACCATCGGTTCAAAGGGCAACGACAACGAGATTGCCAAACTGGTCATTGACGGAAAATGCACCATTGAACGCATCCGCGAGCAGATACAGAACATCGAGTAGGAGGAATTTGCTATGAATCTCATTGACGTCGGTTTTGGCAACTATGTCAACACCTCCCGCATTGTTTCTGTGGCAAGCACGGAATCGCTACCCGTCAGACGCCTCGTACAGGACGCAAAAAACGCCGGCAGAATGATTGACGTCACCTGCGGCAAAAAAACAAAAACCGTCATTATCACCGACAGTGATCATATCATCTGCTCTGCCTGTGAAACAGACGAGATTGTTTCTCTCATGCACAAGGAAGAAAACTGACCAATATCGATACATAAAAAACATTGAAAAAGAGGTTTATTTGTTATGATGCTCTACCCTACCGTTTCGGATCTTACAAACAGCAAGGTTAACCGTTACAAGCTGGTTATTGCCACCGCAAAATGTGCACGCCACATCATTGATGAGGCGAATTTTGAAAAAGAAGCAGAAGAAAGACACCGTCTCGAAAACGACAGATTCGGTAAAGAAGTTAAATGCGAAGCATTTGAGACACTTCTCACAGAAAAACCCGTTTCCGTTGCAGTAAAAAAGCTGCACGAGGGCGATTACAGCATTATTACGGACTGAAGAAATGATAAATGCGTACGCCCTTGTGCACATAATCGACATAGCGTACAGTATTGACAGGGCCTATTCTTACTATATCCCCGCAGAGATGCGGCAGGATATACGAATGGGCTCAGTTGTCGTTGTGCCCTTTGGCAACGCAAACAAGCGGGTCAGCGCCGTTGTTGTCGGTTTTTGCCGGGAGTGTGATTTTCCAAGAGTCAAATCTGTGGAAAGCATACTCAACTATCCGTTTGATATTCCCGAGGAACTGATAAAAACCTGTGGTTTTATGAAGGAACGTTTTTTTTGCACTTTCGGAAGCGCATTTCGCACGGTATTGCCCCCCGGTATCAATCTTGATTCCGAGACGGTATACACCGTTTCCGAAAATGCAGAGTCAATGACTCTCAACGATTCTGCAGAGATTTTGCTCCGTGAAATAAAGCAAAAACAAATCGCAACCGAGCGCGAGCTGATTCAAAAATACGGAGAGGAATGCAAGCGGCTGCTCAAATCGCTTCTGCGCATCGGCGCAGTGGAAAAAGCATCGCGGGTTCCGGAAAAGCTCAACGAAAAAAATCGTTTCACTTACTGCATTACCCTTGATACCGAGTCGGCATCTGAGTTGATAGACTCCGATGCTTCTCTCACAAAAAAGCAAAAAGACCTGTTTGAGCTGTTGCTGCACTACCCCCACTCCACTCTGCATGAGCTGGAGGAGCTTGGAAACGCAACACAAGCAGTGCTTAACGGGCTGATCAAAAAGGGCCTTGTTCAAAAAACCGAGACCGCGATCATGCGCGACGCGTACAATTTTGACGCAGTTGAACCCGAGCCGTCATTTACTTTGACAGAAACTCAACAAAGCGCAGTTGACAACTTGAAATCCATGCTTGAGGTCGAAAAGCCAAGCGCCGCACTGCTTTTTGGTGTCACAGGCAGCGGAAAAACAAGAGTAATTATCGAAACGGTCAAAAACGTTTTAAAAAAAGGCAAGCAGGCAATCATTCTGCTCCCGGAGATTGGGTTGGCATCCCAGGCGGTCAGAACATATGCTGCCGCTTTTGGAAAAAAGCTTGCTGTTGTTCACTCCATGCTGTCCGTTGGAGAGCGCACAGACACATACAGGCGTATACTTGACGGAGATATCCGGGTAGTACTTGGCACAAGAAGTGCCGTTTTTTCTCCTTTCAAAAATCTTGGGATTATTGTGATTGACGAGGAGCAGGCACACACCTACAAAAGCGAGCTGACACCAAAATACCACGCTGTAGACGTGGCAAGATTCAGATGTGCACAGTCAGGTGCAATGATGTTGCTGGCATCTGCAACTCCGTCTGTCGAGAGTTTTTACAAGGCAACAAAAGGTATTTACAAGCTCATACGGCTGAATGGCCGTTTTGGCGGCGAACTCCCGGAAGCGGTTATCGAGGATATGCGTGACGATGTTGCTCTTTCCAAAGAAAAACTGCTGGGCTCTCGGCTGAAGAAAGAGCTTGAGATAACAAAAGAAAGCGGGCTGCAAAGCATCGTTTTTGTCAGCCGGAGAGGATACAATTCTCATATTTCCTGCAGAGATTGCGGAAAAGTGTTTGAATGTCCAAATTGTTCTGTTTCCTTGACATATCACGCTTATACCGGTTTTGGGAAAAGAGATAAACGGCTTTCGTGCCATTATTGCGGATACACTTCTCCCCTTCCCCAAAAATGCACTGCCTGCGGCGGCAGTCACATCGGTTTTTTTGGTTTTGGAACCCAAAAGCTGCAGGACGAGCTGAGCAACGACATTCCCGATCTAACATTTGTGCGCATGGATTCCGACACTACCGCAGAAAAATTCTCACACGACAAAATTCTTTCGGAATTTGCTTCGGGCGGAAAAGACGTTTTGTTTGGAACACAGATGATCTCAAAGGGACTTGATTTTCCAAAGGTTCGTCTCGCAGGGGCAGTGTCCGTAGACAGCGCCCTGTATATGAACGATTTTCGGGCGGGAGAGAGAGCTTTTTCTCTCATTACGCAGTTGGTTGGCCGAGCCGGACGCGCCGGCGGAAAAGGAATTGCCGTACTGCAAACCTTCAATCCTGACAACGAGATCCTCAAGCTTGCCGCAAGGCAGGATTTTGACGGTTTTTTCGAAAGTGAAATAAAGCTCAGAAAAGCTGTAACATTCCCGCCGTTTTGTTCTGTAGCGGTGTTTGGTATTTCGTCTGTCGACGAAGAAAAGTGCCAAAGATTTGCACAGCTGTTCAACACCACCATTCTCAGCACATACAATGATTTCAAGGACGTTAAAATCATAAAATTCGGCCCGTTCCCCGAGGGAATATACCGTATTTTGGGGAAATTCAGGCAAAGAATAATCATAAAATACAAAGACAATGCAAGATCACGCGAGTTTCTCTCTGTTTTGTTTTCAAGAGGACTCACGGATGCGCCAAACGGCGTGCGGCTTGATCTTGATGCAAATCCGTCAATTATCTGAAAATTCCTTTTTTGGAGGTACACAATGGCACTTTTGACCATCAGAAAAGAAGGAGATCCTGTTCTCCGCAATAAATGCAGACCCGTTGAAAAAATCACCCCTCGTATCCTCACACTTCTTGACGACATGCATGAGACCCTTGAATTGGCACAGGGTGTAGGGCTTGCCGCACCGCAGGTGGGGATTTTGAGAAGAGTTGTTATCATCGAGATCGACGGAAAACGATATGAGATGATCAACCCCGAGATCGTTGCCACAAAAGGTGTACAGGAGGAGATTGAGGGGTGCCTTTCCATTCCCGACAAATACGGCACGGTAAAAAGACCTGCATGGGTAAAAATCAAAGCGCTTGACAGAAACGGAAACGAATATTTTGCCGAGGGCACAGGACTTTTGGCAAGAGCTTTTTGTCACGAGACGGATCATCTTGACGGAGTTTTGTATATCGACAAAGCTCTTGAAATTTACGATCCCGATGAGGTGGAAGAAGTATGAGAATCGTTTTTATGGGAACACCTGATTTTGCAGTCTCTTCTCTTGAGGCACTGTACGAGTCGGGTCATGAGGTGGTGCTTGTAGTCTCGCAGCCGGACCGCCCAAAAGGACGAGGATATGTACTGACACCCTCCCCTGTAAAAAAATACGCTCTCTCTATGGGAACTCCGGTCATTACTCCCGATTCACTCCGTGACGAGGGGGTTCAAAAACAGCTTGCAGATGCAAATGCCGACCTTTTTGTGGTTACAGCATACGGAAGGATTTTGCCAAAAGCCGTTTTGGATATTCCGAGACTCGGATGCTTCAACGTTCACGCATCCTTGCTACCCAAGCTGAGAGGTGCGGCCCCGATCAACAGAGCTATCATGAACGGAGACAAAACAGGCGGTGTCACGCTGATGTATATGGACGTTGGCATGGATACGGGAGACATGGTGCTGAAAAAAGAAATTGAGATAAAAGACACCATGGATGCCGGCGAGTATCACGATGCTCTTTCCCTGCTGGGAAAGGAATTGCTGGCAGAATTTCTGCCACTTGCCGAAATCAACCGCATCCCCAGAGAAAAACAGGATGACTCTCTTGCAACTTACGCTTCAAAGATCGAAAATCCTGATATGCTTCTTGATTTCAACCGGGATGCAAAACAAGTATACGACACGATCAGAGGACTCTCACCGTACCCCTGTGCTTTTTGCTTTGTAAAAGGAAAGAGAGTCAAAATTCGCAAAGCGGTTCTCGGAAGCACCGAGAGCACCCCGTCTACAGTCGTGTCTGTAAGCGATGGGCTTGAAATCGCATGCAAAAACGGCAGTGTCATTGTCACAGAGCTGTGCTGTGAAGGCAAGGGCGTTTGTGATGCAAAAGCGTTTTTAAGAGGAAACAAAATCGAGATCGGAACGATTATAAATGGTTGATAACGTCAGAAAAACCGCTTTTTACGCAACGAAAAGAATATTTGAAGGATCTTTTTCAAACCTTGTTTTTGTATCCACCGAGCTGACCGGTACTGATCTTGCTTTTGCAAAACGGATCACAATGGGAACGGTCGAACGCAGATACTGTCTTGAATTTGCACTTATGCAATGCACGGAGCATCAGGTCGAAAAAGATCTGTCTGTATTGGTTTTGAACGGCTTGTATCAGATTCTCTATATGTCTCGTGTTCCTGACAGCGCCGCCGTGAACGAAACAGTATCGCTCGCCCGCGAGCTTTTTGGAAAAAAGGTCACAGGTTTTGTAAATGCGGTTTTGCGAAAAGCGTCATCAATCAAAAGCCACATTCTCAACGCCATCGACAACAGCGACGGATGGACAAAATTCTCTGTCAACCGCGAGCTGTATGAAATGATATGCGATCAATATCCTGATGAATCCGAAATGATTTTTTGTCATTTTCTGATGGAACGAAAGCATTTTTTGAGAGTAAACAATCTCATTTCCTCTGCCGATGAAGTAGCACGAATTACAGACGGAACCGCCGTCAGCCAAAAGACCGTTTGCTGTGACGATGCAAAAAATGCGGTATCCGCTCTCGAAAGCGGAAAGTTCTTTTTCCAGGGCCTGGCATCTCAAAAAACGGTTTTGCTACTTGATGCACAAAGAGGTCAGCGGGTGGTTGACGTCTGTGCATGCCCCGGCGGAAAAAGTCTTGGTGCAGCTATTGACATGGGCAATGAGGGTGAGATCTTTTCCCTTGATCTTCACAAAAACAAGCTTTCGCTCATAGAAAAGTCAGCAAGATCGCTTGGAATAAATATCATAAAAACCGCCGTATGCGACGGACGTGTTGGTGACCGGTCGCTTTTTGGCACTGCTCACAGGGTCATTTGCGACGTTCCCTGCAGCGGCATCGGAGAGATAGGTTCAAAGCCGGAGATAAGATACAAATCCCCCTCTGATTTTTTGGGTCTATATGCCACTCAAAGAGCCATTTTGCGTCAGGCATCAAAATATCTGCTCCCTGACGGCAAGCTTGTATATTCCACATGCTCCATCAACAAAAAAGAAAATATCGAGGCAGTGGAGGATTTTCTCAATTCAACGGAAGGCGCCGGTTTTTCTCTCGGGCACCACGAGACTTTTTTGCCAAACGGTGAAACCGGAGAAGGATTTTTTTGCGCCGAGCTTTTCAGGAGAAATAAATGAAACAGGATCTTCTGTCAATGATGCCGCAGGAAATTTGCGGTCTGGCAATCTCATTGGGAGAACAAAAATACAGAGGGACTCAGATATTTCAACAGCTATACAAGGGTGCTTGCTCTGTTGACGATATGACAAGTCTGTCAAAAGCTTTTCGGGAAAACCTTGGCGAGGTAGCTTTTGTTCCCAATATTACAATCAAACGAAAACTGGTCTCTGCCATTGACGGAACGGTAAAATACCTTTTTGGATTTGATGACGGTGAAAGCGTCGAAAGCGTTTTTATGCGGTACAAGCACGGCAACACCATCTGCATATCCACTCAAGTAGGATGCCGTATGGGTTGTGCCTTTTGCGCTTCAACAAAAGCAGGACTTGTCCGTTCGCTTACTCCGGCTGAGATGCTGCTGCAAATCAGAAAAGCCGAACAGGACACCGGCGAGAGGGTCTCAAATATTGTTCTCATGGGAATGGGAGAGCCGCTTGATAACTACGACAACGTCATAAAATTTCTCAGATTGGTGAACCTTCCCGAGGGACAAAACATCGGTCTGCGTCACATTTCGCTTTCCACCTGCGGGCTGGTGGACAGAATGGATGAGCTGGCAAAGGAGGACCTCCCCATCACCCTTTCGGTATCCCTGCACGCAGTAACCGACGAAAAACGAAGAGAAATTATGCCGATTGCAAACAGGTATTCCGTCAAAGAGCTGATCAACGCCTGCAAAAGATACATAAAAGCCACAAACAGGCGAATCTCTTTTGAATATGCTCTTATATCCGGTGTAAACGATACCGCGGAGGATGCACATCAGCTGGGAAAACTGCTGGCAGGAATGCTGTGCCACGTAAATCTCATCCCCGTCAACCCCATAAAAGAGAAAAATTTTCGAAAAAGTGAAAAAAATGCAATAAAAGTATTTACAGAAACGGTTGAAACATATAAAATAACAGTAACTGTGAGAAGAAAGCTGGGTGCAGATATTGACGCATCCTGCGGTCAGCTTCGCACAGGCGAAGTCTGACAGATATTGGATAACCTTTGAAAGGAGACGGCAGCAGAATGAAATTTTCGGGCAAAACCGACGTTGGAATGAAAAGAAAAACAAATCAGGACAGCTATGCCGTTTTTTCCAGAGAGGGTTATTTTTGCGCCATTGTGTGTGACGGAATGGGCGGGGCCAAGGGTGGAAACGTTGCAAGCGGGCTGGCAGTAAAAACTTTTGCCACCGTTGTCAAAAAAGCTTTTTCCGCCAACAGTGCTGACCTGTTTGAGGAATCAGACGTAAAAGAACTGTTGAAAAAGGGCTGCAGAGAAGCAAACGAAATCATCTTCAGGCGTGCACAAAACGATGAGGAGCTTGAGGGCATGGGAACAACTCTGGTGGCAGTGGTTTCTTGCTTGTGCGGTACCTTTGCAGTCAACGTTGGGGACAGCCGTCTGTACTGTCTTGACAATGACGTTTTTTCTCAAGTGACAGTGGATCACTCTTTTGTTCAATATCTATTGGAAAAAGGCGAGATCACCGAAAAAGAAGCCGCAAGCCACCCCAACCGAAACATCATTCTCAGAGCTCTCGGTGTCAATGACAGCGCAGAATGTGACATATACAGGATCAATTCCTTTGATATGCTTCTGCTGTGCACGGACGGACTCACCAACCATCTCGACAACGAAAGAATCACACAGATTATCACAGCGTCGGATTCAAAGGAAGCTCGACACATCTCTTATAAAGCCAGAGTTGACCGTCTCATCGACGAGGCCAACCGCAACGGCGGTTCAGACAACATCACGGCAGTTCTTGTGGGCAGTGAATAAAATCTGACACAAAACGAAAAACCTTGTGAAAGGAATCACAAAATGAACAGATACGAAAGCTACGTCGGAAAGGTACTGGACGGAAGATACAAGATACTTGAGCTGGTGGGCATGGGCGGTATGGCCTGTGTTCTGAAGGCCCAGGACCTTTTGATGAACCGCGTGGTCGCAATCAAAATTCTCAATGACGAATACAACGGAAACGAAGCGGCAGAGCAGCGATTTATTGACGAATCAAAAGCCGTTGCTATGCTTTCGCACAAAAACATCGTCAGCGTATATGACGTTGCGATATACCCCGACATCAAATACATCGTCATGGAATTTCTTGACGGGATCACTATGCGTGAGTACCTCGACAACAAAGGTGCGCTTGAGTGGAATGAAGCATGTATATATATCCTCAATATTCTGCGCGCTCTTGAGCACGCTCACGGAAAAAACATCGTTCACCGCGACATCAAGCCCCAAAACGTCATGCTTTTGCGTAATGGCGACATCAAGGTGACCGATTTTGGTATCGCAAAGCTTCCCAACGACTCCGAGGCAAAAAACAGTGAAAAAGCCATCGGAACCGTTTATTATATTTCACCCGAGCAGGCATGCGGCAAGGACACGGATTATTACTCCGACATTTACTCCGTGGGAATCATGTTTTATGAGGCAGTGACCGGAAAGCTTCCGTTTGTGGCAGACAAACCTATGGAGGTTGCCATGATGCAGGTCAATGACGAGCCCGTAAATCCACGTGACCTGGTACTCTCCATCCCTCTCGGTGTGTCTCAGATTATTCTCAAGGCCATTGAAAAATCGCCGTCAGACAGATTCACCTCCGCTCATTCCATGGCAAAAGCCATTGAGTGGGTGTTGAGAAATCCTGACGTAATCTTTCTTATTTCTTCCACGGGAGCAGAAGCTCCTCAGAACATGGGCAATTCCAACGTTATTTCAATTGACGGTATAAACACTGCCGAGATCCAGCCCTATGGCGAAGAAGAAATTACCGAGTCAGTGGTGAAGAAAAAGAAAGAAAAAGCAAAAAAAAGCAAATCAAAATCAAAACAAAAGGCAACAAAAAAGAAAAAAACCAGCCGTTCCATGTTTCCTATCATTGCCGGTGTTACGTTTGCCTTTTTGATAGTTGCCATTGTTATGGGTGCAACTATCGGCATCAAGCTCATCAATGATATTATGTCAGGTGAAGAAGCAGAGGAGATCGTGTTCCCCGATCTTGTTGACAGATTTTACAACACAGAGCTGCAGGCAAAGCTTGACAACAAGGAATTTGGAGCAAGATTTGCGGTCAAAGAAATCATTAACACAGAAGATAATAATATTGAAAACGGACTTATTACCAAAACAGATCCTCCTGCAGGTCAAACAGCAAGGCCTGACGAAAACGGAATCGTGTATTTCAATTCTATCACTGTCAACGTTTCTCAAAAGGTCATTGTTCCCGACGTCACAGGGTATTCCAAGGTTCAGGCAGTCACAATGCTTGAAAACCTCGGACTCAAAGTAGACGTTCAGGAGGATACTGCACTTGACAATCCCTATCTCTTTGATGAACAGGTGACAAAAACATACCCTGCCCCCGAAGAGGAGTGCAAGGTCGGTGATACGATCACTGTTTATATCTGCAAGCGTGTAGACAACGGGAAAACAGGTCCTATGCCCAACTGTGTGGGTCTTGCTCCGGAGGATGCTATCAGACAAGCGCAAAATTATGCCCTGTACACCGTTGTTATCACGGAGGTACCCACCGTTGGCGGAAACGGAAAAGTCATTTCTCAGACAATTCCCGAGGGCACAGTCAGCTTGAAAGGCGCAGAGGTTATCCTCACTGTGGCTGTTCCTCTTGACACACTTGCCGATCTGACAGGCATGACATATGCAGAGGCCGTTGCCAACGCAGGGCTTGACAGGTTTGTGGGCAATGTGACTTATTTTAAGACCAACCCTGTCAACGAGGAGGGTGTGTTTATCATCGGAAACAACTGCACCGATTCCGCACAGTGCGGACAGCAGCTGCTGGATATCGGATGCTTGCAGGCATCAGCTGCCGACGATTCCTTGGGCAACGGAATTATTGTATTCCAGTCACTTGCTCCCACCACAGTGCTCACACCCGAAACAAAGGTTGACATAATCATTATCGTTTTTGACGAAACACTCCCATTGTAACTTGGTGAAGAATGGACAGACAAGGACTCATTCTTGCAGGGCGGAACGGAAACTACCACGTTGAAACTGATACGGGGGTTTTGGTTTGCCGTTCTGCGGCAAAGATTACAAAATCCGACAAAAAACTGCAAGCAGGCGACAGAGTATGTTTTTCGGACAACGGTGACGGAACAGGTTTTATTACTTCCCTGCTGCCCAGAAAAAACAGTCTTGTACGCCCTCCGGTGGCAAATGCTGATTTGCTTTGCATTGTGGTTGCACCAAAGGATCCCGATCCGTTTTTTTACAACATCGATCTTTTGACAGTGCTGGCACAAAAAGCGGGAATTGAGGTTTTGTTGCTGCTGACAAAGTGTGACGTTGCATCAGTGTCGTTTTTGGAAGAAGTTTATCAAAAAACCCCGTTTCGTGTCATTGCAACAAGCTCCGTGACAGGAATGGGTGTTGACGAAGCCAGAGATGCGATCTCAGGTAGGATCTGCGTTTTGTGTGGCGCCTCCGGTGTGGGAAAATCATCTCTCCTCAATGCCATGTTTCCTTTTCTCAACGCAAAAACAGGCATTCTGTCACAAAAAATTTCAAGAGGAAAAAACACCACAAGGGTTACGGAACTGTTTTCTTTGGGAAACGGCACCTATCTGGCAGATTCTCCGGGATTTTCTGCCATTGAGACAGAACAATATTTTGTTATCGAAGCAAAGGAGCTGCACACTCTGTTTCCTGATTTTGAGCGAGTTACGGATACCTGCAGGTACGCAGATTGTACCCACACAAAGGAAACCGAGTGCGCCATTGCCAACGGAGCAAAAGAGGGTATCATTTCACAATCGCGGCTCGACAGCTACCGAAAGCTGTACGAAGAACTGCGAAACATCAACAGATACAAATAATCGGAGGTATTGACAATGTCAATGTTTATCGGAATCTACACCGCCGCAAACGCTGTTACGCTTCTTGGACTGGTGTCTGCAATCATGTCCTGTTTCTTGGCAACACAAGGCAATTTCAAATTTGCAGTTGTGATGCTTTTGCTCTCATCGGTATGCGATCTTTTTGACGGCAGGATCGCAAGAGCAAATCCTTCGCGTACCGAAAAAGACAAGTTGTACGGCATTCAGCTGGACAGCATCTGTGACGTTATCAGCTTTGGTGTTACTCCTGCTTTTATCGCATACAATCTTGGGTTTCAAAAAGTGATTGATCTTGTTATCTATCTCTTTTTCATTGCCTGCGGTGCTATTCGTCTTTCTTATTTCAACACGCTGGCACTTGCCACCCCGGGAAAAGCGGTCAAAACGTTTCGAGGACTTCCCATACCCGCCTCAAGCTTTACGCTTCCTTTCCTGATGATGCTGATGACATTTATACCTGCCGGTGTCACAGTATGGCTCTCTCGTTTGATGTTCCTCGGGCTTGGCTTCCTCTATATCCTGAATATCAAAGTTAAAAAGCCCACCATCAAGACAGCCACCATTTTTTTGGTTTCCCAGCTGGTCATTCTTCTCATCATTCTCATTTCGGGCAATTTCAAGCTGCCCGGATGACAGCGTAAAAAAAGTAACAAAAAAGCCCGTACGCTGAACGGGCTTTTTTATTTTGATTTATTTGTTTTCCATAGCCAGCTTTTTGAGTCGGCTCTCGTGCTTCATGCGGAGCTCCTTGTTGAGTATCCTCTTGCGGATCCTGATGCTCTTGGGAGTCACCTCTATGAGCTCATCCTCAGCAATAAATTCAATTGCTTCTTCCAAAGACATGATGATCGGAGGTGTCAGAATAAGCTTTTCATCAGCACCTGCTGAGCGGATAGCGGTGAGCTGTTTTTTCTTGCAAGGGTTGATGGCGATATCTTCTCCCTTGGGATTCATACCTACAACCATACCCTCATACACACTGATACCGGGAGATACAAACAGCGAGCCGCGCTCCTGTGAGTTGTAACATCCGTAGGAGGTGGTCTCTCCGTCCTCGCTTGCGATCAACGAGCCGGTAAACCGAATCTGAATATCACCTTTGTAGGGCTTGTAATCCTCAAAAACGGTATTGAGAATGCCCTCACCTCTTGTTGCGGACATAAACGAGCTTCGGTAACCAAACAAACAACGAGAAGGAATGGAATATTCCAGTTTCATTCGCGTCCCGTTTCCGTTTGGATTCATTTTCAGCAGGTCACCCTTACGTCTTCCGAGTTCTTCAACAACAGAACCAACATAATCGTTGGGAACGTCAGCAGTAAGTGACTCATAGGGCTCATATTTGACACCGTCAATGGTTTTGTACAGCACACGAGGTGTCGAGCAGCAGAGCTCAAACCCCTCACGGCGCATGTTCTCAATAAGAATTGAGAGGTGCATCTCGCCCCTGCCTGCAATTTTGAAGCAGTCGGTGGTCTCTCCTTCCTCTACACGAAGTGAAACATCCTTGAGCAACTCCTTGAACAATCTGTCACGAAGCTGTCGAGAGGTAACAAATTTTCCTTCTCTGCCCGCAAAAGGAGAATCGTTGACAGAAAACGTCATCTCCATGGTGGGCTCGCCTACCTTTACAAACTCCAGAGGTTCGGGATTTGCAACAGATGTGATAGTGTCACCGATTGTAATATCCTCAGCACCCGAGAAACAAACGATGTCACCGACATTTGCGCTCATAACAGGAACACGTGTAAGTCCGTCGATCTGATAAAGAGAAACGATCTTTGTCTTTTTGGGAGCGGCGTCGGAGTGGAAATTTGTAATAAGCGCCTCCTGCCCCTGCTTTATAGACCCCCGCTCTATACGGCCAATACCAATTCTGCCCACATACTCATTGTAATCAATGGAAGAAACAAGAAGCTGAAGCTCACCGTCGGGATCACCCTCCGGTGCGGGAATGTGAGAAAGGATTGTATCAAAGAGAGGACGGAGATCTTGTCCCTGCTCATGAGGAACAAGAGAGGCGGTTCCTGCTCTGCCGGAGCAAAACAGCGTGGGGCTCTCCAGCTGCTCATCATTTGCATCAAGGTCAAACAACAGCTCCAATACCTCATCCATGACTTCATCAATACGGGCATCGGGACGATCGATCTTGTTGACAACAACAATTACCTTGTGATTGAGTTCAAGTGCACGCTGAAGCACAAATCTGGTCTGTGGCATTGGGCCCTCTGCCGCATCAACAAGCAGTAAGACACCGTTGACCATTTTGAGAATACGCTCTACCTCTCCGCCAAAATCCGCGTGGCCCGGAGTGTCGATAACGTTGATTTTTACATCCTTGTAATGAATTGCGGTGTTTTTTGCAAGAATAGTGATTCCGCGCTCTTTTTCAAGAGCGTTGTTGTCCATCACACGGTCTTCGGTGACCTGATTCTCTCTGAAAACGCCACCCTGCTTGAGCATCTCGTCAACAAGTGTGGTTTTTCCGTGGTCAACGTGTGCGATAATTGCAATGTTTCTCAAATCGTTTCTGATCAATTTCTTTTATCCCCGATTTCGATAGATTTTTTCAAAAGGAACGGCAAGGGATTCCTTGCCGAAAGAATTATTTTTTTATGTACTTTGAAAGTGCTTTGAATACCGCAGGTGTAATGATAACCGTGGTAAAAAGCTCAAATAAAAAGTTGATCCCAACCATAGTAAGAATAAGGAAAGAAAAAGCGGATTTTCCGTCTGCATCAGCAAAGCTTTGGAGAGTGGGATTGAACAAAAGTGCAAACAAAACAACAAAAATGCCGGTGTTTGCAATGGGGGCAACAGCAGAAGAAAATACGTATTTTGCGGTTTTGTTTCTCATATTGGACAGCAATTTTGCTACCAAAGCCGTAACAAGTCCTGCAAAAACACCTCTTGCAACCGTGGCAAGAGCGGTGAAAAAGGGATTGATTCCAAACAGCATAGCACCTGTGGAATCAAGACCAATGATACAATGAACAAGCACCGTAACACCAAATGCACCGCCAACCACTGCGCCGCCGATATACCCATAATAATACGCAGCAACAGCAACAGGGATCATCACAAGAGATACAGAAAGTCCAAAAACTTTTATGGGAAAGACCGCTGCAATCGTCTGCAGCACGGCAGTGACCGCAACAAGAATGGAAAGCGCTGTAATCTTTGTGGTGTCAACACTTTTTTTATTCATACTCACATCTTCCTCCTGATTTTGTTACATATTCGTATTATACACAAATTGCAACGGGTTTCAATGTGCATATTGAATAATTTTTTTCTTGATGGAAATTTATGCTTTATTTTATCGTACAATAGTGATATAATGATTTGTAGTTTTGTATTTTCAACGTTTACTTTTGAAAGGTGATACTGATTTGAATATCAATGAACTTCCAAAGGATTCAAAAATATATTTTCTCGGCATAGGCGGCATCAGCATGTCTGCCATTGCAATGATCCTCAGCGGAAAAGGTTTTACTATCTGCGGCTATGACCGTTGCCCAAGCGACGTCACCGACAAGCTGCAAAAAAATGGGATACAGGTGTTTTTTAACTTTGACCCATCTCAGCTGGAAGGAGTGTCACACGTCGTTTATTCTGCAGCTTTTGGCAGTGATCATCCAATCATGCAAGCTGTCTCAAAAACAGATGTGATTCTCTTTTCACGTGCAGAAATTTTGGGTTCCATTGCAAGTCTTTTTAAAAATTCCATCGCTATCTCGGGCACACACGGAAAATCCACCACCAGCGGTATGCTTTCTCATATCTTTATAAACGCAAAGGGTTGTGACCCCACTGCTGTGGTCGGTGCGGTAATGCGAGACGTGGGTTCTACATACAGGATAGGCAGTGACAACAACTTTTTGTTTGAAGCGTGTGAATACAAAGACAGCTTTTTGTGTTTTTTTCCTCACATTGCCGTTGTACTCAATGTTTCGCTTGACCACACGGATTATTTTTCGGACATTGAAGACATAAAGGATTCTTTTTCAAAATTTTTGTCAAATACAGGAAATGACGGAATCGCCGTTTATAATCTGGATTGCAAAAACACTGTGGACTGCACCCGAACATACAACGGACAACACGTGACTTTTAGCGCCGACGGCAATATACGTGCTGATTATTTTGCCGCAAACGTGGTATCAAATAACGGATTTGCTTCCTACGACGTTTATAAAAAAGGTGCTTTTTTCCTCTCTGTAAAGCTTGCCGCACCAGGGAAACATAACGTGGCAAACTCTCTTGCAGCCATTGCTGTGTCAGATATTTGCGGTATATCAAAAGAGGAAATCGTCAGCGGTATAGTCAGCTTTGCGGGAGTTGGCCGCAGATTTGAATACAAAGGAACATTTTTTGGCGCAGAGGTTTATGACGATTATGCCCATCATCCCGATGAGATAAAAGTCACTCTTTCCGCCGCACGAGGTGTGGCAAGGGGACGCGTTGTCTGCGTGTTTCAGCCACACAATTATTCACGTTTGCACGACCTGTACGAGGATTTCAAAACCGCTTTTTCCGATGCGGATCTGTTGATACTTGCTCCGCTGTATGCAGCAAGGGACTGCGGATATGAAGTGTCCTCACAATCGCTGTCAAAAGAGATAAAAAACTCCGTATACATTGAAACGTTTGAGGAGATAAAAGACTATCTCAAAACCGTTTTGAAAGACGGCGATCTGCTGATGATCATGGGCGCCGGCGACATTGCAAAGCTGGCAAACAGCATCTGATTTTGGGTGCGACAGTTTTTTGATGAAAAAGAAAAAAAACTATTGACAAAACCCAAAAAATGTTATATAGTAGGTTGTTCGCAATTTTCAGGTATATTATTTGGAGGTGGCATAGATGGCAAAATGCTCAGTTTGCGGAAAGGGCGTAACCTTTGGTTGCAACGTTTCCCACTCAAACAGAAAGACCAACAGAAGCTGGAAGCCCAACATCAGAAGGGTCAAGGCAAATGTTGCCGGAACTGTCAAGCACGTGAACGTTTGCTCACGTTGTCTCAGAAGCGGCAAGGTCAACAGAGCCGTTTAATCGGATCTTTACAGCACAAAAAACAAATGCGTTGTCCGTCAGGACAGCGCATTTTGCTTTTTTACGGATTTCTATAACTCATATGATTGATACAATCGACGGTAATCCTCCCGAGTCATAACATAATGGTCAATTGTACGCTTCACACCCTTTACCGATATCTCATTCTCACAGGTATAATTCAGACGGAACCCCAGCTTTTCCGCCAACCTCTTTGAGCGTGAGTTTTCGGTCATGATTCGCAACACTGCGGAATTGGCTTTGAGCTGCTCAAATGTCAAGGCAAGCAATGCCGTCATCGCTTCCGTCATATATCCACATTTCCAATAGCGGGGTGACAAAACGTAACCTATCTCACAGGAATCCACATTGGAATCAATATATGCATACCCCACCGTACCGATGAGTTTTCCGGTATCCTTGAGATATATTCCCCAATCGCCGTAAAGACCTTTTTTGTATCTCTTGCATATGTGCTCAATGACACCTTCAGTCTCTGCAGGATTCAGATGCGGCGACCACAGCAGGTACTCCGACACTATGGGATCTCTTGAGTACTCATACATATCGTACACATCGTCAGGGCAAAGATTTTTTATAAAAAGACGCTTTGTATCCAGTTTTTCAAAGCCGGATAGTATTTTTCTCAATTTTCTGTAAAACATTTTTTCACTCTCCAAAAAAATTATAATATCAAAATACTTTTTTTGCAATAACTAATGTATATTTTATAACAAATATCCTTGACATAAATGGTGACTTGTTGTATAATCAATAGACGTATAATACTAGCGTTTTCAGGAGGAAGGTCAAATGAAAAAAGGATTGTTGTGCATTCTTCTCGCCATCTTTTTGCTGACCCCGCTTTTTGCTTCATGTCAGCAGACAACCGAGATCGTTGAGGTTGAAGCACCCATCTATACCCTCTACACAATTACTGAGGAGAGCACCACGCCGGAAGCGATCCGTCAGGTTGAGCTTGCTCTCAACCGTATTGTTTTCCACCGTCTCAACATTATTGTCAAGCTGGAGATGGTCACAGAGGACGAGTATGACGACCTCATCGCTTCAAAATATGAAGAGGTTGCCAAGTATCAGGAAGAAAAGAAAAAAAGCAACAAAAAGAAGGACAACTCTGCAGATTCCTCTGCTGAAGAAGAGTCCAACGATATTCTCACCGGTGACAAGATCCTTGAAATGCTTGAAAAAGGCGAGAACATTCCTCTGGATGAGCCCCGCCTCGATATCTTTTTGGTTAGAGGTTATGACGCATACTATGAGTATGCAACCAACAATAACCTTGCTGCTCTCGACGAGAAGCTGAACAACGAGGCAAAGAAGCTCAAATCCGCTATCCATTCCACCTTCTTTACCGCCGCAATGGTCAACAAGAAAACCTACGGTGTTCCTGTCAACACTGCTATCGGTGAATACACCTACCTTGCTTTTGATGAGGAATATCTCCAAAAATACGGCAAGGATCCCAACACCATCACCAACCTGTCCGACCTTCAGGACTATCTTGCAGAGATCAAGGCCAATGAGCCCGATGTGATTCCGCTTGAGTGCGCTATGCCCTCTGCCGATATCAATTTCCTGGTCAATGACGGTTTTCCTGCATTGGTAAAATCAGGTGCTGTTCTCAAGGCATATGATGACAAGGATCTGCTGGATTATTTTGCAATGATCGCAAGATACAATGCGCTTGGCTATTTTGAAAGCGAAAGCGGAAACGAGGACGCAAAATACGCCGTGAGATTTGTCAAAGGAAACATGGATTCTGTTGAGGCACTGGAAAAAGAAACAGGATGCGATTACAGCGTCAGCGTTTATTCAAATCCCGTTGCCACAAACGAAAATACCATCGACAATATCTTCTGCGTCAGCAAATTTGTTGTTTCCAATGAGCTCACCGCCGTTATGGAGCTTCTCACCGCTCTCAACACCGACGAGCAGTTGATGAATATTCTCACCTACGGCGTTGAGGGTGTCAACTACATTCTCAATGACGACGGTCAGGTAGAGCGCCTTGATGATACTTATATGATGAATCCTCAGTACACCGGCAACTCTTTCATCACCTACACTCTTGCCGGCGAGAACAAAGACAAGTGGGACAACGCTATCAAGCAAAATCAGGATGCTATCCCCTCCCCCTCGCTTGGATTCACTGTTGACTACAAGTCATTCAAGTACAAGGACGACGATAAAAACGAGGTCGTCATCTACGAACCCAATTACATTGATATTATCAACACCGTTGTTGACAAGTATTATCCCACTCTTATGACCGGTACTGCAATTGACTTTGATTATCAAGAAGTATACAACACAGCAGTTCAGACGGTCAACGAGGAGATCAAGAACGAGCTCACAAGTCTGTACGAGACTCAGCTCAAAGCACAGTACAACGTCACCATTGAGGAGTCCGTTGTTGCCAAGTATGGCGATTCCCTCATGCAGGAAGCAACCGACACCATCATTGAGAGTGTTAAGAAAAACCTCAGGAATCCGCTCAAAGCACTGCTCAAGACCGAGCTTCAGGAGGAGTTCCCCACCGCAACCGATGAGGAAATTGAAGCACTGATCGAGGAACGTCTCACCGATGAGTATATCAACGATCACCTCTACTATCAGTACAGCGAAGAACGTGTCAACGAGATGATCGAGGGTACTTATCAAAATCTTATCAACTCCAAAGTCAACGAGGAAATGACAAGCTTTGTCAACACATCTACCTACAAGTCTGCCCTCAACAAGCTTCTCAATTCTGAAAAATACAATGAAGATCTCAACAAGATGCTTGCATTTGATGCACCTGACAGAGTCAACAAACAATTTGACAGCATGATTGCAGACAGCATCTCCGAGTACACCGCAAACATCATTACCGAGATCAGCACCGAGATTGAGACCGCAATCAATGCATTTATTGCAGAGAACGCTGAAACACTTGGTCTCACCGAAGAAAAGATCCTTGTTCAGATCGGCTACTCTGAGGAGCCCGAGGAAGAAGAGGAAACCGAGGAAGGCGATGACACAGCTACCGATGATTCCACCACCGATGAGGAAGAAGAGACTGTTACATTTGCCAACTATTTTGACTTTGTGTTTACCGTAAAACTCCAGAAAATGTACTACAGCATTTTTGGTGAACCCAAATAATCAGTTTTTTAAAAGAACGGCACATTCGGTGCCGTTCTTTTCTGACAAAAAAAGAGAGAGAAGCTCAATCACTTCTCTCTTGTTTTTTATGCAGTATAGTTATCAAAATAACCCTGAACCCAAACGATGGGAGTGCCCTTGTCGCCGCTACCCGAGGTCAGATCACACAGTGAACCGATAAGATCCGTGAGGCGTCTGGGTGTTGTTCCTTGAGAAACCATCTGTCCCACAAGGTTATCATCCTTGGATTTGATATACTCGCTGATGGCTTTTTTGAGCTCTTCACCCTTCAGATGCTTGAAATCATTGTCTGCAAGGTATTTGAGCTTGACCTCATTGGGCTGACCCTCAAGACCTTTTGTGTATGCAGGAGAAACAACGGGGTCTGCAAGCTCCCAGATTTTACCGGCAGGATCCTTGAACGCACCATCGCCGTATATCATAACCTCAACGTTTTTGCCCGTCTCTGCTTTGATAAGCGACGCAATACGTGCAACCGTTTCCTCGCACTCTCTGGGGAAAAGCTTGACGGTGTCCTCAGTTGCCTTGTTGCTGCCGAGAAGTCCGTATTTTTCATTGAAACCAGAGCCATTTACAGACGAAGTCAAAACATCATCCAGGCCGTATATCAGCTGACCGCCGTTTTGTTTGAGCAGTCTCTTTGAACGTACACGAGTATGAATATCACAAGTAAGAACGTTTTTTGTATAATCAAGTATCCTGCGGCAATCATTTGCAAGGATGATCTCCACACTACAATCCTGCGATTCAATAAGCTCACGGTAATAAGAAATATAATCAACGCCCGTGAACTCATGCTTTCGAACACCAAAATACTGTCTGAACATATCCTCAGTGAGAACGTCTGTCCAGGGATTGACACCCTTCTCATCAAGAGAATCAATATCTATGAGATGGTTTCCCACCTCATCGGAGGGATAGGAGAGCATGAGGGTGATCTTTTTTGCACCTCTTGCAATACCCTTGAGACAGATTGCAAAACGGTTGCGTGAAAGGATGGGAAATATAACTCCAAGCTCACCGCTCGGAAAAAGACGCTTTATGTCAGCAGCAATGTCATCAACTGTTGCATAGTTGCCTTGTGCTCTTGCAACAACCGCCTCCGTAACAGCAATAACGTCACGATCGCGAATGGCAATATCCTCACTTTTTGCAGCATCGATCACGCTGCGTGCAACAATCTCAGCAATATCATCACCCTGTCTGATAATAGGAGCGCGTACTCCTCTGGATACTGTGCCAATAAGTCTGCTTTCCATATTTGAATACCTCTTTTATATTATAAAAATAATATTGACATATTTACGTTTATATTATATTATATCCAATGATATAAGTCAAACAAGATTTTTTAATATTTTCAATAAGGTGAGCTTATGGATATAAAACTTGAGCAATATCGAATTTTCAAGGTCTGTGCCGAGACCGGTTCTTTTTCCGAGGCGGCAAAAAAGCTTTTTATCACTCAATCTGCCGTCAGCCAACAGATCCAAAAGCTGGAATCCGAGATTGGCACGCCACTGTTTTTGCGCCGTCACAAGGGAGTTGGGCTCACAAACCAAGGACGTTTATTGCTGGGATATATCGAGCAATCGCTGTCAATCATCGAAAATGCCGAGGGATTGTTTGAGAGAATGCTAAAGCTTGAGGAAGGCGAGCTGAGAATTGGTGCCGGTGACACAATAACAAAATATTTTTTACTGCCGATACTTGAGCAATATCACAAAGAATACCCGGCAATAAAAATTGAAATTACAAACCGTGTTACAACCGAGACTCTTTTCAAACTTCAATCCGGCAAGGTCGATATCGCTTTTGTAAACATGCCCATTGATATTTCAAAATTTTCGGAGATCGAAGCAACACCCGCAAAAACGCTTCATGACATTTTTGTGG
Organism: Eubacteriales bacterium; assembly: GCA_045538555.1. Lineage (GTDB taxonomy): Bacteria > Bacillota > Clostridia > Oscillospirales > CAG-382 > Coliplasma. The sequence continues at coordinate 202,566 of JAZSRP010000043.1, forward strand.
CAGGCAGGGATTTTTTGCACCTAAACGACAGACAGTTATCCGAGTCAGACGTAGCTTCTCTGCCCCTTGTAATGCTTGAGCCAAAATCAAACTCTCGCATGGCTGTTGACAGGTATTTTTTGTCAAAAGGGATAACTCTTCGGCCCGAATTTGAGCTGGGATCCCACGAGCTGCTTCCGCAATTTGCGGCAAACGGGCTTGGGATCGCCTGTGTGACACGGGAGTTTGTTGCGGATTCACTCAAAAGCGGTGAGATTTTTGAACTGAAAACAAGTTTTTCGCTTCCCGAAAGAAGCGTTGGTGTCTGCACACTTCGGGGCGTCGCTCATTCTCCTGCCGTATCAAAGCTGTTGGAAATGATATAAAAAAACAAAAGCCGCATTACACGGCTTTTGTCAAAGGGGTAATTGGGATTTTTTTGCAACAACGGAAGGAGTTAGATCCGCAGTTGCACAGCAGGCAACTTTTAAAAAAATCTTGCTTCTGTAGCTATTCTAAACAACAACCTTAAACTAACCTTAGAAAAGATATTGTTTCCCGCAATTATTTGAACTATAAACAACAAAAGCATAATCACAATGATATAGATCAATATCTTTGGAATAATCATGGCATTGCGGCGTTCACGGCGCCTTTCCATCTCCGCAACATTGCGCATGACCTCCTCATATTTTTCGATTTTTTTCCTTATTTCATCCTCGGTCTCTCTATGAGATACCTGTTTGAAAGCAGATTTGTCATGGAGAACACGCTCGCCGGGATCTGCAATCATCTCCTGTTTGGTCTGTTGGATCTTTTCATCGGTTATGTTTTGCATCTGCCACTGTTTTTCACGGCCGCAATGCTCGCAAGCAGCCATGCTGTTGCTGTTTTTTGTTCCGCAGCAGCAGAGCCACGCATTCTCACCCGACTGCGGTATCACAACTGCAGGATACTGATACTCCGCATTCTCGTACACGTTGATACGGGTATATACTATCTTGGATGCATTGTCAAGCTCGCTAAATCTCTTGACTTTTCCGCCCACAATCGTGTCAAGAACCTCGGTGATGCCGTTTGAATACGTTACGGACACAAGTTTTACTTCCATTCGCTTGAAATACGTCTCCGGAATAGGAATGTACACCGCACTTCCAAACAACTCCGACTCGTCAATGGATGCACGCTTGTTTGATTCTCTGAGCTTGAGATTGCTTTTTCCTTTTCCGATGATCCCAAAAGTCAGCTCTGACTGTGAGTATGTAAAATCAATATTCAGATATGGAATATTTTGTTTGTCCTGATAGCACACGAGACATATTTTCAGCTCACTGATCGGTCTCTTGGAAACGCTCTTGAAAACAAACGAAGCAAAAATATCATACGTTTCTCTGTCGGTGACGATATATCCCTCGTTGATTTCAACGGGGCTTTTTTGGTTGATACCTTCAAAAGACAGTGATTCAACTACACGCAATGAGCGGAGTCGATCTACTTTTTGTTTTTTTATGCGTTTTTTTAGTTCTTTTTTTCTTGCTTTTTCATCCATGGCTCTACTCCATTCTAAAATTGAAAATAATGCTCGATATCTGTCAGAATACCTTTTCTTGTATAAGCATCAACCGCCTCAAACGGGGTGTTGTCAGGGTTTCGCATTGAACATCCCTGTGCATACTCGATACGCTTGTAAGAAACGCTCAGCTCAAACGGCTCTGTAACAACAAACGGTTTCATACTGTCAATATCTTTTACCGCCGCTTTTACTGTTTCATAAATATCATCACAAACTGCCTGCGGATGGCGGCTTATGCAGCTGTTCCAAGCAAGCGACTGCTTTGTTACTACCGTTTTTGCCCATGGAAATATCTCTTTTGACTGCTCAACACAGATATCATCAGAGGATATAAACAATGTCTTGACTCCCCTTTTTCCGGCAATAGCAGCGTCAACAAACAGCTCACCTACATCCTGTCCGTCAATTTGAGTGCGTGTAAAAGTTGAGGACGAATACACGTGCGCGAGAGTGGCTCCCGGTGCATCATAGGCATGATAACCGATAAACAGCACCCCTTCAAAGCTGCTGTCAACACCGGGAAATCTTTTTCGGCTGCCTGCTCCCATTATGATCATGCAACGTTTGTCCATCAAATCGTATTTCAGATTCACACCACTTCCGTGGCAGTCCCAAACATAAACCTCTTCCGCACCGCAATCAAACAACGCACGTGCTGCAGCATCGGCCTCACGAGTTGCCTGAAGCGCAGCAAAAGCATAATTTGGACATGACTCGGACATCCCCTGCCCATAGGCACCAACGGCGCATGCCACGCCCTCAAGATCAACGCTGATACAATATTTACCTGCCATTGTCAACCTCCTATTGCATATTTTTTTTGTTTTGATATAATATATTTACAAAAATTTTCTGATAATTGCAGAGGAAATAATAATGAACAGACTGTCAGAAATAAAACTTTTTGTTCTTGATATGGACGGAACCATATACCTTGGTGACAAAGTGCTTCCAAATGCCATTGAGTTTGTCAGCTACGCCCGCAGCAAAGGCATCAAAGTTGTGTTTTTCACCAACAATGCGTCAAAAAATCCAAACGACTACGTAAACAAACTCAATCGGCTTGGTTTTTCAGCTACCCGTGATGACGTTGTTACTGCAGGTGACGTGACCATCAGACATCTCAAAGAAAACCATCCCGATGAGCCGGTCTTTCTTGTGGGCACACCTCAGTTGGAGGAATCTTTTTTGGAATCCGGTATCATCTTGTCAGAAGAAGCCAACATTGTTGTCACATCATTTGACACAACTCTCACCTACAAAAAGCTGGTGACCGCCTGCGATCTGATTCGAAACGGTGCAATCTATTATTGCACTCACCCGGATTTTAACTGTCCCACAGAGGATGGATTCATCCCTGACAGCGGTGCCATTGCAGCACTTGTTACCGCCTCAACAAACGTGAAACCAAAATATTTTGGAAAGCCCCACAAGGAAACGGCGGACATGATCTCGTCAATGTTTGGGGTTCCTTTTCAAAACACCGCCATTGTAGGTGACCGTCTTTATACAGATATTGCATTGGGCAAAAACAACGGACTCTTGTCAGTGCTTGTATTGACCGGTGAAACCAAACCCAAAGATATCAATGATGACAATGCACCAGACATTGTTTTTGATGGAATCGGAGACATCATGAAATATATTTAAAATACCCCATCTTGACTCCGTTGACCGAGTAACCTCTGGGAACGCTGACAATCACGCCAAACGCCCCATCGGGAGTCTCCCCAAGGGAGACATACTCAAGATTTTCACCGCAAAGACGCTTTATTACACCGCTGATGTTCTCCTTTTGTGGGAGAACATCTTTTATTATGCCGTTTTTCTTCATTTCTTGCAGATAGTAGAACAGCTGACCGTGGTGCCCCTTGTCGGGAAGTCCGTCCTTGTCAAGGCGAAGCTTGAGAAGATACAAATAGTCTCCGTCAGTCACGTTGGGACGCGGAACAACAACATCGCACTTCATTCCGGTGGTAAAAGTAATGACAACGGGAACAGTTCTTGTGTACATCATAGCAGAATAATATCCCAACGCTCTGGCGCAAACAGAAGCAGCATCACCGCTCAAATCAAATCTCAAAATATTGTTTTTTGTCACTGCATTGCAGGCGGCCAATGCACAAACCGCTCTGTATCCGGAAACAAAATCAGCCATATGAGTACGATCAATAGAAATGGATTCTGCTTGCTCTGAATCAAACAAACTATCTTTGGGAAATCTGAACAAAACATCGCTCCCCCGTGAAAATACCACTTCATTTGAACCGATTACGGAACCCGTCTTTTTGAGAACGATACCATGCTTTGTCAATTTGTTTGCAAGCTTTTGCGCTTTTTTGTCAGTCAGGACAGCAAACCGCTTTGTCACACAATTGATGACGGAATCATCACACACGTTAGCATCCAGAAAAACACCGTTGTCAAGGCAAAACAGATCAAGAATGCCGCACACCGTGCCGAGCAAAAGCTTTTTTGACCATTTATCGTTTCCGACAATGCCCTCAACCAAATATATCCCGTCACCGGGTTTTGCTTCCGGCATTCCTTGCTTCAGCACTGCCTCTGCTCCAAAGATTACATCGGCAACCGAAAAGGAATCCTTGATCCTGATATCGTCAATAAACCTGCAAAATGATTCTTTTATTACATCGCAGTTTATGCTGACCTTGGAGATCTTCTTGTACAACATACCATACGAAGAACGGCATATATTCAAAACCATACGTGATTTTAACTCAAGGGTCTCTTGCGGTGTAGAAGCATCATCGGAATCACACACTGCTGCTTCATCAACAGTATTTTCCCGGATTTCCTCTTCATCTGTTTTTTCTGCAACCGCGACTACTTCTTCGGCATTTATATCCGACGCAACATCACTATTTTTTGTTTCCTCAAGCTCTTGTTGTTTTTCAAATTCGTTCATTACGAGCCCTCCTCTGTATTTTTTGGTTTACCTACAAGAAGGTTATTTTCTATAGAAATTATGTCAACCAAAAGCATATCACCCACGTTGCACCCGGGTGCTTTTGTTTTTACTTCAAAAAAGTCTTCGGTATGTCCGGTTGCATTTCCGTCTCGGTGGATTTTTTCTACCAGAACGGTACGCTCCGCCCCTACGATTCCGTCAAGAATTTTGTGGAGATGTTGCTCCATCATACGGATCAACCGGCTGTTTCTTTCGTGTCTGACAGATACGGGAACACTGCCATCCATCTCTGCTGCCGGTGTTCCTTTTCTTTCAGAATACGGAAACGAATGCACGTGAAAAATCCCTATATCTCTCAGTGTGTCGAGAGTTTCCAAAAAATCGGATTCTGTCTCTCCGGGAAACCCGACAATAATATCTGCTGAGAGGTTGATTCCCGGCAGGCGCTTTTTCAAAAAATCCACCCTGTCGAGAATATCCTTTTTTGTATATGGACGCTGCATACGCCTCAATGTTTTGTCACAACAGGACTGAAGCGACAGATGAAGATGAGGCATAAAATTGACCGATTCCATCACCGCATCAACAAAATCATTGTTGATGGCATTGGGGGTCAGTGAGCCGAGCCGTACGCGGTGCAGTCCCTCAATCCCCGACATCTCACGTATCACCTGTGAGAGCCGTGCGCTGTTGTATGCTGCTGTTTCAATACCTGTGAGTATCACCTCTTTGTATCCGTGTGCAACAAGGCGGTTTACCTCAGCCACCACCTCACCAAAGGGACGTGACCGTACTTTTCCACGGCATTTTGGAATGATACAATACGTACATTTTCCATTGCATCCGTCCTGAATTTTTACAAACGCGCGGCAATCCGAAAATAGACCCGAGGTGCCCGAAATGGACATTTGTTCATATACAGCTCCATCCATTGAACGTCTTGTATCAACGGATTGGCTTTTTTCCGAAAAGTTGTTGATATATTCAACAACAGCACTTTTATCTCTGCAGCCGCCCACAAAAACCACGTTTTCAATACCGTCAAATCCGGATATCTGCGAAGCACATCCGATAACAAGCGTTTTTGTGCTGCGTGCCACACGACGCACTGCCTGACGACTCTTGCGCTCGCTCTCTGCAGTGACCGCGCATGTGTTTACGATAGCAAAATCCGCCTCGTCGCTGTTGCGGCATATCTCATATCCACAGCCCATCAACGCCTCGGCTATTGCACATGACTCATATTGATTTACCCTGCAGCCCAGGGTGATAAACAAAATTTTTTTTGTCATTGTTTCAATTCTTCAACTGCTTTTTTGTACTGTTCTTCTGTATAGAAAAGATTGATTGCTTCCAGCAATGCATTTGCGGTAAGTGTCTCGGGAAAACCAAGCTTTTTGCAAATCAGCGACCGTCGGGCAGAGGATCCGGTTCCGCCCGAAAGGCCGTCAAAATAAAGCATCTGCTTGGTAATACTACCTCTTTGTTTTACTGTTTGCGACGTATATGGCATCAAAAGCTCCCTAAGAACTGCACTGTCCGTCCCTTCGATTCCCAATATTCCGTCAGCAGACGGCGAGGTTTTGCGTTTTTCTTTACCTTTTACGACAGGTGCATATATATTGTATATTTCACCGTTAGTGAGAAATCCTTTCAAACGGGAACGGATAAAATTTCCTGCCCTGTCGCTGTCGGTAAGAATTATCAGACCTTTTTCCGAACAAAGGCGCTTTAACAATTGTTTTTTTTCGGTATCATTAAACACAGCAAAGCCGTCAAGAGTAACAACAGCGCTTGAAACCACCTGACAGACTCTTGCCTTGTCGTATTTTCCCTCAACCACAATTGGGCAAATCAGTTCAAGCTTTTCTTCCATATGCACAGATCCTGTAAAATGCAAGTTCAAGAATTTTTTGGGCACTGCCCCTAAAGGTTTTTATTTTGAGATCAGCATTGGCAATGACAGATACTGCATAAGCAATGGCAGACAGATCAACGCCAGATACAGAAGCCGCAATTTTTCCGATCCTCCATGAATGAATTTTTAGATCAGCGGCAAGGGACTCAGGGCTTTTTCCACTGTCGAGCCCTGTTTTTACCAAAAGCATGTCCGCATAATTTTTTGCCAAAAAGCCAACTGCCAGCTGAAAATCCTCGTTTTTCAGCTTGAGACCGTCAAGGATTCGCTTGGCTGAAACAAGATCCTTTTTGTTCAGAGCATTGGCAATATCAAAATATTTATAGCTAATGTTTTGAGAACAATATTTTTGGATATCACGCACAGATATGGGGCGTGTTCCGTAGGAAGCAACAAGCTTTGAGATCTCGCCCTGAAGCACATACATATCACTTCCGCAATGATTGAGTAATTCCCTCGGTACGTTGTATTCGATAGGCACTTTTTTTGCATTGAAGTGTCTTGTTATCCAGCTCATGAGCTTGTCCGATGTCTCGGTTTCAAAATCCACCACGAGTCCGTATTTTTTCACAAGATTTACAAACGCAACCACTCCGCTCTTTGGGGATTTTTTTGCCTGCGGATCAGTATTGTACTCATTATCCCGAAAAACAATAAGAATTGTCAAATAATCGGGAATCTCGCAAAACACGCGTTCATATTCCAGCGCTTCGCTCTCCTTGAGGCGGGAGGTGTCAAGATTTTTAATTTCTATCAACTTTGATTCCCACATATAAGGCAGAGAAAAACAGGCATCTTCAAGCTCGCTGATGCTCTGTACAGAGGCATCAAAAATGCAATGATTGAACTCAGGAACGGGTGAGGTGTCTACCCTCTTTCGGATCTGATTTGCATAGTGATCCTTGGTGTATTCCTCTTTTCCTACAAAAAGGTATACACCCGACATATTGTTTTGTTTAAGACGTGTCTTTAATACATCAAGACTCATATACCTTGTATTCTCCCAAACCGGAATAAAACTCTATTGTTACGCTTTTTTCAAAGCTGAAGCATCGTGTTTTTACCGATGAGTCGGTCAAAACTCCTATGTCGCTTGCACATAGCAGCTCACAGTTGATTGCCGATGACCGTCCATTATATCCGTCTGTAACAACTGCTATATCACACACGGCGCTCCTGTCATATCCGTCAGAGAGTACAGCAATCTGTTTTCCTCCGCCACGCAGAAACACCGAAACCTGCCTGTCACCAACAGGACCCACTAAAAACAATGCCGTTTCTGTACCGACGTTTTTGGTAACATATTCTGACTCATAGTATATTATATCACATTTAATTCGATTTGCCAACAATATTATTTCATCAAATACATAGGTTTCAGCATTGTTTTTCGGATACGGAATCACAAGAGTTTTTACGTTTACCCTGCTCAAAAAAGAAAGAGTTTTTGACAAAGATTCTTCTGTAAGCTCAGTGACAACGTATTGCGATACCGACACCTCGCCCTTGCGAAAAATACAGTCTGTTTGCACATAACTTCCGCCAAGATCAATAAATATGTTGCTTTCGTCTGCAGAGTAATACACATACTCTGATTTTCCCGTTCCGATCTGTGCTGTCACCAAGTTGTGGGTCCTCAATGTGTTCAGCAATACACAGCCCGACAAGGCAACCATAAATATCAAAGCGCTGTACATGGCAAGCAACCCACGGCGTCGTGAGCAAAACAACAAAATGACCACAAAACAGACAGAGGCCATCAGCGGTACCCACATAAACGGCAGATGTGTGGATATGCTTCCCACGTCACGGCTGAAAATATCTTGACACATAGTCGTGATTGTATCAAACAAATACTCCGGAACAACAGACAAATACTCTGCAGCGAAAGGCGAGACAAAGCCCACACATATACACAAAAGCACAAATATCAATCCGATGTTAAACAAAGGAACCGCAACAACATTTATCAACGGTGCAATGTACGAAAAGGAATCATACTGTGTAAACAGAACGGGAACTGTAAAGAAAACCACAACAAAAGACGAAACAAAAGGAATGACCGCAATAGTTCCGATTTTTACAAAAACCTTGTGCACAAAGCTCTTTTTATCACCGTGATCCACAAAGAAAAACAATAATTTTCTTGTAAACGGCGACACAAGTATCAGCGCCGCACAGCACAAAAACGAGAGCTGAAGCCCTTTGGACAAAATCGAGTACGGGTTGTTCAGCAACAAAATAAACAGCGCAATAAACATCATCGTGATGGTATCTGTCCTTTTTGCGATACCTCTGCTCACAATGGCGGCAGTGACCATCACCACTGCGCGAACTACACTGGGCGAAAAACCCAACAGCGCCATATACAAAACCGCCGCAACCGTTGCAACAACCGATCTGATTTTATAATTTAAAAAGAAAACCGCCAGGACATTGAAAAACAGGGTGATCACCAACGATACGTGCATTCCGCTGATAGACAACACGTGGGATATTCCCGCATTGTTGTATAGTTTGTAGAAATAAGAGTCCAGTCCCGTTGTGTCTCCAATGGTGACTGCTTTTGCCATTGCGCACACATAATTGTCAGTCTTGAAAAAACGATCACAGCTCTTTGACACGGATTTTCGGATCGAATATAGCAAGCCGCTTCCGTTTTCCAACTTGATTTCGGTGGCTTTTGCGGTGAGTTTTATATTCTCTGCAAGAAAATAATCGCCATTCGCCTTGCTATACACAGCTTTGCAAGAGATTTTGTCACCCACGATCACACCCTTCAGAGGATCCGAAACAGTAATCAACACAAGAGTATTTTTCTTCACATCAAGGGTATCAGAGCTGATTTTTACCGTAAGCGATTGGGTGCCGAAATTTGATTTACACTCTGTAACCGTTCCGGTGATCATATCCTCTGCACCGTCATACACATCAAAAAAACCGATCCTGTAATCCCAAAACCATATTAGCATTATACCAAGTAAACAAAGGGCAACCGCAATTGCAGCTGCCCTTGTCAAAAATCTTTTTCTGCTTTCTTCAAAACTGCACAAAAAACGAATTGCACAGACCGAGGCCACGCAAATAACAACGAGACCTAAGCAATACCACGCCGCGTCGTCTGTATCAATGGCAATGCCAAAAACGACACCAATCGCAAAAATCGACACGGCAGAAGCAACGATGCGATTGTATAACAAGAGATGTGTCCTTTTAATTTATTTTTTGGGGAGAAATAGGGGAAGCTCTGCAAGGAAGGTGATATCATCACGCTCTGCCGCCTCACCCTCTGCAAGAATGGACATTTTCTTTACAACAATGCCCCCGGCCATCTCCACGAGCTGCTCAATTGCCTTGAGAGACTCACCCGTGCTGATGACGTCATCAACAATAACAACTCTCTTGCCTTTCATATAGTCAACATCTGACTTGTCAAGGTAGAGAATCTGAAGAGCCGCCGTTGTGATAGAACGTACTTCAACAGCAATGGGCTCTTTCATATAGAGTTTGGGCGCTTTGCGTGCCACCACGTAACGCTCAGAATTGCAGATACGTGCCATCTCGCAGATAAGAGGTATTCCCTTTGCTTCAGAGGTGATCAGCACGTCATGCTCAGGCAGCAGATCACAAAGCTGCTTTGCACAAGCAACAGTCAGCTCTACGTCGCCAAAAATAACAAACGCACCTATATACAAATGATCACTCACCTTGCAGATCGGAAGATCCCTTTTGAGACCTGCCACCTCCAGAGGATATGCGTGATATGTTTTTGGGTCAATATAAATTTCTTTCATTTTTACCGCTCCTTTGCAAAAATACTTCAGGCAAGCTTTGCGGGGAGTTTTTCTCCGCCCAAAATATGAAAATGGAGATGCTTTACGGTTTGACCGCCATCCTCACCCACGTTTGTGATCACACGGTACCCATTGCTGAGCCCGCATATTTTTGCCACTTCGGGGATCGCCTCAAGCACCGCCGCAACTTCGGATATATTTTCCGCACTGACACAGTCGATTGAGTCAATATGCTTTTTTGGAACCAGCAACACGTGAACGGCCGCATTGGGGTTGATGTCCTTGAAAGCGTATACAGCATCGTTTTCAAAAACCTTTGATGAGGGAATCTCACCTTTTATGATCTTACAAAACAAGCAATCCATAGTCATATTCCTTTCGGTTTTTTATTTCAATTGACTCTTAAGAACCTCAATAGCGGTTTCAAATGCTGTGTCAAGCTTTGACGCATCTTTACCGCCCGAGGTGGCGCTGTTGGGTCTTCCGCCGCCACCGCCGCCGATAATAGGCGAGATGGCCTTGAGAATGTTTCCTGCATGAGCACCTGATTTTACCGCATCCTCACCGCAGGCAGCTGCAAGCAAAACTCTGCCGTCAACCTCTGTAGAGAAGAGGCATACAGAATTTTTGTTTTTGGATACAACGGAATCGCAGGCATCACGGAGGGTATCAATGGGAAGATCGGCAAATTTTGCACGGACAACCATTGTGTTTCCTACTTCTACTGCACTTTCCTCTGCCTTTTCGATACTTTGAAGCGCGGATTTGCGGTTGAGGGTCTCAAGTTCTTTTTTGAGACGCTTGGTCTCCTCCTGAACCTGTGCGATCTTGCGGAGAATATCTTCTTTTCCTGCCGCTTTGAGTGTTTTTTCAATCTCTGCTACCAGGTCATCGCCCTCACGCACTGCGCAAAGTGTATTGAAGCCGGTAACGCACTCAATTCTTCTCACTCCGGCAGCAACGGATGACTCGCCCAATATGCGGAACATTCCAAGATTTCCGGTAGCTTTGGCATGTGTGCCGCCGCAAAGCTCTTTTGAAAAATCACCCATGGAGACAACTCTTACTGTATCACCGTATTTTTCGCCAAACAGTGCCATTGCACCTGATGCGCGCGCCTCATCCGGAGTCATAATGTCGGTAGTAACGGGATAGTTGTCAAGTATAACGTTGTTGACAAGATCCTCAACGGCTTTCAGTTCATCTGCTGTCAATGCAGAGCCATGTGTAAAGTCAAATCTTCCTCTGTCCTCTGTCACGTAAGAGCCGGCCTGTTCAACGTGAGTACCAAGCACCTTGCGGAGCGCTGCCTGAAGCAGGTGGAGAGCAGAGTGGTTGCGCATAATGGATTGTCTGCGGTTGGTATCAATAGTTGCGGTGGCAGGACCCTTGGAAATACTTCCGCTTGTGAGTTTGCCCACATGGAGGTACTGTCCTTCGGGAGTTTTTTTGGTATCCTCCACTTCAAAAATACCGTCTTTTGTAGTGATGGTACCGCAATCACCTATCTGTCCGCCGCCCTCTGCATAGAAAGGAGTGCGGTCAAGTATAACCACTGCATTTCCGCCTGTAAAGAACTGTGCGTCCTCACCGTCGGCAATAATGTACTGAATATTGCAGTCACAACCCGTTTCGGTATAGCCCACAAAATCAGTCTTGACGGTTTTATCGATCATAGACAATCCGTCGCCTGCCCAACCGGCATCAATGTTTGCACGGGCCTCACGGGCACGCTTTTTCTGCTGAAGCATCAGCTCACGGAATGACTCCTCATCAACGGAGACACCCTTCTCTGCGGTAATCTCTTTTGTGAGATCAATAGGGAATCCAAAGGTATCATAAAGCTTGAATACATCTTCACCGCACAGTACGGTTTCACCTTTTGCAATGGTGGAGGCAAGCATTTTGTCAAGAATGGACAGGCCCGAATCAAGAGTCTGAGCAAATCTGTCTTCTTCTGCTTTGATGGTCTTTTTGATATACTCCGCTCTTTCCAAAAGCTCAGGATATGCACCCTTGTTCTCAGCGATTACAACGTCGCAAACCTCTCCGAGGAAGGTTCCGTTAATACCCAAAAGTCTGCCATGCCGTGCAGCACGTCTCAGCACACGGCGGAGTATGTATCCTCTGCCCTCGTTTGAAGGAATAACGCCGTCTCCGATGAGGAATGTTGCAGTTTTGATATGGTCGGTAATAACACGGAGAGAAACGTCGTCGTCAGCCGCACTTCCGCCATAGGTCTTTCCTGCAAGCGCACAGACTTTGTTCATGATACTCTTGTTGGTATCTACTTCAAAAAGGTTTCCCACATCCTGCATCACGCAGGCAAGGCGCTCAAGACCCATACCGGTGTCAATATTGGGGTGTGCAAGACGGGTGTAATTTCCCTGTCCGTCACCGTCAAACTGTGTAAATACGATATTCCAGATCTCAATAAACCTATCGCAGTCACAACCCACCTTGCAATCGGGCTTGCCGCAACCGTATTTTTCACCCCTGTCAAAATAGATCTCCGAGCATGGGCCGCAAGGACCGGAGCCGATCTCCCAAAAGTTGTCCTCTTTGCCCAAACGGACGATCCTCTCTGCGGGGATCCCGTTTTTCACCCAAATGTCAAACGCCTCGTCATCCTCAAGATAAACACTGGGATACAGACGATCCTCGGGGATCTCCATCACCTTTGTCAAAAACTCCCATGCCCAGGGAATTGCCTCCTCCTTGAAATAATCACCAAAGGAGAAATTGCCCAGCATCTCAAAAAAGGTGCCGTGGCGCGCAGTTTTTCCAACGTTGTCGATATCAAGCGTACGCACGCATTTCTGGCAGGTGGTGACACGTTTGCGGGGCGGAACTCGCTCACCCGTAAAATAACGCTTGAGGGGTGCCATGCCTGCATTTATGAGCAAAAGCGAATCGTCATCCTGCGGTACCAATGGGAATGAATTGAGAGAGAGGTGTCCCTTGCTCACAAAAAATTCCAGATATTTTTTGCGGATAACGTTGAGTGAAAGTGGCTGCATTTTTTATATCCTTTCAGAGAAATATTTTTTATTCTTCAACCGAAGTTTCTTCAGAAAGCGATGAATCCTCGCTCGCACCGGGAACAACGGAGGGAATGGCTTTTGATGTGCTCCAACGCAGACCGTATTCTGCACAATAATCAACAGAAGACGAAAAATCAGGAGCAATTACAGTGACTTTTGACGACTCGTTAAACACGTTTTTGCCAAAGGACAGCTTGCTATTGGCAATACTGATGTATTCCAGGGAAGCGCACTCTGAGAATGCAAGGTCGCCAACGTAGGTCACGTTTGACGGCAGAGTCTGATCATCCAGCGACTCGCAAAACGAAAAAGCACGGGTGCCTATACGGGTGACCGATGGCGGGATAATAACGTTTTTCAAAGACAAGCAATGGTTGAAGCAATACTCAGGTATCTCTGTCAACGACGTGGAAAGATACACTGTCTCAAGAGAGTTGCACCACGCAAACGCTCTGCTTCCCAGAGAAGAAATGTTGCTGGGAAGACGAATACTCACCAAGCAGTCTGCATAATAGAATGCACTCTCCTCAACCACCGTTACAGTTGAAGGAATATCTACGGAGATCACCTTGGTTTCAAAAAATGCCAGAGAACCGATGACCTTGACGGGCTTTCCGTCTATCTCAGAGGGGAGCTTCACGGCTGTTTCTTCACCAAGATAGCCGGTGAGGCGTATATAATCCTCAAACACGTCGTATGCGTACAGATCGTTCTTGCGGGATTCCACAAAATCCTCGGGCGGTCGGGATTCCTCAACACCCGTGACCATTTCCTTTGCCTTGCGGAGCAATGACTCGCAAGAGCACATGGACAGGCAGAGCAGCAACGTGAGAAGCAAAACTGCAATTTTTTTCATTGCGTTCATCCTTTCAGTGATTCATTGTATTATATCACCGCAGTTCAGCTTTGTCAATTTGTATTGGTAAAAATCGGAATTTTTATTGACATAAACCAAAATAAAGATTAGAATATACAAAACAAAAAAGAAAAGGACGGTTTTTATTATGGACAAGGCGACGTTTGCTTCGTACAGAAAATTTTACAACAATCAGCTGATGAAGGACTGCATTCCCTTTTGGATGAACAGCGATCTCATTGACCGTGAGTTTGGCGGTTATATCACCAGCGTGGACAGAACCGGAAAATCCTATAACAACGACAAGTCCGGCTGGTTTCAGGGCAGGTGCCTCTGGACATTCTCTCGTCTCTGCAACCTCTACGGCAAAAACCCCGACTGGGTAGAAGCCGCTGAGCTTGGCAAATCGTTTATTGACAAATACATTGCAGACGAAAAAGACGGCAGAATGTATTTCACCCTCACCCGTGACGGTAAGCCCCTGAGAAAACGCCGTTATACATTCACCGAGAGCTTTTATGTTCTCTCCATGGCCGAGTACTCCGCTATGACAGGAGACAAGGAGGCCCTCAAAAAGGCAGAGGATTGCTTTGAGACCATGCTCTCCATTTTCCGTGATCCTTCCTCCGATCCTTTCAAGATTACTCCCAAATCTTTCTCCGAGACCCGTTCCGAGCGTGCTGTTTCTGTTCCCATGGTTCTTATCAGCAGCGCTCAGGCACTTCGCCGTTGCGATCCCGAAAAAGCAGACTATTACACTGCGGTTGCCAACGAGATGGCAGATATCATCATCAATATCCATTTCAAGCCCGACATGGGATGCGTTCTTGAGACAGTAGGCCCCAACGGTGAGTTTATTGACAACCCTGCCGGCCGCACAATCAACCCCGGTCACTCAATGGAAAACAGTTGGTTCCTCATGAACCAGGCCATCTACACCGGAGACAAAAAGCTCCTTGAAAACGCTCTCAAGATCCTTGACGTATCACTCGAGTGGGGCTGGGACAAAGAAAACGGCGGATTCATTTATTTCACAGACGTTTCCGGCAGACCCTGTGAGCAGCTGGAGCATGACATGAAGCTGTGGTGGGTACACAACGAGGCATGTATTGCAACTCTCCTTGCATACAGCATCACAAAAGACGAGAAATACTGGAAGTGGTTTGAAAAAGCACATTTCTATGCATTTGGTCACTTTGCCGATAAAGAACACGGTGAATGGTACGGATACCTCCACAAGGACGGCACCGTTTCCCACACCCAGAAGGGCTCCATGTGGAAAGGCCCCTTCCACCACCCCAGATTCCTGATGAACTGTGAATATATTTTTGCTTGTCTGGAAGAAGGCAGACCTGTTGACTCCATCCTTTAATATTTTTGTTGTAAGGTAACATGAAAATGAAAAGAATTGCTGTATTTCTATGTCTGGCTATAATTCTCCCCTTGGTATTTGTTACCGCAAACGCATACGGTGCAGCCGACGGACAGCTCATCGTCACCCACATCAACGTTGATCCTGCATATTATGAGGGCGCCGGTGCTATCTATACAGATTCCTCCGACGGAACTCTCGGCGGATACGGTGCTTTTACGTGGTGGTATACACTCTCCTTTGAGTGGGACAATGCCCAAAAATGCTACGTTGTCTCCGAAGTGCACAACACCGTAAACTCAGACAAAAGTGCAGTGGTTATTCCCGAAAACGGTTTTTGCTACTGCGTCAATCTGGGGAACGATTATCCTCAACTCTACAAGGATGATCCCGTTGCCTATGCGGCATATGCAGATTCCTCTCTTTATCCCGATTATACCACCGATGAGGTCACAGCATCGTTCAACTTTGCGGCAACCGTCAAAAAGGGCGACAGAGTCTATCTGTACGGAACCGATCTTGAATCAAACCTTATTGATGTCAATGAGATCTTGTGGTACAAGGATGGGTTTGAGTCAAATGCGTTTATATCTGTAAACAATGAGGCAGAAGGCAAGACAGCTTACTCCCCTGACGGCGGCGTTGAGATCAAACCGCAGTTCAACCTGGGCATAAACGGCATTGATATTGCAGGCGGCGAGGGACACTGCATGATGTATACCCCCAACTGGGGCACAGACATTCAAACCTCACGCAACTATAGCTATGATTGGTGGAAAACCGCCACCTTTGAGTGGGACGAGTCGCAAGACGCATACGTTATCACCCAGCTTGACCTTTTGGTGGGCTCGGGCAGAAACAAGTGCACCCTCATCCCGCAAAACGGTTTTGTGATTGCCGTAAACCTCGGCAACAACTATTCCGCATCCGGTGGTATCAATTATACAAACGATACCGCAAACTACGTTTTTGAAAAGCTTTCTGTCCTCAAGGTAGGCCAAAAAGCATATCTCACAGGTATTGACCCGAAAAACGGAACCTTTGAGTACAGCGGCAAAATCAATGAGTACTACTCCCCATCGTTTGTCACCAACGGATTTGTAGTCATTTCTGATACCGCACCCGAGAATGCCTACGTTCCTGACGACGGCAAAGAAAAGCTCGGAGACGTTGAATTTTCAAATGACAACGATCTGTTCACACAGGACGACATCAAGATCAGCTGGAATCCCGTGGAAAATGCAGACAGATATCTGGTTTATCTCCTTGACACCACAGCCACACCCAGCGGTTTGAAGGTTGACACGATTTACACCGAGGAGCCCTCCTACACTGTCAGCGGAAGCAAGGTTTCTGCCGGTTCCACATACACCGTCAGAGTCACTGCCTGTGCAAACGGCTTTTTGGATTCAACTATCAGCGGTTTTTCTTTCCGCATTGCAGGAGAGAGAGCCATCGACAGTATTTTCCGTGACAAAAAGATCATTGCGTTTGGTGACAGTATCACCGAGTGTATCGGCGGATGGGTCGAAATGATGTTTGCAGAGTTTGGTTGCGACGTTATCAATGCAGGTGTTGGCGGCGACACCACCGTTCACGCCCTTGCGCGTATCGACAGCGAGGTGCTGGCGTTCAATCCCGACGTGGTTATCATCAACTTTGGTATGAACGATCAGGCATTTGACGTTGCAGGAAACAAAAATCTTGTTTCCCTTGAGGATTACGAGAAAAATTACCGTACAATCATCGAAAAGGTTAGAGACATCGGCGCAAGAATCATTCTTGTGGGTGTCCATGACGTTCACGGCGGATACTACGTTCCCTCCTCTCTTGATTACAACACCGGTGCCATTGACAGCTACGTTGCAGTCGTGAAAAAACTGGCAGAGGAATACAACACAGGTTTTCTTGACATCAACGCTCTGGCGCAAAACCAGCTGGCACAGATCTGTGCTCCCGGCGACGGCGTTCATCTTTCTTCCTACGGCAACAAGATGTACTGCAAGTGGATCGCAGACTATATGTATGAGCATTTTGAGGAGGTTCCATTTGGAACCGATATCAACGTAGATGAAAGCGTCAACAGCGATACCGTATCCACCGCCCCTGCAGAATCTCAGGATAGCGCACAGGATCAGGGCGGAATGCCCACCTGGCTCCTCGTGCTTGCCATTGTTGTAATGTTTGGCGGTATTTCCATCGTGGGAGTTATGTTTTTCAAAACTCTCAAAAAGAACGGTCCCAACAAATAATCATTGATCCTTTTAAACAAGGCAGGTTTTTTGTGCCTGCCTTGTTTTTTTGGAATTTTTTTGTAGTTTTGCAACCAAATGTGTTTTTGAAAAGTGTTTGTGTATGAAGGCGGTGAAACGAATGTTGCACTCACAAAAGAGCGGTACGGAAAAAATTGAACAAACTCTGAAAAAATATGCCGATACCGTTTATCGCATTGCTTTTCTACGCACAAAAAACAAGCATGATGCCGAGGACATCATGCAGGATGTTTTTTTGCGTTTTGTAAAAGCCGATCCGGTCTTTAACGACACAGAACACGAAAAAGCTTGGTTTATTCGCACCACCGTAAACCGCACAAAAAGCTTTTTCACCTCCGCTTGGTACAGAAAAACCGAGCCGCTGGACGAGAATCTCTCCACACTTGATGAGTATTCTGCCGACAGCGATCTGGTAACCGTTGTGAAATCGCTTCCAAAGGACATCGGAACGGTGATACATCTGTACTATTTTGAGGATCTGTCCGTGCGTGAGATTTCTCAAGTTCTTGAAAAAAGCGAATCTGCCGTCAAATCAATGCTTTTTCGGGGGAGAAAGCTGTTGAAAATCCAACTCGAATCCCACAAGGATTCTTCTACCCGAAAGGAAGGATGACACCATGTTTGAAAAAAACTACAAAGAACAAATGAACAAAATCGCCCCTGCCCCCTCCGCAGTTGACGGTGCGATATCTGCGGCAATGCAGGAGCAAAAACCCAGGCGTGTGCTTGTGATCAGAAGCATTGCCATTGCCTGTCTGTGCTTTGCAATCATTTTTGTTTCCGTATTTGCCGCTTTTCACATCAAGAACAGTATGAAAAACGGAATGAAGCCCGTTTTTGAAGGCAACGACGAACCTTATGTCCAAGGAAACGTATTTATTCCCTCCTCCCGCCCCATCTACAATTCCGGCAGCTACAAAACACTTTTTTACAACCTGAAGGATTATCTGATTAATAATAGAAATCAATACAAGCTGGAAATTAACGGTGACTTCATGTTTGATGCCGTTGAGGATGGGGTGGTGGAAGAGCAGGCGCCCGAACTTGGCGGTGGCAGAAATGAAAATTACAACGAAGAAGCTGACGTTGATTTTTCGGGCAACAACGAACAGGTTCAGGGGGTGCAAGAAGCGGACAACGTCAAAACCGATGGAAAATATATCTATTTTTTCTCTCCCAAAGATCATATTCTCAGGATTTTTGAAGCAAACAACGGCAACCCCAGATTTCTCTCAAAGCTGTCTCTTGACAACGGTGTCAACTGGTACAATGCGGGTGTCATGATGCTTGAGGGTGATAGAATAGTTTTTATCACAACGGTGGAAGAAAAAGTAAACAATGAGAGCAACGAGCCGGAGGTTTCGGACGACGTTGTGTATGAAGACTATATTCCCTATACTCCTCCAAAGATGCTTACGGAAATCACTTTTGTGGACGTATCCGACAGAACAGCTCCAAAGGTAGAAAAAACATCACTTCAAACCGGAAGATACAACAATTCACGCTTGACTGACGGGGTTCTCTACACTGTCAGCAGATACGGCCTTGATTTTTACTGCCGTGATATCGATGAGTATTTTTACGACCCCGAAGATCTTGAAAAATACGTTCCGGCCGTTGACGGTGAGTATATTGCAGAAAAAAACATTTTCTTCCCGGAGGATATCAACAACAGTATTTACACCGTCGTATCCGCATATGACCTGAACGGTGATATTTCTTCCCCTTCATCTTCTCTCTGTCTGGTTGGAAAAAACGGTCAGATCTACTGCAACCAAAGCAATCTTTACATCGCATCCGGAATCGTTGTCACTCAAAAGGAAGTCAAAGGAAACGACACTCTCGAGTTTTCGCGCCAATGCACCGAGATCATCCGCATTTCTCTCGGTGACGGAGATCTGCAGCTTTCGGGCTGCGGAAACGTACCCGGAACGATACACGATCAATTTTCCATGGATGAAAAAGACGGTTATTTCCGTATTGCAACCACCGGATATTATTTCCTCGCAAACGAGGACGATATTTCAAACAAAAGCACAAGAGCAAGCAAGCTTTTTGTTCTTGACGAAACCTTGACGGTGGTTGGAATCTCTGCCGAAATGGGCGTTACCGAAGAAATCAAATCAGTACGGTTCATGGGCAACATCTGCTACGTAGTTACATTCAGACAGACGGATCCGCTGTACGCAATCGATCTGTCCGACCCAAAAAATCCCACTATTTTGTCAGAGCTGAAAATTGACGGATTTTCCACCTATATGTTCAACTACGGGCAAAATCTTCTTTTGGGTATCGGTTACAATGCCGACCCCGAAACCGGAATTACGACAGGACTCAAGCTTACAATGTTTGATACCTCTGACCCAAAAGCAGTGGATGATCTTTCTTCATACATCATGGATTTTGGCAGCGGATGGATGTCATCTGAGGCAATGGAAAACCACCACGCAGTTCTGGTGGCACCAAACAAAAACGTTATCGGGCTTCCCGTATGGGAATACGATGGGAACAACGGATATGGCAAGACTTCTTTGAGGTTCTTTGAGTTTGATGCTGACAGCAACCGCATCGTCGATCTTGCAAACGTTGATATTTCAAGCGGCACACTCTACGGTGTACGAAGCATGTATATCAACGACTACGCATATATAGTCAGTCCGGAGTCTATAATTTCTGTGGCACTGAACGATTTTGAGGTAGTTTCTACCCTTTCGTTTGAAATGAACTGAAAACCTTTTCTTGTGCAAAACAGACGGGGCAAACCGTCTGTTTTGCTTTTTTGTTGGATTTCACCTCAAAAATGTTCAAAAAACGCTGATGTTTGGGGATATTTTTGAGTCAAACCCCTTGCTTTGCAAAAAAAAATGTGTTAAAATAAACGAGCTTTTGCGAAAAGCAAAATACACACACCGTTTATGCCTTGTTCGGGTGCGGGATGACCGTTATGACAAGGTAAATCCAAAAAACGGTGGCGGGTTAAAACCCGAAGGAGAAAAACATGGCAGTTGTATCCATGAAACAGCTTCTTGAGGCTGGCGTTCACTTTGGACACCAGACAAGAAGATGGAACCCCAAGATGGCCGAGTACATCTTTACCGAGAGAAACGGCATCTACATCATCGACCTTCAGAAAACCGTGAAGAAGATCGAGGACGCTTATCTGTTTGTTCGCGATATCGCAGCAAACGGTGGCAACGTTTTGTTTGTCGGCACCAAAAAGCAGGCGCAGGACGCTATCAAGGAAGAAGCACTGAGAAGTGAGATGTACTATGTCAACGTTCGTTGGCTCGGCGGCATGCTCACCAACTTCAAAACTATCAAGAAGTCTATACAGAAGCTTCACAATCTCACCAAAATGTCCGAGGACGGAACCTTTGACCTCCTCCCCAAAAAGGAAGTTGCTTCCCTCCAGAAGGAAATGAACGACCTTGAGAAAAACCTTGGCGGCATCAAGGACATGAAGGGACTTCCCGACGTTATCTTTATCGTTGACCCCAAGAAAGAAAAGAACGCCGTTGACGAGGCAAGAAAGCTTGGTATTCCCATCGTTGCTATCGTTGATACCAACTGCGATCCCGACGAAGTGGATTGCGTAATCCCCGGCAACGACGACGCTATCCGTGCTATCAAGCTCATCGCTTCTGTTATGGCAGACGCTGTTCTTGAGGGCAAGCAGGGCGAGCAGCTCACCGAGGCTGAGGCTGACAAGACCGAGGCTGAGACAGCTGAGGACGCTGAGTAATTTTTGTTACCACATATAAATATTAAGTAAATAAGGAGAATATAATAATGGCTGCTATTTCTGCTAAGGCCGTATCCCATCTCAGAACTAAGACCGGTTGCGGTATGATG
>JAZSRP010000019.1:0-37285 GCA_045538555.1 Eubacteriales bacterium
ATATAAAAAGTTTCCCTTATTTTCGCTCATAAGGGCAAAAACAAGGGAAAATACATAACAGTTGAGTTTGTAACAGGCAAAAAACCCAGTAATATCAAGGGTTTTTAGAGTGTAGGACAGTTATTGTCTGATAAACTGAAATTTATCAAACAGAAAACACCAACAGATCTTAAAATCCGTCGGTGTTTTTTGACGTCCTTATGAGAAGGAGATCATTTTGATCTCCTTTTTGTTTTTGGTATTTGTTTTTTTGGTTGCTTTGCGACAGGTTTTCTATCCGACTTTCTGTTTGGAGTTTTTTGTTGTAGTTTTTTTGGCTTTTCGGGGCGGATTTCTACGGACGGCTGAAACGGTTTTCCATCGGCAGGCCTCACCAGACACTCCGGCGAAAACCCGATCAGATCGCTCCTGCCTGCTTTTATCAGCGCTTTGCGCACCAGATCTGCGTTTTCTTTTCGTGACCACTGCAAAAGCGCTCTTTGCATCTGCTTGTCATGATAGTCAATTGCCACAAACACGGTTTTTCCGCTAAAAGGATCGATGCCCGTGTGGAACATACAGGTGCTGGCGGTTCCGGGAGTGGGATAAAAATCCTGAACCTGCTCCGGACGAATCCCGTTATTTTTCAGATATATTGCCAGCTCCACCGCAGATTCCAGCGTACTGCCGGGGTGCGAGGAGATAAGATAGGGCACGAGATACTGCTCTTTTCCCGCCATTTTGGTCAGCTCATAAAATTTTTTGCTGAACCGGTCATACTCTGCAATACAGGGCTTGCCCATAAGTGTCAAAACACTGTCAACACAGTGCTCCGGTGCCACTTTGAGATGTCCGCTGATATGATCCTGCACCAGCTTTTTGAAAAAAGCGTCGTTTTTGTCTGCCATAATATAATCATACCGCAGACCCGAGCGGACAAAGACCTTTTTTATACCATTGACGGACTCCACCGCTTTGAGCAGCTGGATATACTCCGAATGATCGACCCTCATATTTTTGCAAACATGAGGTGTGAGACAGTTTTTTCCCTTGCAGACGCCCTTTTCCTTGGCGATCTGACAGTAGTTTGACCGAAAATTTGCGCTGGGACCGCCCACGTCGTGGATATAACCCTTGAAATCAGGCATGGAGGCGATCAGCTCTGCTTCCTGTACCACCGATTTTTGAGAGCGGGAGGTGACGGTCCTGCCCTGATGAAAAGCAATGGAGCAGAAATTGCATCCGCCAAAGCATCCCCTGTTGTGGGTGATCGAAAATTTTACTTCCTCAATGCCCGGGATACCGCCCATTGCCTCATAGGAAGGATGGTAAGTCCTCATATACGGCAGAGAGTAAACGTCGTCAAGCTCCTTTTGGGTCAGAGGCGGCATAGGAGGATTTTGTACCAAAAGCTTGCTGTCATATCCCTCGGTCACCGCTTTTCCGTATATATGGTCCTGATTGCTGTACTGAACCAAAAAAGCGTGGGCAAAGGCCTGCTTGTCGGTTTTTATATCATCGTATTCTCCGCAATGTTCTGCAGGAAAATGAGGCACAAACTCACGGTTTTCCAAAAAGCAGGTGCCTCTCACATCTCGTATTTTTTTTATGGGAACGCCCTTGTCAAGCAAAAAGGCGATCCGTCTGAGAATATTCTCACCCATACCGTAGGTGAGGATATCTGCTCTGCTGTCCACCAAAACACTTCGCCTAACGGAATCGGTCCAGTAATCATAGTGTGCAAACCTGCGGGTAGATGCCTCCAACCCGCCGATAATCAGCGGAACATCGCCATATGCTTCTCTGATGCGGTTGCAATACACGATCACAGCCCTGTCAGGTCTGTATCCCGCCTTTCCTCCCGGGGAATAATAATCGTCGGTACGGCGTTTTTTTGATACGGTATAATGGGCAACCATTGAATCAATATTTCCGCTGTTGACCAAAAAACCCAGTCTGGGTCTGCCAAACCGCATAAAATCTTTTTTGCTCTTGTAGTCGGGCTGAGGAATAATAGCAACAGAAAATCCCATTGCCTCCAGCACACGCGAGATGATGGCAGTGCCAAAGGACGGGTGATCCACATATGCATCGCCTGTTACTATAACAAAATCAGCGGTTCCGTCAAGCTCAGCCGCATTTATGGGCAAAAAAGGCATTTTTCAGCACCTCCCGACAGTAGTCTGCTTTATTGTACCACTCAAATAAAAAAAAGTAAAGAAAAACAAAAAAATACTCTTGACAAAGAGTAATTGATGTGTTATATTAATAACAGTAATGATTATCAATAAGCAGAGAGGAGTGCGGGTATGAGAGAACGCAATACAAAGCAAAAAGCAATTATTCTTGACGCTGTGCGTTGCTCCTGCCAGCATCCCACTGCAGAGCAGGTATACCAATCGGTGTTGCATCTGATGCCCAATATCAGTTTGGGCACAGTATACCGCAACCTCAGCAAACTGGCAGACTGCGGAGAGATCAGGAGAATTGCCGTTCCCGACGCACCGGATCGGTTTGACAAAACCCTGGAGGATCACAGCCACGTGTGCTGTACGGAGTGCGGCGCTTTTGAAGACGTGCGCATACCGGTGGACAATCGGTTTGACCCGGAGCTTTGCAACGGATTTATTGTACAGCGGCAGGAAACGGTTTTTTACGGCTACTGCCCCCAATGTCAAAAAAAATAAAAAAAATATACATTTCTTTTTACAAAAAGGAGACACACACTATGGAACTCAAAGGATCAAGAACAGAGCAGAACCTCATGACCGCTTTTGCAGGCGAATCTCAGGCACGCAACAAGTACACTTATTACGCAAGCGCCGCAAAAAAGGCCGGCTACAACGTGATCGCAGACATTTTCCAGGAGACCGCTGACAACGAGAAGGAGCACGCAAAGATCTGGTTCAAGCTGCTTCACGACGGTATTCCCGGCACAGCTCAGAACCTGCTTGACGCAGCTGAGGGCGAGAACTACGAGTGGACCGATATGTACGCAAACTTTGCACGTGTTGCAAAGGAAGAGGGCTTTGACAGAATCGCTTACCTCTTTGAGGCAGTTGGAAAGATCGAGAAGGAGCACGAGGAGAGATACAGAGCAGTTCTTGAAAAGCTCAACGCTGACGAGATCTTTATCTGTGACGACGTTGCAGTTTGGGTCTGCTCCAACTGCGGCCATGTTCATGTCGGCAACAAAGCTCCCGAGCTCTGCCCCGTATGTGAGCATCCCAAGGCATATTTTATGAAAAAGGTCGTCAAGGTGTGAGCAAAACCTTTTTGACTTTTGATATCAAATGATCTCCGTGCAAGAGGACTTGGAAACAAGTCCTTTTGTTTTTGTCAGACGGTGTTGAAAAAAATCGACAGATATGATAGAATACAAAAAAATAAAAATTGTGTTCGGAAATATCAAAAATGAAAAAATTCTTTGACTACATAAAACAAAACAAGCGATGTCTCTTGATTCTCTATTGGCCTGTCCACACTCTCTGGTATGAGCTGATACGGATTTTTAATGCAGACAAACAGGTTTGGCTGGTTCACAGCACACTGGACGACAAGGTACCGTTTTGCGAATGGTTTATCATCCCGTATTGTCTCTGGTATCTCTACATTGCCGCCGTTTTGATAAATGCGCTTTTCAGAGGAGACAGACGCGAGTTTTTGCGGTCCTCTGCCATCACCATCGGATGCATGATGCTTCCCATGATATTTTGCACCATCGTTCCAAACGGCATTCCCCTTTCCATGCGCCCCGACTTTGACACTCTGGGACGCGACAATATTCTCATAAAAGCGGTTCAGCTTATCTACGCTTCGGATTCTCCTCCCCTATCCGTTATGCCGTCCATGCACGTTTCTGTGGCAATGGCTCTGTTTTGTGCGGTGATGACGGGGGAGTCCCTGAAAGGAAAAAGAATTGTCAAGCTGTTGTCATTTGTCCTTTCTGTGCTCATCTGTCTCTCCACGGTGTTTATCAAGCAGCACTCTGTCCTTGACGTATTTTTTGGGCTGGCAACCACAGCATTTGTTTTTGCGGCAGTAATGCTGACGGAAAAAAAGTTTTTTTCAAAACAATAAAAAAAGAAAAGAAGCAGGGTGTTGCCCTGCTTCTTTTCTGAATTGTGTGTGAGTATCTTGTGCCACCCGATAATACGATTATCGGACAGTCGCAAAATCGTGAAGAATCTCCTGCTGAAAGACATCTCGTATAAAAAGATGTCCCTGTTCATTGGGATGTATACCATCCTCGCAGATCATTGTATGGAGCTTGCGCGACATCAAAAAACGGCTTCTCAGATCAAGCACGGGACATGAGGCGGCTTTGGCAACACGCTCTGCAAGGTGGCTGTAATATTCCTGCCATCTGGCGATCATGTTAAGGTCACCCAAAAATGTCATGATCCTGTCGGGATCCAACCCCTGGCTCACAAACCGCAAAAAGCGGGAGGACTCAATGGGAACAAGGGTTGAGATTGCAACAGATGCACCTTTTGAGCGAGCATACTCGACCATCTCGCCGTACGCCTCCACAAACTCTCCCTCGGGAGTAACGCAGGCGTGATCCTTGTATGGATCCTCTGCCACGGCACGCCAATCAAAATTGCAGTCGTTTCCGCCAAATTCCATTACTACAAGATCGTCTGTTGTACAGTCACCGAGAGTGTCCTTCATGATTTCAAATCCCTTGTGAACCGTAACACCCATCTTGCAGTTATTTTCTATATTTATTCCGTCATCCTCCAAAGCATCAAAGCGGTACTTGCAGAGTTTGTATCTTTTCAGCTCGTCGTTGTATACAACGCCCTTGAGTATGGAGTCGCCGTAGATCTTGATCGATTTCATTTGCTCTCCTCTGATACGTGTCGCATTTGTTATGAACAAATGTTATACCAAACTCCCCCATTTGTCCACCTACTCCTCCGTTTTTTTGCCCTACCGTTGGGGATCACGGCGGTAGAGAAAAAAATCTACTGTTCTACAGCCGGTAGAATCCCTTGAAAAATCAAGGGTTTTGGGACTTGATTTTTTGTTTTTTGTATGTTAAAATACATTTATCGGGTTGCGGAAAGAGGTGAGCTTTTTCATGGACAAAAAGAGAGTTGTTGCAAACAATATATCCGAGCTTCGCAAAGCCATCCCCCTGACACAAGCAGAGCTGGCCGAAAAACTCAATTATTCAGACAAAGCCATCTCCAAATGGGAACGCGGCGAATCCCTGCCAGACATTTTTGTATTGAAAGAGATTGCAGACATATTTGGTGTCACAGTAGACTATCTGCTGGAGGAGATTCATCCCCTCAGCGCAAAAATGCAGAGTGTTCCCAGGCAGATCAAGCGCAATCGTCTGCTTGTTACATTGCTTTCGTTTTTTGGCGTATGGCTGATTGCCACAACCGCATACGTTGTGTTGGGACTTGCATCCGACGTGAGCAGGGATTGGCTTTCATTTGTGTACGCTGCACCTGTTTCTGCTGTTGTTCTTATTGTGTTCAATTCCATTTGGGGCAAGACAAAGTTTAATTTTGTTATCATCTCCGTTCTTGTTTGGAGCACACTTGCCTGTATTTATCTCTCGGTTGGCAACTTTGACAGCTGGCTGATATTTATTGTTGGTATTCCCGCTCAGGTGATTATTATTCTCTGGTCGGGTATAAAAGCACGATTTGTTACAAAAAAGAGTATAAACTCCGCTGACGAGGATTAGAATACAAAAAAACACCGATTTGCATCGGTGTTTTTCATTTTGTACTTTAGCCGTAAATTTTTGCCATCAGATACTTGATATTCTTTTGAAAATCAACCGTCAGCACAGAACGGCCGTTGATGCTGGCATTTTGGAACGACCCGGCAACGGGAACACGCATATCAGACACGTCATAGGAAAGATATGTAAGCACGTTGCGAACCATCATTTTGAGCATATCCTTGGGAATATTTGTGGTGACCCAAGGCAAGACCTCTGTCAACAGTCCGTGAATCTCACCCAAGCTCAGCGTCGTGCAGTGCTTCACAAACTGATTGATAAGATCACGCTGGTGAAGCGTACGTGTAAAATCACTACCCTTGAGACTGCGGTTGCGGGCATACCGCAACGCACCGTCACCGTCAAGCACAACAACATGAGTGCCGTCCACTGCCTGAGCTTTTGAAAGCCCTTTTACCGTATCGGGAAGATATGTGCTGAAATAATCATAGTTGTTATCGTTGATAGTCATTTTCAACCCGCCGATACCGTCAATGGCATATCGGAACGACTTGAAATTCACGGTTGCGTAATAGTCAATGGGAATTTTGAAGTTTTTTTCAATAGTGTCCATCAAAAGCTTTGGGCCGCCTGCGGCGTATGCTGCATTGAGGCGGTTGTTTTTGTAGCCCGATATGCCTACATAGATGTCACGCATAAAGGAAGTAAAAACAATGCGTTTTTTTGTATTGTTGATGGACATGAGTATCATTGTATCGCTTCGTGCGCTTTGACCGCTGTTTGTATCCGCACCGATAAGCAGAATATTGATAACCTCAGAATCGTACTCGTTGGAGTAGGGTGTGTCGTCAAAAAGGTTGTCAAGAATCGAATAGTCCGCAGACACCTCCGGCTGAGGTTTTGGAGGGCTGGGGGGCTTGCTTGATGACCCGCCGTCAGAAACGGGATCCCTTGTGGTGTCATCATTGCTCTGGTCATCACCGTCCGAAATGTCGGGAATGCTGACGTCCGCGTCCGATATATCCGGAACACTCTCTGTATCCGACCAGTCATCCGATTCATCGGGTAGCTGGTCCCCGTCATCAATATCCCAGCTGGGATCATCAATATTGACGCCGCTCCAGGTCTCATCAAACATAGACTCGCCAGAAACGTCATATGAAATAAGCCCCAGCATATGGTCCATATACAGCTCAAGCGCACCCCACAAAAGCAGGATCAAAAGCAAAATGACGCCCAGAACGATAAGAATGGTATTGCGAACCTTGTGGCTCTTTTTTTCTACCGCAGGGGATGCGGGAGGGTCTATTGTTTTTTCTTTCTTTTTGAAAAATCTCATAATTTTTGCACCTTCCAAGCTGATATTATACCACTCGGCTCATCTTTTGTCAATCCCGACTCCTTTATCTCATCAGTCAAAAGTCATTCCGTTTTCTTCCATATAATCAGCCACGGCACACAAAAGTGAGGCAACCTCTGCCTTTGTCAATTCCTCTGATCCCACGGTCTCTGCGTTTACAATCCCCGCAGCCATCACGGAGCACAGTGAGTCTGCCGCCCAATCCGGAAGATTTTCCTCACCAAACACTTCTTTGTCAGAAACAGCAGGCAGGGACAAAAGGCGGGATACCATATACGCCGCATCCGATGCGGTGACAGTTGCCTTTGGTTCAAATTTTCCTGATTCCAGACGCACAATGCCTTTTGACAGCGCTGTGGCAAGATAACCCTTAAAACCCGCTGTCAGCGCTCCATCATCATCCGCCACAGTGTCCGCCACTGCCAACACATCTCCGTCGGTTCCCGATGCACACATGAGCATGACCAAAAAATCCATCTTTGACACCGCTCTGTCAGGCTCGAAAAGATACTGACCGTTCTCACGGCGGTATATCATCACTGAGTTTTGGCACATTCTGATGGCATTTACGTGGTCTTCCCTTCCCTCCATATCTGAAAACCCGCTTCCGATGAGATTTTCTTCCACAAAAACGGTCAGTTTTGCATTTTCGGATCTGCCCCCAAAGTCATCAACTGCCGCATAGGTCAATGTATCTTTGCCCAAAAATCCTTCTTTTGGAGTATACACCAAGGTTCCGTCATCCTTCAGCTCAACATATCCGTTGGAGGGGTAGGTAATAATTTTCAAGCTGCAAAAATCTCCGTCGGGATCGTATACAGAAAGCTTTTTTGTGCAAGGAATCCCCTCAACAGTCCATAGAGTTCGGTTTGATGCCATTGGGTCTGCGTTTTCACCCGCAGAAAAAACCAAATTACAGGTTATATTGCAATCCTCATACCCTTTTCCGTCACAACTGAAGCAGAACTCCGCTGTCTCCGCTCCCCCTCCCGAGGGAACAAACCTGAGATACCCAAGCCCCTCTGCAGGCAACGTTTGTCCGTTCATTACCGTCATGCCCTTGAACATCAACGTGCCCGAAGAAGGATCGGGAAGTGAAGAAAGCGTCAAAAAGGTGATACTGCTGCCCAAAGCAGTTTCAATTTCTGCTCTCGAAAAGCTGCAGGTCTCCTCCCTGGGACACCGCTTGTTAAACGAAAGTTTGTCTCTGATCAATGTCAAAGCGGGCGGTACGTTGCTTTCCTCCTGTACAGACGGAGGTGCCGAACCACCGCCTCCACAGGCAGTACACACAAGAACAAGAGAAACGCACAGCAAAAGCACAATAATTTTTTTCATGATTTTCTTCCTTTCAAAAGGGTTTCGTTCAATCATATACGGTTATCCCGCCGTTTATGCCACAAAAATCCCAAATTATTGTTGTGTTGCAGGGCTGTTTGTGCTAAAATCGATTCTTGTAAAGGGAGGTGATCCAATGACAAAAAAATGCCTGGTTGCAGTAAGCGGAGGCGTTGACAGCGCCGTTGCACTGTATCTTTTACAAAATCAGGGTTTTGACGTAGAGGCGGTGACCATGCAGGTATTGGATGGGGATATTCTTCCCGGTTTTTCGGACTCAGAAACAGAGTCCGCAAGGCAGTTGTGCAAAAGAATGGGTGTCAAGCACCATGTTCTTGATTTAAAAACTCTGTTCAAGTCCCACGTTATTGCAGATTTTTTGGACACCTACCAAAATGGAGAGACCCCAAATCCCTGTGTGGTATGCAATCGGTTTTTGAAATTTGGAGCTCTTGCCCAATTTGGAAAAGATATTGGAGCGGACTTTTTTGCCACAGGTCACTACGTCAGGACCGAAAGGGACAAAAACGGGAAAAACCGCATAAAAAAAGCCCTGTTTCAAAACAAGGATCAATCCTACGTGCTTTGGTCCCTCTCTCGTGAGCAGATTGACGGTTTTATTGCCCCCCTGGGCGGAATGACCAAGGAGCAGGTACGTGATATTGCAGAAAGCATCGGACTGTCGGTGGCACAAAAAAAGGACAGTCAGGACATATGCTTTATACCCGACGGAAACTATCGTGCTTTTCTTGACCGAATGCTGGGGCATACCGATAATGCAGGTGATTTTGTACTCACCGACGGAACGGTGGTGGGAAAGCACAAGGGGCAGAGGTGCTACACCATCGGGCAACGCAAGGGGCTGGGGATTGCTCTTGGTGACAGGTTTTTTGTTGTAAAAAAGGATCCCCTCACAAACAAAATCGTTTTGGGAGCTGACAGTGATCTGTATTCATCACGTATTTTTATCAGAGAGCTCAATCTTTTTGACCCATTGCCTGTTGGCGCAGAACTTGAATGCAGGGTTCGCACCAGATACCACTCACCCGAGGTAGAAGCCACACTTTTTGTACAGGAAAACGGAAAAGGCACAGTGGTTACAAAAACTCCCGTCAGAGCCGTTACACCCGGACAGAGCTGTGTTTTTTATGACAAGGACTACCTGCTGGGGGGCAGCATCATTGACGGCAGAAACAATTGACAACCAAAATCTCCCTTGAAACACAGCAAAAAACCTGTTATACTCACAAACGGCAGCTGACCGTACTCTTTTTTTGGAAAGGAGCTGATTTATAAAATGACTGCATACAAAAAGGTGATTGCAGAATAAGGAGTTTTGCTTCTTTTTCTGCAATACAAATCTTTTTTACAGCGCATACGGTGCATTTTTCGATTTTGGAAAATGCACCTTTGCGGCGTTTCTTGACATATTGCAGAAAAAACACGGAGGAAACTTTTTGACACGAAACAATTCCTACAACAATGCCTCCCTCCTGCTTCCAAAAGAGCTATTGAGAGAGGTTCAAAAGTATTTTTCCGGCGGAACGCTCTATATCCCCTCTCCACACACAAAAAAGCTGAGATGGGGAGAAAAAAGCGGGGCACGGCAGGAATACTCTGCGCGAAACCGACAGATCAAAGAGCTGTACCGGTCGGGACAAACGGTAGAAAATATTGCAACGCTGTTTTGTATTTCTGCCGACAGGGTAAGAAAAATTCTCTATACAAAATAAAAAAAGGGGCAGAGAACACGGATTCTCTGCCCTGTTTTTTATTTTTTTGTATGCAAAGCACGGGTGGAATTGATGATTGCCAGAATGCACACACCAACGTCAGCAAAAATCGCCAGCCACACGGGGATGGAATCGTGTCCCATGGTGATGTTTGGAACAAGAACAAAGAGCTTTATGCCTACGGACATTATGATGTTTTGGCGTACGATAGAAAGCGTCTTTTTTGCAATGGCAATGGCTTTTGCCACCTTTGAGGGCTTGTCGTCCATCAGAACCACGTCAGCCGCTTCCATTGCGGCATCTGCCCCTACTCTTCCCATGGCAATACCTACATCGGCCTTTGTGAGCACAGGGGTATCGTTGATGCCGTCACCTACAAAAACAAGCGAATTGCCCTCCGCTTTGGTTGCCTTCAGTTCCTCCAGTATACGATGCTTGTCCTGAGGCAAAAGAGATCCAAAAACATTTTTCACTCCCAGCTCATCAGCCACTGCGGCTGCTACAGCGGTATCATCTCCGCTGAGAATATAAAAATCCTCAACACCCTGTGATCTCAAGTCGGAAATTGCCTGCTTGGCATCAGGCCGCAGTCTGTCTGACACAAGAATATGACCCAGATACTCACAGCCTTCCGACACGTGCACCAACGTGCCGTGGTGGGCGCATTCCTTGCAGGGACGGACAACGGCGCCTGCTCTTTCCATCAGCTTTTCGTTGCCCACAAAATATTTTTTGCCTTTTATTTCCGCGGCAACACCCTCGCCAAAAAATTCCTCGATCCTGCCGATGCTTCCCTTGTCAACGTCTCTGTCAAAAGCCGCCTTGAGCGAACGTGAAACAGGATGGTCGGAATAATTTTCGCAGGTCGCGGCAAGCTCCAGCAGCTCGCTTTCAGACATCACCTCAGGGTGAATGGCTGTGACGGAGAAATCGCCTCTTGTAAGAGTTCCCGTCTTGTCAAAAGCAACTGAGCCCGCCTTGGCAAGCCGCTCCACGCTGTCTGCACCTTTGATAAGTATTCCCTGCTTTCCTGCTCCTCCAATGCCACCAAAAAAAGCCAAAGGAACGGAGATCACCAGCGCACAAGGGCAGGAAATAACCACGCAGGTGATGGCTTTGTGAATCCAAAGCTCCCATTCTCCCGTAAAAAGAGGCGTAACTACTGCCAGAACCACTGCCAGCAAAACCACAATGGGGGTATAATACCTTGCAAACCGTGTGATGAATTTTTCGGTTTTTGATTTGTTGTCACCGGAATCTTCGATCAAAGAAAGTATCTTTGATACCGTGCTCTCACCAAAGCTTTTTTGTGTTTTGACAGTGAGCGCACCATTCATGTTGATGCAACCGCTGGTGACTGCATCGCCGACCGCCACCTCTTTGGGACGGCTCTCACCGTTGATGGCGGCTGTGTCAAGAAAAGAGCTGCCCTCCACCACGATGCCGTCAAGAGGAATCTTTTCACCCGGCTTGATAAGTATCAAGCTTTCTATCTCTACAAGATCGGGATGCACCTCGGTTATTGTGCCGTTTTTGTCCAGCAGGTTGGCTTTGTCCGGACGGATATCCATCAAGTCAGTGATGCTTTTTCGGCTGCGGGATACCGCAAGTGACTGAAAAAACTCACCGATTCGATACAAGAGCATCACCATCACGCCTTCAGAGGTCTCACCTATGGCAAAAGCTCCAAAGGTTGCAATGGCCATCAAAAAATTCTCGTCAAATACTCTTCCGCCAAATAGACCAATAAATGCTTTTTTCAGCACTCCGTAGCCGGCCAGCAGATACGACGGCAAAAATGCCGCTGCCGCTACCCAACTTCCCTCGGCAAAAACTCCTGACGACACAAGCACCATGGCAGCTGCAAACAATACGACAGCAACGATTATCTCCCACATATCCCTGTACTGAAACCCGTTCAGCACAGTTCGGCTCTCACGCAGCTTTACGTCAGGTTCCATCCTGTGCACAAGTTTTTGGACAGATTTGAACACGCGGGGAAACTCACTGTCCTCTGCCTCAAGAGTCAGCTTCATGGCAGAAAAATTGACTTTTACCAAAATTACACCATCAAGCTTGGAGGCAGCTTCTTCAATTTTCATTGCGCAATGAGCGCAATCAAGATTTTGGATCTGATATTGTTTTTTCATTGTTTTTTTACTCGGATCAAAAAATCAATCCAAGAGTCCTTGAGATGTTTTGTATGAATGAAGTGTGTTTTGAAGCAATATTGCAATTGTCATAGGTCCCACTCCGCCGGGAACAGGTGTGATATAAGACGCTTTTTCGGAGCAGGAGGAAAACTCGCAATCACCCACCAACCCTTTTTCTGTACGGTTGATGCCAACGTCAATAACAACAGCATCATTTTTTATCATATCACCCGTGATCATCTCGGCTCTGCCGCAAGCGGCAACCAAAATGTCCGCTTGGCGTGTGATGGACGAAAGATCCTTTGTGCGGGAGTGGCAGACAGTGACTGTTCCGTTTTGGGCCAGCAAAAGCGCACTCATGGGCTTGCCTACAATGTTGCTTCTGCCAACCACAACGCAGTGTTTTCCGTTGATCTCAACTCCGTACTCTGCCAAAAGACGCATCACACCCGCAGGGGTGCAGGGCTGAAAACGGGGTGCGCCCGTAAAAAGCTTGCCCACGTTGTATGCATGAAAGGCATCCACATCCTTGTCAGGGCTGATGGCATCAATTACTCTGTCGGGATCTATCTGCTTGGGAACAGGCATCTGAACCAAAATTCCGTCCACAGTATAGTCTCGATTGAGAGTGTCAATGAGTGCAAGAAGCTCCTTTTCCTCCGTATCGGCAGGAAGCAAATACTCCAGAGACTCAAATCCCACCTCCAGGCAAGCGCGCTTTTTGTTGCGTACGTACACCTGCGATGCAGGATCATCGCCAACCAAAACAACTGCAAGAGTGGGAGCTCTTCTGCCGTTTGCTACAATGTCTCTCACCTGATCGGCAATCTCGCCGCGCACCTTGGCGGCAACGGATTTTCCGTCAATCAAAATCATTTTTTATTCCTCCTCGGTGTCATCGGGATCTCCGTCAACAAGATCCTGCTCTGCCAAAACGTCGGATTCCTCTTCAGGGTTCTCCTCGGGAGAATCAAACTCCTTGGCTGCGTCTGAATCACTGTCTGTTTTTTCTGTTTCTTGTGTTTCTTCTGCGTTTTCCGTATCAAACACGCTCTGATCAAGAGCATCGCCCTCCGCGGCAACCGCCAATTTTACAGCTCCGTAAACGGATTTGTAGTCAGAAAGATCCTGAGCTTCCTGCTTGTTCCTGCGGGAGAGCACAACAAGTCCGATCACCGCCGAAACAAAGCAAGCGATACCCACAAATACCGAAAACTTGAGGGTCTGCCCCAAAATCGACTCAAAGAGATACAAGCTGTCTGAACGCAGGGTCTCAATAAACGCTCTGCCCAGTCCATACCAGCCCATATACGAAAAGAAGATCTGACCGTCAAATTTTTTCTTTTTATAAACCACAAAAACAATGAGCATGAGCCCCAAAAAGTTCCAGAAAGACTCATAAAAGAATGTGGGGTGCACAAACTCCAGCTCGGGTCTGTAAAGACCGTCTATCTGTACCGCTTCAAGCTGCATTCTCCAGGGAAGATTTTCCACACCCTCGCTCCAGCCGTATGCCTCTCCGTTTACAAAGTTGCCCCATCTGCCTATGATCTGCCCAAGCATAACCGCAGGTGCAAGTGCATCAAGCATCGAAAGAGAGCTTGATTTTTTTATTTTGTTATAAATAAGTACTGTTGCAAGACCAAACAAAATTGCTCCGTAAATGGCAATACCGCCTCCACGGATATTGAGCATTTCCAAAATTCCCTTGCCCTTGTAGTGCTCCCATCTGGTAGCAACGTATGTAAATCTTGCGCCGATAATAGATATGGGAACCACAAGCAGTGTAATGTTATACACCGTGTCGGAAATGATATTTTCTTTTTTTACCGCAAGGTAATAAAAGAGCAAGAACGCTGCCACAATGCCTGTGGACAGTATGATGCCGTACCATTGGATGTCAATGCCAAAAATAGAAAAAGCGGTGGGGTTGATCTCAAACCAATCGATCCCAAGCCCCGGAAAAGCAATTCTTGTCATTGTTTTTTGTTTCCTTTCTTCACTTTGGTTCGATAATGCTCACACATCGGTTGCGGGTATTGATCACAGTCTGAAACGCCTCAAAACACTCATCAAGCGTGATACTGCGAAGCGTTTCCATAAACTGAAATTCATCAACCCCCAACAGACTGTTGGAAATATATGCGTTGACAATATCCTCGGGGCTGTCAAAAAGCAGCATCGCACTTGCATAGGCAGCTTTTTTCTCCCTCAAGAAATCTTGTTTGCCAAAAAAATGGTTTTTGCGATATTCCAGCTCCTCGGTTATGAGGTCGGCAAGCAGCATCGGATCATCACTGCTGCCTCCGATTCCAAAATAACTGACTCCCTCATAATTTTCAAAAGAAATGGAAAATCGCTCATTCAACAACTTTGATTCATAATTTTTGCAATAAAAATCACTTGCCCGCCCAAACATCATGGATATCGCCATCCTGACTGCGGTAGTTTTTTTCAGAGACAAAAGATCCATGCCGATGGGCTTGCATTTATATCCCACTCCAAACAGCGGCGTCGTGACGCAGGCGGTTTTTTTCAACAGCGGAGTCACCACTTCATCCGGCTCTTTGCCGTAGAGCGTGACGGGGCGTTTTTTGCTGTCGGTCATGGTAAAAATGCTGTCTACCACGTCCAAAATTTCTTTTGGATCCCGGTGTGTGCATACTGCCAACACCATATTTGAGGGAATGTAAAAGTCCGATGCACAACGCATCAGAATGTCTCTGTTGATTTTTTTTACAGATCTTACGGTGCCTCCCGTAGCTTCTCTGACAGGATGCGAAAAATACATCCCCTTCATCAGTTCGGTGCCCACCTGCATTGCAGGTGAATCCTCGTACATTCTGATTTCCTCAATGATTATATCCCGCTCTTTTTTTACGGATTCTTCCGTAAAACTGGCGGTTTTTACCGCCTCAAGAAGAACCCTAAGGTTCTCTGCAAGACATTGGGTACACGAAAAATAAAAACAGGTGCTGTCAAAGGATGTGTATGCGTTGGCATTTCCGCCAAAAAGATCAAACTGTGAAAAAGCGTCGCCACCGTCAGCGGTCTCAAACATCTTGTGCTCCAAAAAATGAGCACATCCAAAGGGAACCTCAAATTTTTTTCCGTCTGTCAAATATTTGACGTCACGAGCGCCAAATCCCACACCCACACCCGCAAACTCAGTGCCAAATTCCTTGGGAATCACCAGCACCCTCATGCCGCTGCTATGGGTGAAATGATGGTATGTTTCTCTCAACGCAGGATCGTGTTTTGTGAAAAAATCACTCATTCCTGCACCTCCTTTTTGGGAGTAAGCACATAAACCGTATCCAGACGCACACCCTGCGCCACACGCCGAAGCTCTTCGCTTGTCACCGATTCCACAATGGCCATGTTTTCCTCCGGAGTGTGACGTTGTTCCACAAGAGCTTGACCCAAAAGGTAGAGCATTGTGGACTGAAGTCCTCCCTCGATGCTCTCCCACGTCCGGCACACAGAGCTGCGGGCATTGAAAAACTCTGTAGGTGAAAAATCACCGTTTTGAATATTCTCAAGCTCTGCCAGTATTGCTTTTTCTGTCACCGACTCATTCCCCGGGGCAACACCGCAGGAAACAAACATGATATTTTTCTTGCTGGGGATCTGGCTCTGGCAATAATAACACAATCCCAACTTTTCACGCACGTTGACAAACAGGCGGCTCATAGGGGAGTTCCCCAGCATTTCATCAAAAACCGCCAGTGCAGCCCGATCCTTTGGGGTGGCAGGTTCCTCGATCCCAAACCCAAGAACCAATATACTTTGGGCTCCCTCCATGCTCTCTGTGACACGCTTTACATCCCCCTCGGTTTTGTGCAGAACAGAGGTGATGGAGCTGTTGGCACGAGGCGTAAACGGAAGATATTTTTTCAAAAGTGATTCCACGTACGTGGAGTCCGACTCACCAACATATACGATTTTTACGGGCGCATCATTGAGACAGATCCTATAAAAATCCAGCAACTCGCTGCCCGTGATATTTTCTACAAGCTCGGTTTTCCCCGCAGGGTCGGCAAAAAACGGTTCACCCTCACACATGATCTCTCTTGTACGCTTGAGAGCATATGAATGCCGATTCTCGATCACAGACTCGATTTCTTCAATCAAAGCGGCTTTTTCGCTCTCAAGATAAACCGGCAAAAACCCTTTGTCATCAACGCACGGGTCAAAAATAATCTCTCCTAACAGTTCAATGCTTTTTTCCAATACCGCATCACCGTCAAATGCAAAGGAATCACCCAAAACCGACATGTCTACGGTGACCATCAGCGTCTCGCCTCTGCGTCGAACGTATGAATCCACCGAAAGAGAATACAAGTCGTCCTTGATTTTTGCAAGAGACTGCATGGTGGGATATTTTTTTGTTGCCAAAGAAAGAACGTTTGTGAGCAGAGAAAAGCCCGATGCGGTTTTTTGGTCCAGCGGGAGCAAAAACGACACCGTGAGTAACCCTGATTTGAATTTGTCTGTACGGGCGGCAACAAACTCCACACCCGGAAAAAGATAATTGCTGTATTGTTCCATATTTCTCCGAAAAATCAAACAAATCGTGCACTGTCAGAATCGAGAAAAAGTTTTGCATTTTTGTGGTGTCTCAGAGCAGTGGCGGGACATTTTTCTGTGATTTCTCCCAACAGGGTATTTTTTACCGCCTCTGCTTTTGTTTTTGCGGGGACAATACAAAACACCGATCCCGCACTCATGAGAGCGGGAACCGTCAGTGTAATGGCACAGGTGGGAACCTGCCCGATGTTTTCAAAGCAGCCGTCGTTCACCTGCTGCATACGGCAGGTGTTGTCAAGAGTCACCGTTTTTGCAATCTTTTGATCGCAAAACGATGCCGCGTGGGGATCATTGAAAGCGATATGTCCGTTTTCACCAATACCCATAACAACAATATCACACGGAAAATTTTTTATCAATTCTCCGTATCGCGCACATTCTGACTCCGGGTCAGATGCAGTGCTGTCCATAAGATTGACGCTCTTGAAAGGAACAAGATCAAAGATGGCTTTTTTTAAAAAATTTCCAAACCCTTGAGGAGCGTCCTCGGAAAGCCCGATATATTCATCCATATGAAACGCATTTATACGGTCCCAAGGAATACGGACGTCTGCCACTAAGCAACTCAAAAAATCGCTCTGGCTGGGAGCCGCGGCAAAAATCATATTGATGCTTTCCTTTTCTGTCAACAGGCGCAGTATCTCCTCTGACACAAGACGTGCGGAATACTCTCCCATCTCCTGACGGGTTTCAAAGGCAACATATTCCAAAAAATCGACTTTACCGGATTTTATGATTCCCATGATTTTTTACCTTTCAAATACGGTTTTTCCGCCAATAACTGTTTTTTCCACCTTTATATCACTGTCAAAAACCACAATATCGGCTCGTTTTCCTTTTTTGAGGGTTCCTCTGTCGGTCATTCCGGCCATACGTGCAGGGGTCTCGGTCATCATTGTCACTGCCTGGCAAAGAGTTGCTCCGGCTTTCACAGCATTTTTTACAAGAACATCGCAGGTGGCAACGCTTCCCGCAAATGCATTTCCTCCGGGCATTTTTGCCACGCCGTCCTCCACGTAGCATTCCTGTCCGTTTTTCAGAGAGCCCAGCAGAGTTTTTCCCTCCGTCATGCCTGCTCCGCGCATCGCATCGGTAACAAGAGCACATTTGCCGACGCCTTTTGATTTGAAAACCAATCCCAAAATCGAAAGCGGCAGGTGCTTTGCGTCAGCAATAACCTCCACCTGCAGGTCGTCAATAATATACCCGCTCTCGATCATACCCGGAATTCGATAACCGCTTTTTCTGGTCATTCCGCTCATTCCGCTATAAAAATGAGTCAGAACGGAAAATCCGTTTTTGAACCCCTCCTCAACCTCACAAAGGGTGGCATCAGAGTGGCCCATTGAGGCAAGAATACCTCTTTTTTTAAGTTCGTTGCCCAGCTCAAGTGCGTTTTCCAGTTCGGGTGCCACCGACCAACGGGCGATCAGCCCCTCCCCGTGGGAAAGTATTTTTTTCCAATGCTCACGCACGGGTAATCTGAGATATGCAGGGTCCTGCGCCCCCGCTTGTTTTTTTGAAAAATAAGGCCCCTCAAGATGAAGTCCAAAAAACATATCTCCAAAAATCGGGTCCGTTTTCACCTGCCGAAAGATTTCAAATGCCAAAAAAAGCTCTTCATCCGGGCAGGTAAGCGTGGTGGGCAGAAAGGCAGTTGTACCGTGAGCAGTGTGAAGCTCTGCAGCACCCAAAAATGCCTCTCTGCTTCCATCCATAAAATCATGTCCTCCTCCGCCGTGAACGTGAATGTCCACAAAGCCGGGTGAAATGAACAGATCCGTAGTTTTTTCGTATTTTGAACAGGGCGCGATCTCTGTGATCACTCCGTTTTGAAAGCTGATGCGATGGTGTTTCAATACAAGGTCGGATGTGATAATATTTCCCGTCAGAGCTTGTTTACTCATCGATCACGGCAACCGCTGTTGCGGCAATACCTTCCTCCCTGCCCGAAAATCCGAGGCCCTCCTCGGTGGTGGCTTTTATACTCACCGCTCCGATGCCCATTCCCAGAGCAGAAGCGATGTTTCGGCGCATCTGCTCAATATAGGGCGCAAGACGGGGCTTTTGGGCAATAATCGTGGCATCAATATTGTTGATATTGCACTGCATTGTAGCCAGAAGTTTTCCCACCTCAATGAGCAGCAAAACAGAGCTGATATCCTTGTATTTTGGGTCAGAGTCGGGAAACCTGCGTCCCACGTCGCCAAGTGCCGCAGCACCCAGCAGCGCATCGCAAATGGCGTGGATCAGCACGTCTGCGTCGGAGTGACCCAAAAGTCCCGTAGGGTGCGGTATCTCCACTCCGCCGAGAATCAGCTTTCTGCCCTCCACAAGTCTGTGTACATCATATCCCTGTCCAACACGGATCATATCTTCTGCTCCTTTGTAAATTGTTATTTTTCCCTGTCTTTTTCTTTCAAAAATCTGATGGCTCTTGCCAGCATTATATCCGATGGAGTGGTAAGCTTGATATTGTCGGAGGGTGTCTCCTCATACACGCATCGCACTCCAAAGGATTCCAACATTCCGCAATCGTCGGTATAGATCTCCTTTTTTGACCTTGCCGTAGCGTATGCTCTGAAGAACAGGTCTCGGTCAAAGCACTGGGGAGTCATAATGGCCCTCAGTTTGTCTCTGACGGGGGTATAGATCTTTTTATTCTCCTCGTCCACGTACCTTATTGTATCCGAAACACGGCAACAAGCAGTAGCGCATCCCGTCTCATGAGCGGCACGTATAACTGTGTTGATGGTATCAGCGGTAACAAAAGGACGGGCGCAGTCGTGCACGCAGGCAAACCGAACCTTGTCAGGCATTGCGTTCACGCCCAAAAACACAGAGTCTCCTCTGGTTTTTCCGCCAGATACAAGGGTGATCTTTTTTGTCTGCTTTATGGCAGAAACTGCTTTTTTTATCTCGGTATCTTCGGGGGGAGTAACAATAACCAGCTCACAAACCTCTGACTCAAAAAACGCCTCCACAACGTATTGAAGCAGCGTTTTTTGTCCCAGCTTGATCAACGGTTTTGATACTCCGCCCATTCTTGTTCCGCCTCCTGCGGCAACGATCACTCCGCAGGCGGTGTCAGTCCTGATATCCATATCCCAGCTCAAAGGCCTTTTCATTCAACTCAGCCAGCTCGGGCTTGGATTTGGGAGCGGAAGCACGAAGACATTCTTTGAAATACTCTCCGTCAAAAATCCCGGTCTTTTTCACAAGATAGCCCAGCACGATAACATTGGCAAGCTTTGAAAATCCGTTGTCGTTTGCCAGCTGTGTGGCAGGGATATAATATGCATTGACATCCTTGCGAGAGGTCTCCACATCGATCAGTGAGCTGTCAATAACGATGGCTCCGTTGGGCACTACTCTGGACTCAAATTTGAGCAGTGAGGGCTTGTTCATTGCCACCAATATATCGGGAGAGGTAACAAGAGGAGAGCCGATAGGTTCATCATCGATATTGACGGAGCAATTGCAGGTACCACCGCGCATTTCGGGGCCGTAGGAAGGAAGCCAGCTGACCTGTTTTCCGCCCTTCATGCCTGCAAGAACAAGCTGTTTGCCTGCAAACAGGATTCCCTGTCCGCCAAATCCGGCAAGAAGAATTGCACTCATTTTGTTTCCTCCTTTGTGATATCCTTGTATACGCCCAGAGGATAGTGAGACATCATATTCTCACGCAGCCACTCCAGTGCCTTGTCGGGAGCAAGCCCCCAGTTGGTGGGACAGGTGGAAAGAACCTCAATGATCGAGAGGCCTTTTTTTGCCTGCTGGAGCTCAAATCCCTTTTTGATTGCTTTTTTTGCAGCAACAACATTCTTTACACAATCCACAGAAACTCGCTCTGCGTATGCCACACCGTCAAGAGTTGCCATCATTTCACAAACTCTGATGGGGTTGCCCTGAATTTCTCTGATTCTGCCATAAGGAGAGGTGGTGGAAACCTGACCCAGCAGAGTAGTGGGTGCCATCTGTCCGCCGGTCATTCCGTATATTGCGTTGTTGACAAAAATGATGGTGAGGTTTTCGCCTCTGGTGCCCACGTGTACAGTCTCTGCGGTACCGATGGCGGCAAGGTCGCCGTCGCCCTGATAGGTAAACACTGTCAGCTCGGGGTGAGCACGCTTGACACCGGTGGCAACGGCAGGAGCTCTGCCGTGTGGTGCCTCGATCATGTCACAGTTGAAATAATTGTATGCAAACACAGAGCATCCTACGGGAGCGATACCAACGGTGGTGTCCTCCACGCCAAGCTCGTCAATAACCTCGGCAACCAAACGGTGAATGATACCGTGGGTGCAACCGGGGCAGTAATGAAAAGGCGCATCTGTCAGCGCGTGCGGTTTTTTGAAAACGATCATTTTGCAGTTCCTCCCGCATATTCTTTGATTTTTTCGAGTATCTCCTCGGGAGAAGGAATCATTCCGCCCGTTCTTCCAAAATGATAGACGCTCTTTTTACAGTTGATGGCAACCTTGATATCATTGACCATCTGTCCCATGTTCATCTCAACAGACAGGAAACAGTTTGCTTTGTCAGCAAGGGATTCCAGCTGCTTTGAGGGGAATGGATAAAGTGTGATAGGTCTGAAAAGTCCTGCCTTGATGCCCATTTTTCTGGCATTGCGGACAGCGGTTTTTGCAATACGGGAGGTGATACCGTAGGCAACGAGAATGATATCTGCATCCTCGGTGAGGTACTCCTCGTATTTGACCTCGGTCTCCTCAATGGTCTTGTATTTTTCAAAACGCTCAACAACGGTCTTTTCAAGTGTTTCGGGTTCGATATAAAGAGAGTTGACAATGTTGTGAACACGCTTTCCGCCGTGGCCGCGACACGCCCAGGTTTTCTCAGGGATCTCACGAACGGGCTTTGCCTCAAAATCAACCGGCTCCATCATCTGACCCAGTGCACCGTCTGCAATGATCATACAGGGCATACGATAAATATCTGCAAGGTCAAATGCCTCTCCCGTAAGAGAAGCCATCTCCTGTACGGAGTTGGGAGCAAGAACAATAATATGTCCGTCGCCGTGGCCGAGAGCTTTTGTTGCCTGATTGTAGTCGCTCTGTGCGGGCTGGATACCGCCAAGTCCGGGGCCGCCTCTCTGCACGTTTACGATAACACAGGGAAGGTCAGAACCGATTATGTAAGAGATTCCCTCGCTTTTGAGACTGATTCCGGGAGACGAGGAGCTGGTGATAACTCTCTCGCCGGTGGATGCTGCACCCAAAACCATATTGATTGCCGCAACTTCACTCTCTGCCTGAAGGGAAAGGCCGCCTCTCTTGGGCATATTTTTTGCCATATACTCGCTCAGCTCTGTCTGAGGAGTTATGGGATAACCGAAAAACAGCTTGCAGCCGGCTCTGATAGCCGCCTCGGCAATTGCCTCATTGCCTTTCATCAAAAGCTTTTCAGCCATTATTTATCACCTCTTTCTACAGTAATAACAACGTCGGGACACATGGTTGCACACATTGCGCAGGCAATACATTTGTCCGTCTCAATAACGGTGGCGGGGTGGTAGCCCTTTGCGTTGAGCTTTTGCTTGTCAAGAAAAACGATTTTTTTGGGACAAGCCAAAACGCAGAGTCCGCATCCCTTGCAAAGTTCTTGGTTGAATGTGACTTTGTTCATTTTTTCAATCCTCTGTATCAAAAAGTTTTTTTGTTATATCCTTGATTCCCACTGTGTCGGGAATTTTCAGCGATTCAAGTGCAGTGGTCATCACCAGCGGAAGCCCCACTATTTGAGACAATCGGTTTGCGTTTTCCAACGAACCCAAAACGGTCTCCTCCGTGGTGTCAACACCCAGGTTGCTGTTGTTGATGATTCCGCAAAAAGACAACCCTGAGACACGTTCTATATCCCGGAGCATAATTGCCGCCGACTCCGGCTCGGCAATAAGAGGACGGTACTTGTTGTACACAAAATACATATCGTATCCCGTCTCTACGTATCTGTCATGGCAAAGCCCCAGCACTGCCGCTCCGTCAGAATCGCCTCCAACGTCGGCAACCGAAAAGCCCTCTCCGCAAAACATCAGGTTGTAGTCGGGGGGAAGCCCCGGAATATCCACGTTTGTATTGGCAAACTGCGGAACCAGTGCACGCACTCCCTTTTCGGACAGCATTTTTGCGTTGTCAGCACTGCGAAAATAGGGATTTACGATATCAAGATCGGCGATCCGAACCGTTTTTCCCGCCTCTGCAAGAGCCATGGCGAGGTTGACGGCAACGTTGGTTTTCCCTGTGCCGAAATGACCTGAGATTATTGTAATTTTATTGTTTGAAAGCTCTGTGAGGTTTTTCATTTTTCACCTCGTATGATATCACC
Organism: Eubacteriales bacterium; assembly: GCA_045538555.1. GTDB lineage: Bacteria > Bacillota > Clostridia > Oscillospirales > CAG-382 > Coliplasma. The sequence goes on from JAZSRP010000019.1 coordinate 23,206, forward strand.
GGGTTTTGCGTTTTGAAGCGGGATAAAAAACACCATTCCGGGATGCTTTGTGTCGGTTATGGGCTGCATATCCCGATCAAACAGCTTTTCCGCATTTCCGTCGCAGCCAAATCCGCCGGGCGAAAGCAGATTGATCCTGTCACCCAAGCACATTTTGTTCCGTTGAATACATTTGGCAAGTCCTGTCTCGGGGTCGTACTCGCTCACCGTGGCGAGAAACGGGCGCTCGCTGATATACTCGTTATTGCCCGAAATGTTTGCATCCTCATACGGAGAGGAGAAATAATATCCCGTGCCGTACTCTCTATGGCTGACGCTCTCTGTCTCACGGAGACAGCGGTGGTCAAACTCCCTGCCCCCAAAAAAGTCGTTCAGGGCAATTCTGTATGCGTTGGTGATTGCTGCAGTGTAATATGCGCTTTTCATTCTGCCTTCGATCTTGAATGAATCAATGCCCGCAACCACCAGCTCGGCAATATGATCAACCATCCGCATATCACGGGAGGAAAACACGTACGTGCCCTCTCCATCCTGCTCCACAACTGCGGTCTCTCCCCTTTTTTCCTCGCTGAGATAATATTTCCAGCGGCAGGGCTGGGCACATCTGCCCTCGTTGGCGTTGCGGCCCGTGTAATAATTTGAAAGCAGGCATCTGCCCGAGTATGAAACACACATTGCGCCGTGGACAAAGCACTCTATCTCCATCTCCGGCGAGATGTTTTTGCGTATGGTTTTTATTTCTTTCAGCGAAAGCTCACGGGCGAGAACCACTCGGGATACACCCATTCTCTGCCAAAAATCCACCGTATAGGAGTTGACCGTGCTCGTCTGGGTAGAAAGATGGATGGAGGGCTTGTCCACGTATCGGTTCACAAACTCCATCACACCCGGATCACTGACAATAAACGCATCAGGAACCGCATCCCTCTCCCCAAGCTCCAGCAAAAGCTCCTTCAGTTGAGGAAAGCTGTCGTCCCTCGGCATGGTGTTGAATGTGCAATAAACTTTTTTCCCTTTTCCGTGTGCATACCTGATGCCGTCATGAAGATCTTCAACAGAAAAATTGTCGGCTGCTGCACGCATCCCAAATGATCTGAGAGCACAATAAACAGCATCGGCACCGTAATCCACGGCAAATCTGAGCTTTTCCGGATTGCCTGCGGGAGACAAAAGCTCCGGTATCTTTTTTTCAGTCATAATCAGTTGTAAGTCCCCGCCTCAATGGCCTCGTTGTCCTTTTTCACCTGAGCCACGTTGTTTTGGTGTCCGCTGAGACCCGATGCGTAGTATGTTTTTCCGGCATCGTTTGATACAAAATAATATGCGTTGATCTCATTATCGCGGGAATCCAGAGGCGCAGAGGGAAACATTGCAGCCATGAGGGAGTCAAGGCCTGCATTGCACACTGCTCCGGGGGGGAGTCCTTCGTATTTGTAGGTATTGTAGGGGTTGTCGATGGAAATATCAATCTGGGATGAATCCGTCTCACGCTCCTCCAGAATATACTGGATGGTGGCATCACTCTCAAGACACGGGAATGTGGAGGGATGGTCAAGACGGTTGTGGAAAACGTAGGATATGCACTCAAAATCCAAAGCGGTTTTTCCCTCCGCCTGAATCATGGAGGACAAAACGATGACGTCGTCAAAATCCATCGAATACTCCTCCATGCACATCTTTTGGTAGGAATATCCGCTGTCGTTTTCCTTGACAAAATCGCGCCAAAACTTGTTGTTGAAATTGTTGAGAAGCTTGTTGATCACCAGCACCTCGGAGGCGTCACTGTAAAAATCATAAGTGTCCGGATAAAGATAACCCTCCAGACGGTAGATTCTGTCAGATGAATAACCTCTCTCGTCAAGAAGCCGCACAAACTCGTGCTTGTAAGGATACGTGTTGATGGCCTCAACAAATTTTTCTCTTGTACCCAATCCGTTGGCAACAAAAAGGTCGATGATCTGATCTACCGTAAATCCCTCGGGAATGGTGATCCTCAGCTCCTGACGTTCCTTTCTCACGCTGGTGAGAAGAGTAATAAGCTGTGAATAGTTGAGGTCGGTGTTCAGCTCATACATACCCGCCACGTATTTTGTCTCTTCACCATCGGAGCGGTATTTCATATAGAGCTTGTATACCCAGCCGTACTGAATGACGCCCTTTTCCTCCAGCAGACTTGCCACGCTGTCGTCGGTCTCACTGTCACCCAGCACAACCGTGACCTGACGGGAGTCCGTCACCAGAGCAAAAACGTCATTGCCGATAGTGATAATGTAATAAGAGAGATAAGCAGATACCAAAACCACAATGAGAATATACACCGCAGCTTTTGGAATCAAGCTGATCTTGGAAAAAATACCGGACAGACGCCCCCGGGATTTTTCATCAGAGTCATCCTCGTCCTCGTCCTGTTCCTCCTGCAGTATGGTCTGTGATGCAAGACGGGCGCTTTCCTCTGCAGTAATCTCGGTAAAATGCGGGTTCCCGCCGGATGAAGTGTCCGCAACACGTACACTCTCTGCCTCGTCACTCAGATGGCTGGCAAAGCTGTGGGGAAGCAACTCCTCACCGCAGGAGACCTCTGCCTTTTTTTCGGCAGGAGCGGGATCGGGAGCCAAAGCTTTTTTTGACTCTTCTTTTTTCTCATCCTCGGATCTGAATTCCTCAAGAATCGCAAACAGCTCGTCTGCACGGCCGTTTCTATCGTTTTTTTCAGACATACCCAAAAGCCTCCTTTATAGCAGAAGTGTAAAGCAAACAAACACCGCAATCAGCAGCAAAAACGAAGGGGAAAAGAACACCGACAACCAGTTTTTTGCGCTTTTTGGCGGAAGAGATTCCACGGGGGGAGCGGATACATAATCATAACACATGCTCTCAACACGGGACAACACCAGCACCAAGGAAACCGTCACAAGCACCACCAGCACAAATCCTATAAAATAAGCACCGTTCTTTTTTACCATAATCCGCAAAAATACGTCGCTGGCGTATATGCTCAACGTATTGCTCAGCAGGTGCAACGCAATGGCGGGGATGATCGACCGCGATACTGCTGTCACAAATCCCAGCAATAGCCCCGTGAACAGATATACAAAGAAATTTTCTATGGAAAAGTGAAGCATCGAAAAGCAAAGCGCTGACACTATCACCGCATTTGCAATCCCCTTTGAACGGTATTCTGACATGACGATGCCTCTGAAAAACAATTCCTCACACAGAGCGGGCACTACGATGAGCGACAAAACTATCTCAAGCTCTCCGCTTCCTTTTGTGGTTCCCGAATATTCCTCATAAAAATTGACCATGGAGGCAACGGCACCGCCGTTTACGTAATAAAAAAACTTGATCAACAGCGTTCCGCTGACAAAAAGCAAGGCGGAAAAGATAATAAAAAGCAGATGAGAGCCCTTGACTGATACAAGATACATGGGACTATCCAGCTTTTTCCCCTTGACGAGATAATAAAGCATGCAGGGCAGTGCCAGCACCACCAGCTGAATAACTCCGATTGCCACAAAAACGTTTGTGTCCGGTGACAAGGTAGCCATTGCTTTTTTTGACAATTGCATTCCCGCCAGCACAAACATCACCAGCAGAGGCGTGGTTATGCACGGATTTTTAATTTTTTCTTTGAAAAACTCGGCCATTTCACGTCCTCCTTTTTTTGTGGTAAAGCTTGTTGTTTATTCAGCGCAGCGGATGCTCTGTCTGATTTCAGTCACCTTTTCGGAGCCAAAGAGCTGTTTTACCAGCTCAAATCCAAACTCAAAGGACACGCCCATGCCCTCGGCAGTAACAAAAATATCGTCATGCTCCACTTTTTTTCCGGTGACGTTGGCAAATTTGAGCGCATCGGCAAAGGAAGGATACACAGCGGCATTGCGGCCGTCAAGCAATCTCATTTTTCCGAGTATGGAGGGGGCAGCGCAGATCGCGCCCACGGTGATACCGCGGCTCACTGCGTATTCCACCAGAGAAAGAACGGCAGGATTTGAACCCAGCAGCTCGGTTCCCACTACTCCGCCGGGGAGTACAACGCAGGACATTTCTTCCTTTTTGACTCCGTCCATCGTCATATCCGCTGCCAGAGTGAACCCGTGGGCACCTGCCACGGTTAGGTTTCCCTCCACGCCGACAAAATAGACGTTTGCTCCGGCACGTTTGAGAAGATCGGCGGGAACAATGGCCTCTGTCTCCTCAAAACCTCTTGCAAGAAGTATATATACGTTTCCCATTTTTTGTTTCCTTTCAGTTGAAAAGATTGTTGATATATATTTTTGAGCAATCAACGTTTTTTGACATTGATATTGCATTTTTTGTGTATTTATATCCGTTATCCGCGAGGGCATCAGCGTAAAAAACAGGCAACATTGCACAGACACCGCCGCTTACGCCCTTTTTCAGACCCTCCACAGCTTCTGAGGGTTTTTTTGCAAAAACCTCGGACACCCTGTTTCCGTCCAAAAGATACACGCACTCCTCCGATTTCATGATCCTGCCTCCGTAGTGCAAAAAGGCAGAAATGCAGGCATCAAACAGAGGCCGGCTTTTTTTTGGAAACAGATCGGATTTTTTATACACGGCATACAGCTCGTCGGTGGATCCGCAAAAAGGGACTCCCTTGCCCTGACCGTCGATGACCGTTTCAAGATGAAATACCGGTGTGAACCCAAGCTTTTCATACATGAAAAACAAGTCTCTTGTCTGGGGAATAAGTATTGCGCCGCCGTTACCTATGGTTTTTTCCAAAAAGCCGCGAAAAAATCCCCTGCCTCGAAACTCTTTTTTTACACAGGCGGCAAAAATGTATTTTGCAGAGAAATCACCGTCAGACAGATCACAGTGGCATATCATACCCGCCTCCTGTTCCTCCTCACGGAGCAATCTCACTTTCCCATAGGAAAAAGCAAAATCCAATATTATGTCCGATTCTGTCTCATCGTTGGAAAAACAATCACGGTACAGCTCCTTTGCTGTCTCAAAGCAACGTTTCATCAATCAAGCTCCGGAATAAGGTGCCGCAATTTTTCTACTATCTCTCGGTGGATATCCTCACGGGTGCGTATCTCCTCACCGTGGTTGCAATCCACCTTTATCCACCCCAGCTTTTCTGTCGAATAGAGTGCGGCACGGTAGCTGTTTTGCAGATGCTCCGCATTTTTTTCATGAATATCCTTTTGCGCGCCCGTCTCATCGCATCTCACCTGAATGAGCTTTTGCGAAAGATGGGGAGGCAGGCAGAGATACACCACTGCATCGGGCTTTGGCACTCCCAGCTTGTTATATTCAAAATCCATCAGCCATTGCAAAAAACCGTCGTACTCCTCCACGGGGAGTTTTGACAACTGATGAACAGCGTTGGCGGATGTGTAACGGTTGGCAAGAATGACCGCTCCGGATTCGTGATCCTTTTTCCAGTCCAGCATATATGAGCAGTACCTGTCCGCCCCAAAAAAAGCTGATGCGGCAAAAGGATTGACGGTATTTGGGTCATCGCCAAACCGCCCCTGCAAATACATGTTTACCAGTGCGGAGTAGTCGGGATCATAGGTAGGAAAGGACAGATAACGATACGGAATCCCCTTTTGCTCCAACAGCTCTTTCAGCAATTCTGTCTGAGTCATTTTCCCCGATGCATCCAGACCGTCAATGGCAACAAGTCGCTTTTTCACCGTCGTTCCTCCTTTTGGGTATAGTTATCGATTTTTTATTATTATCCAATTTATAGATATACCACATTTTGATTGAAAATGCAACCTTATTGCAACAAAAAACGGACGCAATAACGTCCGTTTTGAAAGAGTTTTTTGTTTGTTTTTACAATTGCCGAATTTTTGTTATTTTTTGAAAAAAACTCACAGCCGCCTCGGGTCATCGGTCCTGCCTACAAGATAATCAATGGAAACATCAAAATAATCCGCAATTTTTATCAGCTCAGCTATCCCCGGCTCACGCTCCCCCGTCTCGTAGCGGCTGACGGTGTTTTGATTTGTATTCAGATCAAGTGCCATTTTAAGCTGCGATATTTTGCGTGCCCTACGCAATTCCTTTATTCTCATACATATTACCCCTTGACAATATTATCCCATATCGGTATAATAAAAATATCCCGATTTGGGATATTTGAGTATTATTGGAGGTAATTATGGCAAAAATTCTGCAGATCTCGGATACCGTTGTTTCTATCGGTGCAGATGACGGTTCCATCAAGGAGGTCAGAGCTTGCGATCTCAACTTTGTGCCTCATGTGGGCGACAAGGTGGAAGTTTTTGAAACCGATTCAAAAATCATTGTTTCAAAGCTTGAAGAACCGCAGTCAAACGCTTCTGCCCCAAATGGCAGTATCAACATCAATCTTCAAAATGTCCAAAACAACGCAGGTGCTCCAAACGGTCAGTATATCGCAGCAGGAAAGGTTGTGAGCAAGGTTGTATACTGTGTTCTCGCTTTCTTTTTGGGCGGTTTGGGCATACACAAATTTTATGCAGGGAAAACCGGTGCCGGAGTGGTGATGCTTTTGTTCTGCTGGACCGGAATCCCGTCTCTCATCGCTTTTATTGACTTCATCATCGGGCTTACAAAAAAATCCGACAGCAACGGAAACATAATCGTTTAGAAACCCGACATAAAAAATCTCCCCATACCGCTCGGTATAGGGAGATTTTTTGTTTTTGTTATTTTTTCAGCTTGTCAAAAAATCCTTTGCGCTTTGTGTGGTTCTTTTCACCGCAGGCCTCGGCAAACTCTGCCAAAATATCTTTTTGCTTTTTTGACAGGCCTTTTGGTGTCTCGATGACCACGGTGACAAAAAGGTTTCCCCTTCCTCTTCCGTTGATATAGGGCACGCCCTTTCCTTTGATGGAAAAAGTACTTCCGCTCTGAGTCCCCTCGGGAATGGTCAGCTCTCCGGAACCCTCAAGGGTGGGAATAGTGATTTTTGCGCCAAGTGCCGCCTCGGCAAATGTGATAGGCATATCAAAATAAATATCGTTGCCCTCACGCTCAAATATCTCATGGTCACGGACAGAAACCTGAATATACAGATCCCCCGCCGTACCGCCGTTGTCTCCCACGTTTCCCTGACCCGACAGAGATATACGCTGACCATCGCTGATACCTGCAGGGATGCTGACCTCCAGTTTTTTTGTCTTGCGCACCGTTCCGCTTCCCTTGCAGTCGGAGCACGGTTTTTCGATCACCTTGCCCCTGCCGTTGCACTCATCACACATACGTGTGGACTGCATCACTCCAAAGGGGGTGCGTTGCTGCACCGTTACTTGACCTCTGCCGCCGCAACAGGAGCAGGTGGTTGTGCTTGTACCCGCAGCCGCACCGGAACCGCTGCAGGAGGAGCATTTTTCCATATGTGCATAGGAAATATCCTTTTTGCACCCAAAAACCGCTTCCTCAAAGCTGATAGCTATCCGCAGTGATATATCTCCGCCGCGGGAGGTGTGGTTTCGGGCAGAACGCTGTGCGCCGCCAAACATGCCGCCAAATATGTCACCAAATATGTCGCCCATATCAAACCCGCCGCCAAAACCTCCGCCAAAACCTCCGCCTGCAGCAGAGGGATCCACGCCGGCATATCCGTAGCGGTCATAGTTTGCCTTTTTTTCCGGGTCAGAGAGGATGGAATACGCCTCGTTGACTTCCTTGAACTTTTCCTCTGCCGACTTGTCGTTGGGGTTGGCATCGGGATGATATTTTTTTGCCATGGTGCGAAAAGCTTTTTTTATCTCGCCGTCGTTGGCGTTTTTGTCTACGCCCAAAATTTCGTAGCAGTCTCTTTTTTCTGCCAAAAAACTCACCTCGGTATTTTGGTTTTCAACCCCGAAAAGAGAGCGTTGCCCACGCTCTCTTTTTCACGGATGATCGTTGAAAATTCTATCAGTTGTCGGTCTTGTCGGTAAAATCAGCGTCAAACACGCCATCATCGTTTCCGCCCTGTGCGCCCATGTCGGGTGCGCCCTGAGCATCACCGGGGTTTGCCTGGGAATAAAGCTTGGTGCTGACCTCATACATTGCCTTTTGCAGCGCCTCGGTGTCCTGCTTGATTGCCTCGGTGTTGCCGGATGCAACTGTGTCCTTCAGCTTGGAAATTGCGGCTGTAACAGGTGTCTTGTCAGCGTCGGTGAGCTTGTCGCCTGCGTCTGCAAGAGTTTTCTCGCAGGTAAAGATCATGCTCTCGGCATTGTTTTTGGCCTCAACCTCTTCTTTTCTTTTTTTATCCTCCTCGGCGTGCATTTCTGCATCCTTGATTGCCTGCTCAATGCTCTCCTTGCTCATGTTGCTGGAGGACTGAATGGTGATGTGCTGTTCCTTGCCTGTGCCCTTGTCCTTGGCAGACACGTTTACGATGCCGTTGGCATCGATGTCAAAGGTAACCTCGATCTGAGGCACGCCTCTGGGTGCGGGAGAGATCCCGTCAAGCTGGAATCTGCCCAGGGTAGTGTTATTGGCAGCCATTTCTCTCTCGCCCTGCAAAACGTGGATCTCAACGGAGGTCTGTCCGTCGGCCGCGGTGGAGTAAATCTGGCTCTTTTGTACGGGAATGGTGGTGTTGCGGTCGATGATCTTGTTGAACACACCGCCCAGTGTCTCAATACCGAGGGAGAGCGGAGTAACGTCAAGCAAAAGAAGATCCTTTACATCGCCGCCGAGAACGCCGCCCTGGGTTGCGGCTCCAACCGCAACGCACTCATCGGGGTTGATACCCTTGAACGGCTCCTTGCCCACAAAGTTCTTGACTGCGTCATAAACTGCGGGAATACGGGTGGATCCGCCCACCAGCAATACCTTGTCAACCTGCGAGGGCTGAAGTCCCGCATCTCTCAGTGCCTGTCTCACGGGGGTCATGGTTCTGTCAACCAGATCACGAGTGAGCTCATCAAATTTTGCTCTGGTAAGAGTTGCGTCAAAGTGCTTGGGACCGGTTGCGTCTGCAGTGATGAAGGGCAGGTTGATGTTGGTGCTCATCATGCCGGAAAGCTCGATTTTTGCTTTTTCTGCTGCCTCTTTGAGACGCTGCATAGCCATTTTGTCGCCTCTGAGATCGATACCGGACTCTGCTCTGAAGGTATCAGCGATCCAGTTCATAACCTTTTCGTCAAAATCGTCACCGCCAAGCTTTGTATCGCCTGCAGTTGCCAAAACCTCAAACACGCCATCGCTGATCTCAAGGATAGAAACGTCAAAAGTACCGCCGCCAAGGTCATAGATCATAACCTTTTGGTCAAGTTCCTTGTCAAGTCCGTACGCAAGTGCCGCAGCTGTAGGCTCATTGATGATTCTCAAAACCTCAAGACCTGCGATTTTGCCGGCGTCCTTGGTTGCCTGTCTCTGAGCATCGCTGAAATATGCAGGAACAGTAATGACCGCCTGCGTAACGGTGGTTCCCAGATAGCTCTCTGCGTCCTTCTTCAGTTTTTGGAGAATCATTGCGCTGATCTCTTGGGGAGTATAGTTCTTTCCGTCAATATCAGCCTTGTAGTTGCTTCCCATCTCTCTTTTGATGGAGATAACGGTCCTGTCAGGGTTGGTGATGGCCTGTCTTTTTGCCACAGTGCCCACCATACGCTCGCCTGTTTTGGAAAAAGCAACCACGGAGGGAGTTGTTCTGTTTCCCTCTGCGTTGGGAATAACCACGGGCTCGCCGCCCTCAAAAACAGCAACGCAGGAATTGGTTGTACCAAGATCAATACCAATAATTTTTGCCATAATAAATTCCGTCCTTTTATGATAGATTATTTTTTTTCGTTTTTTAGTTGGCAACCTTGACCATTGCAGGTCTGATCACCTTTTCCCCAAGCTTGTATCCCTTTTGGAAGGTCTGAACCACGGTGTTTTCACCTACGGAATCGTCCTCCTCATGCATGATGGCGTTGTGAAGATTGGGGTCAAACTGTGCGCCGTCGCTTTCGATCTCGGTGACGCCCAGCTTTGTCAATATATCCGAAAACTGCTTGCAAAGCGCCTTGATTCCCTGACCCTCGGGATCAAATGCCATTGCCTGCATCAAGCTGTCTGCCAGAGGCAAAAACGCCTTGAGAGCATCTGCATAAGCATCGGAATATGCGTCGCTTTTTTCCTTGATGCTCCTCTTGCGGTAGTTGTCATACTCAGCAACTACACGCAGGTATTTGTCTTTTGTTTCCTCGTGGCTTGCAGTCAGCTCGGCGATCTGTTTTTCCAGCTTTGAAACCGCTTTTTGCTCTTTTTTGGAAATCTTTTCGGCCTCGGCGCAGTCACATGTCTCCTCAGCTTCTGTCTGCTCTGCAGTCTCCTCGGGGCAGGGGGTCTCGTTTTTATCTTTTTCGTCAATCTTTTGGTTGTTCATTATTTCCGTCTCCAATCAGTTTTTCCACAGCGGGTGCCAGCTCTTTTCCCATCTGTTCCGTCAGCCCGTCTGCAAAATAATCCAGAGAGGCAATAACCTTTTTGTAGTCCATACGCTTGGGACCGATAACCCCCACCGCTCCGACAACCTTTCCGCCAACGGTAATGGGATGGAACACAAATCCCGTCTCAGGAGGAGCAATACCCTCCGCCTCGTCGCCAAAAACGATACTGGTCTGTCCCGGAACCGCTTTTTTCATCAGCTGAGAAAACCTCTTGCGCTCCTCAATCATAGAAAGCACGCTCTGTACCTTGGCAACATTGAAAAACTCGGGATAAGACAACAGCTTGGTGACACCGTCAATATGAACCTTCTCGCTGTCAAACGAACCAAACATCTCATTGACCACACGCATCAGCATGGTGGCAAAGCTCTTGTACTCGCCCATCTCTTCCTCAAAAGAAAGTACGGTGTTGAGGTTCACCTGCTCGGGAGTGATGTGTGAAAAGCACTTGTTGAGAGCATTTCTTGCAGCAGAGAGAACCGACTCATCAATGGGCTCACGTGTCTTGACCTGTCTTGATCTGACAGAGCCGTCACGGCATATCATCACCAGCAAAAAGTTGTAGGAATCGATAAGCACCGTTTCATACCGCTCTGCCTCACTTCCACTGCCACCAATAAAGGCAAACGAGGTGTAATTTGTCACCTCTCCGATAGCATGGCTTGCCTCCTCCATGATGGCGGACAGCTCGCTGAGCTTGCTCTCGATGACCTCGTCCAGCACTTCCACCTCTTCCATTGCAAGGTAGTATCTGCCCATGAGGTTTTCAACGTAAGTGCGATAACCCTTTGCTGTGGGAATCCTGCCCGCAGAGGTGTGGGGCTGCTCCAGATAACCCATGCTCTCCAACTCGCTCATCTCATTTCGGATGGTGGCGCTGGAAACGTTGAACTCATCTTTGGTAGTGAGGTACTTTGAACCCACGGGCTCACCGGTGGCAATATATGCGTCTACCACGGACTTGAGTATTGCTTTTTTGCGATCATTCAGCTCCATGGGCGGTTTCCTTTCTGCCGTATTGGTGTTTGTTCAGTTAGCACTCATTGGCATCCAGTGCCAAACATCAACATTATTATACCCCGCTTTTTGCATTTGTCAATATATTTTGCCAAAATATTTTTCGCATATTTTTGTCGGTTTTATCGCAATAATTGTATATTATACCCAACTTTGTCCTTTTGTTTTTGTTACAACAAAATATACCTTCCCTCATCATTATTTGCACTTGCACCTTTTTTGTGCAAGAAAACAAAAAATGCTTGACAGCGTAACATTGTTATGCTACAATACCTGCGTAACATTGTTACGCAGGAGGCAAAAATGAGCAACGATGCATTGATCTCCAAAAAAGAACTGCTGGAAAGATACAACATTTCCTACGGTGCACTTTACCGATGGAAGCGAAAAGGGCTGATTCCGGATGACTGGTTTGTAAAAAAATCCACCGTGACCGGACAGGAGACTTTTTTTCCGGAGGAATTGGTGTGCGGGCGGATCGAAATGATACAGAGCATGAAAGAAGACGTTTTGCTTGACGAGCTGGCAAAAAAGCTGTCCGGCGAGGAAACAAACAACAATTTTTTGTGTATTGACACCCCTTTTGGAGAAAAAAGATTTAGAATGTGCGATGTCTCACGCATTACATTGATAAACAAGGATGGCACCGCGCAAGAGATCACGGAAGAGATCAAACAACTTATTTTAAGTATTTTTGGAGGTTTGGAATGAACATATCGGGAAGCGGAACCATCAGTGCAGGAGAATATAACGAAAGCATTTCTGTCAGCGGAAGCGGAAGGATAAACGGGAATCTGCGCTGCACCTCTATCCGTTGCTCAGGATCGCTGCGCGGTGAGGGTTCTGTGGAATGCACGGAGGAAGCAAAGGTGTCAGGTTCTTTTCGGCTGGAAAGCCATCTCACCGCAAGAAGTTTTGCCGTAAGCGGATCCGCAAAAATCGGCGGAGACATCAATGCGGACCAAGACGTGGCTGTATCAGGCAGCATGAAATGCGGCGGGAACATAAAATGCACGTCCCTGGTATGCGCAGGAAGCGTAGAGACCGACGGCGGAATCGAAGCAGAGATTGCAAAAATTTTTGGTCGTATAAAATGCAACGGCCTGCTGAATGCCGAAACCGTTGACATTTCACTGGAAGGGACTTTTTCAAACGGAAAAATCGGCAATATAGGCGGTTCGGAGATAAAAATTCATCTGGATTCCAAACGCAGAGCAGGTGCCTTTTCACGTTTGCCTCTTATCTCAAAGCTTTTTGGCGCAGGAAGCGCAAATGAGCTGCTGACCGTTGAGGACACTGTTGAAGGTGATTCTGTTGCACTGGAATACACAAAAGCCGCCAAAGTGGTAGGCAGAGTTGTTGCCATCGGTCAGGGATGTGAGATCGGGCTGGTTCAGTACAGCCAGGAGCTGGAAATTCATCCCGACGCAATGGTAGAAAAATACGAAAAGATATAAAAAACGAAAAGACAGCCTTTGCCTGTCTTTTTGTTTTGAAGACTAACCCTAATTTTAACAAATGCACCCCCCTTTTGAGGTTAGGGGGTGCAAAGTCATTTTAGGGGGTGCATTTTTAAGAAAAGGGGGCGCAAGAGTGCAGAAATCTATTTCAAATCACTTGTTTTCTAATTTCTGAATCCACTCTGCGGGCAAAACATACTCCTTACCATCAATAGAAATCGAATATGCCAAATCGTTATATGAGGTAATAACCATTCGCACTGCTAAATTAGGTTCTTCCTCGAAAAATCCGTAGACTACGCCATAAACATAACAGTTTTCCAGCATTCCATCCGGTTTCTCAATTAGATCATATAAGCCGGCTTCACGAGGATCCTTTTGTGAACGGACATCGGACAAGAACTCTGCAATTTCAGATGCTACAACGATTCCATCATCACAAGTTGTGTGAGTTACATCGTTCTCCGTATTTCCTATACCGGAAACAAATTCAAATCGAATGCAATTATCTACAGCAAAGTCGAATGATGGCAATGAGGCCTTGCGGTAAATACTAAACCATTCATTATCGGGAGCGCGTCTGATCAGGATGTTGTCATTGTCAGCATCTTTGTTAGCAAACATCCCTGTTTGATATGAAAGTCCCAAGTGCTGAGATGATTTTTCTTCTCCTTGTATGCTGCCGATAAAGTCCAAGTCACCCAAATAGTACAGTAATCCTTCGTTTGCCAAGAGGGTGTACTCAACCCCCGAATTACTAACAATGTTCCCATTCTCATTTTTTGTAAATGTATCTTCTTTTGAAGGTGTGTCGGTATGTGATTGACCTGACTGGCTTACAGGAGAACAACCGCATAATAATATAAGTGTTGCGACAATTAAACATAATACTTTTTTCATATCCTTACCTCCGTTCACTTATCCTTAAAATAATTATAGCATAGAAAAAGTTCATTTTCAATAAACTGACGATTGCCGCCTATAATTCAACGATTACGGGTGCAAATTAACGATTGCCTGTATTTTAACGATTTGAAACGGAAAAAATGAAACAGTAAGGTGTTTAACCTTTCCCAAAGTTCTCAAAATTCTGATTTTGGGTAGAAAATAACCGTCATTCTATTGTATCAGAATGACGGTTATTCTTTGGCGCAGAGGGAGGGATTCGAACCCTCGTGTGGTGTTATCCACAAACTGATT